>CAWHOR010000056.1:0-15837 GCA_963830845.1 uncultured Bacteroidota bacterium | reverse complement strand
ATGTCCGCCGTGTTCGCCGCTGCCACGACGGGTACGTCCACGGGCGCGGTCGACTCGATGCATTCCTCCTTCACCGCCTATGGCGGCGGACTGGCGATCATGAACATCGTGCTCGGCGAAGTGTCGCCGGGCGGCACCGGATCGGGCCTGTACGGGATGCTCATCGCCGCGATCGTGGCAGTGTTCATCGCCGGCCTCATGGTGGGCCGCACGCCCGAGTACCTGGGCAAGAAGATCGACGCCCGGGAGATGAAGCTCGTCTCCCTGTACATCCTGACCACGCCGGCCCTTCGGCATGATGGATGACCAGTTCGCGCAGGTCCATCAGCGCGACGTCTCGCCCGCATCGGTCGCCAAAGCCGCTGCCCGCGCCCGACAAAGGTCTCGGCCCCGGCGTCGATCCAGTCGGTCGCGCGCGAAAGCTTTTCCGCCGGCCGTGCCATGTTCCGCCGTACCGGCATAGCGCGTCGGGATCAGCGCCACGATGTCGCCGCCGTTCTTCAGCACGATGTTCACCGGCGTCCAGACGCAGTCGCGCAGGTCGTTCGGGTGCCTCGGCGGTGATGCTTGCGGATGGCATTGTAGGGCATCCAGAAATACCGCCCGTTCACCACCGCCTCCAGCACCGGGCCCAGCCGCATGTCGGCATCGGCGATCCAGTCGAAAGGCTCGCCGTTCAGCGTGCCGGTCACGGCGGGGGCGCGGTCGAAGGCCCGGTCGCGCAGCGCTGCAGCCTCGGTCGGCCCGCCCGCGCCAGCAAGTCTTCATCGCCTCGATCAGCAGGGCCACCCATTCCTGCGGCTCGCCGAACACCAGCGGATCCTTCTCGCCCGCGAAGACCCGTTCGCGGTAAACCTCGCAGATGATGCCCTCGCGATAGGTCTGCGCCATCGGCGTGGCCGCCGCGTCCAGTTCGGCCGACACCTTCAGCTGCGTGATCGCCGCGTTTCCAGTCGCCCGTCACGCACAGCAGCTGGAACAGGAAGATGCGCAGCTTGGCATCGGCAGGCTTTGCGCGCACCTCGGCCTGAAGCGCCGCCAGCGTGGCGTCAAGATCGCCGGATTTCAGCAGCTCTTCCGCGCGCATGGCAATTCGTCCCGCGGTTCAGGCGGACCCAAATCCAGTCACACGCCGGAACGTGGCGGCGCCGCGACCTGTCGCGGCGCCGTCGTCGGTGCAGGATCAGACGGTCAGCGACGCGTTGTTCTTGACGCGGCTCCACATCGCCTCTTTCGGGCTCGGACTCCATCGCTGCCGTCCTTCTTCTGCGCGAAGTACTGGATCTCGATCGCGCCGAACTGGAAGATCACCGTCTCTTCGCAGACGTCATCGCCGTCGGACCCCGACCACGAAATGTCCTGCACCATGCACCAGGCGCATGTCGAACTTCATGAAGGTGATGCCCGACTTGCCCTTGGCCGCCGAACCCGCCGCGCGGCGCAGCTCGATCACGATGTCGTCGAAGTGCTCGCCCGTCACCAGCGACGTTGAACAGGCCGGTCGATGCGGTGTCGGTCTTCTTGGTGATGGTGAATTCCTTGAAGGTCGCCTTGCCGGCCGAACCACCGCCCGTGATCGAGCCGATGTTGATCGTGTTCTCGGCACCAAGTTCGAACGACAGGATCTCGAAGGCCTTCTTCTTCGATCATCGCTCGTCCTGGGTTTCCCCGGGAATCTTCGCCTGCGGCCTTGTCCGAATAGCAGAATGCGTCAAATGCCATTTTCGTCTCTCCTCATGTGTAAGTGTTCGTGGTGGCGGTTGCCCGCCGGGTTCAGGCGGCCCCCCGGAACGCCCGGGGAACCGTGCAGCTCATCAGCCCTTCTCGGAGGGCAGCTTGCGACACCAGCCGGAGCGACACCGAAAGTCCCTCCAGCTGGTAATGCGGGCGCAGGAAGAACTTCGACGGATAGTAGCCCGGGTTCGATTCGTCCTCTTCCACCACGACCTCGGCCGCGGCGAGCGGGCGGCGTGGCCTTCTCCGCTTTCGGCCGAGGTTTCGGCGCTGAAATCGACGTACTGGTTGATCCAGGCCCTGCAGCCACTCCTGCATGTCGGTCGCGGCTTTTGTACGACCCGATCTTGTCGCGCACGATGCACTTCAGATAATGCGCGAACCGGCAGGTCGCGAACAGGTAGGGCAGGCGCGCCGCCAGGTTGGCGTTCGCGGTCGCGTCCGGGTCGTTGTATTCGGCCGGCTTGTGCAGCGACTGCGCGCCGATGAAGGCCGCGATGTCGCTGTTCTTGCGGTGGATCAGCGGCATCGATCCCGTTCTTCGCCAGTTCCGCCTCGCGCCGGTCGGAAATCGCGATCTCGGTCGGGCACTTCTGGTCGACGCCGCCGTCGTCGGACGGGAACGTGTGCGACGGCAGGTTCTCGCACCGCACCGCCCGATTTCGATCCCGCGGATGCGCGAGCACCAGCCGTATTCCTTGAACGACCGGTTGACTGCCCTTGCTCTCAGGTATGCCTGCTCTAACGTACCCCACCGTTTCAGATCGAAATAACGCAACCCTTCAAATGCGAGTTCCACTCTTCTTTCATGACGTAACACGTCTCTTAAAGCATCCTGACTTAAGCCGGCACCTTCCACCGATTCAACAGTGGGCATACTTACTCTGGCACGCACCTGATTAATCAAGGGATAAGCAGTTGACAACTGATTTAATTCGATCATTGCTTCTGCACGCATTAACAACACATCAGCATAACGGATCACATAAAAATCCTGGCCACCCGGATTGCCTGCACTTATACCAGTTGTTGACACAGAAGTTTTGCGGATATACTTTTTCAGTCCGTATTTGGTAGCCGTATTACCTGTAAATGCCCGGTTGAGATCAGTTAAGAAAATATCTGTATTAAAATAAACCGAAGCTGTTAAGCGTGGATCTCTGTTATTTTTTTGCGGAGCATTGTTCGCTGCAGTTCCCGGACTATACAATGGATTATAGGTTAATGGACTTCTGCTTAAGATTGCAGGCCGGCCATCCGTACAATAAAAATCTTCCACCAGATTTTTCATGGGCTGGTAATTTACCTTCGGAACTCCCAAAAATGTAGCAGATAACAATTCGCCATTGTTTGATACATCCTGGTTAAAACGAACAGAGAAAACCACTTCATTTGAAAACTCGCCCTGCTCAGAAAAAAGTTGTGCATAATTTGAGTTGAGTCCATATCCCATTGTCAACATCGGTGTAGTAGCATCCAGCACAGCCTGGTAATTTTTATTGTAAAGATGAAAGCGTGCCAGCAAACCAAGGGCAGCTCCTTTAGTAGCGTATCCATAATCAGTTGCAGGGTATGAAGCCGGAAGCAGTGCCGCTGCATCAGTAAAATCTTTTACAACCTGAGCAGACAATTCAGCGTAAGTATTCTTTGCTACGTATGCATCTTCTAATTTCTGCACATTCAGGATCAACGGGGCTTCCTGGAAATAAACAGCCAGATGCGAATAAAACAACCCACGTAAGAATTTCGCTTGACCTATAAATGAATTTTTACTGGCATCTGAAATATTCTCTGCAGGAATTTTTTCAAGATTCTCGATGGCAGCATTTGCACGTGCGATTCCTTTATAAAGGGAAACCCATAAGTTATTAAAGAAAGGATTCGCCTGGTCAATGTTCGACTCCATAAAATTTCCCGGTCCTTCATACTTGTAGTTGTTAAACGCATTGTCGCCAAAACAATCATACATATGAAAACTCGCCCCTCCTGTTGCATTGAGAGTGCCGCTGTATAAAACACGATCCTGTAATGCATCATAAATACTGTTGATTCCTAAGCGGGCTTCCTGCTCGTTTTTCCAAAAGCTGGCATCACCCAATTGAACAAGCGAACGACGGTCTAAAAAATCTTTTGAACATCCGGTTACAGCCAGGATTAATATGATGGTGATAATCTGTTTCATTGCTATTAAAATTTAACGTTTAGGCCAATGGTATATATTTTATAGAGAGGTGTTGACTGGTCGGTATTACCGCCCCTTGCCCTTTCCGGATCAAAATTCTCCAGCTTGGTAAAGGTTAATAAATTTTGTCCGCCTACGTAGATGCGCAACTTCGACATACCTGCTTTTTCTGAGAAACGTAACGGCAACGTATATCCTATTTCCAGGTTACGCATACGGAGGTAGGATACATCCTCAATATAGAAATCGGAGATGATTTGATTATTTACTCCACCCAGGCGAGGCAGTTTGGTAGAAGGATTCTGAGGAGTCCAGCGATCGATCCAATAAGCAAGTGCATTATTCCGATCATCAGGCATTGGTTGCTGACCATTGTCGTTAAGTATACGATCCAATCCATTTAATCCTTCAAACACCACATTAAAATCAAAACCTTTGTACGATAAACTGGTGTTGAAATTATAGATCATGCTTGGATAAGGATTTCCGATCACTGTTCTGTCCTGTGCATTGATAACACCATCAGGCTTACCATCGGGGCCCGAGATATCAGCGTATTGAATATCGCCGGGTGCAGTAAAGTTGCTGCCAAACTGTTTTGGAGCGGCTGCTACTTCTGCTGCTGTTTGAAATATACCAATGGCTTTGTAGCCGAAATAAGCATTGAAAGGAACACCAATCCGTATGATACTTTCATTATTGATGGTTTCAATACCCCTGTCACCTAATCCTGTTACCTCGTTATCTGCAAATTTGCTCATGCTTGCACTAACACTGTAATTGAGACCTTTGAAATTACCTCTGTAGTTAACTGCCAATTCCACACCGCTGTTTAACATGCTTGCTGCATTTTGAGCTGCCAGACTTGTAACACCAATTGATGCAGGAATCGGGAAGTTGCCATACAATACATCCGAACTCATGCGTTGGAAATAATCGGCTGTAACTGATAACCGATTACGGAAAAAGCCGGCATCTAAACCAATATCATACTGCTCTACTTTTTCCCAACGAATAGTAGGATTTGCCAAACGGGTAACTGCAACTGCACTTACAATTGTATTGGTGCCTAAGAAATAATCCAATCCTGTATTATAGGTTTGATCGAAAATATAATTACCGATATTGTCATTTCCGGTAATACCCCAACTCGCTCTCAGTTTCAAATCAGAAAGCCAACCGATCTTGCTCATAAATTTCTCATCGCTGATTCTCCAGCCAGCAGAGGCTGACGGGAAATTCGCATAGCGATTTGTGGGTCCGAATTTAGAAGAGCCATCTCTTCTAACATTAAATTCAAGCAGGTACTTTCCATCATAGATATAATTGATACGGGAGAAGAACGATTGAACCGCTTCTTCAGATGCGCTACCATTCACATTTGGATTGAGCACACCACCTGCATCAAACTCCTGTAAAGCATTTGTTGGAAACGATTGCAAAGAACCAGAGAAGCCATCGTTCCTGTTATAGATAACAGAGTGTCCTGCCAGCACAGAGAAATCATGTCTGTCTCCGAATTTTTTAGCGTATCGTAAAATGTTTTCATTTAACAACCGGTAATTAAAGCTTGTTCCGTTGTTCAAACTATTGACTGCGTTTTGTCCTACCAGATTTCCTGCCCAGTCATAGGTTGTATTTGTTGGATTAAAGTTAGATGTGTTACCAAAACTCATGTTTACACTACCACTGGTTTCAAATGAAAGCTGTTTGTTGAAATCCACTTTTACTCCAAACCGTTCTGCTATATTGATATCATCACTGCTGTAATCGCCCAACACACCTCGTTGAAGAGGATTGGTAGAAGGATAACTGAAGTTGGTATATTGATAAGATCCATCAACAATACCATATGCACCATTTGAATAATAGGCAGGAATAGTTGGAGCCGAACGTTGAAACTGATTGATGATTCCTGTTTCACCTGTAATGGCATCAGCACCACCTGAAGGCCCTTTGAAGCGGGTCCAGTACATATTGGTTACATTCGAAATAGTTAACCAACTCTTTACGTTTGAATTAATATTTAAGCTTAAGTTGAAACGTTCGTTTTTGAATTTACCTCTTACAATGGCTTCCTGGTTGAGATAACCAAGTGAAACTCTGTAAGTGGTTTTTTCGCTTCCCCCGGAAAATGCCAGGTAATGATTTTGAATGGGCGCTCTTCTTAAAATCTCGTTCGCCCAGTTTGTATTTGCATATTGATCCGGGTTGGAACCATCAATGATGGTTTGAATATTTGCCGGTGTATAACGGATATTGGTTGGATTGGGAGATGTATTTGCATTGATATCTTTTTCGTTTTTCAGAGTAGCGTACTGCACAGCATTGAGGTACTTCGGCACTACTGTTACTTCCTGAAAACCGGTATAGCTATTATAAATAACACTCATAGCACCGCTTTTTCCTTTTTTGGTCGTAACAACAATGACACCATTAGCGCCTCTTGCACCATAAATTGCACTTGCCGATGCATCTTTCAATACTGAAATACTTTCAATATCAGAAGGTGCTAAATTATTGAACACTTCCAAACCACTGTACTGAATATTATCGATCACCACTAATGGGGTAACTGATCCAAATGTTCCAACACCACGAATCGTAATGGTAGAACCATCCGCTCCGGGTAATCCGTTTCCTTGTGTAAGTTGTACCCCGGAAAACTTTCCGTACATCAGTTGTGAAGAATTGGTTACAGGTTGGTTCACCGCATCATCCAGTTTCAGCGTTTGCGTAGCACCGGTTTGATTAATTTTTTTCTGTGTACCATAACCTACCACTACTACATCCTGCAAGGCTGAAACTTCAGGTTCCAGTTGAATGGCAATAGCAGATGAGCCATCCCATGATAATGTGTAGGTTTGAAATCCAACACTACTGAACACAAGCACCGGTTTGCTGCCGGTTACGCTTAGGCTGAAAGAACCTTTCTGGTCAGTTGAAGTTCCTTTAGCTGAGCCTTGTTGTACAACTGACACTCCAACAACAGGCGTATTATCGCCTGCATTCAAAACTGTACCGCTTACAGTTCTTGTTTGTGAAAATGACTGAAGGCTCATTAAAAATAAGAGGCAAAATAAGCCAATGTAAGAGGGTAAATTCTTTTTTAGCACAAGCATCGTTTCAGTTTTAGTTTGATTTAGAATTACACAACTAAGTAAGCAACAAAATTTAAGATGGCAGGTGGGTTAGTGCTTCAAAAATGCGGTGTATTCAGTTCAATAGAGGCTAGTGCAGACAGGGTTTGAAACAGGTGATATTGTTTGCGGAAAATGTTCGGTCAATTAATACTTGCAACTTAACAATTATTCAACAAGCATTCACAGATTTTGTTGAGTACAAACGGATATAAATATTTCTTAGCAGTAAATGAACTCTTCGTGTTCCTACTTTGAAACTGAAATTACAGAAGGATCATACAATGGATTCTTATTTGGCAATAATGCGCTTGTTCCCTTCAACCATTTGAATAACTGCTTTTTGAGTTGATTGGCTGTTTTCCTTTCAGCAGATGCGATATTATTTTTTTCAGCAATATCATTTACAACATCATAAAGTTCCATGTTTTCATCTTCATAGTTATAAATGAGTTTGTAATTTCCTTTCCGAATAGCCGAGCCGGGCTTTCCACCCTGGTTACTGTAGTGCGGATAATGCCAGAATAGTTTCCTGTTTTGAAATTCCTGCGGCTTTGCAATCAACTGTAAAATACTTTCACCATCAATGCTTTTTCCTTTACGATAATTTTCATTGATCGCTTTGGCGATTGTTGGAAACAGATCGGCTGTTGTTACCGGCAGATCGGAAATTGATCCTGCTACGATCTTTCCTTTCCAATACATGATCAACGGCACACGCACACCTCCTTCATACAACCACCCCTTCCCTGCTCTTAACGGGCCATTTGTTGTTGGACTTCCCTCTGCTGTACTTAATCCTCCATTATCAGAAGTAAAAATCACCAACGTATTATCATCAATATTCAGTTGCTTCAGTTTGTCTAATAACCTTCCGATATTCCAATCCATATTCTCGATCATAGCTGCATACACGGGGTTATCCTGCACCAATCTTCTTCTCCAACCGTTTTCATGTTTCATCCAGTCTTCATCTTTTGCAAAACGGTTGTTGTTTTGAATGCCCAGTTGTTTTTGCTTGGCCTGATATTTTTTTATTAATGCGGCTGGCGCCTGCAACGGATTATGCACGGCATACAACGAATACATTAAGAAGAAAGGAGTTTGGCGATTGTTCTCCATGAACGATAGACATTCATTCGTTAAACGGTCAGTCAAATATTCACCACTTGGTCCATCAGGTAAGGTTGGATTTTTATATGGCGTAAAAAAACCACCTGTTGTATCATTGATTCTTCCGGTAGGTGAACCTTTGCTCCATCCTCCGATATTGGTTTGAAAGCCCTGAAAATCGGGCCAATACTTTTCTTCTTCACCTAAATGCCATTTACCTGCAAAGAATGTTTTGTAATTATTCTCTACTGCGTATTCAGCAATCGTTTTTTCTTCCAATGCCAACTGGTAAGCAGTAGGCTGTGCAATTAATTTTTCATACAGCATTGCCTTCCCATCTTCCTGCCTTCCTTTGATCCAATCAGTAACGCCGGTTTTCACTGTGTACTTTCCCGTCATCATACTTGCACGTGTTGGACTGCATACCGGACAGGTTGCATAACCCTGTGTAAAACGAATTCCGTTTGAAGCTAGTTTGTCAAGATTAGGTGTTTCGTAAAATGTACTTCCGTAAGAAGAAAGATCAGCCCAGCCAAGATCATCAGCAAGAATGACGATCACATTCGGTTGCTGATTTTTATTTTGAGCCGTTGTTGCAAAACAAATAAAAATAAATGTGAGTGATATGATAAAATATCTGAACATAACTTATCATTCCTTTTTTACTTTTCAGATACATCCTTCACACATCTGAAACCCGTGTGTTCAAGTCCTGTATCAGGACTGCTTTTCATTCTTCTTGCAACACGATAACCACTGCAGTAACTGTCGTTACAAAGAAAACTTCCGCCACGCAACACCCGCTTGGGTGTATAAGGATCCTGCGGATCGAAACTTTTTTGCGGTCCGGTTGGATTGACAATTGTATTGTTTGCTACCGATTGGTAATAATTATGATCGTACCAATCGCTGCACCACTCCCATACATTGCCGGCCATATCAAACAAACCATACCGGTTGCAGTTATATGTTTTTACCGGAGCATATTTTAAAAATGCATCACGTTGCTCATTTAAGTAAGGAAACTTTCCTTCCCAGCTATTTGCTTTTGGCGCACCAACATTTACATGTTCATTTCCCCATGGATAAATATTGTTGTTCAAACCGCCTCTTGCAGCAAACTCCCACTCTGCTTCTGTTGGCAAACGTTTACCGGCCCATTTACAATAGGCCATTGCATCGTCCCAACTAACATGTACCACCGGAAAATTTTCTTTGCCGTTAATACTGCTGTTAGGCCCTTCAGGATGTTTCCAGTCAGCACCTGCCACCCAACTCCACCATTGCGAATAATTATTCAAATCAACAGGGCCATTGCTTGGCTTAAATACCAACGATGCTGCAATCAATAAACTATCGGCAGGCTTGGGTGTACCGGGCGGTACTGTTTTTTTTATTTCTTCCCAATCGGGTTTGCGTTCTGCTGTGGTAACGTATCCTGTTGCCTCAACAAATTTTTGAAACTGTGCATTCGTTACTTCGGTAACATCCATATAAAATGAATCAATGGCTACTTTATGCTTTGGATATTCATCTTCCGATGCCTGTTCATTATCTCCGCCCATGTCATATGTGCCGCCGGGAATCAATACCATTCCAGTTAACGAAGTATCACCACCGAAAGCAACAGAAGAACTATCTGCACCGGCACCAAACCTCGACGGAAGTTGCATACAGGATATAGCTGAATCCTTTTGTTGCTGAACATCCTCCTTGCTTTCATTGTTTTTACAACCATAATTGATAACAACTATCGAAAAGAAAACAGCAAACCATTGCGTTGTCTTTTTATCTCTTACGCTATTCAGGCAATCGTTATTCAGCATGAGTTGTTTTAATACAAATTATTTTTGTCGAATATTATCTAACCTGAGTTTCATCTCGGCTACTCTTTCCGGATAAACTTCTGCAAGATTTTTTGTTTCACCCGGATCGGTTGCTAAGTTATATAATTGTGGCTTTGGATCATTACCCAATTCTGTATTTGTGTCCTTGTTGATTTTTGGTCCTTTCGAAGGCTCAATATATTTCCAGTTACCAACCAATAACGAAAGTGTTGAGTTAATTGATTGTTCAACTAAAAACTCACGTGATTTTTTGTTTTTACTTAGTAACAGCGGTAAATAATTTTTACTATCAGGTGCCTGTCCGGCTTCCACTTTCACACCTGCCAAGCTTGCCAGACTTGCATACAAATCAACCTGACTGAATAAGGCATTGTTTACTTTACCTGCTTTTACTTTTCCTTTCCAGCTTACAATAAACGGCACCCTTGTACCTGCTTCAAACGCACTGTATTTGCCGCCACGATAAATACCGTTGGGTTTATGATTTCCTAATTTTTCAACAGCTTCATCTTTGTAGCCATCATCAATTACCTGTCCGTTATCACTTGTAAAAATGATCAATGTATTTTCCAACAACCCATTTTTCTTCAACACTTCTTCAATTTGCCCAACTGTCCAGTCTAATTGCAACAACACATCACCTCTCGGACCAAAGCCACTCTTTCCTGCAAAACGCTCATGTGCAGTACGTGGCACATGGATATCATGTGTTGAAAAATATAAGAAGAACGGATTTGCTTTCTGTTGTGTGATATAAGCAGTTGCTTTCTGAACAAGCATATCGGCAAAGTCTTCGTCTTTCCAGAGTGCCGCATTACCACCTTTCATATAGCCAATACGACTGATGCCGTTTACGATCGTCATATCATGCCCATGCGAAGGATGCATTTTCAATAATTCCGGATTCTTTTTTCCAGTTGGCGCATTTGGATCAACAGGGCCGGTATAACTTACAGTTATCGGATCATTTTTATCAAGATTCACCACTTGCTGATTTTCTACAAACACACAAGGAACTCTGTCACCGGTTGCGGGAATTAAGAATGAATAATTAAATCCGATCTCAGCAGGTCCTGGTTTTATTTTTTCGTTCCAGTCAATACCTTTTGCATCTCCCAAACCAAGATGCCATTTGCCGATCACCGCTGTATTATATCCTGCTTTTTGCAACATGCCGGGCAATGTTGTTGTTGTAACAGGGATCAGCAACGTTGCATCACCGGGAGCAATACCTGTTCCTTCTTTGCGCCATGCATACTTTCCTGTAAGTAACGAAAATCTCGACGGTGTACAAGTGGCAGATGTTGCATGTGCATTGGTAAAACGCACACCATTCTTTGCCAACCGATCAATATTCGGCGTTTGAATAGCCGATGTACCGTAACTGCTTACATCACCATAACCGAGATCATCGGTATAGATCAAAATAATATTCGGTCTTTTGTTTTTACTTGTTTGACTGTTTACTGTTACGGTTAATGATAGTAACAGCGTTGCAAGCAGAAATCGATTCATCATTGTTGTCTTCATATAATTTATTTTGAAACAGGTTCAATTATATAACTGTAAGTATACTTATTCTTCGTTAATAAATAAGGCGCATGTGGATAAGCTCCCCAACTGTTATCGCCTCCTACCCCACGTTGGTTTAAGTCAATATGTACCGACATGAATTTTCGTTCATTCAAATCGGATGGATGCTGTTGCTTTTTTGTAACACCGGGATCGAGATCCTCAGTTGTATAAGGCAATGCACTGAAACAGATCGGTTGCACCCCTGTTATCTGAATGCCATTCTTCTGCTCATCGTAAAACTGTACCCAGCGAATATCCGTTTTATATCCGTTCTCTTGTGGTCTGATATAATTTTTCACAAACTGATCGGCTGCTTTTTGTTGATAGATCCCTACAAATGATGCTGTGTTACGATCACTATAGTTTTCCCACGGACCTCTGCCATAAAAATCAACATGCGCATATGTTTTCGGCAAGGTTAAACGCATACCAAAGCGTGGCATCTCGGGTAATTTTTTATTTTGAAGATCAATGGTAGCGGTAACTTTTACTGCAGCATTATTCAACAGTTGATAAGAAACGATGTAAGGGATATCAACTCCAATCATGCGAAACGCACATTCGATCAGTAACCCTTCTTTGTTTTGCTCATGTACTTTTACGTTTTCAAGCTGAAGCAGGTTATGTGCATTTCGCCAGAAGCCTAATTTTTGTGGGATCTGACTTCCGAAATCATTGTCTGTGGGTGCTCTCCAGAAATAAGGTTCAGGAAATGTATTGATGAGCGATTGATTACCTGATTGATAAGCGCTGATTTTTCCTAGTTTGATATTAAAGCTACCGCTGATAGTTCCCGATGTAAAGTTGATGCTGTTTTCTGTTTTACTTATTACCAATATGCCGGAAGAAAGATGGTTTTGTGAAAAGAACTGTTGACTGCTTCCTCCAAATTGTTCACGGGCCACTTCATGTGCTGCAGGAATTGCTGCAGTTGCTGTTCTGGTTAGTGCATACACATTCAACATCATTTCATCAGTTTCACTTATTGTGCCCAATTGTAAGTTCACTTGTGCTTCTGTTGATGGTTGCAGGTTAACAGAGAACGTATCAATTTGTACAACGATACCATTCTTTAACAATTCCCACTTAAATAAATACTGAGAGAGATCACTAAAACTGAAATTATTCTGCACAAGAACAGTTCCCTTTTTCCAATCTACATCTTTAAAAATAATATCCTGATATACTTTCTTTACTTCATAAATACCGGGGTGTGGCGAACGATCGGATGCAACCAATCCATTGGCACAAAAGTTTTCATCGTTTTGTAAATGACCTGCACCAAAGTCGCCGCCATAAGCCCAATAGGTTTTACCATTCTCATCTTTAGTTTTATAACCTTGGTCAACCCAATCCCAAATAAACCCACCCTGCATATGCGGGCTTGATTTAATAATATCAAAATATTCCTGGAAGTTACCACTGCTGTTACCCATAGCGTGTGCATACTCACACATAATGAAGGGACGCTTTTTGGTTAAGTCTTTTGCATAATCTTTCATGTATTTGATACTTGGATACATAGGACTCACAATATCGGTATTCCATTGTTCCATTGCCTGCTCAAACAACACGGGCCGACTTTTATCACGCTTTTTTATCCACTGGTAAGCATCACGAAAAACATTTCCATTACCACATTCATTCCCCATACTCCAGATAATAACTGATGCATGGTTTTTATCCCGCTCAACCATACGATTGATACGATCCATGATCGCCGGAGCCCACTCGGGTTGATATGCAGGATGATTTGTGGTATCGATCTTTCCCGGCAAAACGCCCATGCCATGTATTTCAACATTAGCCTCATCAACAACATACAAACCATATTCATCGCACAACTTTAACCAAAGAGGATCATTGGGATAATGTGCCGTACGAACAGCATTGATGTTGTATTGCTTCATCAACTGAATATCTTTGATCATTAACTCTTTTGTTGGCACATGACCAAGTGTTTCATCATGCTCATGACGGTTAACTCCATGTACCATGATCTTCTTTCCATTTACCAGCAACTGTGCATTTTTGATCTCCACCTTTCTGAACCCGACTTTGGCTGCTGTTATGTTGATGATGTTACCGGAAATATCTTGCAGACTGATAATACAATTATACAAATTGGGTGTTTCTGCACTCCATTGCTTTGGCTGTGAAATTTTACCTTGAAACGACACTTGCTGCATACTGTCGCCGACAACTTTTATTTTCTTTTTTTGACTGTAAACGATCTTTCCGGTTTGATCCTGCAACTCTATATTCAATACCGCATCCTTTATTGAATTGGTTTTAAACTTTCGTAGTACAACATCGGCATCAAACAACCCATTTTTATATTTCGAATCAAGATCTGCTTTCAAATAAAAATCCCAGATGCTGAGTGATGGAGCTGCATAAATAAACACATCCCGTTCAATACCACTCAATCGCCAAAAGTCCTGGTCTTCGAGATAGCTGCCATCATGCCAACGAAATACCTGAACGGCCAACAGGTTCTTTCCTTTCTGCAAATATTTTGTGATGTTAAATTCGGCAGCTGTTTTTGATGCTTTGGTTATTCCAACTTGCTGTCCGTTTACATACACAAATGCACAACCGGTGATGGAACCAAAATGCAGCAACACCTCTTTATCATTCCACTTTTCAGGCACAGTAAATTCTTTTCGATAGGTTCCAACCGGATTATCGTAACCAACGAAAGGAGGGTTTTTAGGAAAAGGATAAATAATATTGGTGTAGATGGGAATGCCAAAACCCCGCAATTCCCAATTCGATGGAACGGGTAATGTGTTCCATTTCGAATCATTTAACGTCGGTTGAAAAAAATCAAGTGGTCTGTTCCTGAAATCGGCTGTGTATAAAAACTTCCACTCTCCATTTAAAGATTGATAGAAAGGCGAACGTTTCATATCATCTGAAAGCACGTCTTCCTTTCGATCAAAGAGTAAAAAAGGTGCATGTGGGGCTTCTTTGTTTTGATCTATGATGATTGGATTTTCCCAAGCAGCATTTTTCATCTGCGCACTGCAAATTGAGATTTGCAGAAAAAGAATGAGTGAGCAACAGAACAGTTTGAGACTATGATTATTCAGACAAGCTTTCATTACAATATTTTTTCAAAACCTGATTTGCTCATTCAGTTGTTCAATAAAATCTCACGACAGCAATGGCATGCTAATCAGTTCAGGCTAAATTATTATAACTGTTGTTCCTGTTCTTCTCAAAATAGGGGGACAAACGTGGCAACAACCACGAATGATTTGAAATTACTACAGGGCAATTCTATTACTTTTTATACTCCGATGGCGTGGTTCCAAATTGATCGTGAAAACGTTTCCTGAAATACTTGATGTCGTTAAAACCCGCTTCAAATGCAGCTTCTGTTACCGAGTAATTACCACTTTCTAATAATTTTGCGGCATAATTCAATCGGGCAGTTCTGATAAACTCATTACCCGACATACCTGTAACCGCTTTTAGTTTCCGGTAAAAGGTTGACCGACTCATGAACATGAGGTTCGCCAGATCATCATTATTAAAATTGC
This sequence comes from uncultured Bacteroidota bacterium, assembly GCA_963830845.1. GTDB lineage: Bacteria > Bacteroidota > Bacteroidia > Chitinophagales > Chitinophagaceae > Lacibacter. Next base: position 698 of record CAWHOR010000056.1, on the reverse strand, counting down.
TGTTTGAAATATTGTCTTCCACCAGCTTCATCAGCTTCACCAAAAACTCTTCTTCAAATGTTTTTATTTCAAAATTACCGGTACCGAGAAAAATTCGCTTGGCATAAAATTCTTTCAGCGTATTTCGTGAATTGATGAGGTTATGAATATGCACCAGCAACAGTTGTGAATTAAATGGCTTGGGCAAATACACATCAGCTCCTTCACGTATTCCTTCCACATGATGTGCCATATCCGATAAAGCTGTCAGGAGAATGATCGGGATATGCGAAGTGTCTTTGTCCGATTTTAACTTTTTACATAACTCAATGCCATCCACTTCGGGCATCATTACATCACTTACGATCAAATCAGGAATAGTTTCAAATGCTTTTTCAATACCCTCTCTTCCGTTTGTAGCCGTTACCACTTTAAACGAAGGAGACAATATCTCGTAAACATACTGCAGCATATCAGATTCATCTTCCACCACCAGGATAATTGGCAGTTCCTGTTCCTGACTGATCTGATCATTTTCTTCAGGCATAGTATCTGAGTTTAAATTTGTTTCAATGTTTTGATTGGTATAATTCAAAGGCTCTGCAGAAATATTCAGTAACGATTCTGAAACTGCTAACGGAGGCAGGGTAACCGTAAACAAACTGCCATGCTCACCATCACTTTCAGCAACAATTGAACCGCTGTGTAATTCAGTTAGT
>CAWHOR010000055.1:0-12140 GCA_963830845.1 uncultured Bacteroidota bacterium | reverse complement strand
ATCGCTTCTGACCAACAGGCTATCTTTGGTGAACCCGGCGAACCGCCTCCAGGTGTTTGGCAGCATAACCGTATCAGTGCCCTGTTTGATCAAGACCAGGATGTGGTCGCCATCTTGCAAGCCGCTGTCACCGCAGTCGGTCTGCAAAAACTTCCCGAATATCGTATCGAGACTTTGGCTGATAACGACTGGGTGCGACTGACACAATCACAGTTCTGAACCTGGATCTCCTATTTCACCTCGTTTATGGATCGTGCCGACTTGGCATACTCCGTCAGACCCGGACGCCATTAACATCGTGCTCGATCCTGGTCTGGCTTCGGCACCGGCAGCCATCCGACCACACGTTTATGTTTGCGCTGGCTGGATAGTCATATGCCCAAGAGCGTGACCGTGCTGGACTATGGTTGCGGATCGGGCATCTTGGCGATTGCTGCTATCAAACTCGGCGCAGCGCATGCGGTTGGTGTGGATGTAGACAAACAAGCCGTCGTCGCTAGTCGTGACAATGCCATCGCCAATCAGGTCGATGATGTCGCGTTCTACCTGCCCGATGGTTGTGATGCAAAAGCAACATACGACTTGGTGGTCGCCAACATCCTGACCAACCCTTTACGTATGTTAGCGCCGCTACTGGCAGGTGCGACCAAACAAGGCGGACAGATCGTGCTCTCAGGTATCTTGCAGGAGCAGGCTGAGGATGTGATGGCCATCTATGGTCAATGGTTCGATCTGAACCCACCAGTTTTTGAAGACGGCTGGTCTTGTCTGCTTGGACGTAAGCGCTAGGATCATCATGGACGGCACCACCCTCTGCCCGCATTGCGATACACGTTTTAAGGTTGCGTATACACAACTCGACGCACATCAAGGGATGGTGCGTTGCGGGCATTGTCGCGAGGTATTCGATGCCCGCATAAACTTTATCTCGGACGAACCTAAAATAATCATGCTGCAACACATAGAATGATTGTGTAATTACAAATGCAATTCACCACAGTAGTAATTAGTATCATTAGGACGCTTCGACGGACCTCATGCGAAATCGGGTTCCGTTTTGTACTTTTTCCTGCCCGACAGTCAGGCGGGGTTTCTTTTGTGTCAAGACAAAAGAAAGAGTAGTTGTGCTGGCACAACACTTTTATTCCCTAAGAAAATAATCAACGCTTTCTCTTCAGCGTTTGTTCCTTCACACCTGTAAACGTTATTTTAACTGGCTTGATAAATCCCTTCTCATCAAAAGATAATTCTTCAATACAGGTAACCCGACTGTTAGCAGCAGTTTCACCCAACGGCCTGCGGTGATAAACAATATACCATTGATCCTTTTCTTTGTTATGCATGATCGAATGATGCCCTGCACCTGTTGCCACCGTAGTATCCTGTTGCAATATTTTTCCTACCCGTTCAAACGGACCAAAAGGAGAATCGGCAATGGCATATGCAACTGAATAGTCGGGCCCGGTCCAGCCACCTTCACTCCACATAAAATAGTATTTATTATTTCGAAGAAACATGAACGGTCCTTCAACGTATCCTTTGGGCGTTATTTCTTTAAATTTTATACCGTCGTTAAATGGAATGATGGTTGTAAAATCGTTGTTGAGTTTTGCAATATTGCAATGTCCCCATCCACCGTAGATGATATAATACTGTCCGTCCTTATCCTGAAAAACAAATTGATCAATGGGTTGTGCACCGTTATAGAATTGATTGATCAACGGCTTTCCCAAATAATCTTTGTACGGTCCTTCCGGTTTGTTGGCAACAGCAATGCCGATACCACCGAGTGTATCATCTTTGATTCCGTTGCGTGCTTTACTTTGAATATCATTCGCCGAAAAAAATAAAAAATAGTGATTGTCTTTTTGAATAACAGCCGGTGCCCACATGGCCATGTGCGCCCACTTCACTGCACCGGTATCTAATATGCGGCTATGCTTTTGCCAGCTTACTAAATTGCTGGATGAAAATGCATCCAGGAAAACCTGCTCTTTGTATTTGGCTGAGTACGTAGGGAAGATCCAGTAGTTGTTTCCAAAAATAGCTGCTTCCGGATCGGCATACCAACCTTTGAGGATGGGGTTGCCCGATCGTAATTGCGCCGCTGCATTAGTAGAAAAAAGCGTTGCACTTAAAATGAAGAAACAAAGCTGAAGAAAAACGACTGATTTTGATTTGCATTCGAAATACAGTTTTGAGAATAAATATAACCTTTATCAATGAAGCATCTGGCGGCCGTGGTGGCCAATGGCTTCATTGGTGAGTTTTGCTGCGGGGTACAGCGCTACTTTTTCTGTTAGGAAGTTGAGGGAATGGTAAGTGTATTTACAATCCGTTCTGTTTTCCTCCCAGCATGGGTACAAACGAAAACGATTCGAAAAGCTCTTCGCTGTACGAGCCGTCTGCCAGTTTGGTTAACCGTTTCATGCGTTGGGTATCGCCTTCATCAACGGGGATCACCATTTTTGCACCGGTTTTCATTTGATCGATCAACTTCGGTGGTACAAAGGGTGCAGCCGCAGTAATAATTACTTTATCAAACGGCGCATAGGTGGGCAGGCCTTCAAACCCATCACCAAAAAAGAATTTGATGTTGAGGTGTTTTTTTAAAAAAGGGAAAGCGGTTTTATTGAAGTCGAATAGTTTTTTTTGTCGCTCAATCGTAAATACCTGTGCATTCATTTCGGCGAGTACACATGCCTGGTAAGCGCTGCCGGTACCTATTTCCAATACTTTGTCGTAGGGTTTTATTTCCAGTAATTGTGTTTGGTAAGCAACGGTATAGGGTTGCGAAATGGTTTGTCCTTCACCGATGGGGAAGGCACGGTCTTCGTATGCAATTTCATCAAATGCCGTATCTAAAAAATAATGACGGGGGAGATTGTTGATGGCTTCCAGTACCCGGTCATCGGTAATGCCTTTGCTGCGCAACACATCCACTAACTTTTTACGTAATCCTTTGTGGCGGTAACTGTCTTCAAAACGTCTCATAAGCAGGTGCAAAATAAGAAAGCTGGTTCAATTCCGGCGGCTTAATATTCGGTTGTACAGGAGAGCCTGTATGTGCTGCAGTTGCAACGCTAAAAAAAAGTTTTCGATTTCCTGTAACAATTCTGTAACCCCTGTATCATAACTGAAATTTTAAAACTTGAAACAATGAAAAAATATGTAATTCTCTTCGTTCTCAGCCTTACTGTACTGCTTCTTCACACAAATGCACAAAATGCGTTTCGTGTAACCGTAACCGGTAAAGGTGCCCCTGTATTATTGTTCCCCGGTTTTGCCTGCACCGGCGAAGTGTTTGATGAAACAGTAGCCGTTTTATCAAAGCAATACGAGTGTCATGTGTTCACCTTTGCAGGTTTTGGCAATGTGCCGGCTATTGAAAAACCATGGTTGCCGAAAATAAAAGACCAGGTGGCAGCATATGTAAAAGAAAAGAAATTGAACAATGCAGTGATCATTGGCCATAGTTTGGGTGGCACATTAGGGTTGTGGTTAGCTGCTACGGAACAAACACTGTTTAAAAAAGTAATTGCAGTGGATGCATTGCCTTGCACTGGAGCACTGATGATGCCGAATTACAATGCTGCCAGTATGGAGTATGATAATCCGTACAGCAAACAAATGCTGGCGATGGATAGTGTCAGTTTTCGGAAACAGGCTGAGCAACAAACTGCTTTTATGATGTTGAATAAAGAAAAGCAGGCAACTGTAGTGAACTGGATGATGATGGCCGATCAAAAAACATATGTATATGGTTATATTGATTTGCTTAAATTGGATCTGCGTGAAGAGGTGGCCAATATCAAAATTCCGGTAGTGATACTGGCTGCTACACATCCCAGCAAAACAATGATCGAAAAAACATACAACGAACAATATGCAAAGCTGGGCAACAAAGTGATTCATTATGCAGACAAGTCGGCTCACTTTGTAATGTATGATCAACCGGAATGGTATTTAACTAAAATCAACGAAAACATTCAGTAACGTGGCAGAACAGGAACTGTTTAATAAGATCTATCAAACACACTACGATAAAGTGTACCGGCTGTGCAAAGGTTATTTCAACGGGCATGAAGGAATGGCGGCCGACGCCACACAGGAAATTTTTCTGAAAGTATGGCAACATCTCGATGATTTTCGGGGAGAGTCGAAAGTAAGTACATGGCTTTACCGGATCGCTGTAAATACCTGTCTGTTGCATTTGCGCAAGCCGGCTGTTAAGAAAGAAATTAAAACCGAACAGTTGCCCGATGTAGCGGCTGAAGAATACAATCCTGTAATGGAAGAACGGTTAAAGAAAATGTATGGCTGTATTCAGCAGTTAGATGAAACGGGTAAGATGATTATCCTGATGGTACTGGAAGGATTGGAGTACAGTGCTATTGCAGAAGTGGTGGGTAGTACCGAAGAAACACTGCGTGTGCGGATCCACCGAATTAAAAAACAACTTTCAACTTGTGTACAATTATGATACCTTTTACTGATTTAGAAGAAGCATGGCAACAGCAACCCGCTTCCCATGCACAAAGGCCTCAACCCGAAAACCTTATCAGGTTAGCTGAGCAAAAGGCAAAACAATTGAAAACCAAATTTCGTTTTACCATTGGCATACTGTCGCTCACGGTTGCAGTGATCATCTGGTATTTTGCAACGTATGCGGGTACAACATTTAATCGTTTTTCCATGGGTTTGTTACTGATGATTGTTTCGATGCTTATACGGATCAGTATTGAATTCATCAGTTTCAAAAAGTTGCGGCAGATTGATATGCGTATTGATTTCAACGCTTACAGTAAACAGCTAACTGAATTTTACCGGCATCGCCGCATTATTCATCTCTTTATAACGCCGTTGCTGTATATAGCATATACCATTGGGTTTGTATTATTACTGCCGGTGTTTCAGGAACAGTTTACAAAAGGATTTTATTACTACTTGCTTTTTTCAGGATTTGGAAGTCTGCTTGTGCTGGCATGGGTGATCCTGAAACAAAATATGCGTGAACTGAAATTGCTGACACATTTAAAGCAATCAATCGAAAATGTGTGAACAGGTACAGTGGGAAAAGGTGCAAAAACCTGTCATTCACGGCGCTTTTTAATCTTAACAATGTTTTGCGGCCGGCAATTTTCAAATCAAACAGACGTTTTCTATTTTGTAACTGTATTTGCCTTTTACAGAAAATATACTCTGTCAATCATTGGTCACTAAAACGTACCCTATGCCCACAACTCTACTCAAACATGTATGGTTGCTTCTTTTTGTAACAGCCTGCGCTACTGTTTCACCAGATCATCTCAGCACGAATCGTAAACAAATACAACAGGTAAAACCTGCGGAAGTATTGTTGATCGACACGATGGTAATAAACGAACAACCGCAACCGTTAACCGATTTGCACCAAACAGAAGAAGGTGAGATTGTATTGGCAGAAGGTTATTATGAAGCCAATTATAAAAGTTACTGTCTGTAACCCGGCACACCCGATCCGTCCGACAGGGATGCTTATTTACAACGTCCGTTGCAAACACACCGGAAAGAAATTGTAGAAACCGTGTTACGAACTTCGTTGCAAAAGCCGCAGCTGGATCAAAAAAATATCCAACTGCTGTTATGGTCGGTTGTAAGTGGTTCCGATTACAATAAACTTTCATGGCCGGTACAATTAACGGCACAACAACTCTTAACAAAAAAGCAGATATTCCAATTGAAAGGTGGCGTGATGGGGGTTGTGAAAGATGTTGCAAAGACATTGCCCGACGCACGTATCAGTGGTGCACAGGTGAGTATGAAACGACTCTTTGAAACAGGGAACAGCTCGTATGAAGCATTTGAACGGGTAGCAGTGCTGCGTGAACAATCAAGCGTGCATCGTGCAGATTATCATAAAGAGCAATGGTATAAACAGCAGGGAGGATATTACCTGCGCTATTTCCCTAACGGTTACAAGCAGGTGAAAATACAATTGTATGTTCCAAAGGGAACACTTGATTCGGCAGGTATGCAGGATGGGCAATATTTATTGTTTGACCCCGTGAACCGGATGGCTGTTCCGGCCAACTCCAATGCACAACGGTTAGGAATAGGTGCACCTGTGGCAGAGATCATTCGTAAGATCATCCGCATACAAAAAGATGCCCCCAAACCAAAACAGCCGGCACCAAAAGAGCAGCCGAAAACAAGCAAAGAGCAGCAATAGACCAACACTGGATGATCGGGGGTGTTTTTGGTTTTTTATTCTTGTTACATTTGCGGGGTGAACGATCTCTTGCAAAATCCCGTCTTTAATGCCTTATCAACCGGCGATCACCATCTCAGCTTCGGTACGAACGATGTGAAATATTTTGATGAAGCTGTATCACCCTATGCAGGTTTCCCCGAAGACTATACAACCGGGTTTGAAGAACTCCATGCATTACTTCCTGCGGGCAGAAGAATTTTGTATGCAAAACCAACGCCAATTGACACGCCGAAAGGATGGCAACTGCAACACGAAATAAAAGGTCTTCAGTTTGTATATGAAGGGAATGCAAAGATCGAAGGAGATTTTTCAACGATTCTTCCGCTAAACGATGCGCATGTTGATGCAATGATCGAACTGGTGAAATTAACCAGGCCCGGTCCGTTTGATAAACGAACGATCGACTTTGGTTATTACCACGGCATTTTTGTACATGGAAATTTAGTTGCAATGACGGGGCAGCGATTACACGTTGACAATTATACGGAGTTAAGTGCTGTGTGTACACATCCTGATCATTTAGGAAAAGGCTATGCATCTGCACTGATGCAACATCAAATGCAGATCATATTAAGCAATGATCAACAACCTTTCCTGCATGTACGGGCCGATAACGAGCGGGCCATTGCAGTGTATGAGCGATTGGGCTTTATTGTTTCCAGAACAATGATTTTTTATTTTATGAAACGGTTATAAATAATTGCTGGATTGTAACTTTAAGTAAACAAGTAACACATGAAATTTTTATCGCTGCGTCCATTTATACCATCGGGTGGTAACTTTGAACAGGCACGGGATTTTTTTCAGGAGCTGGGTTTTACACTCGTTTGGGATATGGGCGATTATGCCGGGTTCGATAACAACGGTTCAGCTTTTATTTTACAACGCTACGATAACAAAGCGTTTGCTGAAAATTTTATGCTCACTGTTGGAGTAGAAGATGTAGAGGCTTTTCGTGCAGAGGTAATTGCAAAGCAATTGCCGGAGAGGTATGGTGTCCGCATTGGAGAAATTACGCAGCAGCCATACGGCCGTGAAGTAAATGTAATTGACATGGCAGGTGTGTGCTGGCATTTTGTACAGCAGCAATAGATGCAGGGATAAAACTGAGTGTTATCAAATCGGCAGAACATAAATAAAAAAGCAACTGCATCCTTGCAGTTGCTTTTTCTATTGACAGCGTTTCCAATTCGTTTATTTCCGTAGTTCAACAATCAGCTCTCCATCATGTTGTGCAATCACTACCCAATTGAGTGGATGATTACGGGATGAAGGATCGTTGTTTGATTTCTTTTCTACCATTGGCAATTCCTCGATTGCTGCAAGGTAAACAAGACGTTCTTTTTTTGTTAGGGTAACAACGCTTCCTTCTCCTTCATAATAGTAGTGTGTGGCAATAAAACGTTTTACATGATTACTGGTTTCAGCAGGCAAAAAACGTTGTATTTTCCAGAACTCACGGCTGCCCGATTGTTTGATGGCTTTGTACACATTGCCTGCACCGCAATTGTAAGCAGCGATCACGAGTAACCAGTCATCAAACTGTTTGTACAAATCATTCAGATAGTTTGCAGCGGCAACAGAGCTTTGAACAATGTATCTGCGTTCATCTGTTTTAGTTGTTACACGTAACCCTAATGATCTGGCAGTAGCAGGCATCAGTTGCCAGATACCAGCTGCTCCGGCGCCTGAGGTAGCTTTGTTTTTTAATTTTGATTCCACTACAGCGAGATATATCAATTCAGCTGGAATGCCCCGCTTCACCAATATTCTTTCAATGGTTTTGAATGAGCTGCTGTTTTGTTCTTTAATTTCTTCAAGTAAGTCAGCATGTTCTTCTAAGTAGGTTTCCACGAAAGGTTGAACTGTTTTTTGCAGTTGAACAGAGATAGTGGTTACCTGTGTTGGAAGTGCTGACTTTGCGATCAACGAATCGTGTACACTTGCATGCAACAACAATTCAGTATGTGGCTGTGGTGTTTTCGCATATAATTGGTTGATGGTAAGTAAGAACATACTGCACCAAACAATCTGTTTCCAATGAGTTCGTTTCATTCTGTTTTTTTTCGTAAAGAAATACTCATAGGGAATGGATCTCTTATAGCAGTTTTTCAATAAAGTATTGGAGGGAAAAACAGTTACAAAAAAGGATGAATGAGTTTTACTTGTAACTGACGGCATCGATGTATGTGAGATGCGGATACAAAAGTAGACGCACATTTCTGCTAATCCTAACAAACGCAGATGTAAAACTACGCTGACAGGTTAATGACCTGAGTTTCATCGCACTAACTTTTCCACAGCAATAATGTCAGGGATATTTACGATAATGATGAATTACGTTGTTTAGTTTTTTTTACAGCCTGCTCCACAGCGAGTTATGTTACAAAAAAGGATGTAATTGCAGATGCATGATTTTTTGAGAACGAAATGAATATGTTTTTGCAAGCACTATTTTAATTGCAATTGTATTTCACCCACATTGGTTGTTTCAGCATTTCGCACCTGAATATCTTTCATGAAATGATGTGTATAGGGTTCAACTGCTTCAATTACTAACGCATAGTTGCCCGGTTTTAACTTTGCCAACTGAAATGTTCCGTTGATTATAGTACAGATGCTGGTATCTTTTCCTGCGATAGCATAAGCTTTCAGTGCTTTTGTTGATGGCACTACACGTCCTTCAATGGCGCCTCCTGTTTGAAATACAAAAGCTGTTAATGCAAACACTGTTGCGAGCAGAAAAATGAAATCGACTCTTTTTGTTTTCATACTATAAAAATGTAAAGTGAACAATTCTGATAACGGAGGTTGTTAAACAAGCACCATGCCATCAACATCATTTGTTAGTAAAAATGTATCGGTAAGCTTGTAATAACAGAGGATATTGACACCCGTTGTAGTATAATTTATCAGCCAGCCTTATGCTTGTATACTATTTTTTTGAAATGGCCGAACTCTAAAACTTTAGTAATGCATCAAGCATGCTTTCAATAAACAGTAAACTATATAAACTTTCGGCAAAATTGTATAACAAATTGAGGTGCCTTCAACCGAACCTTTACAAAAGCTGCTTTTTTTCTTATTTTAGCCATAAAATCACCTTACTTTTTTGGCAGAAGCAATTGGTGGCATGGAAATAGTACATACTTAAAAAACGAAACAATGAAACAGCTGGTACTTTCTTTAATGGTTGCAACCCTTTTTATCGGTTGTACGCAAAACATGGTGACAGGTCGTAAGCAATTAAGTCTGGTATCAGAAACTGAATTGCAAACAATGGCACAGCAGCAATACAATTCTTTTTTGAGTGAAAACAAAGTGGTGAGTGCAAGTGTAAACAAGGATGCGGAAATGGTGCGTCGTATTGGTACACGAATTGCCTCTGCCATTCAAACGTATTATACAGGTAAAGGACTTGGCGAAGTATTGGATGGCTACAAATGGGAATTCAATCTCATTGATAACAAAGAGGCGAATGCATGGTGCATGCCAGGGGGAAAAGTAGTTGTATACACAGGGCTGTTACCTATTACACAAAATGAGGCAGCATTAGCTGTGGTAATAGGTCATGAAATTGCACATGCTGTTGCACAACATGGCAGTCAGCGTATGAGTCAGGGATTATTACAGCAATTAGGTGGAGCAGCGTTGCAAATTGCGATGGCAAACAAACCGGCTGAAACACAAAATATGTTTATGACAGCCTATGGTGTTGGAACTACGGTAGGTGTAATGCTGCCTTTTTCACGTAAAGATGAAAACGAAGCTGATCAGTACGGTCTTTATTTCTCTGCAATGGCAGGTTACAATCCGCAGGAAGCAATTCCTTTATGGCAGCGGATGGCAGCAGCAGGTGGTCAAAAACCTCCTGAGTTTTTAAGCAGTCACCCGGCTGATGAAACACGGATTGCAAATTTACAACGCCACATGCCACAGGCATTAAAATATTATACTCCTGTGAAGCGATAAAGGATCGTGCTGAATGAAGCGTATCATAACAAAGCCCCATCGATCATGATCGATGGGGCTTTCTCTTTCTTTGTATTGAGATTTCTATTTCTTCATGGGTTGCAGTTGCCAATAGGTGAGTGAGCGCCACAGCCATTCAAACGGACCAAACCGGAAAAACTTTAACCAGATCGTTGAGAAGATGATCTGAAAGATCCATACAGCAACTACAACATAGTACAGTTCATAAAACTGCAGTTTGTTATACCACCCAAATCCATATCCGTAAAAGAACCATGTGCAAATAATCGATTGCATGAGATAGTTGGTGAAGGCAAGTTGCCCCACATTTGCCAACGCTTTCATAAGCCATGGTACGATGTTACTCCTGAAAACAATCATTAGTAAACTTGCGTGACCCAGCGACAGCAAAATTCTCCTTACGTCATATAAGAGATTATGATGTGCAAAATAGCGATCGGCATAAAGCCCGATGTTTCTTGTTTCTTCCAGCATACCCACTTTAAACACAAACCAACTGATCGGTATGCCGATTCCATAACCTACAAACAGCCACATTGCATAGGTAGATGTAGAAAGTTTATTGCTGAAGAACCCCCACCCAAACAATGCCATGCCAATGAACATCATGGTTAAACCATCCCAAAACCATTGGTGATACATACCCCATATTTCACTGTCTGCATTCTTAGGAATCCAGTATTGATAAATGGCCACATAACCCGATTGCATTGTCCGCAGATTGCGATTCATATAAGTGGTATCGGGCTTTCTTCTTTTTTCCATTTCAGTCCATTCTTCTTTTGCCACCTGTTGCTCTTCACTTAATTGTTTACCTGTTTTGCTTACTGCCACTGCTTCGTTGTAGGCTTTCCGTTTTTCTGTTGTTTCATTCCAGTTCAATTGCTGTTTCAGCATGGTGGCGCCCATGCAAACAAAACCCAGCACCAATAGCCATTTTGGATTTGTATTTCGGAATGCATACAGCAACATACCACACAAACCATAGTAAAAGAGAATGTCGCCAAACCAAAGTAAAACATAGGCATTGAATACGCCGAATAAAACCAGCCACAGTAAACGGCGGTAGTAGTATTCAGTAACAGTGGGGCCAACGGCCGTTTCTTTTTTGTTGAGCGTAAACAAGATCATGCCTGCACCAAAAAGCATTGAAAAAAGTCCACGCATAGTACCTTCAAAGAACGTGGCGATCACTGCCAGTGTGTAAAAGTTTGTTGTGTTTTCCGGTCCGGTTGCAATTTTATAAAAAGCATCCCAGTTGATCCCAAAGCCGGGGATGTTCATAAGTAAAATGCCAAGCAGTGCAAATCCCCGTATCATGTCAATTGATTTAATTCGCTCTGCCTGCTGAACCGGCTTCAGGTGATTATCGGCTGTATATGTTTGCATGAAATAAAGTTTGAGTTGTTTCAAAAATGGTTACTGGTTGTTATGCGTTTTCCTTTTTATTTGAAAAACGTTTCCGGTAAACAAGGCATCGCCATAGCCATTCCACCGGCCCGTATTGATAAAACCTTAACCAGAAAACGGAGAATACCAATTGAACGATCCATATTTCTGCAACGAAAAAATACAGTTGCGTTTGTGATAATCTTCCAAAGTACCCAAACCCATATCCATAAAAGAAGAGTGTACAAAGAATGGTTTGCATCAGGTAATTGGTAAGCGCAAGCCGCCCCGTTGCTGCAAGTGCCTCCCACAACCAGTGTAATAGTTTGATGCGTATCAATAACAACAGCAGGCTTGCATAACCCAATGCCATCAACAACCGTTCAAGCGGAAAAAATTGCATGGGGGAAATTACTTTGCTGTTGAGGAACTTGATATAATCGACATGCTTGCTGTGTTGCAGATCGAGCCGTAACCAGCCCAGCAATAAACCGGCAGCAATACC
>CAWHOR010000054.1:0-6752 GCA_963830845.1 uncultured Bacteroidota bacterium | reverse complement strand
TGGTGAATAGTGAGTAGTCAATGGTGAATGCCGGGCTGCAAATCTGTATTCGTCTGTAGTTTGTTGTTCATCGGCTGTGAACATTAAGGAGCGGAGAGATTATCTATCCCCTCCCCGGGAGGGGAAGTCAGGGTGTTGCACAGAAAGCAGTTAAAAGGGGTGGGTGCTGAAAGCTGGTGATGTTTGCTTAAGCAGCATATTCAATCCCAATCAACTCAAAAAATTCTTTTTCATCCATCTCCTTCACAGCACCTGGTGGCAGATCGCCGAGTTTTAAATTGCCAATGGAAATACGGATTAAACGCAGGCAACGTCGTTGAATCGCCAAACACATTTTTCGCACCTGGTGAAATTTGCCTTCCGTTAATGTCATCAACATCCAGGTGTGTGGATATTGCTGCCGCACATCATCCATGTGCACATAATGATCTTTTACATTTTCTACAATTTCAATGGAAGTGGGAACAGCGATATAATCTTCACCGGTTGTAACAGGAATCGAAACACCTGTTCTTAATTGTTCCAACAGATCGGGTGTAACAATATTCTTCACCATAATGAGGTAAGAACGTTCATGTTTTTTCTTTGGATCAAACAGTAATCTTGTTACTTTTTTATTGGTAGTTAAAATCAATAATCCTTCTGAATGATTATCTAATCGGCCAATTGCATGTGTGCCTTCCGGAAAATCAAAATCAAGATCGCCCAGCAAGCGCACATCATGCGAACTGACGAACTGCGAAACCATATTGTATGGTTTGTTGATGATGAAATAACGATGTGGAGAAGCTAGACATATAAATGGCTGCAAGATTACGGCTTTAATTATTGACCTTTAGCAAAAGTGAATAACGGAATCAAGTTTGTTGAGAGGAAGCGGCTATGTATCGAGGTGCTCGCTTGTGCCAACAAATGTGTTGGCTATAGCTTTATTATATCTTCAATTTAGGATTTGCGACATGTCTTATTTCTTGCTTGTGTCGCCAATACCATTCAATAATTCTGCGTGTTATTCGGTCGTAAATGGCATCTTCAAGAAAGAGCTCATCTTCGTTTCGTGTTAAACTGTCTATATCAGCTTTTATTTCATTTTTGATTTCTTCTGGAAATGTTTGTGATTGAATTAAGCTATCACGGAGAGAATTACCTAAAATCACAAATTGATCATTCCAGTTAGCTTTTGCATTTCCTCGAATTTCATTGTCGAGTCGTTCTATGATACGAATCATTTCTCCTTGTTGAGTTTCAGCCTGACCCGACTTCGGAACATATGTCTGCCAAAGAAATTTTGCGGTCTCTCTGTATATAGGTTGTAAACTATCATTGCTATTTACAGGATAAAACTTTGTAGTGTCAACGAGGGGAGCGGAAGTGGGAGACATCTTATTAGTTGGCTTTTCATTGTTTGTGCCACAGCTAAAAAAAATATACGACAGCGCAATAAAAAAAATGATTAATGTATTATGGTGCTTCATAAAAGTTACAGCCAATGTTTGTATTTACTACTACGTGAAAATATGCAAAAAAAGTAATCCTGAAAATTAACTCCTGTATAGTGTTCATTTGTATTGCTGCTGATGCCATTGGTTTAATTTCTACCAACTCCCCAATACCTTAAACCTTACAAACATATCCTCACTATACCATTTCTCTTTTCTTGTTTTTTGAATCACATCGGCATGCTTCGGCATTTTGTAGGCAAACTGCTTCATGTGTTCCTTGCTTTGCCAAACGGAGAAAGTTGCCTGTTTGTTCCAGGGGTTTTCGCCAATACCTACTGAAAATTGAAAACCTTCTGCTTTCCGCATTTCGTTCGACACAGCTTCCACGTGTTCCCAAAAACGGGAGCGTTTATCGGCGTTGATGGTGGCCCGGGTTATCACCGCAACGGGTCCTTCATAATCCGATTTTGCCGGCAGTTCACCAAAGGCCTGTTTCCCGTCCCAGCTTCCATGTGCTTCAATCGGCTCCAGCAAAAAGGTTTGAGTTTGGCAGCCAAAAAAGCGCCACCAGCGGGGTATAAAGCTTCCGTAAGCCAGTTGCTGCAAATGCTCTTTATCTGAAAAACCGGTCAGGTCTTTCTTTTCCATCACCACCAATGCTCCCCATTGCTGCCAGTCGGGTGTTTTGCTGAAGGTGCCGCCCTTGCCGCAGCCCAACAGTTTGTAAAAACGTAGCCGCCGGTTGAACCAAAGTGGCAGCCGATGGATGGCCATGGCCAGCAAAGCGAAATAAATGAACCGTTTTTTATAGCGGATGATGGTTAAAACTGCATACATATGTTCAATAACCGTTGTGCTGCAAAATAGTTCTAAAAACAGGATGCACTTCAGGAGAGGTATTCTTTCTTAATGAATGTTTGAAAACAGGCCGCTCCTACGGAGCGGAGATGCCTGTTTATTTGTTTTCTATAAACAGATTGTCCCTACGGGACGGGATTCTTACCATTGGTAACAAATAATGGAATAGGGTGTGATGTGTTGTTTTGGCCACGTAGTGGCTCCCCGTTTCTAAAATTAATCAATAATCAGGGGCGACTCCGTAGGAGTCTTCTTTAAATGAAATCGGGATTAGTAAAATTTCGGTCTGTTGATATAAGACCAGAAAGTACAAGCGATTCCCGACGGTAAATGTCGGGATGCAGACCGTGACGTCTGCACGTGGCAACGAAGATGCCCCCGCAAAAAAGAAAGCGTGGCAGGTATAAAAACCTGCGGCTCACAACCAAAAAATGTCCAAATATCTCCAGTTAACACAAAGCAACGATAGTACAAACAAAACATTGTTCTTGTTGAAAACCTATGGAAAACTGTTGATAAGATGCAAAAACTGTAAAAGTTTATTCCAATCTTAATCTCCTATATTTGTCGCCTTCCTAAATTGAAAAATAGTGCGTTTAAAGAGCTTAGAAATCAAGGGTTTTAAAAGTTTTGCCGATAAAACTGTGGTTAGTTTTGATGAGGGTGTAACCGGCATCATTGGCCCCAATGGCTGCGGCAAGAGTAATATCATTGACAGTATCCGCTGGGTAATTGGTGAGCAAAAGATCAGTCATCTCCGTAGTGAAAACCTGGAGAGCCTGGTGTTCAATGGTTCAAAAACAAGAAGCGCTTCGGGTTTAGCCGAGGTGAGTTTGACGTTTGAGAATACCCGTAACCTGCTTGCCCACCGAATTCAGTACGGTAACCGTTACCCGTAAGTTTTATAAAAGTGGCGAAAGTGAATACCGTTTGAACGATGTGCAATGTCGTTTGAAGGATATCCAAAACCTGTTCCTCGATACCGGTGTAAGTACCGATAGCTATGCCATCATTGAATTGGGCATGGTGGATGATATCATCAAGGATAAGGAGAACAGCCGTCGCCGTATGTTGGAGCAGGCTGCCGGTATCACCATCTACAAAACAAGAAAAAAAGAAGCGAAGAATAAACTGGATGCAACCGAACAGGATCTGGCACGTATTGAAGATCTGTTGTTTGAAATCAACAACCAGTTGAAAACATTAGAGAACCAGGCCAAAAAAGCGGAGAAGTATTACGAGATCAAGAAAGATTATCGTGAAGTGAGTATTGAATTGGCGAAGGCTGCTTTGGAAGGATTTAATCTTACCTGGAAAGACCTGAATGAACAGCACGATGCTGAAGTAAATAAAAAAGTAGAACTGGAAGCAAAGATCGCAACTGAAGAAGCAGCGATTGAGCAGGAAAAAGTTGGGTTCATTGAAAAGGAAAAGGAATTGCAAATAATGCAGCATTCGTTCAACGATATGCTACAGGCCTTGCGTTCGAAAGAAAACGAAAAGAATCTTGCGCAGCAGCGTTTGCATTACCTGAAAGAAAAGGAAACCAGTCTCAACGACTTTTTGCAAAAAGCAGGTGGACAGTTAAAAGGAATTGAAGAAAGCATTGAGTTTACGCAGCTGCAGATAGCAGAAGAAGATGCGAAGTTGAATGATCTCGGTTCGCAACTTAGATAGTTTACGCAGTGCCGTTGAAAGCACACGTAAAGTGTTTGATGAAAAGCGTAGCGGTATTGATGAAATTCGCAAAGAAAACCAGGCGATTCAACGCAGCCAGTTTGAAGCAGAGAAGAATGTTGCGGTTGGCGAAACATCGGTACAAAACTTACAACGTACCATCTTCCAGTTAAAAGAAGAACAAACAAACCGCAAGCAACAATTACATCAACTCGAAGAAGAAAAAGAGCAGAAAGAATATGAGCTGAATAACTGTCGTGAAGAATTGCAACAGTTACAGGAGCAACATGCGTTTACCAAAGATCAGATACTGCAAACACAGGAAGCACTCGAAGGGTTACGTAATCAGCTGGCTGATGAAAACAGAAAACTCGATTCAAAAAAGAATGAGCATGATCTGTTGAAGAGTTTGGTTGATTCAATGGAAGGTTATCCCGACAGTGTGAAGTTCTTACACAACAATCCTGAGTGGAATGTTGAATCGCCGTTGTTGAGTGATGTGATCTATTGTAAAGAAGAATACAGAACAGCAGTTGAAAATCTGCTGGAGCAATACCTCAACTATTATGTAGTGGGGAATATGAGTGATGCATTAAAAGCCGTTCACTTATTACATGCCAACCAAAAAGGAAAGGCAAACTTCTTTATGCTCGATCAGTTCAATGGTCAGGCAGTATTGAACAATGTTCCTGCAGGAACGATTTCTGCATTGAGTGTTGTGGAAGTGGAAGCAAAATATCAATCGCTCATCAACTATCTGTTAGGTCAGGTAGTGATTGCAGACGATGAAAATAATTTACCAACTGATTTTGATGGTGTGGTACTGGAGAAGAGCGGTAAGTTCTTCAAAGGTAAATATGCATTGAGTGGTGGCAGTGTTGGTTTGTTTGAAGGAAAGAAACTCGGCCGTGCAAAAAATCTCGAACGTTTACACGAAGAAAT
Source organism: uncultured Bacteroidota bacterium (assembly GCA_963830845.1). Lineage (GTDB taxonomy): Bacteria > Bacteroidota > Bacteroidia > Chitinophagales > Chitinophagaceae > Lacibacter. The sequence goes on along the minus strand of CAWHOR010000054.1, from coordinate 1,833 downwards.
TTTAGCACAGGAAACAGTGGTGTTGGATCTGAAGCATGCCATTCAAATGCGTCACAATGAAGTGATCGGGTTTAATGAGCAGTTGAAAGAAAATGCCATTAAGCAAACAGAAGCAGCCATCAATCAATTGGTGAATCAGGTATATGGTATTGATAACCGTATGGAAAACCTGCGAGGCATGGAAACCAATGCTGTCAAACGTTTGGAAGACCTTGAACTGCAACAGGAAGAAGTGCTGGAAAATCAACAGGTGTACCGTGATGAACTGGAGAAATACAATTCGCAGTTAGATGAACTCGCCGGCAAGCTGGAACTAATTGAACAGGAGTTTACCGCTGCTGAACAACAATACAACGAAGCCAATCAATCGTACAACGATTATAACCTGAATGTAACCCGTCAGCAAAGTCGTGTAACAGCGTTGAAACAGGAATTTGAATTCAAACAAAATCAATTCCAGGATCTGCAATTACAGATCACCACCAATTCAGCAGCGTTGGAAGAAGCGGCGAACCAGATCAACGAAAGCGAAGTGATGTTGCTGGAAGCACAGGATGGATTGGTAACATTGTTACAGAATAAAGAAACAGAAGAGCGCAAACTTAACGAAGCAGATCAGTACTATTATAATCTGCGGAATGTATTGGGTGAAAAAGAAAGCGAGCTTCGTCACAAACAAAAAGAGAAAGAGCAGGTTGATCATTTGCTCAATGAAATAAAAGATAAACTCACTGAACTGAAGTTGCAGTTAAGCGGAACCAAAGAACGTTTACTGGTTGAGTTTAAAGTAAATCTTGAAGAAGTAATTGAAGAAGAACGCACAGGCGAAGAACCATTGGAAGAATTACAAGCCAAGGTTGATCGGATGAAAAAGCGTTTGGAAAATCTGGGTGAAGTAAACCCGACAGCGATCGAAGCATTTGAAGAAATGCGCAAGCGTTACGAATTTATTCTTGAACAAAAGAATGATCTGGTAACTGCAAAAGAATCGTTGTTGCAAACCATCCAGGAAGTGGAAGCAACGGCCAACCAACGTTTCCTCGAAACCTTTAACCAGGTGCGTGAAAATTTCCAGAAAGTATTTAAGGCATTGTTTACAGAAGAAGATACGGCTGACATGGTGTTGGAAAATCCGGAGAACCTTGCTGATACCGGTATTGACATCATTGCCAAACCAAAAGGTAAACGTCCAAGCAGCATCTCTCAGTTGAGTGGTGGTGAGAAAACATTAACCGCAACAGCAATGTTGTTTGCGATCTATCTGATTAAGCCTGCTCCGTTCTGTATTCTGGATGAGGTGGATGCACCGCTGGATGATGCCAACGTTGGTAAGTTCACCAACATGATCCGCCAGTTCAGTGACAATTCACAGTTCATCATTGTAACGCATAACAAACAAACAATGGGTGCTGTGGATGTGATCTATGGTGTAACCATGCAGGAAGCCGGTGTAAGTAAATTAGTGCCGGTGGATTTCAGAAGTTTGAATTAATAGGGGTCGGGACGTTGAAGAGGCCTGAAATATTGCAATAGAACGAGCCGGGGTAAAATACCTCGGCTCGTTTGTTTTATTCAAAAGCTTAATCCAACCGTACCTACGGCACGGAAATCCTCTTGACTGAATGTTCTACCGATCAATTGTTCCTCCGGAACAAGGCCGCTGCAATTATATTGATATCGTTAAGAGTAATAAATGTTCAAAAAAATTTTTGTTACACATGCAAGATGTTTTGTGCCGTCGGCACAATTGATGGGTAGAGAGAGTTAAATTGGTTGTTTGCGTACCGTAGGTACGCCTGGTGCTTCGATGCTTCAGTTGTTAGTTTCTTAGCG
>CAWHOR010000053.1:0-264884 GCA_963830845.1 uncultured Bacteroidota bacterium | reverse complement strand
ATCATCAGTAATTACATCAGCTGAATAACCTTTGGTGGTAATGGTGTCACCGCTCATTAAGATCATTCTTGTATCATGATACTGACCCATACCAGGTAATATTCTCCAATGATCAAAACCCTGTGGCCGTGAATGCAAATGCCATTTGCCGATCAATGCAGTTTGATAACCGGCATTGCGCAAATGATGACCGATGGTAGTCTTCGTTGTATCAAAGGGAGTGCGATTATCTTTCACTCCGTTTTTATGCGAATGCTGACCGGTTAATAATGTGGCACGTGCAGGTGCACAAATGGAGTTGCCAACAAATGCTCTGTTGAAACGAACACCTTCTTTTGCCAGCCGATCGATATTGGGCGTTTGAATAAAATGTTTGTTGTATGCACTAATGGCATCGTTATCATGATCATCACTCATGATGTAAATGATATTTGGCTGTTGTGCAAGAGCACTATGGCAGCAAAGCAGGAAAATGAAGAAAAATCGCATAACCGAAAGTTACAATAGTTGCAGGATATGTAGATTTGAAAAAAGATTGAACCATGGAATTTGGACGGGTTGATGAACAGTTATTAGACACGATCGATTTCTCGTTGCCTTCCGAACCTGCATTTAATAAAAATGTACTCAGCGGCAAAGCAGTGAAAGAATCAAAAGTATATCTCGGCTGTGCTAAATGGGGACGAACAGAATGGGTGGGCAAGATCTATCCGCCGAAAACAAAAGAGAAAGATTTTCTGAAACACTATGTTGAACATTACAATAGTATTGAACTGAACGCCACACATTACAAAGTATATGGTGAAGTGGGCACACGCAAATGGGCAGAGGCAGCAAAAGGAAAAGACTTTAAGTTTTGTCCCAAGATGTACCAAGGTGTTACGCATCGTGGCTCGTTAAAAGGAAAAGATTTTATTACGAATGAATTCTTTCGTGGAATTGTAGGGTTTGAAGAACATTTGGGTCCCATCTTCGTGCAGGTGAGCGATACGTTTTCTCCGAAACGAAAAAATGAGTTGTTTGATTACATGGCATCACTGCCGAAAGACCTGCAGTTCTTTTTAGAAGTTCGTCATCCCGATTGGTTTGGTAAAGAAGAAATACGGAACGAACTCTTCAGCACTTTAAAACAGCTGAACATTGGAGCAGTCATCACCGATACTGCAGGGCGCAGAGATTGTGCACATATGCATCTTACTGTTCCCAAAGTATTCATACGTTATGTAGGTAACAGTTTACACAAATCAGATTATACCCGTTGTGATGCATGGGTGGAGCACATGAAGCATTGGATGAAACAAGGCATTGAAGAAACTTATTTCTTTATGCACATGCACGATGAAGCAACATCGCCGGAGCTGACAGTTTATTTAGTGGATCAAATGAATAAAGAAATGGGATTGAATTTAATGAAGCCGAAGTTTATTGAGGGCAATGTTTCACAAAGCAGTTTGTTTTAAAGACTCTTTGGGAGTTCGGATTTTCACTTCACTTCATACAACTCCTCCCATCTTGTTGTATAGCGTGGACTGCGTAATTCCTGCCGCATCTTCCAGTCTCTGGTAGTGCCGCTTGCTGCAAACTTCAACACATCATCCCGTTGACTGAAGTTGATATTGTCGATCATATCCATCAGCAACCGGCTATTGTTTTTTGTTTCGGGAAGAAATAAATTTCCCTGGATTGATGTATCAGGAACAAGACCGCTCAACATCACGCCTGCTTTTTTGTACAGTTTTCCTTCTTTAAATAAACCATCAACCATTGCAACGGCAGGCTTGATCAATTCATTGGTGAAGGAGGTAGCAACAGGCAAAGTGGTATACCTGCTGTGTGTAATGCCACGGTTGAATGTGGCATTATGGTTTTCTTCTTTCGACACTACGAATATGCTGATGATGCTGGCAGCGCTGTATTGTCGTCTTAATTTTTCGGCAGCCCTTGACGTATAGGTAGCAACGGCCTCTTTAATATCGTTAATGTTATCAACAGGGCTGCCGAACATGCGTGTGGTAGCGATCATTTTTTTTGTTACAAGTTCATCTTCCATGTCTTTCGATGCAATACCATTCAGCTCCCGTATCAGCCGCATACCAACCACGCCGCCTAAATGCAGCCGACCAAATTCTTCGCTCATTTTACTTAGCTGCAACGCATCATCAATAAACCATTGTTCTTTTAATTTCTTTGCATACTGGCCACCCACTCCCCATATATCACCCACCGGAGTTATGGCTAATGCTTTTTTTATTTTCTCCATCGTATCCAGCACAATCACACCACCTGATTTTTCTTTATTCTTTTTTGATAAGCGATTCGCAAGTTTTGATAATACTTTGGTTGGTGCCACACCGATGGATACTTTAATGCCGGTCCATTGTTCTACCGTTGCTTTCATATCACGTGCAATACGATCCAGTTCTTCTGTTGGGAACATGCTCAGATCCACAAATGCTTCATCTACCGAATACACTTCCACATGCTGTTCGCCAATGATGGCACGTAACGTATCCATCACCCGCATACTCAGATCGCCATAGAGATTGTAGTTGCTGCTGAACACAGCTACATCATGTTTTTTAATTAGTGGCTTTGCCATAAAATAAGGTCCGGCCATATCCACACCCAACAACTTCGCTTCATCGCTGCGGCTAATAATACAGCCATCGTTATTACTGAGTACAACAACTGGTTTGTTATCCAGGTGTGGTTTGAATAATCGTTCGCAGGAGCAATAGAAATTGTTGCAATCAACAATGGCATACATCGTTGAAAATGGGCTAAAGCCCATTTGATGATGTTCATTCTTATATCTCCAGCCTGAAGGCTGGAGCGAATCAGAAGGCTGGAGCAAGTCAATAGCCTCTTTGTGTTGTTGCATGTGTATATGTTTGACTAGCTCTGGGCTTTAGCCCAGAGATTCTTTCATTAATTGAAATCCATATTTCCTCATAAACTCATCATACTCCTGTTGAAATGTTTTCATTGCATGATGCGCTTCCTGGTTCTTAATATATTCTCTTACTGCATTTACACCTGATTCACTTACAGATACAGCGAAATAATCATCCTGCCATTCAAACTTTTTACTGCATAAATTATGTTTATTGATCTAAAAGGAACTCTCGCCTTTGATCAATTGCACTGTTTTGGCAATTGTTTGATCTGCATTCAAAGAAAGAAGTATGTGTACATGGTCAACATGCCCATTAATAAAATCGACATGAATTTGTTTCTCCTGTGCATTGCTACGCATATGCTGCCACACTTTCTGACGGATGCTTTTATCTAAGAGCGGCTTGCGACTTTTTGTAGCCCACACCAAGTGAATCCATATTTTAAGCATTGACATGAAAATATTTTATACTCTGGCCTGACTTGCTCTGGCCTTCAGGCCAGAGACCGAATTGAATGCACAACCACCCCCCACACTTTAAAATCACTAAACTCTGCCAAATTCACCGGTTTGTATCTTGTATTCTCCGGTATTAAAAAGGCCGATGAAAAATTTTTATGAAATCGTCGCACCAGCAACTCACCATTGAGCACTGCAACAATAATTTTTCCATTCACTAATTTCAATGAACGATCAACAATCAAAATATCGCCATCAAAAATGCCCGCCTGCTGCATCGCATCGCCTTTCATTTTAAAAAAGAACGTCGCCGGTTTGTTTTTGATCAGCTGTTCATTTAAGTCAATACCACGTTCAGCATAGTCGTCGGCTGCTGCACCAAAGCCCGTAGCGTTGGCGGTCTTTACCTGTTGCTGTGTAAACTGTTTGCTGCCTTTGTAAGCAGCACCAAAAAAATCTTCCCCATCCATAAAAAAATAATTTAACTCCCGTAATGCAAAGAGTGGTGATAAAAAAATATGTCTGGGTTCGTAAGAAAGTTTGGTAAAGCTAAAACTTTTAGTAATTTAGTAGTGCGGTTTCAGGAAATATTTTTTTGAAACCGTTACTTCAAACACTCCCCATCAGTCAGTACGCTGATTGACTTACACTACAAACAGACCGAACTATTTGTGCATCTTTTGCACAGCTGATGTATTGAATCAACACAAGCAATGCAGCAGAGAGTAATACGTATGCACATCACAAATCGTAAATCAAAAATCTAAAATCGTTCGTTATGCAATTACAATCACTCACAACAACAACCATCCCGGGGTACAGGGTGTACGAATACCTGCTGGTATTAAGTCCGCATGAAGAATTATGGAACCGTATTGTAAAGGTGAAAACAGAATTTTCAGAAAAGTACAAGTCTGATCATGCAAAATGGGGCAAGCCACATATTACATTGGCGAATTTTCTGCAGTACGAATTAATGGAAGAACGATTGGTGAATCGACTTAACATGATCGCTATGGCTTTTCATCCCATTAAAGTGGAGCTGCGTGATTACGGAAGCTTTCCATCACACACTATTTACATTAATGTAGTAAGTAAACTGCCGATACAATCATTGGTAAAAATAATTCGTACCGATGCACAACGACTCATGAAACTCAACGATGAAAACAAGCCGCATTTTATGTTGGAACCACACGTAACAATTGCCCGACGGTTAGAACCCTGGCAATACGAAAAAGGTTGGCTCGAATATTCACACAGGCATTTCACCGGACGTTTTATTGCCGATGGTATGTTGTTGTTAAAGCGACCGCTTCATGAAAAAGCCTACCAGATTGTTCGAAGGCTTTCATTTCAAAACCTTGCTGTTACAACAAAGCAGGGAGAATTATTTGGGTAGTCGCCAATTGTACAACTATTAAACTTTCGTTGCGTCGCACACTTGTGCGTTTGATAATTCTATTCATCTATCTGGCCACAAAGTCACAAAAGCACGAAGTACACAAAGGAATTTCTTTGTGCTTCTTCCCGTCTTTGCGCCTTCGTGGCAAAAAACAAAAACATCATGTCAGAGAAACTACAACAGGATCATTATAAAGTAAAACCCAAAGATGCCGATGAAACACAACCCTACCATGCCGGCCGTGGTGCACAGTTCAACACCAAGAATCGCTTTTTAAAAAACGAAGTAACCAAAGAACATATCGAAGGCATTGATGAGTGGGAAGAAACCAACCTGAAAACACAATACATCGAAGTGCATCCAAAAACAATTGTCAACAAAGTGGAAAGTCCCGATGTAGGTATGAGCTACAGTATGAATCCATACGCCGGTTGTGAACATGGTTGTATTTACTGCTATGCACGCAATGTGCATGAGTACTGGGGTTACAGTGCAGGAATGGATTTTGAACAAAAGATCCTCATCAAAAAAAATGCACCGGAGTTGCTGCGTAAATTTTTAATGCATCCAAAGTGGGATGCAACACCCATCATGCTGAGTGGTAATACCGATTGTTATCAACCGGCCGAACAAACCTATCGCTTAACAAGAGGTTTGCTGGAAGTATGCAACGAGTTTAATCAGCCAGTTGGCATCCTCACCAAAAATGCATGGATACTCAAAGACAAAGATGTGTTGCAGGAAATGGGGAAGAAGAATATTGTATCGGCAATGGTATCCATTACATCGTTCAATGAAGATCTGCGACGGGTAATGGAACCACGTACCGTTACAGCAAAAGCAAAACTGAAAGTGATCAACGAACTCAGCAGTGCAGGTGTACGTATGGGTATTATGATGGGGCCCATGATACCCGGACTGAACGAACACGAAATGCAACGCATCATGAAAGCAGCAAGAGATAACGGTGCAACATTTACTGCCTACACTTTCATTCGTTTGAATGGTGCGATTAAATTTTTATTTCACGATTGGTTGTATAAAAACTTCCCCGACCGTGCCGATAAAGTATGGCACCACATTGAACACAGTCATGATGGAAAAGTAAATGACACACGCTTTGGTGTGCGTATGCGTGGCGAAGGAGCCATTGCGCAACTGGTGGCACAGCAGTATAAAAAGTATGGAAAACTGTATGGGATGAATGCAGAAGAATGGAGTTTGGATCGGACGAAATTTAGAAGGCCGGGGATGCAGGGGAGTTTGTTTTAGAATTGTAATGTAACTTAACGCATCAAACAATCGTTATGCAACAAACCCGCAAATCATTCATCGCAAAACTTTCTGCAGCCACGGCTGCCATTGCCGGCTTATCTTCGTTCAAACAAAAACCAATGGACAAAGAATTAAAAAACATCTTCATTCACCATGTGTACTTCTGGTTAAAGAATGCAGACAGTAAAACCGACAAGGATAAACTCGTGGAAGGGTTAACCAAACTGTCGAAAGTAAAAACCATTCAAAACTTTCACATCGGCAAACCGGCCGATACCAACCGTGAAGTAATTGAAACGGGTTATGCGGTTTCGTGGTTTGTACAGTTTGCTAACGGTGCCGATCAGGCCAGCTATCAAACCGATCCAATTCATTTAAAATTTATAGAAGAGTGCTCGCATGTCTGGAGCAAAGTGATCGTGTATGATTCAGTTGATGTTTGACGTTTGAAAAAATATTTTTAAAATTTTTGTTCAAAAAGTTGGCAACATCAAAAAAATAAATTCATCTTTGCACTCACAAAAATTATAAACAACAAAAAATGCTACGCATACAGTCACATATCGAACGAGTGAATCAGTTTAGTCCAAAGGGAGACTATACTGTTTGCGGGGCACATGCTGCTGTTGAATAAAGTTGAAGAAACGAATTCGCTATAACACAGACCCTGCAAGAGATTGCGGGGTTTTTTGTTTTACAGGATTTATGCGTAAATCTATTCGAAGGCCGTTGCTATGAAATGAAAAACACTATTTAAAAACAAATGAATAAATGATCAGAACAAAACGAGAACACATACGATTGAGTTTAACACATGCAATGAAATCATCAGCGCATAGTTGGTTACTGCAACCAAACAGGAATGGTATGCCCACTAGTTATGTGATTGATTTTATTCATAAGCGACCGGATTGTATCCATACATAAAAAGTTATGTAGAGGAAGAGCAAAGCCCGGTCGTAAAAAACGACCGGGCTTTTTTGTTCAATGAAAAAAGGAGGATACAATGAAACTGATTGCAGTGGTGTTGATCGTTCGTTTCTTTTTAGAAATGATCAGCAACAAAAATGATAAAGAAGATAACAACAATGATGCGAATGTGCAGGAGAATGTTTTGCACCCAGCAGCACATCAGTTGAGATGATATTATAGTGCAGAGGAGGGAAATAAGCGTACCCCCGACGATGCTGTCGGGGGCGCTTTTCCAAAACTGTTTTGTATGAAGTATATAGCAGCACTCTCCCGAAAGCTTTCGGGATTGGATACTCCGCCTGGAACTGAGAGGCTACAGGTGCCGACGATTCTGTCGGCATGCAGATCGAAGCGTCTGCATTCGAATCTTTCTTCATCCGCATAATTGGAGAGTTGACAGAGTGGTAATGTGCCAGCCTGCTAAGCTTGGGCTATCGTTCATTCGGTACAAAGGCGCCGACGACAAATGTCGGCATGCAGACCAAAGCGTCTGCATTCGATTCCTTTACTCTCCGCAATTGTTTGGAACAGTCTAGTTCGATGATGAGGAAATAAGATATCAGTCAGTAACTGTAACAAACAAATGGTGCTTTGGCAGAATGGATTTATGCACCGGAGTGAAATCCCGGACATCGTGGTTCAATTCCACGGGGCACCACTTAAAATGAGAAATGAAGAATGAAAAATTAAAAATGTAAAACAATGGAACAGCGGCAATGGAGAAAATTGAACGGAGAAAAAATTCGGCGGCCTATTGAGGACGAAGTAAGGGCTGTGTTGGTACGTGAAAAGGAAATGGGACACCAAGTGAAAGTGTGCATTGGTACCGATAGCCAGGTGAAAGCCTGCTCCGGCCGAAGCGTCGGAGGAAAGGAAACTGAATTTGGAACCGTGATCGTTTTCATCCGGAAAGGAAAAGGTGGATTCATGTACATCCACAATGAAACAACAAAACAAAAGATGAGCATTAAGCAACGGATGTTAACGGAAGTTGCCATGAGTATTGATGTGGCGTATGGATTGTGCAGGTTGTTTACGTTGTATGATGTGGATATGGAAGTGCATGCAGATATTAACACCAACCCTTCTTTTAAAAGCAACGATGCGTTGAAAGAAGCAATGGGTTATATCATGGGAATGGGCTTTGCTTTCAAAGCAAAACCCGAAGCCTTCGCCAGTTCAAGTTGCGCAAATAAAGTGGTACAGTAAGAAGTGAAGTATAAGAGAGTATTAAAAAACTAAAACGAAAGAAATGGGAAATAGTAATGAACAGAAAGTGATCAATGCAAATGGCATTTTTGATAATGGCTTTTTGTGCGGCAAATCACTTTATCTATACCAGTTTAAAAGTGTACCAAGTGCAAACTACATTGGTAGCATAGATGGTGAAAAAGCCTTCAATGCAGTTAAGGAGAAATTTGGGCATTTGATCTCATCAACACATTCGTACAGGTATTATGATGCTAAGTCGAAAAGCTATGGGTTTAACGACACTTTTATGATCATGAAGAATGGATGCATCATGGAGTTTGACAGTAACTATTGCGAAATTTATCATAATGGGTCACAAGATGATTTTATAAACGAATGCACTCTCTTAATGAAGGTCTTTAAAGAGAAACAACGCAGAAAGCCTTTAGAGATTAACCTTATAAGTCGTGGACGAAACGGGTTTGAGTTTAGCCAGATTGAGGTTAAACGAACAAAACTGGATCTTGACCTTTTTTATGAAGATGACTTTAAAGAAGTGAATGATGTTATTTGTAAACGACTTAGAAATGATAAGGACAAAGGCATTGTGTTGCTACATGGGTTGCCGGGTACAGGAAAAACAACTTACCTGCGTTACCTGATTGGGAAAATCAAGAAAAGAGTGTTGTTTATTTCACCTGGTGTAGCAAGTGAAATTATGAATCCGGACTTTATTCAATTGCTGATAAATAACCCAAACACAGTGTTGATCATTGAAGATGCAGAAAATATTATCATGGACAGAAGACACAGCAGCAGTTCATCCGTATCAAACCTGTTGAATATTTCAGATGGCTTATTGGCCGATTTTCTGAATGTGCAATTGATCTGCACATTCAACAGTTCGCTTACAATGGTTGATCATGCACTGTTGCGTAAAGGACGTTTGATTGCCAAGTATGAATTCGGCAAACTCGGAACAGAAAAAGCAAAACGTTTATCAAAGCATTTTGGTTTTGATATGCAGATTGAGCAACCAATGACCATTGCAGAAATTGCCAACCCGCATGAAAAAACACAGCAGGTTGAAAAAACGGAAGTGATCGGTTTTCGCAGACAGGTGGAATTAATGAATTAAATGTCTGAACCGGGATTTGGGTGGATTTAATGGATTATGAAGAAAATAATCCTTTGAATCTGTTTCATCTCCCCAAATCATGGTTCAGACAAATGTGATAGGAGCTGTCATGAGATTTTCTTAGATTTCAAAACAATTAAAACATATGGGACTTAGAAGATGCCGCATTAACATTCCTGGCTGGGATTACTTTTCTGAATTAGATATGGTTTTTAGTTCTTTTGAAGACTATATTGATACAATTGAGGGAATAATTAACCATGAAATAGATAATGCTGAGACTAATTATCATAAGTATCTAATAGAAATTTCTAAGATCGAAAAAATACCAGAAGAGTATCCGTTTGATTTTTCTTTAGAATGGAAGTTCCAACAAAAGCAGGGATTGAGGACTATTTACTATGATTCTATAGTATTTAGCATATACTCCTTTGTCGAAAGAAAAATGAGTTACTTATGCCAAACTCTTCAAAACAATTATGAAGTCAAGTTGTCAAATTTTAGAGGTGAAGGTATTCGTAAGTATCGAGAGTATCTTTCAAAAGTTGTGGGCGTAAACTTTGAGAGTATTGAAGACGACTGGGACTCTCTAATGAAGTTTGCACATCTGCGTAATTTTTTAATTCATTCTGAAACAGGAAAGGTTATATCGGAAGAAACAAAAAATGGGAAAGTGATAGTTGATCTTTTATGTAGATATAAAGATATCAGGGTTGTTAAACAGGAAGCCGAATATGTTTTTGAGTTTGAGGGTAAAGAAATACTTAAAGATTTTCTTAGGGTTGTAAGAATTATATTAAATGAAGTCTATTACGAAGGTGTTCGAGAGTCGTAAAAGTTAGATTTTAAAATGGGTAAGAAACAATGAGTAAGTTAAAAATATCAGGAAAAGAATTAAGAGCGATTGGCTACCCGGAAGGACCGGTGATCAGCGTCGCTATGAATGTGATGCAAAAAAATTACAAGCATCACACTAAGGAGGAAGTTATGGAACTGTTGAAAGCAGTGTTGGCATCACCTGCAAATTATTTAGATGATGCTGTGCTGGCATTGATCGCAAAACAATTGATGCCAGTCTCCCCTACCGGGGGAGATTTAGAGGGGGCTGAAGGAGAGTTATCGTTGAATCAAAACGGCATTCAATTCAATGTATTCGGAAGCGAACATATTGAACAAAGCGCCATGCACCAGATGTACACTGCTGCAAAATTACCGGTGGCAGTAGCCGGTGCATTAATGCCCGATGCACATCATGGATATGGTTTGCCGATTGGCGGTGTATTGGCAACAGAGAATGCAGTGATACCGTATGGTGTAGGTGTGGATATTGGTTGCAGAATGTGTTTAAGCATTTTTGATATCGATCCGAAAGATTTGGTGCAACGTGAAGCATTCTTTGCAAGAGAAATTGGTGAAGCCACTTTGTTTGGAAGTGGTGCACAGTTCAAGCAAAGCGAAAACCATGAAGTGATGGATAACGAATTGTTCTTTGAGTTACCGTTGCTAAAAAATCTGCACGGTCGTGCATGGAAACAATTAGGAAGCAGCGGAAGCGGAAATCACTTTGTTGAATTTGGGGTGGTGGAAATTGCAGAGAAAGATGAAGTGTTGGGTGTGGAAGCTGGCAATTATGTCGGACTGTTGAGTCACTCCGGTTCAAGAGCGTTGGGTGCAAACATTGCCAACCATTATACCAAGATCGCTATCAGCAAAAGACGTTTGCCGCAGGATGCAAAAAATCTTGCCTGGTTAACGCTTGATGAAGAAGCAGGAATGGAATATTGGTTAGCGATGAACTTAGCCGGCGATTATGCAAGTGCCTGTCATCATGTGATCCATCAAAAGATCGCCAAGCAACTTGGTCGAAGACCCATGAAGATGGTAGAGAATCATCACAACTTTGCATGGAAAGAAAAGTGGGAAGGGAAGGATGTGATCGTTCACCGGAAAGGCGCAACACCAGCAGGTGAAAATGTGCTGGGTATTATTCCGGGCAGCATGACAGCAGCCGGCTATATTGTAAAAGGCAAAGGTGAATCTGCATCCGTAAACTCTGCTTCACATGGAGCAGGACGTTTAATGAGTCGTTCAAGAGCTATGCAAAGTATTACGCATAATGCATTGAAAGATGAATTAAAAAAACATGGCGTGAAGTTAATGGGCGGCGGATTAGATGAAGCACCGTTTGCTTACAAGGATATTGAACTGGTGATGCAAAGTCAGCAATCGTTGGTTGATGTTGTTGGAAAGTTTACACCAAAGATCGTGAAGATGGATGGGCCGAGCAGCAAGCCTTGGCAGAAAACACGAGAAGTGGTAGGGGAGTAAAAATGAAACGCACAGAAATAGTATCTCTGTGCGTTTCGTTTTATTTGTTGGAAGACTGTGTTATTTCGAAAATGCTTTTACTGCAATCGTTGTTCCATCAGCTTGTACACGCAGATAATAATGTCCGGCTGCAAGAGTACCAACAGGAATCGAAATTCTGTTGTTTGCCGATTGCAGTTGTTGCTGCTGCTGATACAATACCGAACCGTTTGCAGAAATAATCGTGATGATGGCCGGTTGACGGTGTTGAGAACTTACTTCTGCAATTACATTACCGGATGATTGCTCCAGAAACACTCTGTTAATGGTAAATGTTTGTTTGGTTAGTTGTACTGAAACGATTGCAGAATAAATAATTCGCCCGGCTTCATTAATTTTCAACCTGTAAAAACTTTTTCCTGTTAATGGTGACTTATCGGTTGTGGTATAACTGGCAGATTGCCTTGGCTCGCCTATAGCCTGCATTTGAATGGTCTCAAAATTACTTCCGTCTTTACTACGTTGAATTTCAAAATGAGTATTTGGCTCTTCGTACAACGTTGACCATTTCAAAACAACCGAATTGTTTTTTACAGCAGCTTCAAAGCCTGTAAGTAATATCGGAAGCGGAAAAGAAGATGCTAGAAAAATCTGCTTATCTCTTACCCGCAGAAACATATAGTCATGTCCGGCATCGTTGAGGTGGTACAAACTTCCGCTGTAGCGTACTTCATCTTTGAGTCGATTTTGTCCATCGTTGGTTACGAGATCATCCCAGAAATTTATGGCAAACACACCGAAGTTCATATTAATAGAATCAACCAGCTCCCGTTGCTGCAAAGCCTGGGCATTTGTAATGTCGTTTCGGGGAGCAGTTGTTCCAATAAAACATTTTGCTCCGGTAGCAGTAATGGTCGCATACATCAGGCGGAGATTGTCCATCATTTCCTGCTTGGAATATCCAAACGCAATATCATTGCTGGGCAAATTGATGATCACAATATCCGGCGTGTAGCTCAATGCTCTTGTAACATTATGATCCGGATCAGATGCAGGCCGGGAAGGTGGCTGAACAAAACCCGTTGGCATTTCATGGTAGGTTGAGTATCCGTATTCCGCAATATTGTACACCACGGTATCCAGACCATCGGACATATTTTGTTGAAAATGGGCGGTCATTTTTCCAACCCATGAAGTGGCGTAGCTTGTGGCATTTGATCCTGCTGCAGTGGAGGAACCCATTACAACAATTTTTTTCTGAGCAGAAAGTACGCCGGAAATGCAGACTGCTGTTACTAAGCAGATGAACGAAGGTAATAATCTCATAAAACAGGTATAAAAATTTAGATGGAGTTCTATTCGATAGGATATGAGATAACCTTAGCAGATAAATATATGGAAAAAGGGAAGAGTTTGCAATAGTTTTTAAATTTTTTCCAGCTTATTGGTGTAGGGTAAGCACAAGTGTGACCCTGCAAGTGAACGTGCAGTTTTCTTAGGGAGTTGGTTTATGATGGTTGCTTTAATTGCTTTTCAATATTTCCCAACTCGTCAATAATCGCTTTCAATTTTTTCTCTTCTTTTTCGATGATACGTTTACCCAAAACAAAATACGAGTACAGCATCCAGGCAGTGAAGCCCGTGAGTAACAGAATAGTATATCCCAAAGGACGGCCCTGTAACAATTCAACAAAGTAAAGCCCCATGGCCGCAGTCAGCAGCGTAAAATAGACCGGCATATTCCATTTCAGCTGTTTTTTACGAAAGGCATAATAGCCTTCCCATTGTTGTAAATGTAGTGCCGGAGCGGTTGTATCATCAATGAGACGTAATTTATTCCAGGTAAAAAAAGTTAGTACGCTTTGTAACCATACAAGCAAGCACATCAAAGCAATGCTGATATGGGTTGTTAACCAATTCAGTTGAATACCGCTGAAATACACGACCCAGATCACAAAAAAGGGTGTCATAAATAATGTAATACTGCCAATAAATAAGGGGCGCATCAACTTCTCCTTGGTATCTTTTGCCTGACGGGCAATGGCAGACAGGTCCACTGTTTTTTGTTCAGCAGGTTTCGACTGTTGCCATAAATCTTTTAATGCATCAAAGTCTTTCATAACTGGTATAAATTTCGCTGAGCTGTTTTTTGATACGGTGAATTTTTACACGCAGGTTGTTTTCAGTAATACCGGTGATCTCTGCAATCTCGTTGTAGGGTTTGTCTTCGAGTACAAGTGTAACGATGAGCCTGTCTGTTTCTGCTAACTTACTGATGCATTTGTACAACAATTGTACTTCCTGTTCTTTGTTCCGTTCATCGTCTGGTATCATCGCCAACCGTTCTTCATCAGCATCCACAAGCGGTTCGTTCTTTTTACGCAGATGGGTTAAACAGGTATTGGCGGCAATTCGATAGATCCATGTACTCCATGCTGCATCACCTCTGAATTTGTCCATATTCTTCCACACTTTTACAAAGCTTTCCTGCAACAGATCCTCAGCCAGCATTGCATCGCCTGTATAACCAAGGCATAGTTTGCGTATGCCGGGTGCATATTGCTTGTATAAATCTGTAAACTGTTCTTCCTGTTTCATTGCAGCGGTAAGATAATGTTGAATTTGGTTTTGCAAAATTTATTGTAAGAATGCATCCACTTTTGCATAAAACCATTCGGGTACATCATACATAATGAAATGTTTACTGTTGGCCACTTCAATTTTTTTAGTGGGCACATTTTTATACTGATGATTCAGTACCGTAAAGCTGTTTGCTGTTGTACCATATATGCTGCCCAGCACCAGCACCGGTTGCCTGATCTTTGCAATTTCTTCACGCAGATCAGTTGTGGAAATTTCAACAATGGTATAACCCAATGTTTTACGATCGCATTGCGAACTCCAGGTTGCAATTTGTATTGCACGGGCTGTATCACTCACCTGATACAACATCGAAGCCGTCATATTCTTTACATAATTTTCATTCGGGATCATTTCAAAATTCTTTGCTACTGTTTCAGGGTTAAACTGCGGATTCTTTTTTACTACCTCTGCATTGGCTGTGCTGTCCTGCATGGCCGAAATAAACGGCAATCCATCCACGCAAATAATTTTACCAAACAGATCGGGTTCCATACTGCTCACCCACAAACTCATAAATGCACCCAAACTGTGACCGATCAATATTGGTTTGTTCAGCTTTTTTGTTTTTACATAGTTGATGAGTTAGTTGCGTACGGTTTTGAGAACAGGTGTATCCAGTTTCGGTACGCCTGCATAACCTGCAATCGTAATTACATGACATTCGTAACGGTCTTTTAAATGTGCAACGGTTTCGTTCCATACCTCACCGCTGCAACTGTAACCGGGTATGAGGATGACAGGCTGACCTTTGCCACTCACTTCTACTTTAAACGCATTGGTTTGAGCATTTGCCTGAATGATGACTAGGCTGATGGTTAAGAGGGCGAATAGTTTTTTCATGCTTTTATATTTTAGAAATATTTTTTGTGGTTTACAGCTATTGGATGCGGAACCGGAACGATTATTACAGGAAAAGAAAAAAATATTTTTGGACGGGTTTTAGCAGCACATCCGTGAAGCTTGAAATGCAGAGGGCTATATCGGAACGCCTTTTAACAAAATATTCTTTCCCATATTGGTAAAGCTTCGTTTCTTTAGCGCTATTATTTATTACAACTATGAAGAGATTCTTTTTTCTGGCAGTCAGCGTTTGTTTTGCCACCGTATTGTTTGCACAGAGTAAGTACGATCATCGGGAAGCGTTTCATCCGTTCTTTTATCCAAATTTTGGGAACGAATACAGGAGTGCCAGTGGTCAGCCCGGACCAAAGTATTGGCAGAACAAAGCGGATTATAATATTCAGGCCATTCTGGATCCGCAAAAACATCTTGTAATTGCTGCGGCAGCGATGACCTACACAAATAATAGTCCTGACGAACTGAATTTCTTATGGTTACAACTTGATCAGAATATTTATCGTAAAGATTCACGTGGCTCTGCAACTACTACTACGCTGGGCGGAAGGTGGGCTAACGGTGAGTTTACCGAAGGGTATGGCATTAAATCAGTGAAAATTTCACAAGGAGATAAATTGGTTAGTGTTCAATATGAAGTTGTTGATACACGTATGCAGATTTGGTTACCTGCACCATTAAAAGCGGCAGGGGCTTCTGTAAAAATTGTCATTGATTACGATTTTACTATTCCTGAATACGGAACGGATCGTATGGGTCGGCTCAAGCAAAAAGATGGCTGGATCTACGAAGTGGCACAATGGTTTCCACGTGCCTGTGTGTACGATGATCTTCATGGATGGAATGTAAATCCTTATCTCGGCGCCGGTGAGTTTTATCTGGAGTATGGAACTATCGAATACAGCATTACCGCACCATCAAACATGATCGTTGCAGGAAGTGGCGGCTTGATGAATGCGGAAGAATGTTTTACAGCAGAGCAGATCAAACGCTGGGGTGAAGCCATGAACAGCGATAAAACAGTAGTGATCCGTTCGGCTGATGAAGTGAACAAAGCTTCTTCACGCCCCGGTAATCCATTTACTACCTGGAAATTCAAATGTGAAAATACAAGAGATGTAGCATGGGCTGCAAGTACCGCCTTCATCATGGATGCAGCACGCATCAATTTGCCGAGTGGAAAATCTTCAATGGCAGTGAGTGTGTATCCGAAAGAAAGTGCATCGAAAAAAGATGGGAACGATTGGCGTCGTTCAACTGAATATACCAAAGCAAGTATTGAATTCTACAGCAAATACCTGTACGAATATCCTTATCCTGTTGCAACAAATGTGGCAGGCATTGTTGGCGGCATGGAATATCCCGGTATTGTATTTTGCAGTGCGGCAGCAACTGAAGCAGGTTTGTTTGGTGTAACCGATCACGAGTTTGGTCACACCTGGTTCCCGATGATCGTTGGAAGTAATGAACGCAAATTTGCATGGATGGATGAAGGGTTTAATACGTTCATCAACATTCTGTCAAGCGAGGCATTCAATAAAGGGGAGTACAAAGAAGTGCCAAGTGTAAGCGGAATAACGAATTATATGTTTGGCGATAAAATGGATGGTATGCTGAATGGAGCTGATGTGTTGCAACAGCAAAACCTTGGAATTGCGGCATATTACAAACCGGGCGTTATGTTATATATATTACGTAACGAAGTGTTAGGTGCGGAACGTTTCGACAGAGCATTGAAGGAATACGTAAAACGTTGGGCATTTAAACATCCCACAGCATGGGATTTCTTTCATACCATTGAAAATGTAGCCGGAGAAGATCTCAACTGGTTCTGGCGCAGCTGGGCCTTGAATACATGGAAGTTTGATGTAGCAGTAAAGGAGGTGGATCCAATAAAAAATGGCACAATGATCACATTACAGTTGCTGGAAAAAATGCCGATGCCGCTTACAGTGAAAGTGGTAGATGCAAATGGTGATGAGCAATTGATCCGTTTGCCGGTAGAAGTGTGGCAGCGTGGTGACACCTGGAGTTTTCCTGTACAAACAAAAGCAGCAGTAAAAGAAGTAATAGTTGATCCGGATATGCGTTTGCCGGATATGAATACAGGTAATAACAGCTGGAAGAAGTAACAAACCTGATCGGTACATAAAAAAGTCACGCTGAGCAGCGTGACTTTTTTTATTAGTGCAAACTTATAAGTTCACATTGAAGAAGGTATTGATGATAAAACCACTGTTGTCTTGAAATACATTTCGTCCGTTAATTTCTCTGGCCAGTTGTGCAATCTGACTGATGTAGCCTGCTTCCAATCTGAACTTAGGTGAGAAGCGGTAGCCAAGCAACAAACCGAAACGATTCTGATCAAAAATATTTTCATTTACATTTTTGCCAAAACCAACCAGTATTTCATCATACGCAGCAACATAGGGTTCTTTGTCTTCCAGTGTTTTTCCTTTTAATGATTGCTGCAAACGCAGCATGTAACGGGCACGGTTCATATACAACCAGTCATCCGGCTTTACAGATGCAGCTGAGATATAACGTGGTAACCATCGTTGTTCTAAAATCATCCGGTGACTGATATCCACACTACCGCTACGTTGTGTAAGTGTTGCCATTTGGTACATGCGATGTTCGGTAAATGTTTTGCCAAATGCATTGAGCGGATAATCGCCATAGGCATAGGTTTCGGCCCATGCATAACCTAACCGGAAAGTTGTACTGCTGTTTGCGTGGTAGTTGATGCCTGTACGTAACAGACTTTGTTGCCAGTTGGTAATATAGTTGTCTCTCCGCCATTGATATTCCAAATGGCCACTCCATTTTTTGTTGAAGGCAAAGGTGCCCGTGCCGGAGAACCAGCCGATATTGTTGTTATCTCTCAGTCTTGTGTTTTGTGCGGTGCCTGTTGTTGCAAGAAACACAAACAGTACTACTGCAAAAAGATGGGTCAATTGTTTCATGGCCCGCAAAGTTATACGAATTGATTTTTAAATTTAATCCAATGTTTCTTGTATAATGCCGATGCAATAGCCGTTTAGGCCAATGAAATTTCTTGCCTATTACGGATATGCAATCGGTATTAACGGCAAACGATTACATGAGCAGATCAGTCAGCTTCATTTCTTCCAATATTTCACGAATAGAAACATCGTTTTTCTTTTTCCATTTGATCAACCGAATCATGCCGTCTGCAATTTCAATACCGGTAATATCACCATCGCTGTAACAGCAGCAACCTGTATTGAAGTAAAAGGGTTTCATTTGAATGTAGTTGCTGTTTACATAATCATATTCTTCCTGCCGGAAACGGATCTCTTTGTTGAGTTGCTCAGCAGTAGCCTCATCTGTTGTTTCTCTTGCATGGATGAGCTGTTTGTACAAACGTTCGAGGTGTGTGAGCGATGCAAACACCGGTTGGTGTGTATGACCGGTGATCAATACCGGATTTTTTTCCTGTTTACTCCACTCATACATGAAGCGGTTGTGTACGCTTTTTAATTGTTTGTTTGCTGCCGGTGTGTTCGGGTTTAGATTGAGATAACTCTGTAACGGTCCCCAGATGCGTGATACAAACCATGCACTGAATACATTGCCATCACTTTGCCCATCGCCCTGATGACCATGTGTAAGAAGGAAGTCAAGTGCAGTATTGTTGATGGTTGCCTGCAGCACAACCGCTTCATATATTTTTACCGTTTCACCATACATGCTGAAAAGCTGTAAACCTGCAAACGGATCATTATTCCAGAATACATCGTGATTGCCATACACTTTTGTGAATCGTTTTTCAGCGAGGAATTTTCTTTCTGCTTCTGTGCTGATCTTGTTTTTTGATTTGACCGGCCACACGGTGTTTTCCCACAGTTCTTCACTATCGCCCAATGAAATAAAATGATATGCTTCGTTGAAATAGTGATCCAGTGCGGTGAGATAATTTGGTTCGGCCCATCGAAAATCATCACTACCGTCTTTTGCTCCTTTGTGTTGATCACTGAAGATGATAAACCGATCTGTATCCGGATTCATCGGCAGCAGCAATCCTTTCTTTCCCGGATTTTCCAAGGTGTGTGCATACAGTTTACTTAATGCTTCATGTACACGTTGCAGATTGGGTTTGCTGGAAAAACGATTCGCCAGCGAAACAACAGGTTTGGTCAGAATCGATTGTAAAAATTTACGCATACCTATTTACTTATTGCTAAAATAGCTATTTTTCGTTCCTTTGATTGCTATGCAAGAAATACATGAACAGATAGCGCTGCTTTACCAAGCTTGTTTTGGTAAACTGCCTGTATCAATTGAAAAAGTGCCGCAAAGCGGAAGCGACCGGATATATTATCGTGTAACCGGTGAACCAACCTGTATTGCCACTTGGAGTAAGAACATCAAGGAAACACAAACCTTCTTAAAATTCAGTAAGCATTTTAAACAGGCAAACTGTCCCGTACCAGCTATCTATGCTGTATCTGCTGATGAGATGATCTACCTGCAGGAAGATTTTGGTGATGTGTCGTTGTTGAATGAACTGGAGCAACATGGATATACCGATCACACCTATCGGTTGTTTCAACAAAGTTTGCAACAGCTTGCACACATGCAGATCAAGGGCCATGAAGAATTTAATTACGACTGGTGCATTACATCCAGAGAGTTTGGTCGACAAGCCATTGTTTCGGATCTGTTGTACTTCCGTTATTATTTTCTGGATACGTTGAAGATCCCATACGATAAAGAAAAACTGATCGAAGATTTTGAAGACCTGAGTATTTATCTTACCCGTGTAGATCATAAGTATTTTATGTTCCGTGATTTTCAAAGCCGGAATATACAAGTGAAAGATGGCCGTGTGCATTTTATCGATTACCAGGGTGGCATGAAAGGTGCGGTGCAATACGATGTTGCTTCTTTATTATGGCAGGCAAAAGCAGAGTTGTCGGATGAATGGAAAGACAGCCTGCTGGATTATTATATGGATTGTGTAGAAAATGTATTGCAGAAACAAATTGACCGAACACGATTTGTTAGTCAGTACAACGGATATGTATTGATCCGTTTGTTGCAGGTGTTAGGCGCTTATGGTTTTCGTGGATTGTTTGAACGCAAAGCACATTTCTTAACAAGTATACCATTGGCGTTGCGAAATATCCGTTGGTTTTTGAGTAACCGGAATGTAGGGATTGTTTTACCTGAATTTGAACGATTGTTGGGATTGATGGTGCAGGATGAAGTGATCCATCGGTTTGAACCACCAAAGGCCACAGATGAAACACCGTTGCTGGTTCGTATCAGCAGCTTTTCGTATAAATCAACCGGTATTCCTGTTGATGAAACAGATAATGGCGGTGGTTTTGTGTTTGATTGCAGAGGTATTTTAAATCCAGGACAGGATCGAAGAATTTAAAACACAAACAGGAAGAGATAAAGGCGTAAAAGATTTTCTGGAACAGCAAACAAAGATGCCGCAGTTTTTAAACAGCGTGTACAACATTGTTGATATTGCTGTGGAAGATTATATGCAGCGCAACTTCGCCAATCTGCAGATCAGTTTTGGATGTACTGGTGGACAACACCGCAGTGTGTATGCTGCCGATGCATTAGCCCGTCATTTAAAAAACAAATACGGAGTGAAGATCGAATTGAAACATGTGGTGCAGGAAGCGAAGAACTGGATTAATAAGACGTACTAATGAAGAAGTTATGAGTTAAGCGTTATGTGTTACGGGTGTAAAAGGTTGCAGTACCGAACAAGTTTGCTGTCATCCCGACGTTAGGAGGGATCTGTTAAATAGACGCCATTTGTTTCTTTTTGGGGCGCAGCAAAAGGAGAACGATAGTTTATGCAGAGGTAAGAAACAGGAAAAATAATTACAGCGAGTATGAAAGCAATGATTTTTGCAGCGGGTTTGGGTTCACGTTTTAAACCATGGACGGATCATCATCCCAAAGCATTGGCCATGGTGAATGGGAAAAGTTTATTGCAACGCAACATCGAATACCTGCAGCAATATGGCATTACCGATGTGGTGGTGAATGTGCATCACTTCGCTGATCAGATCATTGAAGCTGTTGAACGAAATAAAGGTTGGGGAAGCAATGTGGTGATCAGTGATGAACGGGATGAAGTATTGGAAACAGGTGGAGGTTTGCTCAAAGCAAAACATTTACTGGAAGGCGATGAACCATTTGTTACGATCAATGTGGATATTCTCACCAATTTAAATCTTCATGATCTGCTTGCGTATCATCAACAACACAAGCCGTTGGTTTCGTTTGCGGTTACCAATCGAAAAACAGCCCGTAATTTTTTATTTGATGATGCCGGTAAATTATGCGGCTGGCGAAATGTAACAACGGGTGAAGAGAAAGGACCTGTGCTTTCTTATGCAGAAGATGAAAAAGAGAAACTGATTGAGAAAGCGTATAGTTGTGTAGTTGTGTTTGAGCCACGCTTTTTTTCATTGGTGAAACAAACGGGTAAATTCTCGTTAACTGAACCTTATCTTGATCTTGCGTCAGAGCATACCATTCTTGGCTATGATCATAGTGGTGATGTGTTGGTGGATGTAGGGAAGCTGGAGAGTGTGGCGGTGGCGGAAGCTTATTTTAAGTGAGATCTTCCAGTGCTTATCCTTCGACCATCGCTCAGTATCGCACAAACACCCTTCGACTATCGCTCAGGATGTTTACACTTTGATATAAATCTTCTTCTTATCTAGCCAGTAACAAATTGCCCAGTACATAGTGATCATACAAATGGCATACACGAGTGAACCGTTTTCAGGAATGCCAGGCACGAGTTTGCAGACTTTTTCATAAAACCATCCAAACGGAGACAGGTATTTCGGTAAGCCTTCGTTGTTGAGGCCGTTGGGAATACGGATCAGGCCGAGCAACCTTGGCAATGCTCCGCTCAATACAAAAATGAACAAGGGATTTTTTCCAAATACATCAAAGAATTTGGTAAGCCAGCCTTTCGCCTGTTTCATTTCAATAAAGTAGATCATGGTGGCAATGGTGTAAATCGCAAGCCCTGTTGTATAAATGGTATAAGAGCTTGTCCAGATTTTTTTGTTGATCGGGAACACCATATCCCAGGCCAATCCGGTTATTGTAAGAATGGTGGCCATTACAAAGAGAGAAGCAATCATATCGAAACTCTTACCTTTCTTTTGAATATAATCACCGACCAAATAACCAAAGATCACTTGTACAATCGCAGCGAACGTACTCATCAATCCTTCCGGATCAAACGGCACACCCTCCCCTTTGTAGAGATGTGCTTCTCCAAAAATGGCTTTATCAATATTGTTGCCAAACCATCCCTCTAAACTGTATGGATCGCCGGGTGTGCCGAGGAAAAGCGACAACATCCAATATAGCAGCAACAAAACAGCCCCTGTTACAAACGCACCCCGTTGTTTGAAATAATACACAATTACCGATGCGAAAAAGTAGCAAAGAGCAATGCGTTGCAATACACCCATGATGCGAAGCGAATCCAGTGTTTTCAGCACCAGTTCATTGTTGCTCCATTTTACAAACGGGCTGAGATGCAGTAATAAGCCAATGCCAAAAATGAGCACGGTGCGCTTGAGTACTTTTTTCCAGAACATCCCATCACCTCCCTGTTGCAGTTTGGGCATCACAAACGCCATTGCATTTCCCACCGCAAACAGAAAAAACGGAAACACCAGATCGGTGGGTGTACAACCATGCCAGGGAGCATGTTTCAACGGTGCATAGATATGCGACCATGAACCTGGGTTATTAACCAGTATCATCAGCGCTACAGTAGCACCACGAAATACATCGAGGGAATAAAAGCGTTGATTCAAAGCAGATTTTTCCTAAATGTAAGGAAATGTGTTGTGGGTAAATGTGTACTGCATGTACAATATTATTTTTTACCGATTGGGCCTCATCCGTTATCTTGCGGCCTGATCAACCGAATGGAAAATATCGTTGCTCCGTGGGTGGGTGGATTGATGTGTAAGTGTCTAAAAGACATAAATTTGCAACAATGGAATCGGTGCCGACGCACCTGCGTATTGTAACGTGAAACGGAATAACAACAAACATCATACTGTTACGGCAGTTTTTATAAGTTATATGGAAGGGTAAACATGCCTAACAGGCTTGTTTGCCCTTTTTATTATTGAAAATTTTTATTGTACTCAGTCTTTTTTACTATATGTGACTGAGGGGGCGAAGCTTTGTAGTAAATTACAGAGGAAAGATAAAAATGAAGGAAGTTAAAAACTGGTACGCTGTTTATACAAAACCCAGGTGGGAAAAGAAGATTTGTACACAATTAGAAAAAAAAGGGTTGATCTATTATTGTCCCATGAACAAAGTGCGACGCAAATGGAGTGATCGTTTTAAAGTAATTGAAGAGCCCTTATTTAAAAGTTATGTGTTTGTGCAAATCAGTGAAGAAGAAAAAGCAAGGGTGAGGCTAACTGATGGGGTGGTGAATTTTCTTTATTGGAACGGTAAGCCGGGTGTTATTAAAGATCAGGAAATTGAGATTATCCGTCGGTTTATGAGTGAATACGAACAGGTTGAAGCAAGACCTGTTTCTATTACTGCAGGTGAAAAAGTGCGTGTAAAGACAGGCTTAATGATGGATAAAGAAGGAATGGTGATCAAGACAATAAACAGCAGGGCTTATGTTGTACTTGAGAGTTTGGGCTATGAGCTAACAGCACAATTTGAGAAAACGAATCTCCAGCCTGTAACACGAAGCTGATAATGGCCGAAATAAATAAAATAATGTTACGTTCATGTACACGAACCAAACAACAAATCAAATTTTTTCTATGATTCGACTCTTTGGCATGTTTACCATTACCATGTTGTTGTTTCTTTCAGCATGTATTTCACCAGAACAACTCCGCAAAGAAACGGTTTACTTCAATGAAGGATTGGACACCGCAAAACTTAGCCAGTATCAGTTGGTGGAACCAATTATCCAGAAAGGGGATTTGCTGCAGATTAATATTGCTTCGAAAAGCTCTTCGGCCAATCAATTGTTTAATCAAAACTTTTCAACTGGTGCAGTTGGAGCAGGAGAAGAGGTAGGTGGAGCGAGTACAGGATCCAGTGGTGATGGCGGAGCCTCAAATAACTATTTAGTAGACATTATAACAGGTGAAATCAAATTGCCATTACTGGGTATTATACAGGCAGACGGAATGACTAAATCTGCCTTAGAGAAAGAAATTATTAAACGTGCGGGAGATTACCTTAAAGAAGATCCCATTGTGAATATCCGCTACCAGAATTTCAGAGTTACGTTTCATGGACTGGTTGGTTCACCAGGATCTATAATTTTCCCTTCCGAAAGAGTTACTTTTCTGGAAGCGCTGGGTATGGCAGGGGGAATTGAGCAAGGAGGAAATCTAAAAAACATTCTCATTATCAGGGAGCAGAATGGTATCCGCACCATGCATACGGTTGATCTTACAAAGGGTGATTTTTTTAACTCACCCAATTATTACCTGAAGCAAAATGACATGGTGTACGTGGCGCCAACCGACCGTCAATTGGTTTCATCTGATCAATCATTTCAACGAAGGTTTCAATTTGTGAGTCTGGGTGTAACCCTTCTCAATTTTGTAATTATACTCGCTAATCTTTTCCGATAATCTATAATACGAATGCCCAACGAATTTGAACATCTGCCGCAGGCAGAATCCGAAAGCAGGTTGATGACTTTCAAAGAGATTCTCTTTAAGTATATTTCAAACCTGCCATTATTTTTCTTTTCTCTCGGTATAGCCCTGATTATATCATGGGCTTATCTGCGCTGGGCCACCCCCATTTACACGGTGAACAGCAGCATGATCGTAAGAGTTGAAAATGCAACCAATATAAAAGGGAACGACAAGTTCAGTAGCATCTTCAATCCTACTGATAAGATTAATACCGAAGATGAGATTGACCTGATGCGATCCAAAGAATTTTTGAAGCGGGTAGTTGATAGTCTGCACCTAAACAGTACATACATTGAGCACGGAAAAGTGAGAAGCAGTGAAATCTACAAACAAACACCTTTTCGGGTTGAGCCGGTTAACATTACCGACAGCAGCAGGGGATACACTTTTAATATTGAACTACGTGATCAAAACAGTTTTCTCCTCAACAAGGAAACCAAACCACGGACCTTTTATAATAATATTGAAATAGGAGGAGGTGTTTTCCGGATTATGCCCAACGGAGGTGGGGAAGATGCCAGCGGACGAAAGTTTACTTACTCATGGAGTCCCTCCAAAATTGTTGCAGGCTCCATTGCCGGGAGGTTGAATATTTCACCAAAGAGCCGAAGCTCAAGTGTATTGATTCTTACTTTGAATACATTGAATGTAGATAAGGGACTTGATATCCTGAATCAGGTAATGAAAGAATACGGTTCGTATAATGTGCAGGATAAGAGTCGCATTTCTGAAAATTCGTTACGGTTTATCTCGGATCGATTGGCCAGTCTTGAAAGTGATCTGGGCATTGTGGAAAATAACCTGCAGGATTTTAAGAAGCGAAATCAATTTCTTGATCTTGAAGGACAATCGCAAATGTATTTAAGCAATTTAAGTGAAACGGAGGCTGAGTTGCGAGCCCAGGAAATGCAAATTATGTTGCTTGATTTACTGGACAATTACGTAAAAGATAAAAAAAATGCATTTGAATTAACACCTTCTCCTTTGGGGCTTGCAGATCCTACATTAATAACATTGATTGCAGAGTATAATCAACTCATTTTACGCAGAGAGAACGAGTTGAGAGAAAACCGTGCAAGTAGCCCTGTAATTAAAGAGATTGAACAGAATATTGAGAAGACCCGCACCTCCATGATTGAAAACCTGAGGAATATTCGCCAGGCTTTTGTGCTTTCAAAAACGGAGTTGCAGAAGCGAAACGGTGCAATGCGGACAGAAATGTTTGCACTTCCGGAAAAAGAAAGCCAGATACGGGAAATCAAACGGCAACAGTTGATCAAAAATGAACTGTACACTTTCCTGTTGCAAAAGCGTGAGGAAACGGGTATCCAGTTAGCGTCTACTTTATCGAACTCTAAAATATTTTCTGAAGCAGAAGGAGGTGGGGTGCCAATTTTCCCGAAACGACGAAATGCCTACATGCTCGCCATTTTCTTTGGGTTATTGCTGCCTGTAATTATTGTATTGATCCGTGATTTGATGAACGATCGGGTAACAACTAAAGCCGACATCACAAAATATACTAAGATGCCGGTTATAGGAGAGTTGGGACATAATGATAAACCTGAAACGCTGGTGGTGGT
Organism: uncultured Bacteroidota bacterium; assembly: GCA_963830845.1. Lineage (GTDB taxonomy): Bacteria > Bacteroidota > Bacteroidia > Chitinophagales > Chitinophagaceae > Lacibacter. The sequence continues at coordinate 238,438 of CAWHOR010000053.1, read as the reverse complement.
TAAGAATAGCCGAACCATCCTGGCTGAACAATTTCGTATCATCCGGTCAAATCTGCAACCTGTATTGAAGAAAGAGCGTACACCGGTAATACTTGTTACGTCCTCTTTTAGTGGTGAGGGTAAGTCATTTGCAGCAACCAATCTTGCAGCTTCTATTGCATTAACCGGTAAACGTACGGTGATCCTTGAGTTTGATTTACGCAAACCAAAAGTTATTAGTGGTTTAGGTTTGCAACGTGCGTTTGGCATTACTCACTTTGTGATTGGTAAAATCGGGTTAGAAGAATTGCCGATGAAAGTGCCCGATACAGACAATCTGTATGTTATTGCCTGCGGACCCACACCACCCAACCCATCAGAGATGTTGCTGGACCCAAAAATCAAAGAACTCTTCGAATTTTGCAGAGATCACTTTGATGCTGTAATTATTGACACGGCTCCAGTTGGTCTGGTAAGTGATGCAATGACCCTGGCACAATTTGCTGATGCTACACTGTTTGTGATCCGCCAGCGATACACGTTCAAAAAACAATTACAAATGCTGGAAGATCTGTATCAGCAAAAGAAATTCCCGGCTACCAGTATGCTCGTGAATGATATTAAAGTGGAAGGCTATAACAGCTATTATGGTTATGGTGGGTATGGTTATGGGTACGGATATGGTTATGGTTATGGGTACGGGTATTATGATAATGATCCTTCGAAGAATAAGTGGTACAATAAAGTATTGCAGTTTATTGGAATTAAATAACCAAAGCTGTACTGCAAGCATCAATACCCAACAGTTTTTTTTACAATGATATCCTTACTCTATGTGCCGAATTGCGGGAATTTTTGATCCGGGAATAGCTAATCTGCAAGAGCAGGTTGTAAACATGCGTGATGCTATGCATCGGGGAGGTCCCGATGATGCTGGTTTATTTGTGCATCCGTCAATGCCACTGGCATTAGGCCACCGTCGGCTGTCGTTGATTGATTTGAGTTCGGCTGGGCATCAGCCAATGATTGATGATGAGCTTACAATCATTTTTAACGGTGAGATATATAATTATATCGAACTACGAACTACGCTAAAGCAATACGGGCACAGTTTCATTACCGAAACTGATACGGAGGTAATTTTGAAAGCTTACCGTCAATGGGGTGTAAATGCTTTCGAGTTTTTCAATGGCATGTTTGCGTTGGCCATTCTTGATGAAAGAAAGCAACAACTGGTGTTGGCAAGAGATCATGCAGGGATTAAACCTTTGTATTATTATATAGATCAGCATTGCTTGTATTTTGCCTCTGAAATAAGGGCGTTTGCCCAAGCTGAAAAAGTATTTGATGAAAACCCCAAATGGCGTTCTGCCTTTTTAACTTTTGGGCATTTGCCCGAACCAGTTACTACACTTAAAAATGTGGTGCCACTGGCGAAAGGAACGGCGCTTATTATTGAGCTGCCTTCCCTAAAAAAGAAAGTACAGCGGTTTTTTAAATGGACGTTTACAGGGCAATTGAAGAATGAAGACGAAGCACTTCAACTGATGCGTACCACATTAGAAGAAGCCGTTGGACGGCATTTGATTGCTGATGCACCCATCGGGTTGTTTTTAAGTGGGGGTATTGATTCCAGTTTGCTTACGCTCATCGCCAGTCATACAAGAAAGGATGACCTGCATACCCTTTCGATTATTTTTAATGAAAAGGCCTATTCCGAAGAAAAATACCAGCAGCTTATCATTGATAAAACCGGGGCAAAGCATCAATCTTTTCTTGTTACAAAAGATATTTTTAATCAACAGTTAGATGATGCCATGGAAGCCATGGATCAACCTACACTTGATGGCATCAATACTTATTTTATTTCGATGTATGCAAAGGCATACGGACTTAAAGCCGTTTTATCGGGTCTTGGTGCCGATGAATTATTTGGTGGATATCCATCATTTAATCAGCAGAAAAAAATGAAGTATGTGCAGAAGCTGCCGGGTAGCTTTTTACGCAACCTGCAGAACTTTCCTGATCACCGGATCCGCAAGTTGAGCTATGCGGGAATGGATAATGCGGCTGCTGAATATCTCAGCTATCGTGGAATTTTTACACCTGTTTCAGTAGCATCGTTGTTAGGTACTACCCAGCAGGAAATTGAAAATGATTTACTTGCTATCAGCGATTATTACCCCGTAGGTGAATTGAGTAATGGCAACCGGGTGAGCTGGCTGGAAACGAATTTTTATATGCAGAATCAACTGCTCAAAGATTCTGATTTTATGAGCATGTGGCATGGGATTGAAATCCGTGTGCCTTTTCTAGATAAAGAAGTGATGTTAATGGCCGGAGCCATTGATGCAGCGGTTAAGTTTAAAACAGTACCGCCCAAATATGTATTGGTAAAATCATTTGAAGATGAATTACCGGAAGCGATCTGGAAACGAAAGAAACAAGGATTTACATTTCCGTTTGAAGGCTGGTTAAAATCAAATGAATTTATTAAGCCATCCAATACAGCGGAAGAGGGATTATATCAGGATTTTCAACAAAGAAAATTATCATGGGGTCGTTACTGGTGTGCATTACTGATGAACCGTTTTCATGATAAGGGTTGATATGAAGGAGAAACGAATTTTATTTCTGGTGTTGACGGCATTTTCACATATGGGAGGAATTGAAAAGTTCAACCGGGCTTTCATCAAAGCTCTAACGGATCTGTCAACATCCGCTGCACTTCGAAATAGTTTTTCAGGCATGTACGACACAACTATCGATGTTCGTTACACAGGAGCTGCCTCTTACAAATTATTTGGTGGGCGTAAACTGAAGTTTGTTCTTGAATCAGTACTACAGGCATTTCAACAGGATGTAATTATACTCGGCCATCTGAATCTTGCATTGATTGGCGTTTTAATAAAATTCATTGCTCCTCAAAAAAAACTAATTGTCATTTGTCATGGAATTGAAGTGTTTGTACCTGTTGGAGGATGGAAGAAGAAAGTGTTGCAACAGGCTGATCACATACTTGCTGTAAGTACGTTTACCAAACAGCAATTGATCAGTCAACAACAGTTATCTGCAGATAAAATAACAGTGTTCCCAAACACTATTGATCCGTTTTTCCAATTACCTTCTCAATTCAGTAAACCGGCTTATCTGGCGCAACGGTATGGAATAGCCGAACACGAACAAGTGCTGTTTACCTTAACAAGGCTCAACAGCGAAGAAGGGTATAAGGGATACGATACATTGTTACGCATTCTTCCAACCCTGGTTAAAAAAAATATCCAGTTCAAATATATTCTTGCTGGTAAAGCTGATGAGGCAGAGCTGCAAAGGATGAATAAATTGATCAACGAACTTCAGCTTAAAGACAAAGTGATCATGCCCGGATTTCTTGCAGACGAAGAAATAACTGATCACTACCTGTTAGCAGATGTATTTGTAATGCCGAGTAAAGGAGAGGGGTTTGGTATTGTGTACATAGAAGCAATGGCTTGCGGCCTGCAGGTAATTGCGGGAAATAAAGATGGAAGTACAGAGGCATTACAGTTTGGAAAATTAGGGACCCTCGTTGATCCCGATAATGCAGAGGAATTAGAGGGTGCAGTAGTTAAAGTGCTGCATCACAAGTTGGAACCGGAAGGCGTTCAGGAAAACATGTTGAACTATTTCTCATTTGAGAAATTCAAAGAACGATTGAGTGGGTTGGTAAATAGAATTTGAAAGGGCATTCCTTCATTGATTTATTTCATTACACAATCCGGAAGCATATAAATTTCCGGATTGGAACTAAGAACGAAGCAGTATATGAATCATTCGAACGATACAACAGAAAAGTGGGATCTTGAAATTAAGCCACAAGCTTCTTTGTTTGATCTCAACTTAAAAGAAGTATGGCGATACCGTGATCTGATGATGTTGTTTGTACGCAGGGATTTTGTAGCACAGTACAAGCAAACTATTCTTGGTCCATTGTGGCATATTATTCAACCGGTACTTACTACCATCATGTTTTTGCTGGTGTTTGGAAAAATTGCCAACATCCCTACTGATGGTATTGAGCCGATCCTGTTCTATATGAGTGGCATTACTATTTGGAATTATTTTTCCACCTGTTTAACTGCCACGTCCAATACATTTGTGGCTAACGCAAGTATTTTCGGTAAGGTTTATTTTCCAAGACTGGTATTACCATTGTCTATTGTTATTTCTAATATTGTTAAGCTGGGCATACAATTTGGCATCCTCTTTTTGGGAATGATCTGGTTTGCACTTTTCAAAAATATACCAATTGCATTTGGTGTTCATTGGTTACTCATTCCTGTGCTGGTTGTAATTATGGCTGGTATTGGGTTAGGATTAGGCATTATTATTTCTTCGCTTACTACCAAGTATCGTGATTTCGCTGTGTTGATTGGTTTTGCAGTACAGTTACTGATGTACGCAACACCTGTTGCTTATCCATTATCTTTTTTAAAAAATAAATCCTTTGCAGGGCTGATTGAATGGAATCCATTAAGCCCCATTGTAGAGGGATTTCGATATGCATTATTTCAAAAAGGAAGTTTTGATTTTCTTTCACTTGCATATAGTGTTGTTTTTATGTTTGTGGTTTTGATAATTGGTGCAGTGTATTTCAGTAAAGTGGAACGTACGTTCATGGATACAGTTTAAACGGAGCGTAAAAGGCAACAATCTGTAAATATGATCATGGTCTGTAACTATTTTTCTGGGTTCAAGCAGCATCCTGCATAAATCATGAACAGATCAATTCTGCATTTTGCTATTATTGGCTGTGGCCGTATTGCACAGCGTCATGCAGAGCATATTTACAACAAGGCAGTTCTGAGTGCTGTTTGCGATGTGATCCCGGAGAAGGCAGATGCATTAGCAAAAAAAATGAACACCATTGCTTATAATGGTATAGAAGAGATGTTGGGATCAGGAACAGCAATTGATATTGTTTCCGTGTGTTCTCCTAACGGATTGCATGCACTGCATAGTATGCAGGCGTTGAATGCTGGTAAACATGTGATCTGTGAAAAGCCAATGGCTCTTACTGTTGATGATTGCAGAAAGATGATTGCCGCAGCCGAAAAAAATAACCGGCAGCTTTTTGTTGTAAAGCAAAACAGGTACAATCCGCCAGTAGCTGCAGTGAAAAAATTAATTGAAGAAGGTCGGCTCGGAACTATTTACAGTTTGCAGCTTACTTGTTTCTGGAATCGCACAGAAGAGTATTATAAAAACTCATGGAAGGGTACAAAAGATCTTGATGGCGGAACCTTGTACACACAGTTCAGCCATTTTATTGATCTGCTTTACTGGATGATCGGCGATGTAAAGGAAGTACATGCGGTAACGGATAACTTTCAACACAAAGGAATTATTGACTTTGAAGATACAGGCGTTGTAACACTTCGGTTTGCAAATGGCGCACTCGGTACAATCAACTATACAGTTAACAGTCATCAAAAAAATATGGAAGGTTCGCTTACTGTTTTTGGCGAAAGGGGAACAGTAAAGATTGGTGGCGAGTATCTGAACGAACTGGAGTATCAGCAAATTGAAGAGTATAAAATTGAAAATCTCCCCGAAGGAAACAAGCCCAACAATTATGGAACTTATGTTGGGTCAATGAGCAATCATGACTTGGTGTACGACAATGTGATTGAAGTGCTGGAGAACGGAGGAACTATTACTACCGGAGCATTTGATGGGCTGAAAACAGTGGAGATCATTCAAAAAATTTATGCATCAGCCTATGCGAAATAATTCTCCAAATCTGAAACAGGCAGCAATTGTTGATGTAATATTTGGCGAAAATGTTACAGTTATTCAACCGGTAAATTTGTACGGGTGCAGCATCGGAGCAAATACGTTTATCGGTCCTTTCGTAGAGGTGCAAAAGAATGCAAGTATTGGTACAAACTGCAAAATCCAGTCGCATAGTTTTATTTGCGAACTGGTATCCATTGGGAACCATTGTTTTATTGGGCATGGTGTGATGTTTATTAACGATACATTCAGCGATGGAAAGCCCGCTGCAGGAGACTCTGGTAAATGGCGAAAAACGAACATTGGCAATAATGTATCTATTGGAAGTAATGCAACGATTCTCCCGGTAACTATTTGTGATGCGGTGGTAATTGGTGCCGGAGCTGTTGTAACAAACGATATTACGGAAAAAGGGATGTATGCAGGCAATCCGGCAAAGAAGTTAAGAGATTATTGATGGCTCTTTTGTCAGCATTAAAATTTCGATAGTTTAGATTATAATAATTTCAGTAAATAAAGTATGCAGCTTGTTTCAGTAGAGTAAACTCTCTTGCAGAGATAGAAGAAGTACACAATAAGTAGTTTTTATAAGTGACAAATTAAGGTAGAGATTAAAATCGATAAAATTGTTTAATGAGTAGCGTAATAAAAGTTGAAGGCCTTTCAAAACAGTACAGATTGGGTACTGTTAGTACAGGTACGTTAAGCCATGATATTAACCGTTGGTGGTACAAGGTGCGTGGTATGGAGGATCCTTATTTACAGGTAGGGGAAGTAAATGATCGAACAGTAAAAAGTGCCAGCGAATATGTATGGGCGTTAAGGGATATTAATTTTGAGGTGTCGCAGGGTGAAGTTCTAGGTATCGTCGGGCGTAACGGAGCAGGCAAGAGCACCCTTCTTAAAATTTTAAGTCGTACCACAGCGCCAACTACAGGCAGCGTGAAGATCAAAGGACGTGTAGCCAGTTTGCTGGAAGTTGGTACAGGCTTTCATCCGGAATTAAGTGGCAAGGAAAATATTTTTCTGAACGGAGCAATCTTGGGTATGACTAAGCAGGAAATTAAACGAAAGTTTGATGAGATTGTTGAATTTGCAGGGGTAGAACGTTACATTGATACGCCGGTAAAACGTTACAGCAGTGGCATGTATGTTCGGTTAGCTTTTGCAGTTGCAGCACATTTGGAAAGTGAGATACTGATCGTAGATGAAGTGCTTGCTGTTGGCGATGCTGAATTCCAGAAAAAGTGCATGGGCAAAATGAGCGATATGAGTAAGGGCGAAGGCCGAACCGTATTGTTTGTAAGTCATAATCTTCCAGCTGTTAAACGGCTTTGTACAAATGGTTTATTTCTAAGCAATGGGATGCTTCAGTTTGAGGGAAGTGTAACTGATGTTTCTAATTTATATTTTAATGAAATTGAAAAGCAGTCAACCATGTCGGTAGCTGCTGATCTTCGTGAAGGAAATGGAAGGGTTCGTTTAGAAGTATTTCAAATTATGGGTATTCCAACGCCTGAAGTAAATCATCCGGTTACTTTTCGGCTAAAACTGAATAAGCCATTTGAGAAATCGAGATTGATCGTATCGTTTAGTTTACGAAGTCCCGATCATCAGTTGTTAAGCTATCTGATTTCCGATGAAACAGTGCTGCATGATATAAGACCCGAAGATGAATTTACTGACGAGATAGAACTATCAATTCCGCATTTTACAGTGAGGCCCGGACGGTACTCTATCCGTATCATTTTACACGATTCCGATACCGGTTATGCCAATATGTGCGATATTGTTGAATCAGCAATGGAGCTGGATGTACTGAGTAATGATTTTTTCGGATCGGGCAAAACAATGCGAAGCCACGATCAAACACCGGTAATGCAGGGATACTACATATTTAAATAATCCAATTTCATGTTACAACGTTTCTTCCACAAAATTTCGCTCAAAACATATCGTGAAGCAGTAAAACAAAATCAGTTAAAACTGATCGAAGAAGTTCGGCACATTCATCAGCAATTGTTTCTCAATAATCCTGTTCTGATTGTACAGAATGTGAAAATGTATCTTCCGCTCTTTTATGTAGATCATATTCAAAAGATCATTTATAAGGAACGTAATTTTTATGAAATTGAAACTCTTGAATATCTTCAAAATAAGTACGGTAATTTCAAACGTATCCTTGACATTGGTTCTAACATTGGCAATCATATGCTGTTTTATTGCAGTAAAATGCAGGCGCAAGAGGTAGTTTGTTTTGAACCGAACGAGTTTAATCATAGTGTACTCACAAAAAATGTTGAGCTGAATAATCTGCAACAATCGGTTACTATACAATACTGTGCCTTAGGTGCAACTGCTGGCAAAGGAGTACAAAAGGATTTCAGCCTGATGAATACCGGTATGAATCGCATTGAACAGGATCAGCAGGGAACGGTTGAAATAAAACGGCTTGATGATTTTGGATACAGCCAGATTGATTTTGTAAAAATTGATGTGGAAGGATTTGAAACGGAAGTGCTCAAAGGAGCAGGTGAAACTCTAAAGAACTCCAATGCAGTAGTAATGATTGAGGTATTCCGGGAAAGCCAGCAGGCAGTAGATGAATTAATGCAATCGTACGGCTACATTAAAACACATACAATAGAAGAGTACAATTTAATTTATACCAAGCGGTAAAATGAAGGTTGACAAACAAAAACCTGTAATCTTTCATTTTGTAACCTGGTTTCCTTCGTCTGTAACAGATATTGACGGAATATTTACACGTCGCCATATCGAATTACTTGTAAGTGACCCATCTTACAATCATATCGTTATACAAAAATCGAAGGGAAATACTTCGGTTGCAAATCATATAAAAAGTCTTGCCGGTATGTACAAGAAGGTACAAATCGGAAAACTTCAGATAATACAATTACCCGATGCTTCAACTCTTTACAAGTTTTTTTTCTGGCGATATAAAGCACAATTGGAAAAATTTCTGTTGCGGAAATTAGTTCAAACTCATCAACCATCCCTTCTTCATTTACATGTGGTATATGGCTTCGGGAAAGAAGCGGTGTTTATCAAAAAGGAATATCAAATCCCGTTTATTATTTCAGAACACATGGCACCTTTTCCGTTTGAATGGATCCAAGATAAGCATGGCTTTATACAGGAGCCAATGGAGGAGGCGAACACGATTATTGCTGTAGGTACAGCGCAGGCCGCACAAATTGAAACCTTTACAGGCAAAAAACCGATTGTAATACCAAACGTTGTGGATGCTGATGAATTTTTTGTAGATGGAAAAACAAATCAGCAGAAAGCAGGGAATCCTTCAATTATATTAGTAGGTATCTACGACAAGCGAAAAGGGGCAGATTATTTACTGGAAGTGCTTCCGGCTTTTTTACAACATTATCCTGGTTGTATTCTTCATTTGGTGGGCCATGCAGATGAGGAGCGTATGAGAATACTGAATGAACAAATAAAAACGGCATCGCTACAGCAATCTGTTCGTTTTCATGGAATCTTATCTCCGAAGCAACTCTGTAAACTTTATAGCCAATGCGATTTTTATGTTTGCAGCAGCGAGTGGGAATCGTTTGGAGTAAGTGTGCTGGAAGCATTGTTCGCAGGATTGCCGGTTTTGAGTACGGACTGCGGAGGTGTGCGGGAATTTATGACGAATGAAAATGGGGTTCTCATTGAAAACGATCGAAGAAACGATTCGCTGTTACAAGGTCTGTTAACGATCATGGAACAACTTTCTTCTTTTAAGCGAACCGGGATTTCAGAAGAAGTAAAGCGTAGATTCTCGAAGCCGGTAATTTTGGAAAAATATAATACGGTTTATAAAAATTTGATACAGGAATAATTTTTATGTGTGGCATTTTTGGAACAGTGAATTACCGCATCAGCACAGAGCAATTTCAGCAGCAGCTCAATACCATCAGGCACCGCGGCCCGGATGGATATGGCATTTGGGAAAATAAAACAGGGAACGTAAAGCTTGGACACAGACGGCTGGCCATTATTGATACCGATAGCCGATCAAACCAGCCCATGATTTTTGATAACCGTTATGCCATTGTATTTAACGGTGAAATTTATAATTATATCGAGCTAAAAAAGGAACTACTTCAAAAAGGAGTTCAGTTTACTACCGAATCGGATACAGAAGTATTGTTTCACCTTATGTTGCGTGAAGGACCCGCTGCTTTAAGTAAGCTGAATGGTATGTGGTCGTTTGTATTGTATGATGAATTCGAGCAACGCTTTTTTATGAGCCGCGACCGTATTGGTAAAAAGCCTTTGTACTATATCCATGAAGGGGAACAGTTTGCATTTGCTTCAGAAATGAAGGCCTTGTACAAGTGCTTGCCAAACTTATCGTATAACCAATCGTTCATTGATTTTTCATTAGCAAATCCGTTTGATAACGAAGTTTTGCCGGATACCATTCTGCATGGTATTCATAAATTTCCAGCTGGTTCGTATGCAGTTTATCAAAACGGCGAACTAAAGATCAGCCCGTATTATTTCCCCGAACGTTTACTCGAACAAACACCTGCACATAAAAATTTCAACGAAGCGGTAGAGCAATTCAGAGAATTATTTGAATCGTCCTGTACGCTTCGTATGCGGAGTGATGTACCCGTTGGCTCTGCCTTGAGCGGTGGCATCGATTCCGGTTATGTTGTATCCACCATTGGTAAATTGGGATTTGGAAAAAAAAGCGGTTACACAGCATTGGTGTCGAGTTTTCCTGGTTCAGTATTAGATGAAACAAAAGAAGCGTTACAAGTAGCGGCTAATGCCGGTGTGGATGCTGTAAAGGTGGTAGTAGAAACCGACTTAAGTCCGGATCATATACTTGAAGCCGTATATGCATTTGAAGAAATTTATTTGACAGCACCAATTAGTTTTTTCCAATCCTACACCGGCTTCCGGCAAAATGGAATTGTGGTTACACTTGATGGACATGGAGGCGATGAATTATTTGGCGGTTATCCGTTTGATATGGATATAAAACTGAAAGATGATTTCCCTAACCTGCTGAAAATGCGAAATACGCTCAGTACAATTAACCGTATGTACGGCAATGAAAATGAACTTGCATTAAAAGATGCATGGCCACATTTCAAAGGGCAACTGCTTCAAAAAATTAAGAACAAAGAATTACATACGGTATTTGAAAAAGAACATTACTATCAGCAACAGTTATTTCATTCCACATTTAAAGGAATGCTGCCTACATTGTTACGTAACTATGATCGCTATTCAATGTATGCCGGAGTAGAGGTGCGAATGCCATTTTTAGATTACCGCATTATTGAATTTGCATTTACACTGCCGAACGATTACAAAGTACGGAACGGCTTTTCCAAAGCCATTGTTCGTGAAGCAGCACAAGGGATAGTGCCTGATCATATACTTCGAAATAAATTAAAATCAGGATGGAATAGTCCGATGGGCGAATGGTTGGCAGGAAGCTGGAAACAGTGGTTGCTCGATGAGGTGCAAAGTACAGCGTTTACAAATTGTGATTTGATTGATACACGTGTCTACCGCAAACAGGTGGATGCATTTTATTCGGCTGTTAAACCGGAACAAAATGAAGGCCAACAGTTATGGCTGAAGCTGCAACCCTACCTGATTGAGAAAGCTAATAAACAATTTGCTTCCTGTTAAAATTTATGCCAGCAGCTGTTTTAAAAAATCCATTGCTCTCCATCATTATGCCGGTATATAATGCGGAGAAATATATTGCAGGGGCATTGGAAAATATTTCGGCACAAACGTTTACTGAGTACGAACTGTTGGTGCTGGATGCTTTATCAACCGATCATACAAAGTCGATAGTTGAAAAAAAGCAGAAAGAGAATGGACGGATCCGCCTGATCTCCGAAAAGGATAACGGTATTTATGATGCCATGAATAAAGGAGTTGCACTTGCAACCGGCGATTGGCTTTATTTTATGGGCTGTGATGATGGCTTTATTGAGGAAACGGTTTTAGAACAGATTGTACCTTCACTTTCTGCATCTCATGATCTTGTGTATGGTGATGTTTTGTGGGTGCCGGATGAAGTGTTGGAGAAAGGCAGTTGCTCAGCTGTTGACCTGATCAACCGAAACATTAATCATCAACGGATTTTCTACCGAAAGGAATTGTTTCAACAGTATGGAAATTACAATCTGCAATACAAGATAGCATCCGATCATGAATTGAATATCCGTTTCTTCTGTAACACTGCTATCCGGAAGGTGTATCTTCCTGTAACAATAGCCCGTTATCATTCGGGTGGGTTTAGTGCCAATAAGCAGGATGAAGTATTCTGGGACAACTGGAAATCCATTTTTCGCAATAATTTTTCAAGTCAGCTTTCTGAAAAGGAAATGTATAATAAACTCGGCTGGCTTTGCCGGTACTATATTGATCAGCGAAAATTTAAAAAAGCATTTATTCTTTTTTGGGATGTTTTTTTTCATACACTGAGTCCCGGTTTTGTAAGTCTTACATTCAGGCAACTTATTCAATCATTTCGTTCTGATGCAAGCTGATATTGCCATAGTAATTGCCGCTTATAACAGACCGGCGTCCCTGCAACGCTTGCTTGGCTCCGTTCAACGGGCCAATTATGAAGGGTATGCAGCTATTGAGCTGATCATCAGTATCGATCATTCAGGCAGTACTGATTGTAACGTAATTGCAACGGCGTTTGAATGGAAGCATGGCACTAAAACAGTGATGCAGCATCCGCAAAATATTGGGTTAAAAAAACATATTCTTTTATGCGGTGCTTATACAGAAAAATACGAAGCTGTAATTGTGTTGGAAGACGACTTGCTGGTATCGCCCTTCTTTTACAATTATGCACAACAGGCATATTCGTTTTATAAAAATGAAGAACGTATAGCCGGGGTCGCTCTGTATAGCAACAGCTTTAACGAAGTTGCAAACTGCCCGTTTGATGCTTTACACGACGGGTACGACAATTACTTTATGCAGGTACCCTGTTCATGGGGTCAGTTATGGTCAAAAAATCAATGGGGAGGATTTATAAATTATGTTGAAAATGCAAAGGATGAATATGCATTCGACAGGTTACCTGAAACCGTACAGCTGTGGCCAACAGCATCCTCCTGGAAAAAACTGTTTTACAGCTACCTGCTTCAAACAGGGAAATGGTTTGTGTATCCCCGAGTTGGGCTCAGTACAAACTTTGGTGATGCCGGTCAACACCTCTTGCAATCACAAACAGCTTTTCAAACATCCCTGCTGTTAGCAAAAAAGTCATTTCAATTCGCAGCACTTGATGACTCGCTGAGTTTGTATGATGGATTTTTTGAACTGGATGGGCAGATTTATAACAAACTCATTGATGCAGATCTATCGGTTAGTTTTGATCTGAATGGAACAAAGCAGCTCCACTCCATTCAAACTACCTATCTCATTTCGTCGAAGCAATGTAAAAATCCACAAAAGAAATTTGCTGTTGCCTGTTACCCTTATGAGAATAATATTCTGCTGAATATCGAAGCAGCGGGAACAGAAAATACTTTTTTTTCCCTTGCTGAAACAGCATTCTTTTCTGAAGAGCAACAATTCAGTCGTTTGCCGATTGATCTGAAACGTGTGTTTTTAAGTGATGGTTCTTTACGAGCTGCTGTAAAAGCAGAATTTGAGCAATCAAAAGAATTTCAGATAGGAAATGGTTTTTTAAAACCGCTTCGTTTTATAAAAAAACTTCTTAAAAAATCAAATTGACTTCATGAGTAAAATTGAGCAACTGGCAACTTTACAAAAGCAATACATGGATGAAACGATGTTGGCTGATGCAAAAGAAAGCATCCATGAAAGTTGGTTTAATGAAAGCACAACCGATTTCTGGCGGCATAAGCGGATGTACGAAACGATTAGTCCGTTGGCAAACTATTACGCCGGTTCGCCCTGGCTTACAGTAGGCGATGGTCGCTTTGGATTAGATGCGATTCGCTTAAAAAAAATATTTCCACTCAAACATATATTCCCAACTGATATCGGTGAAAACATGCTCCGCATCAGCAAAGAGAAAGGCTATCTTGATGCATATGGAATTGAAAATGCCGAGCACTTAAGCTTTGCAGACAACTCTTATGATGTGGTTTTTTGTAAAGAAGCATTTCATCATTTTCCAAGACCATACCTTGCACTCTATGAAATGTTACGGGTATGTAAAAAAGCGGTGGTGATGATTGAACCGGCAGAACGGTTGATTATAAACGGCGTAAAAAGCAAGCCATATCTTCTCTCGGCTGTTCAATTGTTCTTTTCTAAACTGATGGGCAAAAGTTACACAGCTTATGTGCCGGCTGTTAATCAACTGAATCATGCATTTGAGGAGGCAGGAAATTATTTGTACGCTGTTTCTGTAAGAGAACTGGAAAAACTGGTACATGGTATGGACCTGGGTGGCCTTGCATGGAAGGGCTTTAATGATGTATATGAAAAGGGATGTGAGTTCGAAGATGCAAAACCAGGCAATCCGCTTTTCGAAAAAATAAGCAGCGCTATTGCTGCAGGCGATAAGCTTTGCCAAACATATCCACAGTTTCACCAGCCTAATATGGTAAGTGTAATCTTATTTAAAGATAAACCTGATGCAGCACTGGTGCAGCAATTGCAGCAAGCAGGGTTTCAGTTGCCAACCGTTCATAAAAACCCGTATGTATAATTTTTCAGCCGCTTTTTTAACAAAACTTCCCTACCAGTGAATAGTATAAAAAAACTTATCAATAAAACCACCGGATACTGGATTCACAAACTCAGTAACCTGCCGGTTGGAGCTGATTTGTTTGTTGATATCCATCATAAAATCAACTACCCTGCTTTAAACGTATTGTTTGACGTGGGTGCTAATATCGGCCAAACAAGAATGTACTTTCGGTTTCATGTACCCTCTGCAAAAATTTACAGTTTCGAACCTGTACAGGCAACCTTCCGGCAGTTACAAAGCAGTGCGGTAACCGATACAAATTGTGTTTTGGAAAACATGGCACTCGGTGATGAGGCAGGCGAAAAAGTTATCCGTTTATTTGATGCCGAGATGACCGTGCTGAATTCATTGCGTGACGATGTAATGAACAAGGCGGCAAATGCACGGGAAGAAAAAATCAAGATCGATACGCTGGATCATTATTGCAGCAGCCGTGGTATTAACAAGATCGACCTCTTAAAAATAGATACCGAAGGGTTTGAAATAAATGTGTTGAAAGGAGCTGAACAAATGTTGCAGGCTGGAAAAATTTCCTTTGTGTACTGTGAAACAGGCTTTCAGCAAAGTAATCAACGGAATACCTATTTCCCCACGCTTACGGAATATCTGGCAAAACGGAACTACTTCTTTTTTGGTCTTTATCAAATGGATTATCACGATTGGAAAAGAGGCAACGGATTGGGTAATGCATTGTATATTCATCAATCTGCTTTTCAAAAGTAACCGTACATAGTTCAGCAGTATTACAAAGAAATGGTTGCACCCAAAATCTCCATTATTATTCCGGTATTTAATGCCGGGCTATACATTGAACAATGTATCCGTTCTGTGTTGAATCAAACTATGCAGGATGTGGAGATTATTGCAGTAAACGACGGATCTACTGATAATAGCGCTACTTTATTAGATGCAATGGCATCAACCGATCATCGGTTACAAGTCTTTCATAACAGCAACAAAGGTGTAAGTGCTGCACGTAATTTCGGTCTGCAACAGGCCAGGGGTATGTATATCGGTTTTTCTGATGCTGACGATTGGATGGAGCCAACCATGCTGGAAGATTTATATAATGCAGTAACAACAAAAGGTTGCGATTGGGCAATTTGTAACGTTAACAGCATACGTGAAGGACAGCCAATAAAAACAAGGCTGCATATGACTGACCAAGTGTTAGAAGTAGACGGAAACCGTGCAGGCTTTATTCATGGCCTCATGCGTTTTCATTACGATAATGCTAACTGGAATAAATTATTCAGTGCCGCCATCATTCGTAAGAATCAACTGCGTTTTGATGAAAGCATGCAGATTTGGGAAGATTTGCTCTTTAACCTGCAATACCTACAGTATGCAGGTAAAGTAGCAGTAATAGCAAAACCTTTATACAACTATCGCATTCTCAGTACATCACTTTTCAGTGGAAACAGAGACAATAAAATTCCGCAATTTAATAAGCTTTACAACGGCTACTTATCCTTTGCTGATAGCTATGCCGGTGCTTCCGAAATAACGGCTTTTAAAGCCGAAATGGCCCGGATTACTTATTCCCAGTTGTTGTACGAAGCTGAGCTAAAGGTCAATAGAGAACAGCATTTTTTTCCAAAAGTAGCAATAGCATTCAAGCAGGAGCTTAAACGGTTTAACCCGCTTATTTTTGATTTTAGCAGCCAAGAGCGGAAAGGACTTCAAGGGATAAAACGGCAACTGTTGCAGCAACAGCAATTTGCTTTATTTGCGCTCATTATTGCTTCTAAACCATTGCTCCGGAAGCCTTACCGTTTTGTACGAAGGCTATTGAAAAAGTAAACAGCGCTTACTCAATTCCTTACTGATACATGCAAACCATCAAAATTAATTTTGGTTATTTCTGGCCCGATTTTAATCCGGCTGATAATTATTTTACTCGTGTGCTTTCCCAAAAGTATAACGTTGAGTTGAGTGATGATCCCGAACTGTTTTTCTTTACACATTCGTACAACGGTAAACGGGATTATTTAAACTATAAATGCCATCGGGTGTTTCTGGGTTGGGAAAATGTACGTGCAGACTGGAATAGCTGCGACTATGTTCTTGACTCTGATTTTTATACCAGCAACCCACGGCATAAACGCTGGCCTATTTGGGCAGCGTGGGATCACACCAAACTGCTGCAGCCAAAAAATACAGAAACGTTCAAAGCCAAAACAAAATTTGCCTGTATGGTGGTTTCGAACGCAAAAGCAAAAGAACGGATCGCATTTTTTCATGAATTGTCGAAATACAAACAGGTTGATTCAGGAGGTAAACATCTCAACAATATTGGAGGTCCTGTTGCCAATAAAATGGATTTTATTAAAGATTACAAGTTTGTCATCTCCTTTGAAAACTCAACGCATCCGGGCTATACTACTGAAAAACTGATTGAGCCGATGCTGGTAAACAGTATTCCTATCTACTGGGGCAATACAGAAGTGGGGAACGACTTTAACAGTAAAAGTTTTATCCACGTTAATCAATATGCATCGTACAAAGAAGCAATTGAGCGGATCATTGAACTGGATAATGATGAGGAACAATACCTGCAGATGGCAGCAGAACCCTGGTTTGTAAATAATCAGTTGCCGGATGAGTTCAGCAACGAACAGTTTGCCGCTTTCTTTGATTTCATACTGCAGGATTGTAAAACAAAACCACCGGTTGCTTCATCGTCCTTAAAAGCAGGCTTGCATAAACTGCATTTGACCAAAGGCAAATTGGAATCTTCTATCTATCATCGCTTAGGTATACAAAAAGGATTCAGATAAACAACACAACATGAAAGCATTACTGAAAAAGATTACACCGCTTTACCGCTTATACCTGTTGCAATTGCAATGGCGAAAGAAACTTAGAGATAAACTGACGATTCCCGATTATGCGGTAAAACGTAAAACAATCATTGATCTGGCACGCCAGTACAACAGTACAGATGTGTTTATTGAAACGGGTACCTACATGGGCGATACAGTAGAGTTTCTGAAAAATGATTTCACCCATCTCTACTCCATCGAACTGAATGAGCAACTCGCTGCAAAAGCAGAACATCGTTTTGCAGCCAATAGTAAAATCAGTATTGTACAAGGCGATAGTGCTGAGCAATTATCCAGCATCCTTTCTTCAATACAAACACCGGTCACTTTTTGGTTAGATGGACATTATTCGTCCGAATTCCAATCAGGTGATGAATATATTGTAACCGGGAAGGGGAAAAAAGACACACCGATCGTGGAAGAGCTGATGCAAATTAAGCAGCATCCGGTTCAGCAACATGTAATATTAATTGATGATGCAAGATTATTTGATGGAACAAATGATTACCCTACCAAAGAAGAAGTAAGCAATTTTGTAAAACAGCATTTGCCAAACTATAGTTTTTCCATTAAGAAAGATATCATTCGGATTTTACCTTCCAGATAAAATCAGGAGTAAAATCTCCCTCAATAACTAAATACAGTACCGGAATAAATGAGTGGCTTAACTTATCAATCACGCATAGACGGACTTCGTTTTGTGGCAATATTTATGGTACTGCTTGAACATTTTGCAATGTTCGTGGGTCGTCCTATTTCAGCTGGCTTTTATGGCGTTAATTTATTTTTTGTTATTAGTGGGTTTCTGATTACTTCTATATTAAGCAGAGATAAAAATACATTTAAGAAAGCATACTTGAATTTTCTTGGTCGGCGTTCTTTGAGAATATTTCCAATTTATTACCTGACAATATTTTTATTGTATGTGATTCAGGCGCCAAACATTAATGAACGAATAGCCTATTTGCTAACTTATACTTACAATTATCAATATACAAGATTAGATTTCCCTGGTGAACCGTATTCTCCTTTTTGGAGCTTAGGAGTGGAGGAGCAGTTTTATTTATTCTTTCCTTTTGTAGCCTTGCTTCTTAGAAATAAAAGAAAAGTTTTTTTAGTTGTATGCTTTTCATTCTTTGTTTTGGCATGTTCTCAATTACTATTTAATGTGTTTTCAATTGCGGCATACGACTATATGGGTTTATTGACCAATATGGCTTCTTTGAGTGTTGGGGCAATGGGAGCATGTATTAATATTGAAAAATTCCGGGGGGGGGGGGTAAATGGTTAGAAGCTTTTGTTCTTATTTTTTTATTGGTTGTAAACCTTTTTTTTCCATTAAAATACCAAATGATTATTTGGGCTTTTTTGAATCTTTTTCTTGTTTTGAAGGCCTGTCATTTTGGATTTGAATTAAGCTGGTTAGATGCTCTGCTCCAAAATAAGCGGGTTGTTTTCATTGGACGAATTTCTTACGGCATATACTTATACCATTTTATTATAGGGTATTACTTAACATTGTATGTATTCGATCCGGTTTGGTCGCAAATACCATTTGAACGTTTTGGAATACTTTCAAAATTGGAATTCCATACATGGATCATCAAACTGCCGGTTTATTCACTAGTTACCATTGGTATTGCTGCTCTATCGTATCGTTTTATTGAAATGCCCTTTTTAAAATTGAAGGATAAGTTTTTCTCATCTAAGTAATCTTTATAATTTGAATTGTTTTTCATGATCAAAAATTTTATAAGTAAAGTATTCCTGAAGCTGAAAATTGAATGGCTTTTTTTACAAAAGCGGCTTGATCGTTCTGTCAGTAATCATGAAAGTATAAACAAGAACTATATCCGTCAATTTCTTCCTTCAAACCCTATTGTTATTGACGCAGGTGCGCATGTAGGTGGCGATTCAATTGAAATGTGCCGTTTGTTTAAGGGATCGAAGGTTCACGCATTTGAACCTGTGCCGGCTATTTTTCAGTTGCTGAAACACAATACCCGAAAGTTTAATCGTATTACTTGTCATACGGTTGCATTGAGTAACAGAAATGGTGAACAGGTAATGCATGTAAGCAGCGGGGCATCGGATGGGTCCAGTTCTTTTTTACAGCCAAAGGAACATTTGAACGATCATCCGGATGTGTTTTTCAATACAGATATTACCGTACAAACCCAAACACTTGATGCATGGGCAGCGCAGCAACAACTCGATCATATCGATTTGTTGTGGCTCGATATGCAGGGGTTTGAACTGGAAGTATTAAAAGCGTCTTCTGTTATTTTGCCAACAGTAAAAGCTATCCACATGGAAGTAAGTACACGGCCAACCTATGAAGGGGTTCCGTTGTATGGAGAAGTAAAAGCATGGATGGAATCAAAAGGATTTCAGGTACGTGTAGAAGCAATCCCAACCGGTTGGGATATGGGCAATGTATTGTTTGTTCGAAAATAATTTTACGATCGCTTACCATTCATGAATTTATTGCTGAGTGTTTTAATGACTTCCTTTAACCGGGAACAGTATATTGCTGAAGCCATTGAAAGCGTATTGGCTTCAAGCTATACAAATTTTGAATTGATTATTGTTGATGATGGTTCAAAAGATAAAACGGTAGAGATAGCCCGGGCGTATGCACAAAGTGATCAACGTATAACCGTTTATGTAAATGAACAGAACCTCGGCGATTACAAAAACCGAAACCAGGCAGCTTCCTATGCCAAAGGTGAGTTTATGATGTATGTTGACAGTGACGATAAAATATTAGCAGATGGATTTGAACGCTGTATAGCGGCGATGAATCAATTTCCGCAAGCAGGTTTTGGGATGCAGTATAATGAAACAGATAAAAGCCCTTTTTTACTTTCATCAAAACTGGCCATACAACAACATTTTTTTAAACAACCTTGTTTAATGATTGGTCCGGGTGGTACCATTCTTCGCCGCAGTTTTTTTGAAAAGATTGGGGGCTATCCCGTAAAGTACGGCCCTGCTAATGATATGTACTTTAATTTGAAAGCCGCCGCCGCAGGTCCTTTGCTCATGCTTCCGTTTACATTTAATTATTACCGTATACATGAAGGGCAGGAACAAAATAATAAGTACAGTTATCTGTACAACAATTTTAACTATTTGCGTGATGCAGTGATGGAGCTGGATCTTCCATTAACAGGAAAAGAAAAAAACTGGCTGATGAATAAAAACCGGCGCAGGTTTCTGGTGAACGTTTGGAATTACTGCCTGCAAACAAAAAATGTTTCAAAAGCATTGGCTGCACGGAAACTCGCCGGCTTTGGTTTGAATGATATGTGGAAAGCGCTGGTGCATCCTTCTTTATAATTTTCTGTTTTGCTGGTAAGTGTTATCATACCCGTTTATAATTGTGGCGAATCGCTGCATCGCAGTATGCAGTCTGTATTTGCGCAAACATATCAGTCTGTTGAAGTAATTCTGGTTGACGACGGTTCAACTGACAACAGCTACCAACTTGCAAAGCAATATGAAAGTGATCGTGTACAGGTACTGCAACAAGAGAATGCAGGCGCAGCTATTGCACGCAATACCGGGCTAGCGGCTTCTGAAGGAGCATATATTCAGTTTCTCGATGCAGGAGATGTGTTAAGTAGCGGGAAGATTGCAGCACAGGTAAACGCATTACAGGATCAACCAAATAAAGTAGCTGTTTGTAATTACAAACAGTTTTCAACCGATGCAGAATTGAATGATGAAATCTATCCTGATCAATCCTCGTTTATTTACACAAGCGATGACCCGCACGATTTTTTAATTCATTTATGGGGCGGAAATGGGCATATGAATTTTATACAAACCAATTGCTGGCTGGTACCAAAGCAGCTTATTGAAAAAGCAGGCGGCTGGCGTGCTTACCGTTGCCCCGATGATGATGGTGAGTTTTTTGCAAGGGTGTTGCTGGCGAGTAAAGGAATTGTGTATGTGCCCGGCGTTTATAATTATTATCATATTACACCCGGCGGCACCAATCAGTTAAGCCGCAGTAAAAACAAAAAATATTTACAGAATACATTGCTCACCATTGATCTCAAACATCATTATTTATTGCAGAAAGGCTTGCATCCGTTTTTAAATAAAGCCATTGCATCGCAGTATCTGCGCTTTGCAGTAGATCAATATCCCGCACAAAAAATATTAGCTGCCATCGCATACAAGCGTTACCGGAAGTTGAAAGAAAATGTGCAGATCCCTGTTTTGGGAGGAAAAGTGGTAGAAGCCGTTAAAAAAATTGCGGGATGGAAAGCTGCACGGTTGATTCGTTTTTATTTGAACCGAAACTAAACAGCTACAAATACAATTGGCGAAGAACCTAAAAAAGAAAATCTGTTTACTGTCTGATCATCATATATGCATCAACCCACGTTTGTGGAAGGAAGCATTTTTTTATGAGCGGGAAGGATACGAGGTGGTGGTACTTACCATGTGGCAATCAGCCGATCTGCTCCGGCGTGATCATGATCTTTTAAAAAATCATCAAATTCAGTACAAAACATATCTTAATCTTATCCCCGCAGAAATTCCTGCTGCAAAGCGTTTTTTTTATCGGTTGCGAAAACGAACAGCCAGTGAATTACAACGAAGGTTAAAAACGGGAACCCCGTGGGCTATCAGTCATGCACCGGAACGTTTATACAAGTTTGCATTAATTGAAAGAGCCGATCTTTATTCCGCACACCTCGAGTGTGGTTTTTTTGCAGGTCGTAAATTGATCAAGGCCGGCAAAAAAGTGAGTTTTGATTTTGAAGATTGGTATTCCCGTGATTACCTCACACCCGACAGAGCAGTTGGGTTACTTTCAAAACTGGAAGATTTTGCATTGCAACATGGAACGTTTTGTACTGCGGCTTCGCAAACAATGGCACATGCTTTGCAAAAGGCATACCCCATGTCTAAAAAAATTACCACTGTGTATAATAGTTTTCCTGCGGATGAATTGCAAGGAGTTGATTTTTTGAACAACAAGCGGTCCGATCAGCCGTTCCGCATCATCTGGACATCTCGAACAGTAGGCCCTCAACGAGGATTGGAAACGTTGTTAACAGCGCTTGCGCTCGTACAACAACCGGTAGAGTTGCATATTATTGGGCAATGTGCAGAGGCTTATAAACAATTTCTAACTGCAGAATGGCCATCTGCAAAAGGGCATCAGCTGATTTTTCACGATTTTGTTGCACATGCAGAATTGCTGAAGCGGATTGCTGCTTACGATCTGGGTCTTGCCATTGAACAGTATGAACCGGATAGCAGGAATACAACAATTACGAATAAGATATTACAATATTTGCAGGCAGGAATTTCTGTGTTGGCAACCGATACCGACGGACAGAAAGAGGTAGCGGATTTTTTTCCTGATTCAGTGTTTCTTGTTTCAGCAAATAAGCCGGAACAATGGGCTATGCAGATTGAAAAAATTGCTGCACAAAAAAAAACAGCTACTAAAAGTCAGCAACAGGAAATCTATCAGCGGGTTTTTTCCTGGCATGTACAAGAACAAAAAATCAAACAACTTATTTCAGTGTATTTATGAGTAACAAAGGGTTTATACAACAGGTGTTGGATATCATTCCATTTAGTGTAAGAAGTAAAATTAAAAACGTGCCAGTAATAAAGCAGGTGCAGGCATTTGTAATGAACAAGTATCTGAATGGCAAAGAGTTTACAGCAGCCATCAGCGGCGGCCCGGCAAAAGGGTTGGTATTTCCTGTAAAATTGCCACAGGATAAGCAAATGTGGATTGGCACATGGGAACTTGATTTTGCAGAAGCGTTGCAACAATATGTAAAACCAGGCTGGGTTTGTTATGATATTGGTGGGTACAAAGGTTATTATTCGGGTGTAATGGCGTTGAAAGGGGCTACCAGTGTGTTTGTGTTTGAACCAATGCCGGGGAACATCGAAAAAATCAAGAAGCTGATTGAATTGAATCCTTCGTTACCAATTCATTTAAAACAATATGCTGTTTCAGACAGTAACGGACAAGCTGTATTTAAGTTGATGCCGGAAGAAACAATGGGTAAACTTGAAACCAGTTCGTTTCAAAAAGAAGACGAAGCGGTTACTTCACTCACTGTTGAATGTATTACATTGGATGAATTGATTCGTAAAGGGACACCTGAACCTGATTTCATTAAGATCGATGTAGAAGGTGCTGAAGAATTTGTTTTAAAAGGGGCAAATGAATTATTGAAACGGAAAAGCCCTTTCCTGATGATTGAAGTGCATTCACCTGCTATTGGTGAGCGTTGTATGCAGGTGCTGAAGGAACATTATAAAACAATTACTGTTTTAGAAACAGGGTTAACTCCTGATCAGGGAACTCCTGAAATTTGTCACTATCTGGCGTATAATTAAATAGTATTGGTTTCTCTCAGCGATTCTTAAGTGAAAAGAATACTCATCATTACCCCGCATTATCCGCCTTCCAATCTGGCAGCGGTACACCGCAGCCGGTTATTTGCACAGCATCTACCTTCATTTGGTTGGGAGCCTGTTATTTTAACCGTACATGAAGATTTTTATGAAGAAGAATTAGATTGGAATCTGCAGCAACTCTTACCAGCCAATCAACACATTGAGAAAGTAAAGGCTTTCAAGGTAACGCAACCACGGTTGATTGGTGATATTGGTTTGCGTGCTTTTTATCAATTACGAAAACGTGCGTTGGAGTTGGTAAGAAACAGCGCAATTGATTTTGTATACATTCCGATCCCATCGTTTTATGTGTCATTGATCGGTCCGTATTTGCATCGCAAAACCGGCGTAAAATATGGGATCGATTATATTGATCCGTGGGTACACGAGTTCCCCGGTTCCGATCAACTATTTTCAAGGCATTGGTTTAGTACAAAACTTGCCAAGTGGCTCGAACCAAAAGCTGTTAAACAAGCGTCATTGATTACAGGTGTGGCAGAAGGGTATTACAAAGCAGTAATTGAACGGAATCCTTCTCTAAAAACTAATTGTCTGTTTGGTGCCATGCCTTATGGTGGAGAGGCAAGTGATCATGCAGGACTGCAAAAATTAAACAGAAAACCTTATCTGTTTCAGCCAAATAAAAAAATGCAATTCCTGTATGCCGGAGCTATGTTGCCAAAAGCGTATCAGCCGTTGGAAGAAATTTTCCGTGCTGTGGCTGCACAAAAAGAGCAGTTTGCCGAAGTAGAATTTCATTTTATTGGTACCGGCAAATCGCCGAACGATGCGAATGGTTACAACATTAAACCATTGGCTGAACAGTATGGCTTGTGGCAAACAGTAGTGTTTGAATATCCAAAACGAATTCCTTACCTGGATGTACTGGTGCACCTTGCGGCGGTTGATGCTGTTTTTATTTTAGGCAGTACCGAGCCGCATTACACACCCAGTAAAGCATACCAGGGTGTATTAAGTGCAAAGCCAATACTTGCAGTGTTGCATAGTAAGAGTACCGCAGTACAAGTACTGGAGGAAGCGGGAGCCGGTCTTGTATTAAGCTTTGAAGGTGAAAACGACATCGAAAAAATTTATACAAACTGGGCAGAAACATGGAACAGATTTTGTCAATATGCGGAACAGTTTCACCCTTCTTCTGTTAAAAAAGAAGTGTTTGAACAATATTCTGCAAACGCAGTTACAGGTAAACTTGCAGAGCTATTAGATCAATTATCATAATCTTCAATTGATGAATAAACTATTACAGCAAACCATTATTGACATTACACCTCCTTTTCTACTTCGTACAGCCAAAAAAATATTGCGGGGGAAATATGTAGCGAAAGACGGGTTAGACAAGAAGATGGAAAAGTACCTGAATTATCCGGATGGTTTTTATGTTGAATTAGGTGCAAACAATGGCATCAAAGAGTCCAACACCTTTTACTATGAGAAGTATAAAAACTGGCATGGTGTGTTAATTGAACCATCCCCTAATAAATTTATTGAATGCAGGCAAAATCGCTCAGCGGCGAATACTTTTTTTTGTAACGCATGTGTATCATTTGCTTACAAAGAGGAGTTTGTGAAGATTGTGTATTCCAACCTCATGTCGGCTCCTGCAAATCTTGAATCAGATATTGCTGATCCGGCAGAACATGCCCGTAAAGGACAAGTTTATCTCCCGGAAAATGAAATGATTTTTGAGTTTGGTGCAAAGGCAAAACCGTTGAGTAATCTTTTAAAGCAGTCCAATGCTCCATCTTTAATTGATTTTCTATCGCTTGATGTGGAAGGTGCGGAAATTGAAGTGTTGAAGGGGATCGATCATACAAACTACCGCTTTAAATATCTGTTGATCGAGTGCAGAGACTTTGAGAAACTGAATGCGTATCTCATTTCTGTGGGGTATCGCTTTGCAGAAAAACTAAGCCATCATGATTATTTATTTGTTCTACATCAAAACTAAATATGGGAAATAAAAACCTTATACGAGATTTTTTGGTTTATAAAATCACAGCAGTAAAAAAGTTATTGCTGAAAGGTGAATTCGTCCTTTTTTTTAAGGACCTGCAGGCATTCAGGAGTTGGAGAAAATTCAGAGTTACTACAAAAAGCACCTTGGATTTTCGTACACCATGGCTGGTATTTGAAGCCATTGAGTTTTTAGATAAGTGGTTAAAGAAACAGATGGTTGTTTTTGAATATGGTTCAGGAGGTTCATCCTTATTTATTTCTGACAGAGTAAAAACACTTTATTCCATTGATCATGATGAGCGTTGGTTTGAAAATGTGAAGACGGTGATTCAGCACGAAGGAATTAAAAATATTGAGTACAAATTACACCGGCCCATAGCTGAATTGAATGAACTGAAAAAGGATTGCAGCGCCCCGGAAAATTATCTTTCTTGTATGGGGGAGTTCAAAAACCTGAATTTTGAAAATTATGTACGTTCAATTGATACATACCCTGATAATCATTTTGATTTAGTAATTGTAGATGGAAGATCAAGGCCTTCTTGTATTCTGCATGCAATACCCAAAGTGAAAGTTGGAGGTATTTTGTTGGTCGATAATGCTGACCGGACATATTATTTGCGTTCATTCCCTGTATTACGTGAAAAGGGGAAGTGGGTGGAGAAAACATTTACCGGTCACTTTCCATATTGTCCGGCTTCTATTTTAGGAACTACGATCCTATTTACGAAACAAGCAAACTAACCGATATGATCAAATTTGCAATTATTATTCCCTTCAGGCCCAAAGTAGAATCGAATGATTGGGCAAGAGAGAGTGATTTACTGCAGCAAACAATTCAATCTGTTCTACGGCAAACCTATGATGCTGTGAAGGTATTTGTTGTTTACACCGACCTTCCTGCACATGTGATTACCGATCAGCGGGTCGAGTATGTGCTGTTTCCCTACGGATATCAGGCTTTTGATTCAATTGAAAACAGGGAAGTTTTAATGGAGAAATTTAAACGCTCAACCAAGATGGTTGTTCGGCGTTGGGATAAGGCACGGAAATTAACCTATGGTTCAAAGCTAGCCAAAGAAGCGGGGTTTGATTATATCATGGCACTGGATGCCGATGATTTATTGAGCAGCCGCTTGTTCCCCTTCCTCTCAAACGATGCAACATCAAACGATCGGAAGGGCTGGTACATGGAAAAAGGCTATCTGTATAAAACGCACACTAATTATTTGGTAAAAGTTCCCAAACTGATGAGATTTTTAAATGGATCTTCGCATGTGCTGCATGCAAGCCTTGTTACCATTCCGGATTTTTCGTCGATTGTATGGGAGGATTATAATCTGTTTACCGATCATGGTTGGATTAAAGGCAGGATGGAACATGACTTTGGCGTTCAACTTACAGAAATTCCGTTTCCTGGATTAGTTTATGTAGTACATGGATCCAATATTTCACAAGTGCAAAAAAAGGAATTTAGTTTCAGCATAAAGGGAATTGTGAAACGTATTCTGCGTGGGGTAATACTCACAGATACATTACGGGAAGAGTTTAACATTAATAAATAAAGAAATTCATTTACAATCTTTATTACTTCCAGACTATCGTTGAAACGTCTTGCCATCATTACTACGCATCCCATTCAGTACAATGCACCATTGTTTCGTTTGTTGCATGAGCGAAATCGCATTGCAGTAAAAGTGTTTTATACGTGGGGTCAATCAAAAGACAACGTATATGATGCAAAGTTTGGTTTGCAACGTAGCTGGGATATTCCTTTGCTGGAGGGTTACGAACATGTTTTTGTACCAAACATATCCAGGCAACCCGACTCCAATCGTTTTTGGGGAGTCGTAAACCCTGGCCTTATCAAACAATTGAAACAGGAAAATTTTGATGCTGTTCTGGTTTATCGATGGAGCCTGTTCAGCCATTTACGCATTCTCCGTTCCTTCGGAGGGGATCGTAAATTATTCTTTCGTGGCGATTCTCATTTGCTGCAATTGCAGAGTGGAATGAAAGGACTGCTGAAAAAATGGCTGCTGCGGTTGGTTTATCAAAATGTAGATAAAGCGTTTTATGTTGGGAAATATAACAAAGCTTATTATCAGGCCTTTGGCCTAAAACAAGAGCAATTGATTTTTGCGCCGCACGCTGTAGATAACAAACGGTTTTCGAACGAAGCTGAAAAATGGGAAGAAGCAGCAAAAAGAGAGCGGCAACTTCGTTCCATTCCGCAAAGCTGTATTGTGTTTCTGTATGCCGGTAAGTTTTATGCAATTAAGCAACTGGCTATGTTGATCCATTCATTTCAACAGTTGAAAGGAAACCAGTACAAATTATTATTGGTTGGTAATGGTGAGCAGGAACAGGAATTAAAAAAAATGGCACAAAGTGATGAACGTATTTTGTTTGAACCCTTTCGAAATCAAAGTGAAATGCCGTGTTTGTACCGAATGGGCGATGTATTTGTATTGCCAAGTAAAAGTGAAACATGGGGATTGGGAGTAAACGAGGCAATGGCATGTGGCAGGGCTGCGGTTGTGAGTGATGCCTGTGGTTGTGCACCCGAATTGATCGTGGAAGGGGGAACAGGTTTTACTTTTCAAAGTGGTAACAGCGATGATCTTTTGCAGGTGTTAGGAACGTTTACTGATAAAAATATATGTGATAAAATGGGACAGAACGCCCTTGCTCATATTCAACATTTTAGTTTGGAACGTGTGGCAGAAGTGTTTGAGAACGCAGTGCTGGAGACAAAGTGGTGAAGTATGATTGATGACGAAGGAAGTAAAACAGGCATGAAAAAATTAGCAATTGTTACATCTCACCCAATACAATACAATGCTCCCTTTTTTCGGTTGTTGACAGAGCGGGGGAAGATTGATTTGAAAGTCTTTTACACATGGGGTCAAACAAAAGATGGTGTTGTGTACGATCCTGACTTTAAAAAGACTTTTGCATGGGATATTCCTTTGCTGGATGGATATGAAAAAGAATTTATTGAGAATATTTCAAAAACTCCGGGAGCAGGTCATTTCAATGGTATAAAAAATACGAATCTTATACAGCATATCGACCGGTATGATCCTGATGCTTTACTGGTATTTGGGTGGAGCTTTCAAAGTCATTTGCAGGTATTGCGGCATTACAAAGGCAAGAAGAAAATATTATTTCGTGGCGACTCTACCTTATTAGATGAAGTAAACGGGTTTTCATTGAAAAAACTAATACGCAGAGTTGCTTTAACATGGATATATCGATTTATTGATGTTGCTCTTTATACAGGAGCAGATAACCGGGCATATTACATAAAACATGGTTTAACAGATGCCCAACTTGCCTATGCGCCACATGCAGTTGAGAATGAGCGGTTTTTTGATGCGAATAAAACTGCTGCAGGAAAAGCGAAAGCTTGGCGTAAAGAATTGGGTATTGGTGAAGATGAACTGGTTTTTTTATTTGCAGGGAAGCTGGAGCCGAAGAAAGATCCGGAATTATTGATCGATGCATTTTCGTTGTTGCCACAAAAGCAGGTACGGTTGCTGATAGTAGGTAATGGTATACTGGAGAGTGAATTAAAACGTAAAGCATCGAATAATCCACGCATACTGTTTCTGGATTTTCAAAACCAGCAACAAATGCCCGTGATTTACCGTTTAGGAGATGTGTTTGTATTGCCATCGAAAGGGCCGGGTGAAACATGGGGGCTTAGCGTAAATGAAGCCATGGCATCTGGAAGAGCTGTAATTGTCAGCAGCCGTTGTGGTTGTGCCAAAGAACTGGTTAAAAATAACGGCAAGTTGTTTGCTGCAACCGAAGCCGAAGAATTACGAATTGCATTGCGTTACTTTACAGAACACCAGGAAGCAAAAACTGTGATGGGTAGTGCAAGCCAGTCAATGATTGCTTCGTTTTCATATGAAAAAATTGCATCTGTTACAGAAGAATTGGTATGAACTACAATAAGATCATTTTTGGATTGATTGCATTTGTTACCGCTGTATTATTTACAATGGTAGAAAAAATGATGATCGAAGAAATTCTGTCGATCGGCATCTTTGTGTATTTCCTGCTTGATTTTATTGATTCAATTGGTAAGAACTATAATATTCTTGACATCCCCATTTTACTGGCATTGTTTCAATGCTTGCTGATGCCCATTGTGGTATTTCATGTGTACAATGAGGATGCCTTGGTAATTGCACTGAAGTATGATATGGGGGTTTCAGCTGAAACTTATTATGGCTTTATGTTTCCTGCAGTTGTGCTAATGATTATCGGTATGAAACTGCCTCCGCTGCTCCAGTTTTCTTATCAGCAAAAGTTTTTGTTTGCCATCCATGCTGTTCGGAAGTATCTTGTAGGGAAAGGAAACCTTGGGGTATTGCTGATCATTATCGGATTTGTAACGACCATCATGAAAAGCTTTATTACCGGGCAGTTACAATACATTGCCTACCTGTTCAGCTTGCTTTTATATGTTGGGGTACTCTACACTTTTTTTTCCGATCATAAACAACGGCTTTGGTATTTAGTTGGAGGCGCTGTTGTGATTGCAGGGCAGGCGATTGGACAAGGCATGTTTGGAGAACTGGTGTATGTGATGTTGCTTGTATTTCTATTATTGATGCTGGGTAAAAAAGTGGGTGGCCCTTTGAAATTTGGATTAGCCATCTCCGGCTTTTTTTTCATATTAGTATTACAAAGTGTAAAAGCAGACTATAGGGCCATTGCCTGGAGGGGCGAGGGGAAAGGTGACCAAACAAACGCCGGAGCATTTTTCTCCCTCATGGCTGATCGTCTCGCAGAACCAGGCCGTTTTTTTGATGTTGCACTTATGTTTCCAACCATCAACCGTTTTAACCAAGGTATGATTGTTGGAAAAGTATTGGAACATGTTCCAAAGCGGGAACCATTTGCGGAAGGCGAAACAATTTATAAATCGTTGGCAGCTACTTTTGTACCACGTTTTTTGTGGCCCGATAAGCCCGAATCAGGCGGGCATCAAAATATGCTTCGGTTTACCGGGTTTAAAATTGAAGGTTACAGCATGAATGTTAGCCCTATGGGCGAAGCTTATGGGAATTTTGGAGTACAGGGGGGTATTTTTTTTATGCTGCTGTATGGATTATTCTTCGCCTTTTTGATTGTATTGTTGATGAGTTACGTTAAAAAACGACCAACACTTATTCTATGGTTTCCTGTTTTATTTCTGAATTCTGTTCAAATTGAAACCGACATCCTCATGTGTTTGAACTCTTTAATTAAGAATATGGTGTTTGTAGCATTTTGCTATTGGGCGGCCGACCGTTTCCTTCGGTTAAAATTGTAATGGTTAAAAAGCGTATCCTTATTTTTTACGATCATTTTTACCCGGCCTGGAAAGCGGGTGGGCCTGTGCAATCGTTGGTGAATATGGTGCGGGCATTGTACAGCAACTATGATTTTTATGTGGTATGCAAGGCGCATGAGATGAATCAAGTTTCGCCATTACCTGGCATTTTGATCAATGCCTGGAACGATTGGGAAGGTAAAGCCAAGGTTTTTTACATGGACTATGGTTGGGAGAAGCGATCTCAATTGCAAGTATTGATCAAGTCTGTTTCGCCGGATGTGATCTATATTAACGGATTGTTTTCCCTTTACTTTAATATTTTACCTGTTCGATATGCGGTTGACTATTGTAAGCAGCAACATGAATGTAAGCTTATTTTGTCGGCAAGGGGTATGCTTCATCCGGGAGCTTTAACGCAAAAGGCACTGAAGAAAAAATTATTTCTATCCTTGTTTCAATTTATGGGATGGCAAAAGAAATTGCAGTGGCATGCTACGGATGTGCAGGAACAACAGTTTATCCAACAGCAGTTTGGAAAGCTGGTGCGTGTTGCTGTAGCAGGTAACTTTCCAAATGTTCTTCCTGTAGTAACAGGTCCGTGCAAGAATGAAAAGGAATTGATCATGGGCACGGTTGCCTTAATCAGTCCTATGAAAAATCATTTGGCAGTTCTGAGAGCGCTAAAAAATTGTTCATCAACCATTGCATGGCATATTTATGGTCCGGTGAAAGATGCCGTTTACTGGAAAGAATGTGAGCGAGTCATTGAACAGCTCCCTGCTCATATCAAGGTTGATTATCACGGCGAACTGCCACCAACTGAGTTATCGACTGCTATGCAGCAGATCCAATTGGTTATTATGCCCAGCAAGAGTGAAAATTTTGGTCATGCGTTACTCGAAGCGTTGAGTGCTGGTAAACCCGTGATCACAACTGACACTACGCCGTTTAAAAATTTGCAACAACAGGATGCAGGATACACTGTTGATGTAAACAAGCTCGACGAACAATTGCCGCTTGCAATTGAGCAATTTGCAGCAATGAGTAATGATATTTTTGCACCTTATTGTGAAAGAGCGGCTTCTTTTGCACAAAGCTTTGTTGATGTGGATGCTATGCGTCATCACTATCAAACTTTATTTACTACAGCCTGAAGAAACCTGAACGGTTATCTTTGCGGCCCATAATACAATATTACCAATGATCGTTTTAGGAATTAATGCTTACCATGCCGATAGCAGTGCGGCCATTTTTGTTGATGGTGTAATGATTGCTGCGATTGAAGAAGAACGCTTTCGTCGTGTAAAGCACTGGGCAGGTTTCCCGAGTATGGCTGTTGCATTTTGTTTGAAAGAAGCAGGTGTAAGTCTGAAGGAGGTAGATCATATTGCCATTGGCCGTGATCCATGGGCCAAGCTGGGAAAGAAATTATTGTTTTTGTTACAGAACCCGGGCGGAAGTGTAGCGGCTGTGAAGAACCGGCTCAGCAATGCAAAAAAAGTATCAACGCTTGAAGATGAGTTTATACAGATCGAGGCGATTGATAAAGCAGAACTAAAAAAGAAAATTCATAACGTAGAACATCACCGCAGTCATTTAGCTTCTGCTTTTTTTGCGTCACCGTTTGAAGAGGCAGCGTTGTTATCCATTGACGGTTCCGGTGATTTTACTACCACCATGATCGGTATCGGACGAGGTAACAATATTGAAGTGATCGACTCGGTTGACTTCCCGCATTCTGTTGGTATTTTTTATACAGCGATGACGCAGTGGTTAGGTTTTCCGCATTATGGCGATGAATATAAAGTGATGGGCCTCGCCCCTTATGGTGAAGCGAAGTATGTGGATCAGTTGCGGGATATGATTCATTTTACAGATGATGGATTGTTTCGTTTGAATCTGCCTTATTTCCGAAACCCAACAAAAGGTGTGATCACATATGGTGATGATCATATTCCGGTTGTTGCTACGTTGTTTACAGATTATTTTGAAACGAAGTTGGGCAAAGCAAGGCAGAAGAGTGAAGAGTTGACGCAGTTTCATAAAGATATGGCTGCATCGGTACAACGGTTTACAGAAGAATTGATCTTTCATATTTTAACGGCCTTGCAAAAACGTACCGGATTAAAGAATGTGTGTATTGCAGGCGGTGTGGCACAAAATTCTGTTGCTAATGGAAAGATCACACGTAACACTCCGTTTACAAATGTTTACATTCCCAGTGCTGGGCATGATGCAGGCATCTCCATGGGTGCAGCGTTGTATGTTTACAATCAAACGTTGAAGCAGCCACGCCAACCGGCTATCTGGAGTGCTTATACCGGCAGTCATTTCAGTAATGATGAGATTGAGCGTTATCTGCAATCACGAAATATCAGTTATAAGAAAGTACCAGACGCTGAATTGTATGAATATGTGGCCAATCGTTTGGTGAATGCAGGTGTAGTAGGATGGTTCAGCGGAAGAAGTGAGTTTGGCCCGAGAGCTTTGGGTGGGCGTTCGATTCTTGCTGATCCACGACGTAACGATGCAAAAGATCTGTTGAATGCAAAAATTAAACGAAGAGAAAGTTTTCGGCCGTTTGCGCCTTCGATTCTCAAAGAATATGTACAAGAATATTTTACGGTGAGCGATGTAGTTCCGTTTATGGAAAAGGTATTTCCGATCAAAGAAGAGAAAAAATCATTGATACCTGCTGTAACGCATGTAGACGGAACGGGTCGTTTGCAATCAGTTGACAAATCTGTTTCGCCAAGATACTATGCATTAATCGATGCGTTCCGTGAAAAAACAGGTGTGCCTATTTTACTGAATACATCGTTTAATGAAAATGAACCGATTGTGAATTCACCGGCAGAAGCATTGGATTGTTTCCTGCGTACACAGATGGATATGCTGGTGATGGAAAACATCATTGTGGAACGATAAGCGAAATGAAAGTTTCCATTATCACTGTTGTGTACAATCGGTCAGCGACAATTGAACGGGCCATTCGTTCGGTGCTCAATCAATCGTATCAGCAGATCGAATACATTATCATCGATGGTGCATCGACGGATGCTACTATGGAAGTGGTGCAGCAGTACAGCGATCGCATTGCAACCATTGTATCTGAAAAAGACAATGGCATGTATGATGCCCTGAACAAAGGAATTCGATTGGCAACGGGCGATATCGTTGGTATCCTGCATGCAGATGATGAGTTTACCAATGAGCAGGTGATACAAACCATCGTTGAAAAATTTCAATCCAACCCGGTGGTGGATGCGGTATATGGTGATGTTGGTTTTGTACATGCGAATCATTCGCATAAGATCATCCGGTATTATTCATCCGCTATTTTTAAGACCAATTTATTCAAGTTTGGATTTATGCCGGCGCATCCAACGTTTTTCTGTTACCGAAGGTTTTATGAACAATTTGGATACTACCGTACTGATTTGGAAATTGCAGCCGATTTTGATCTGTTACTACGTTTTTTACGAAAGCACAAGTTGTTTACCGTTTATATTCCTGAGATGTTGGTAAAAATGAATATGGGCGGTAAGAGTACAAACGGCATCAGTAGTACGATCAAAATCAACAAAGAACTGAAACAGATATTAAAGGAGCATCAAATGCCATCGAGTTATATTCGTTTGTATTCAAGGTATTTTGTGAAGGTGAGTGAGTTTTTGCGGAAGAAGAAAGCGAATGGACAATAGAAGGAATTGGGGATTAGGAGTTGGGAACTTAACGAAACAGGCAAGAATCAATAGGCAATTAGCAATCCTTCGACAAGCTAAGAACCAATTGGGAAGAGGAAGTAAGTTGAAAAATTGACAGGTTAGAAGTTGAAAAGTAAATAACGATAACGACTACTATAAATTACGAAACGCAATCATGAAAAAAGCATTAATTACCGGTGTTACCGGACAGGACGGCGCTTACTTATCTGATCTTTTGTTGAAGAAAGGATATGAAGTGCATGGCATCAAACGCCGTTCGAGTTTATTCAATACCGATCGTATTGACCATTTGTATGAAGATCCGCATATTGACAACCGTCATTTTGTTTTGCACTATGGTGATCTTACCGACAGCACTAATCTGATTCGTATTATCCAGGAAGTGCAGCCCGATGAAATTTATAACCTCGGGGCCATGAGTCATGTGAAAGTGAGTTTTGATATTCCTGAATACACGGCGAATACAGATGCAGTAGGTACGTTGCGTATTCTGGAAGCGGTACGTTTATTGGGTTTAACAGAAAAAACCAGAATTTATCAGGCATCTACTTCTGAATTGTATGGACTGGTGCAGGAAGTTCCGCAAAGTGAACGAACGCCTTTCTATCCACGTTCGCCGTATGCCGTTGCAAAAATGTATGGATTCTGGATCACGGTGAATTATCGTGAAGCCTATAATATGTATGCTTGTAATGGCATTCTGTTTAATCATGAATCGCCTTTACGTGGTGAAACATTTGTAACAAGAAAGATCACCCGTGCGGTTGCAAAAATTGCTTTGGGGATCCAGGATAAATTGTGGTTGGGGAATCTGAATGCACAACGTGACTGGGGCCATGCAAAAGACTATGTAGAAGCGATGTGGTTGATGTTGCAGCAGGATAAACCTGAGGATTTTGTAATTGCAACAGGTGTTACAACAGAGGTTCGTGAGTTTGTGCGGATGGCTTTTGCAGAAGTGGGCGTTGAAATTGAATTCAAAGGTGAACAACAGCATGAAATCGGAATTGTGAAGTCTTGTTCAAATCCTGCTTATCAATTAGCAGCCGGTACGGAAGTAGTAGCTGTTGATCCACGTTATTTCCGCCCAACAGAAGTGGAATTGTTAATTGGCGATCCAACAAAGGCGAATACAAAACTTGGATGGAAGCCAAAATATGATCTCAACGGATTGGTGAAGGAAATGGTGGCAGCTGATCTTGATATTTTTAAGAAAGAAAAACTGTTGCATGAAAGTGGCTTTAAGATCAAAAATCAATTTGAATAATGGAGAAGAAAGATAAAATCTATGTAGCAGGTCACAGAGGAATGGTGGGTTCTGCAATCGTACGCAAATTACAGCAAGAGGGCTATGATAATCTTGTGCTTCGTACATCAGCCGAACTGGATCTACGCAATCAGGAAGCAACCGATCGGTTCTTCAAAGAATATAAACCCGACTATGTATTTCTTGCAGCAGCGAAGGTGGGGGGCATTGTTGCTAACAATACGTTTCGTGCTGAATTTCTGTATGATAATCTGATGATCCAGAATAATATCATTCATTCGGCACATAAGCATAGTGTAACGAAGCTGTTGTTTCTTGGCTCATCGTGCATCTATCCAAAGTTTGCTGAGCAACCGATCAAAGAAGAATACCTGCTTACCGGTTTACTGGAACAAACCAACGAACCTTATGCCATAGCAAAAATTGCAGGGTTAAAATTGTGCGATGCCTATCGCAGTCAGTACGGCAGCAATTTTATTTCTGCCATGCCTACCAATTTATATGGACCAAATGATAATTACGATTTGCAGAATTCTCATGTGCTGCCTGCTTTGTTACGAAAAATGATCGTTGCCAAACGAACACAACAGCCATCTGTTGAGATTTGGGGTTCGGGTATGCCACGCCGTGAGTTTCTGCATGTGGATGACCTTGCAGATGCCTGTTATTTTTTAATGCAGGGATATGATGAGGCTGGATTTGTGAATGTTGGTGTGGGAGAAGATGTGTCGATCAAAGAACTGGCAGAGTTGGTGCGAACGATTGTTGGATACGAAGGTAATTTGACGTTTAATACTGAAAAGCCTGATGGAACTCCCCGCAAGCTGCTGGATGTATCGAAACTGCACAGTCGTGGTTGGCAGGCGAAGATTGGTTTGAGAGAAGGTATTCAAAAAGTTTATGAAGAAGTAAAGTCGTTGGCTTTTTAAGAACAGGAAGCAAGAAATAGAAAATCGGAATTAGGAAGCAGTAAGTTAATAAGATAGTACAAGTGCATGTTTGGATTATTTAAAAAGAAGAAAGAAGAAGCGCTGCCTGCTGCCGGAATTGATTACAGCGGGTTAGGTGTTGATATGCATTCGCATTTGCTTCCGGGTATTGATGATGGTTCGCCCGATGCAGCTACATCGGTTTCGTATATTAAAAAAATGATGAAACTGGGGTATCGTAAATTTATAACCACCCCGCATATCTATCCTGATCTGTATCACAACACAAGAGAATCCATTTTGGCAGCACATCAAGTGTTAACCGCAAAACTGAAAGAAGAAGGGATTGATGTGGAAGTACATGCTGCTGCTGAGTATTTTATTGATGATCTGTTTACAGACCGGTTAAAAAATGACGAACCTCTTTTAACGCTGCATAAAAATTATGTATTGGTTGAAATATCGTTTATGCAACCTCCGCCCGATCTGAATCATGTGTTGTTTGAACTGATCGTGAAAGGATATCAGCCTGTTTTGGCACATCCTGAACGTTATAGTTTTTACCATTCCCAAAAAGAAATCTATCACCGTTTCAAAGACCAGGGTTGTTTGTTGCAGGTCAACATTCTTTCACTCAGTGGTTATTATGGAAAGGGCGTGCAGGAAGCTGCACATTATCTTGTACATCAAAAATTAGTTGATCTGCTTGGTACCGATCTTCATCATCAGCGTCATCTTGATGCGTTGCAACATCCTCAGTTAGTAAAGGATGTGCAACATGCGTTGCAAACAAATTTGATTCTCAACTCTACGCTTTAAGTTTCCTTGTCAAAGCCCCGCTTACTTATTATTCTCAATCGTCTTTCTGTAGGTGGCCCTGCGTCCAACACCATCAGTACCGCATCGATGTTATGTGATCGGTTTGATATTTTATTAGTTGCCGGAGCACCCAATGCTGATGAACAGGAGGCTGATAATTTACTCGAACAATACAAAGGTTTCCGGGTTCAAAAAATTGCCTCTATGAAACGATCTATTATTCCCGGAAGCGATTGGAGTGCGTACAAAGAAATAAAGAATATTATACGCACATTTCAACCACAGATCGTTCATACACATGGTGCCAAGCCGGGCGTATTGGGCCGATTGGCAGCACATCGAAGTAATGTACCCGTAGTAATTCATACATTTCACGGGCATGTGTTCCATTCATATTTTTCAAGTGTTGTTTCCGGTTTAATTGTGCGGATCGAACGCTGGCTGGCGGGTTATTCAACGGCATTGATCGCTATCAATCAAACCCTGCAACATGAATTGATTCACCAATACCGTATTGCTTCCACTGAAAAAATAAAACTGATCCGTCTGGGTATTGAAACAAATCGTTACCTGGATAGCGATGGACAAAAACGTAACCAGTTTCGGGAGGAGTTTGGTTTACCGAACGATGCGATTGCCATTGGTATTGTGGGTCGATTGGTTCCTGTAAAGCAACATCGTCTTTTTATTGATTTAGCAGAAGAAATCATCCGCTCGTATTCTACAACAAAAAAGCTGCAGTTTTTTATTGTTGGTGATGGGACAGAAAAGAAAAAGCTGCAGGAAATGCTTGCAGCTAAGCAGTTAGCATACAGCACTGCAGCTGATGCATCGGCTGAAAATATTCCGTTTCTATTTACCTCCTGGCGAACTGATATGGATCGGGTGTTCGCCGGTTTAGATATTGTTTTACTTACCTCTTTAAATGAAGGAACACCGGTTTCATTGATGGAAGCAATGGCAGCAGGCAAACCCATTGTAAGTACAAATGTAGGGGGCGTTCCAGAGCTGATAAAAGATGGACGAACCGGTTTACTGGCTGCTGATCAAAAAGCATTGGTTGCCCAGTTAACAATACTCATCAACAACCCGGATCTGCGAAATCAACTTGCAACAGGCGGCGATGGCCGAAGCAAATACCCGGCTATCAAAATTGGTGGAAACCAGCGAACTGGCTGCGTTGTACAGCTCACTCTTGCGTGCGTCCTGAGCTTTTCCTCCGATCTTTTTGTTCTACTGAACTTTTTTATTTTGCAGTTGTAATTATTTCCGGAGTAACGAAACGATGAACAAGTTTACAATTAAAGACCTTGAAAATCTGAGCGGAATAAAAGCGCACACCATACGTATATGGGAGCAGCGTTATTCATTTCTTAAACCGCAGCGTACAGCTACGAATATCCGCTACTACAGCAATCAGGAACTGAAAATGTTATTGAACATTTCCCTGTTAAATAAGTACGGGTATAAAATTTCTCATATCAACCGTATGAGCAATGAGGAGCTGCGTGAAAAAACATTAACGCTCACCGGTCCCCAGGCACAGCAGGAGCGTATTATTAATGAATTGATCCAGCATATGGTAGATATGGAGCTGGAGAGTTTTGAAAAAGTTCTTGATCAGCATATTGCTGCCCGTGGAATTGAAAAGACGATCACCTATATCATTTTTCCATTCATGGAGCGCATTGGTATTTTGTGGATGACGGATCATATCAATCCGGCACAAGAGCATCTGATGACGAATATCATCCGTCAAAAACTGATCGTTGGTATCGACAATGTTGTGACTCCGTTCTCACTGAAAACAAAAATGTTGCTCTTCTTACCGGAAAATGAGCATCATGAAGTTGGATTGCTTTTTCTTCAGTTTTTATTGAAAAGCAGAGGTGTAAAAGTGATTTATCTGGGAGCGAATGTGCCCGTGAAAGATTTAGAATACGTGGTGGAATTAAAGAAACCCGATTATGTGTATACGCATCTTACAACCGTAATGAAGGAGTTTAATTTTGATAAATTTCTAAACAATCTAAAGATCCGGTTTCCGCATCAACAGATACTTATTTCAGGATTGCTGGCACAAACATTTGAGAAAAAGACTGTACCCTCGAACATTCGTTTTCTCAAATCACTCACAGAGGTAAATGAGCTTTTAGCCACTTTATCCTAATCTTTCCAACCTTTTTTATACGTATATCCCCCGAACTCCGGGGGATTTTTCGTTATAACTGGTTGGCAGCAAAATGTTTAATGTTTTTCAAAAATAATTAAACAAAAATTTGCTGTGCTAACATTGATTTGTTTAACTTTACACTATAAATTATTAAACACAATTTTATGTCAACAGTAGAATTTAACCAAATGCTTTTGAACAATACCGATTTTCTGAAGCCCTTTGCCTTTACGTTGACAAGGGATAATGAAACGGCAAAGGATCTGTTACAGGAAACCATGTTCCGTGCATTATCGAACCGTGAAAAGTATAATGTGGGCACCAATATCAAAGCCTGGCTGTACACCATTATGCGTAATATTTTTATTAATAACTATCGCCGCAAGGTGAAGCAGAATACTATTTTTGATTCTACACCGAATGATTTCTTTCTAGATTTTCAGCAGGCAACGGTAGCCAATGAAGCTGAAACGAGTATGAAGATGAAAGAAATTCAAAAAGCCATTCATCAGTTACCTGATATTTTTAAACAGCCTTTCATGTTGTATTTTGAAGGATTCAAGTATCATGAAATTGCGCATGTATTGCAAGAGCCATTAGGAACAATCAAGAGCCGTATACATTTTGCCCGTAAATTGCTGAAGGAACAAATCAGCAGGTATTAAATAATTTCTATTTTGGCTCAACAAGCAATCGTTATTGGTAGCGGCTTTGCCGGTATGTCGGCTGCCTCTTTTCTTGCACGTAATGGGTGGGAGGTAACTGTATTTGAAAAGCATGAACAGCCCGGTGGGCGTGCACGTCAATTGAAAGCAGATGGTTTTACGTTTGATATGGGTCCGAGCTGGTACTGGATGCCCGATGTGTTTGAACGTTATTTTCATCAGTTCGGAAAAAAGGTAAGCGACTATTATGAACTCAAGCGCCTAGATCCTTCGTACCGCATTTACTATAACAACGATGTTGTAGATATTCCTGCCGACTACAATGCCCTTCGTAATTTGTTTGAACGGATCGAGACCCGGCAGCGCTGCCAAGCTTGATCATTTTATGGATGAGGCAGCTTACAAATATGAAGTAGGCATCAACAAACTTGTTTTCAAACCCGGACAATCACTTACTGAATTTGCAGAAATGGATCTGCTGAAAGGCATCCTTCGGCTGGATGTGTTTGCTTCCATGAAAGCTCATGTACAAAAACATTTTACTGATCCACGCTTGCGTGAATTGATGGAGTTTCCGGTATTGTTTCTCGGCGCATTACCTGAAAAAATTCCTGCACTGTACAGTTTGATGAACTATGCTGATGTGAAGCTGGGTACCTGGTATCCCGTTGGCGGCATGTACAAAATTGTAGAAGCCATGCATAGCCTGGCAGTAGAGCTGGGTGTAAAATTTGAGTTCAATAAAAATGTACAGTCCATCAAAACCAACGATGGTGTTGCAAGCGGTATTGTAGCAGATGATGTGTTGTATGAAGCCGATGTAATTATCAGTGGGGCCGATTATCATTTCACCGAAACAAAACTCCTTCACCATCATGATCAGTCGTATTCCGATGCGTATTGGAACAAGCGTGTAATGGCTCCTTCCTGCCTGCTGTACTATGTGGGTTTGAATAAGCGGTTGAAAAACAATCCGCACCAT
Source organism: uncultured Bacteroidota bacterium (assembly GCA_963830845.1). Classification (GTDB taxonomy): domain Bacteria; phylum Bacteroidota; class Bacteroidia; order Chitinophagales; family Chitinophagaceae; genus Lacibacter. The sequence goes on along the minus strand of CAWHOR010000053.1, from coordinate 196,791 downwards.
ACCCTGTTCTTTGATGCCGATTTTGAACGGCATGGAAAGGAAATTTATACAGATCCGAAATGGCCAACCGACCCTTTGTTTTATGTAAGTGCCACCACCGCCACCGATCCGGGTGGTGCTCCTGAAGGGCATGAGAATTTATTTTTCCTGATTCCGGTTGCGGCAGGACTTACCGGCGACACAGACGAACTGCGTGATCAATACTTCCAGCAAATTTTAAATCGATTTGAACATCGAATTGGTGAACAAATTCAACAATCGATTGTTTATAGAAAATCTTATTCTGTAAGTGATTTTGTAACGATTATAATGCGTTTAAGGGGAATGCTTACGGGTTAGCGAATACGCTGCTGCAGACGGCACTATTAAAGCCATCGTGCAGAAGCAAAAAAGTCAGTAACTTGTACTATACAGGACAGTTAACGGTGCCGGGACCTGGGGTTCCGCCAAGTTTGATCAGTGGTGAAGTAGTCGCAAATCTGGTGAGTAAGCAGTTCTCAAAATCTGTTCAAACAAAGGTGCATTTATGATGAAGGTTTTCCATGAAGTATGTGAATTGTGCAGCCGCAATACAACCGAGCGGTACAGTACTTCTTTTTCATCAGCCATCCGGTTATTGCATCAGGATCTGCGTCAGCCTATTTACAATATTTATGGGTTGGTTCGTTTTGCTGACGAGATCGTAGATACCTTTCATGAGCATGATAAAGCAACACTTATTGCTGATTTCAGAAAACAAACCTTTGATGCGATCGACCGTGGTATCAGTCTTAATCCTATTCTTCATAGCTTCCAGTTAACGGTGAATCAATACAAAATTGATCATCAGTTGATCCATTCTTTTTTTAACAGCATGGAGATGGATCTTCAACATAACAATTATACGCAGGAAGGGTATAACGATTATATCTATGGAAGTGCAGAAGTAGTAGGCCTGATGTGTTTGTATGTTTTTCTGGAAGGAGACAAAGCTGGAGTATGAAAAACTGAAACCGGCTGCCCGTTCTTTAGGAGCTGCTTTTCAAAAGGTGAATTTTTTACGTGATGTGCAGGCTGATTACAACCAATTGGAACGTACTTATTTCCCCGGACTTGATTTTTCCAATTTTACCGAGCGGCAGAAACGTGAAATTGAAGCTGATATTCAAAAAGATTTTGATCATGCATACGAAGGCATTATGCAATTGCCAGCCAAAGCACGCTTTGGTGTGTATGTTGCCTATAAATATTATCTCTCCCTTTTCCGGAAGATCAAAAAACTGCAACCCGCAGTAATTATGCAGGAGCGGGTACGTATTCCCGATTATCACAAAGTGATGATCCTCGTTAGAGCAGGCGTACGCAGCCAGTTAAATATCATGTAATTCTGTAATCACTTATTTTTGAATGATGCATGAAGTAATTCTCGTAAATGAGACAGATGAAGCTATTGGTTCCATGGAAAAAATGGAAGCACATGAAAAAGCATTGCTGCACCGTGCATTCAGTGTATTTCTGTTTGATACGAAAGGTAACATGCTGTTACAAAAAAGAGCAGCAACAAAATATCACAGTCCATCGTTGTGGACCAATGCGTGTTGCAGTCATCCGATGCCCGGCGAAGAAACGAAACAAGCCGCTCTACGTCGGTTGCAGGAAGAATTAGGATTTACAGTGGCGATCCGCAAAGCATTTCATTTTACTTACAAAGCAGAATTTGACAACGGACTTACGGAACATGAATTTGATCATGTGTTTGTCGGAGAATATGAAGGTGAAATGAAACTGAATGCGGAAGAAGTAAGTGAAGTATGTTATAAACCGATGGCAGAAATCAAAGCGGAAATTGAACACAAGGCGGGTGATTATACCGAATGGTTTAAAATCGCTTTTCCTTTGCTCGAAGAATGGATGCAACAAAATAAATCATCTCATGCGGCAGCCTAAAGCAGTAGTGATCGGCAGTGGAGTGGCAGGTTTGGCCGCAGCTATCCGGTTAGCTGTGCAGGGGTTTGAAGTAGATGTGTTTGAACGAAATGCATATGCAGGCGGTAAACTTTCTTGTTTTGAAAAAGATGGGTTTGTGTTTGATGCAGGCCCATCGTTGTTTACACAGCCACAGAATGTAGAAGAGTTGTTTGCTTTTGCCGGCGAGCCGATCGAAGACTATTTTCACTATCAACAAGTGCCGCTTTCATGCAAATACTTTTATGAGAACGGGAAGCAGGTAAGCGCCTGGACAAATGCAGAACAGTTAGCCGATGAGTTGCATGCGCAATTGGGCGAAGACAAAGAAGCCGTTAAAAATTATCTCCACAAAAGCGAAACACTTTACAACAATATCGGCCGTATTTTTTTAAATCATTCGTTGCACAAGCGTTCTACCTGGTTACAGAAGTCAATTCTTAAAGCGTTCCAAACGGTGAGGCCCGCTCATCTTACAGGCAGCTTGCATGGTTTTAATCTAGCTTCATTCAAAACAAAAGAAGCTGTTCAGTTATTTGACCGGTTTGCAACCTATAACGGAAGTAACCCGTATCAAACACCCGGCATGATGAGTTTGATCCCTCATTTGGAATTGAATGAAGGAACCTTTTATCCGAAAGGAGGAATGATCAGCATCACCAGCGCCTTGGTGAAACTTGCAGAAAAGAAGGGGGTTCGGATTCATTACAATACGTCGGTGCAACGCATCATCCACCACCAAGGCGAAGTAAAAGGAGTGGTGGCAGCTGATGAAAACATTGAAGCTGATGTAGTGGTTAGTAATGCTGATGTGTATTTCACTTATCAGCAATTACTTGGCGATCAGTATCAAACCCAAAAAGTATTGAAGCAGGAACGCAGCTGCAGTGGTGTTATTTTTTACTGGGGCATGAACCGTGAATTTTCAAACCTCCATCTGCATAATATTTTCTTCAGTAAAAATTATGCATCTGAGTTTACGGCACTGTTCAAACAGCAACGTTTGTACAATGATCCCACCGTGTATGTAAACATCACTTCGAAAATGGAAGAGGGCTTGGCACCGAAAGGGATGGAGAATTGGTTTGTGCTCGTTAACGCACCTTCCAATGTGGGACAAAACTGGGAGGCCATGCGTGTTCAATTACGTCAACAGGTAATTGAGAAACTAAGCAGGTTGTTACAAACAAATATTGAAGAAGCGATTGCTGTAGAAGAATATCTTGATCCCATCCGCATTGAAGAACGTACCGGTTCTTTTATGGGCTCCTTATACGGCACCAGCAGCAATGGAAAGATGGCGGCTTTTCTCCGTCATCCAAACTTCACGAAGAAAATTGAAGGCTTGTATTTCTGTGGTGGCAGTGTACATCCGGGTGGTGGTATTCCGCTTTGTTTTAAAAGTGCACAGATCGCTACAGAGTTGATTCAGCAAGATTTTTCAAAACAGCCGGTTCATTCATGATGCTACAACAGTTCAGTAAACAACAGATCGCTACTGCTATTGCTGTGTTATTTCATTGCATTGGCTTGGGTGGTATTTTGTTGTATGATGCTGCGTTGTTTGCTTCACTTACACCGATGAACTTGTTGCTCTCAGCCGGATTGTTGATCTATACGCAGCAACAACGGAACAATCACTTCTTTCTATTTATACTTGTTTGTTATGTCGTTGGTTTTGGAGTAGAGTATATCGGCGTGAATTATCAATTGCTGTTTGGTGAATACCGGTATCTGCCTGCTATGGGGTTACAATGGGGCAATGTTCCGCTGGTAATCGGTGTTAACTGGTTTATCATGATGTACTGCTGTGCAGTAACGGTACAGCACTTTCTCAACTTTATGTGGAATAAGCTGAAAGATGAAGATCAGCCACAGCGAACCAATGTTGGTTTTTTTGCAATTATCCTTGATGGCGCATTGCTGGCTACTTTCTTCGATTGGATCATGGAACCTATTGCCGTAAAGCTGGGCTACTGGCAATGGCTGGGCGACGGATCCATTCCAATGCTCAACTATATCAGCTGGTTTGGCGTCAGTGCCCTGTTAATGTTGCTGTTCCGGCTTTTATCGTTCCCGAAACAAAACCAATTTGCTGTAAATTTGTTGTTGATCCAGTTCATGTTTTTTTTAATCTTACGCACTGTATTATGAGTTTAGTAGTATACATCTTACTGGCATTTGTTGTGTTTTTCACGATGGAAGGTATTACCTGGCTTACGCATAAATTCGTGATGCATGGTTTTTTGTGGTATCTCCACGAAGACCATCATCAACCCAAGGGTCATTTCTTAGAAAAAAATGATGCATTCTTCCTCATCTTCGCTATTCCCAGTTGGCTATGCATTATGCTTGGTTTGATGTATCAAGTGTATTGGGTGGTGAGTATTGGCGCAGGTATTGCCATGTACGGACTGGCTTACTTTATTGTACATGATATTATCATTCATCAACGTTTCAAAATTTTCAGTCGCTGGAACAGTACCTATGTGCGGGCTATCCGTTGGGCACACAAAATGCACCACAAGCACATGGACAAAGAAGATGGTGAAAGTTTTGGGATGCTGTTTGTACATAAAAAATATTGGGACAAAGTGCGGAAAGAAAAGCAACTGAATCCTAACATCCGATAAATTGTTGATGACTGATCACCTGAAAGGTGACTGTTCATCTATCAAAATCATATCTGTTGTATAGTCACCCTTTTGGTGAACAGACAACAGCCGTCATCATAAACAAACCATTTGAACGCTCACTACACTTACTTTTTAATATTGGCGGCCTCTCTTGCCGGCCCGTTGCTGCTGAGCTTTGATAAAAAAGTAGCGTATTATAAAAAGTGGAAGTATTTGTTTCCTGCGTTGCTGTTACCTGCTATCTTTTTTCTGATTTGGGATGATATCAAAACAAAAGCCCGTGTATGGAGTTTTAGCGAAGCCCATATTACAGGAGTAAAACTATCTGCACTGCCGCTTGAAGAGGTATTGTTCTTTTTTGTAGTTCCTTATTGTTGTGTGTTTGTATATGAGTGTATCACTTGCTATTTTCCATTTGTAAAAAACAGGAAATGGGGGAACAAGGTATTGTTGTTGATGAGTATTGTGTTTTTGATCGCTGCTGTTTTCTCATATGGGAAAGCGTATACGTTTTACACGTCACTGTTCAATTTCTTGTTTATTGCAGCGTTGTTTATTTTCAGAAAGTGGTTCAAAGGCTTTGATGCGTCTTCATTTCTTGTTTCGTACCTGGTGATTGTAATTCCCTTCTTATTGGTGAATGGTTTTTTAACGGGTATTCCGGTTGTGTTATACAACGATGCAGAAAATCTCGGCTTCCGTATTTTTTCATTTCTTCCCTGGCCCATGAACAATATTCCGTTTGAGGATGTTTTTTACGGGATGTTATTGATCATGATGAATGTGGCGTTATTTGAACGGCTGCGTAGTAAAGCTGCATAACTGATTTGCAGTATTGTTGCTAAAATATTTCCACTGCCAACTCATTTGTATTTCACAGAACATTGTAATTTTGATGTGTAAAAAATCTGTTCTTTACAGTTAACATGAACAACGCCGCATTTCGGATTTTAGCTTTACTACTTCACATCTTAGCTTCCCTTCTGATTTTATTTTATGTGCTCGACTTTGATCTGTCTGGAGGCTGGATTCGTTTTTTTCTGTTCATTGCGCTTTGCCTGACGATGCTTGTGCTGCTGATTGCTCACGTTGTTTCACTCTTCCGTTTTCTTAAAACCAAATAATATATGATCTCCTTAATTGTGTTTATCATCGCTGCTTTAGTTGCAGGGTTGTTTTTCGGCATCCTCAAAAAGTCGACTTATATGAATGAAGATGGCCGTTTCAGGGCGGTTGCACTCGTACGTGTCGCACTGGTCTTGTTCATTGCCTTTGTACTTGTTGCTGTTAATCCCATTGATGTGGAGCGAATAGATGCAGGGCATGTGGGCATTAAAGTAAGTAATGTGGGGGATAACCGTGGTGTTGGCCGAACAGAGTATGTAACAGGCTGGGTATTTTACAATTCATGGATCTCACGTATCTATGAATTTCCCATTCATCAGCAGCATATCGATTATGAATCAAACGACATTGTAACCAAAGGTGGTTTTCGGGCAACCATCAAACCCTCATTCAACTATTCCATTAATGCGGGTAATGTGGGTGATATGTTTCAAAACCTTCGAGTGGGTGTAAAGGAGTTGGAACAGGGGTGGTTAAAAAATGCCATCGTTGGCTCAGTAAATGATGTGGCCAACCGCTATACTGTTGATTCTATTTTCAATCACCGTGAAGAATTTGAATCGGATATTGTAAAGGAGTGTAATAAGCGTGTGGCAAAATGGTTCAATGTATCGCAACTGCGAACCAACATCGTTCCGCCTGCAGAAATTTCTGAGTCGATTATTGCAAAAACAAGAGCTATCCAGGAGGTGCAGGTAGCAGAAAACAGAAGACAGGTTGCTGTGGCTGAAGCTGAGCGTAAAATTGCAGAAGCAAGAGGTGATTCGGCACAGGCGGTTATTCAGGCTGCGGGTCGGGCAGAAGCAATCAAAAGAGAGCAGTTGTCGCTAACATCACTCTATATCGATTATATTAAAGTGCAAAAATGGAGTGGACAAGTGCCAACAACAGTTGCAGGTGGTAACAGCGGATTTTTAATTCAGTTACCAAAAGACGGGAAAGAATAGTAGCATGGCAAAGAAAGTATAAACGAATGCGGAGTGATTAGCTCCGCATTCGTTTATGTATCAATATCACCATTTCAAATCATTTTATCAGTGGTTAGTATCCTTTCTATCTCACGCCCGGACAACCAACTTTTTTATTTTTCTTGAATGATGCAATGCCTGATGTGCGTTCATACCAATCTACAAACGGACGCCAGACAATGGTTAGCTGCACAAAATAATACGCATCTTTATTTTTTTCACTGCCACGCAAATTGCCATTGGCTGGATACGTTCCATTGCCACGATACGCCATGTCAACCGCTGTTTGCCCCCTCGCTGCCAGCAAGGTAGCCTGATCAATATAAATGGTACTTACATCGTCAATATAATCGGTGAATGTTTTGCGGTAACCGAGTTCTAATCCAACACGCAAATCTTCAGTTAATAAATATTCGGCTCCAATACCAAACGGAATGGAGAATTGCGTTGACTTATACGTTTTCTTTCCGGGAACAATTCCTTGTCCTTCGGTACTTAACGGCTGCAGAAAAACCTTCGTGCCGTTGTTGTCAGCGGTAAATGGCTTGATGCGGTATAACGCACCACCAGCGAATACATAAGGCGTCCACCACTTATAATTCAAATTGAAAACATTGTATTGTGCACCGAGTTCCCACTCAAACAAGTTGGTTTGAAAACTGAGGTTGCGGCTTTGCAACGAAGCACTTTTACTTTTTGCATCGGCAGCACGTAACATTCCAAGACTGAAATGTGTGCGGGCAAGCAAATGCTCAGTGAGATCATAACGTGCACCAATACTGCCCACAAATTTTGACTGATTAAATGTGAAAGCTCTTTTCTGCAGGTCGCCCTGGTAATTGGCAAGTCCTCCACGAAACGATAAATGAAAGTTCTGCGCTTGCAGGAATACAGGTAACAGACAAAACAGGAAGATGAGTTTTTTCATATATCGATGATTGGATAAAGGCATAAAGATACTGTTCGAAACAAAAACGTAAAAACAGTGCAGAAAGTATGATCAGGGTTGGCAACCCTTTGAAGCAGCCGCTTATTTATCAGCAAATGAAAGCCCATGTTTTTTTAATTCCACCAATAGCTTAGGAATGGCTGAGGGACCGAATCCATGCAGTTTCAGCAAATCTTTCTTACTCCATTTTGCCAATTGCTGGATAGTGCTGATGTTTTGGCCTTGCAAGGCTCTTCGTGCTGGCGCTCCGATCAATGAGAGAAATCCGTCATCCGGTTTTTCTTCAGCCGCACAAACGGGACAAACCGGGCAATCGCTGCTTTTGTAATACTGATGCCCTTTTTTGCATTTGCGAAGTGTGCCTTTTGCTGTTGGCATGTGTGCTCTGATTTTGGATAAAGATAAAAACGGGAATGAAGGGTTGCCAACCTTTTCAAAGAAAGTTTTTGTTGTACAGGTTGTTGAAAGGTTGGCAACCCTAACATTAGAGTCCCCGGCCGACCTTGGGTCAACGGCGGTAAGCTCCTAACAATTGTTCCTTTCAAATCAATTAATTTCGCCATCATGATGCATAATTTCAACGCAGGTCCTTCTGTTTTACCGAAGGAAGTTTTTCAGCAGGCAAGTGAGGCGATTCTCAATTTCAATAACAGCGGGTTGTCGATTCTTGAGATCGGTCACCGCACACCGTTGTTTGAAGACGTAATGAATGAAGCCCGTTCGCTGGTAAAAGAATTGATGCAACTGGATGATGAACATGAAGTATTGTTTTTGCATGGCGGCGCTACCACACAGTTTATGCAGGTGCCGATGAACCTGTTGAACGAAAACGAAATGGCAGCTTATACCGAAACCGGCACATGGGCAGGTAAGGCCATCAAAGAAGCAAAATTGTTTGGACATGTAGAAATTGTGGGTTCATCCAAAGACACGAACTATACAACCATGCCGCATGAGCTGGCTGTTCCTGCAACGGCAGCTTATCTGCACATCACTACCAACGAAACCATCGCCGGTACACAATGGCATCAATTACCTTACGATTGCGGCGTGCCAATTGTTGCTGACATGAGTAGTGATATTTTGAGCCGTGTACTCGACTTCAATAAATTCGATCTCATTTATGCCGGTGCACAAAAAAACATGGGAGCTGCCGGGGTAAACCTGGTGATCGTCAATAAAACTATTCTTGGTAAAGTTGAACGTACTATTCCAACCATTCTTGATTACCGCAATCATATCAAAGAAGGCAGCATGCTCAATACGCCACCGGTGTTTGCAGTGTATGTAGCGATGCTGACGCTTGCGTTGGTTAAAAGCACAAGGTGGTGTAGCAGCGATTGAAACAATCAATGATCAGAAAGCAGAGTTGCTGTACAGCACTTGGAATCAATTCCATTCATCAACTTACCGGTGGCGAAAGAAGACAGAAGTAAAATGAATGTGGTGTTTACCATGGATGATCCTGAAAAAGAAGCCATGTTTATGAAGATGTGTAAAGAGCAGGGGTTTTATGGCGTAAAAGGGCATCGTAGTGTGGGTGGATTCCGCATGAGTTTATACAATGCACTCAGCATGAGTAGTGTGGAAGCGGCTGTAGCATTGTTGCGGGAGTTTGCGCAGAAAATGGGATAAGTTAAGCAGGCTGCAATTTATCCTTCTGCCACCTGAAATTTCCGTTTCTTTGCAGCCGGTTAGTAAGAAAAAAATATATGGCTATAATCGTTCCGTTCAAGGCGCTGCGTCCGCAGGCCCAGTTCGCCAAACAAGTGGCAGCACGTCCTTACGATGTGCTAAACAGCAAAGAGGCAAAAGAAGAAGCACAAGGCAATCCTTATTCGTTTCTCCATGTTACCAAACCCGAAATTGATCTGCCCGAGGAAACAGATCATTATGCACCGGAAGTGTATCTCAAAGCAAAAGAAAATCTCGCCGCTTTTATGCAGCGTGATGTGTTGTTTCGTGAAAGCAAACCCTGTTATTATATCTACCGTTTAATTATGGATGGTAGAAGCCAAACTGGTTTGGTGTGTGGGAGCGCAGTGCTGGATTACGAAAACGATGTGATCAAAAAACACGAGTTTACACGTCCGGAAAAAGAGAACGATCGTATTAATCATATCAAGATCAGTGGTGCACAAACAGGCAATGTATTTTTAGCCTATCGTGATGTAGAGCAGATGAATGAACTGATCGCTAAATGGAAAGCAGAAAAAAGTCCGATCTACGATTTTACTGCTGATGATGGCATCCAACATACGATCTGGGTGGTGAATGATGATACAGCGATTAAAACCATCAGCACTGCATTTGAACAACAAGTACCGCAAACGTATATAGCCGATGGTCATCACCGTGCGGCATCAGCTGCGAAAGTGCGTGCAGCCTTATGGGATGCAGCAACAGAAGAAAGCGATTATTTTTTAACGACCTTGTTTCCTGCCAGCGAATTGCAGATACTCGATTACAATCGTGTAGTAAAAGACCTCAACGGTTTATCGGCTGATGAACTGCTGCAAAAGATCAAAACTGATTTTGATGTGAAGCTGATGGGGAAAGATCCGGTAAAGCCAACACAGTTGCACAGCTTTGGCATGTATCTTGACAAGAACTGGTATCAACTCACGGCAAAGGAAGGAACGTATCAAACAGACCCTATCGGTGTGCTGGATGTAACCATCTTATCGGATAATATTCTCGATAACCATCTTGGTATTAAAGATCAACGTACTGATAAGCGGATCGATTTTGTTGGCGGTATCCGTGGATTAGGTGAATTGCAGAAACGTGTTGACAGTGGTGAAATGCAGGTTGCTTTCAGTTTGTATCCCGTTACAATGGAGCAATTATTTGATATTGCCGACAGTGGCAATGTTATGCCACCCAAGAGCACCTGGTTTGAGCCGAAGCTGCGTGATGGATTGCTGACGCACCTCATCTATGAATCATAATAAAAACAGAATATCGGAGAGGCACCCGTACAGTCGGGTCTTTTGAATTATTTTTGAGCGGATATGAATAAACAACTCCTTACACTTTGTTTTGTTTTGCTGAGCTTTTTTGCTTCAGCACAAGAGCCTGATGCATCGCAACTGCATGAAACAGGGAAACAGTTTATGCGTGGTGGCGATTGGGCCAATGCTGTACTCGTTCTCAACAAAGCACTGCAAAAAGAACCGCAGAATATTTTGATCCTGAAAGATCTGGCAATGACGTATTACTATCAACGTGATTTTGCAAAAGCACGTGAGATCATCAAACCATTGGTCGATAAAGATGATGCAGATGTACAGGCCTACCAGATCGGAGGGAATGTGTACAAGGCATTGCAGGAGCGGAAAGAAGCAGAGAAAATGTACAAGAAAGCATTGAAAAAGTATCCAACCAGCGGTCCGTTGTATGCAGAGTACGGTGAGTTGTTATGGATGATGAATGAAAATTTTACCAGCATTGAACAATGGGAATTGGGCATTAAAAACGATCCCGGATATGCAGGTAACTATTATTTTGCTGCACGTTATTATTACTTCACAACAGATAAAGTTTGGGCGTTGCTGTATGGTGAAGTTTTTGTGAACATGGAAAGTTACAGCAGTCGCACAGCTGAGATCAAAAACCTGTTGCTCGACAGTTATAAAAAATTCTTCGTGGTTGATCCAAAAACAAAACCCGCCAAAGAAAAGAACGAATTCAGCGAAGCATTTATGGCAGTAATGAGCCGCAACAGCAGTGTGGTGAACAATGGGATTACCAGTGAATCGCTAACGATGCTGCGTACACGCTTTTTGCTCGATTGGAATAAAGACTATGCTGCAAAATTTCCGTTCCGGTTGTTTGATCATCAAAAACAATTATTACAGGAAGGAATGTTTGATGCCTACAATCAATGGATCTTTGAAGCAGCTGGCGATCTGGCAAAATATGAAAGCTGGACCAAACTCAATGCAGAACAGTACAGTGAGTTTACCCGTTTTCAAAAATCAAAATTATTTAAAGTGCCCAACGGTCAGTATTATAAAAACAGTAATTAATACAATGAAAATCCTCCGCATCACGGAGGATTTTTAGTTCGTTTCATTGCGCTTTTCTCCTTAACTTACTGGTATAACAGCAGGATGTTCCTGCTCCATTTTCTTATTCAATTGCATGCTATATGACGAGTCCCAAACGTTTATTTGATTGTATTGATGTACAGTTAGCAAAATTTCCGCAGGAAGCCATGTTTGCTGCCAAAGAAGAAGGCGGTATCTGGAAAAAATACAGCACGGCTGAAGTAAAAACAATTGTCGATCGTTTAGCAGCTGGCTTGATCCATCTCGGCATCAGTGCCAACGATATGAGTGTGGAGAAGCGTGATAAGATTGCCATCATCAGTAATAACCGACCCGAGTGGATGTTGCTCGATCTGGCTGTACAAAAAACAGGTGCGGTGCTGGTGCCCATCTATCCCACACTCGCCATCAACGAACTGGAATTTGTATTAAATGATGCATCTGTGAAACTGGTGTTTGTGAGTGATCAGGATCTTTACGATAAAGTACAGATTGCACGTGCCAAAGTGCCGAGTGTGCAGGCCGTGTTTACATTCGATTATTTACAACCATCGTTGCATTGGAAAGAAATTATGAGCAAAGCAACTGATGCTGATTTCAAACAATTGGCATTGGCGGCAGACTCTATTCGTTACGATGATATGGTTACGATCATTTATACATCGGGTACTACCGGCACACCAAAAGGTGTAATGCTCAGTCATAAAAATATTCTCAGCAATGTTGTGTCGAGTACAATGGTGTTTGATGAGTTTTGTGTGCCCGGTGATAAAGCGTTGAGTTTTCTTCCGCTCAATCATATTTTTGAACGGATGGTTACGTATATCTATCTGTTTAATGGAGTGTCGATCTGGTATGCAGAAAGTTTAGAAAAGATCGGCGACAATTTAAAAGAAGTACAACCTTCTGTATTTACTACCGTTCCCCGTTTGCTGGAAAAAGTGTACGAACGTATTATGGGGAAAGGGCAGGAGTTAACAGGGCTCAAGAAAAAATTATTTTTCTGGGCAGTGGATGTGGGTAGTCATTATGATGTGGGAAGAAACCAGGGCTTCTTCTACAATCTCAAACTTGCCATTGCCAATAAACTCATTTTTAAAAAATGGCGTGAAGGGTTGGGTGGAAAAGTAAAAGCAATTGTAACTGGTGCAGCTGCCTGTCAGGTTCGTTTGCTTCGTGTGTTCACTGCTGGTAAAATGGTGATCATGGAAGGTTATGGTTTAACAGAAACATCGCCGGTAATTGCGGTGAATCAATTCAGTGAAAAAGGAAGACGGTTTGGAACTGTAGGTCCTGTTATCAATGGAGTAGAAGTAAAACTGGCGGAAGATGGCGAGATCTGCTGCAAAGGTGATAATGTGATGATGGGTTATTACAAACGTCCGGATCTGACGGCCGAAGTTATTGACAGCGATGGTTATTTCCACACCGGTGATATTGGCGTGCTGGAAGCCGGTAAATTTTTAAAGATCACCGACCGAAAGAAAGAGATCTTTAAAACAAGCGGTGGAAAATATGTGGCACCACAGCCGATCGAAAACAAAATGAAAGAAAGCAAGTTTATTGAACAGATGATGGTAGTGGGATCGGAACGGAAATTTGCAGGGGCGTTGATCGTTCCTTCCTTTGAAAACCTGAAAGTATGGGCCGGACAAAACAATGTGAGCTTTGGAACCGTGCATGATCTTATTCGTAACCCCGCTGTACTGGAAATGTATAAGAACATTGTAGAAGAATACAACCGGGAATTTAACCACGTAGAGCAAATCAAAAAGTTTGAACTCTGTTCCAATGAATGGACGGTTGATGGTGGTGAATTGACTCCCACATTGAAACTGAAACGCAAAGTGATTATGGAGAAGTATCGGGATGCGATTGAGCGGATATATTTGTAAACGATTGTACTAAATGGAGTTCATGTCAAATAATAGGATTGTAGCCTATACGATTTTAATTATAAGGCTTTTAGGGATAATTGGTTTTACTTCTTGTGATGAAAGTCGTATTAATAAATTGAAGCGGCAAGGTATTGTGGGGAAAGCAAAAATTATAGATTGTAATAGCAGATCAAAAGGTGTTGGTGTTATTGTCGATTATACGTTCATTGTTTCAGGCAAGATGTTCAAAGGGAAACAAAGTTATTACGAATTTGGAAGCACTGTTTGTAGCGAACTATTTTATCAGGATGTTTCTATTATATATATTGAAGTAGAACCCGATGTGAACAGGTTGATGATTAGCAAAAATGATTTCGAAAAACTAAAATATCCTTATCCGGATTCTCTAAAATGGACAGAGCAATACTATAAATGATAATGCATATTAACCACTACAGGAAGTAGTTTCCTCTCTGTTGGTATTGCTCATGTTAATTCACCAGTTGAGTGATGCACTTCGCTTGCCGTCGTTGCGTGTTTTCACCAACGACACTTCTACTAACCCGTCATACAGGCCATGTCTGCCACCAATTTTTCTGCGGTTGGTCAGGAGACACAACCTCGGCGTACTTTTTTCAATGTCATAATAATAACAGTCGGAATTAAGTACGTAGGGTTTATTGAACAGATTTGTAACGCAGCACAAGAGTGTCCTTCGACAAGCTCAGGATAAACTGCAACCAAAGTTTCCTGGTAGCACCACCGCCTGTCACCAAAACTGCATTCATTTTTTCCCATCACTGCAAATCTTCTATCTTCGCAGCATGCTTCCAAAATACAAACGCATTCTGCTGAAACTTTCCGGAGAGTCATTAATGGGCGATAAGAATTTCGGAATGGATTCCACCGTTATTTCGCAATACGCCAAAAGCATTAAATCGATTATTGAGCTGGGTGTGCAGGTGGCCATTGTAATTGGAGGCGGCAACATTTATCGTGGTATGAACGAGGCGGAAACAGGTATTGAACGGGCACATGGCGATTACATGGGCATGCTGGCAACGGTGATCAATGGCATGGCGCTACAGGCCGGACTTGAAAAAGCAGGTGTATACACCCGTTTGCAAAGTGCCATTAAAATGGAACAGATCGCTGAACCTTATATCCGCAGAAGAGCGATCCGTCATTTGGAAAAAGGACGTGTCGTGATCTTTGGTGCAGGCACGGGCAATCCATATTTTACAACTGATACGGCAGGTTCATTACGGGCCATTGAAATTAATGCCGATGTGATTCTGAAAGGCACAAGGGTTGATGGCATTTACACCGCCGATCCGGAAAAAGACCCCACCGCTACAAAATTTGAACACATTACATTTCAGGAATGCCTGAGCAAAAACCTGCGTGTAATGGATATGACGGCGTTTACACTTTGCATGGAAAATAATTTACCCATTATTGTGTTCGACATGAATAAGCAGGACAACCTGAAGCGTGTTGTTACCGGCGAAAATGTGGGAACCATTGTAAACGGGTAAGCCTTTTCACATTCGGTAGAAGGTTGGGGATAAAATTACGCCTGTAACCCTTCCACACTTCTTTTATTGAAGCTAACTTTCCCTTGCAATCCGTTTGGAGAATTTGTTGCACCTAAATTTTTACACAATGCCAGCTGTATTTCTTGCGATCCAGATTTCTGTTTTAGAAATTGTGATGTTCCAGATAGGTGCATTGGTGTTGGGTTTTGTGATCCATTATTTCTGGAACATGCGCAATGGCAGTCAGTTTGATCAGGATATTGATGTAGAAAAATATGAGAAAGAAGCGCATGACTGGCGCATGAAATATTACAATGTGCTGGAGCAACAAAAAGAATCGGGCGAACACCTGAGTAAAGATCTGCTGCAGGCAAGAGAGAATGAACAATTGCTGGCTGATGAAATTGAGGAGTTGAAAGAATTGTTACAAGAATTAAGACAACGTCCGCAGGAAGTGATCGTTCAATCTTCTTCCGTTGTTCCGGCTGCTGATGTAAGTCCGGCTGAATATCTGGCACAATTGAAATCCGCACAGGATCATTTGCTGCAACACAATCAAAATATTTCCAAACTGTTGAACCAGGTAGATCTGCTCGAAAAAGTGGAGCAGAAGCACCAGGATACATTGCAGCAGAATCAATACCTCACAGAACAGTTGCAATTGTTACGGCGCTCATTAACCGAGAAAGAAGGCGAACTGAATAATATCCGCCAGCAAACGGTGCTTACACAGGAAATGAAGAACCGACTGGAAACAGCGTATGATGAGTTTAATGAAATTCAATCGAAGCTGATGAAGGTGGAGCAACAGTTAGCATCGCCACAAACACATTCGTTGCACAATGATGAACTGGAAGAAGCCAATCACATGCTGTCGGTTGAATTGAATGATATGCGCAGCCAAGCAACGTGAATTGGTGGAAGAAAATTCCCGTCTGTCGCAACAAGTGATTGAAATGGAAAGCAAGCTGAAAGAATCGAACATGCAACGCCAGCAACTCAGCAAACGGAATGAATTTTTAGAAGAGCTGAACAAAGATTTGCAGCAGGTGAGCGATCATAATAAAAAGCTGGAATCGCAACTGTCACGTCTTTCTGAAATTGAAATAATGCTTGCCAGGATTTCTTCCAATCAAAATCAATAAATCAGCTTTTGTTCCATATTCCTTTCTTAGTTTTGGTGCCTCACTAAAGCAAAAGTATTATGTCGTCCATTGCTGATATCCGCAAAGATTATTCACTTAAAACATTGAACGAAGATGACGTAGCTGATTCACCGTTTCTGCAATTTGCTGATTGGTGGCAACAGGCCATTGAATCAGAAATTGATGAAGTGAATGCGATGACGTTGGCAACAGCATCACTGGAAGCAGTTCCTTCAGCACGTATTGTATTGCTGAAAGGATACGATGAAAAAGGCTTCGTCTTTTACACCAATTACGAAAGTGCAAAAGGAAGAGAGCTGGCCGAAAATCCCAAAGCCAGTTTGTTGTTTTTCTGGAAAGAGCTGGAGCGTCAGATCCGCATTACCGGTATTGTAGAAAAGGTGAGTAATGCTGAAAGTGATGAGTATTTTTTATCCCGACCGACGGGTTCACAAATAGGTGCATGGGCATCGCCACAAAGCCATGTGATTGAAAACCGAAGCTGGTTAGAGAAGCAGGTGAAACTGCTGGAAGAAAAATTCAGTACAGAAAGCTGTTACCCGCCCTTCGCATTGGGGTGGTTACCGTGTAAAGCCGGTAATCATTGAATTCTGGCAGGGAAGGAGCAGCCGTTTGCACGACCGGTTACAATATTCGCTGCAGGAAAATGATAATTGGAAAATTGAGCGATTAGCTCCCTGAAGGAATGAAGTACGAGGTAAGAAGCAGGAATTTCTCCAACTGTTTAGTTTCGTCCACGTATCAGACAATTCATACCTCGTACTTCTTACGTCGTACGTTATTAGTCTTTTTTCTCAGCTTTCTTAGGAGCTGCTTTCTTAACAACTTTTGCGGGACGGCTCTTGCCGAATGAACCTAAAAAGCGTTTTCCTTTTGCTGTTTTTTTATCACCTCTGCCCATAGTAAAATTTATTTGAAACGTAAATGTAATGATGATGGAGCAATTACAGCTCCTGTTTTGTAAAGTTGACTATAAAAAAAGCAAGAAACGTAGGGTTTCTTGCTTTTTCTAGGAAGCAAACAATTAGAGTTTTGCAGCTAATTCTTTACCGGCTTTAAATTTCGCAACTTTTTTCGCTTTGATTTTGATGGTAGCACCTGTTTGTGGGTTACGACCTGTACGTGCAGCACGCTTGGTAACAGAGAATGTACCGAAACCAACCAATGTTACTTTACCACCACTTTTCAATGTTTTGGTAACTGCTTCAATGAAAGAATCCAATACAGCATTTGCCTGTGTCTTTGAAAGTTCCGCATCTTCGGAAAGCTTTGCTACTAATTCAGCTTTGTTCATGTGAGAAGTTTTTTAAGTGGAGCAAATATAGACGGTTTTGCTTTCCAACAAAATTTTTTTAGCTGTGCTGAAACATGTAAGGAAATCGCTCAAAACCTTACAGGCAAAGGATTTCATAAAAGCAAATCTTTTTTTTGATCACCTGATAAATGAAGTGTAATTGCTGAAATGCCTGTGCAGCAAGGGTTTCGGAAGAATAGTTGCTGGAATGCTTGTACAGCAAGGGTTTTAGCAGATGATTATTCTGTATAGAATGTTTCCAACGCAGTCATTTATTTTCCACAATTACTGCACAAGCTCCATTGCACTGCGAAATGAAATGAAACGATTGCCCCATTTTGCAAATGCTTTTTCACGCAAGGATGCTGAGAATTCAGCAATGTATTTTTCCTGCAGTTCTTTTGATGTTGCAAAATATTGTGCGGTGTAAGTTGCACCTTCATCATCATCCGATTCAAGTAAACGCAATAGTTGTGCATGGGTAAAACAACCGGTTGCTACCACTTCGGCAAGATGTTCTTCCTGCATCCATTTCACCCAGTCATTTTCTATTTCAAAGGCAACTTTTGAAGTAACGTTGTAAATGATCATCTTAGTTCAATTTTAATTCAAGGTAAACCGGACAATGATCACTATGTTTTACATCCGGAAAAATTTCTGCATCTTTTAAGTGAGCCTTCAAGGGTGCTGTTACGCTGATATAATCAATCCTCCATCCTTTGTTTTGTAATCGAACTGTCGGAAAACGCTGGCTCCACCAACTGTAGCGGTGTGGTTCCGGATGAAATTCCCGGAATGTATCAACCCATCCGTTTTCATAAAACTTCGTCATCCATTCACGTTCTTCGGGTAAAAAGCCACTTGATTTTTTATTGCCTTTAGGGTCGTGAATATCAATTTCTTGATGTGCAATATTGTAATCGCCACAAAGAATCAGCTTGGGATGTTTCTTTTTTAATTGATTCAGCCATTTGAAATATTCATCGAGCCATACGTATTTAAATGCCTGTCGTTCATCGCCACTGGTGCCGCTTGGGAAATACGTGTTGATCAAACGGATATCACCAAAATCAAGTTGAATTACACGGCCTTCAAAATCACTGGGGCCATGTCCATTTCCTGTTTCTACATGGTCGGCTTTTATTTTTGAAAATACTGCCACACCGCTATATCCTTTCTTTTGTGCGCTGAACCAGTAAATATGAAAACCAAGATCAGTAAACAATGTCTGGTCAATATCTTCCAGTTGTGCTTTTGTTTCCTGTACACAAATAATATCCGCAGGGTCTGTTTTCAGCCAATCAAGAAAACCTTTTTTAATAGCAGCACGAATGCCGTTTACGTTGTAGGAAATAATACGCATACCAATTTTTTTCTGCAGCGAAAATAAGAAAGGCGAACTGTTTCTGTTCGCCTTTCTTTAGTGGGGGTGATTTCTTCCCGTAAATCATGTAGCAGCTATTAAAACTTGAATGCAAGTTTTATTTTCAGGAAGAACGGATTCCCGGGTGTATAATGTAATTCAGTTACTGGATCAGTTTCATTCCGTAATCTTGATTCTGTAGCAAACTGTGCTTCGTTCCATTCGGTATTAAAAAGGTTTTCAATGACTGTACCGATTTCAAATTTGCGGAATGCATAACTGATCGATGCGTCGGTTACAAAATATCCTTTGGCAGTAATGCTGTAATCTTCTGTAGCGGCTCTGTTTGCCAGGTAGCGGTAACGTATACTTGCATTCCAGCTGTTGTGCTGATAGTTTACACCACCAGTGCTTGTAAACGTTGGAGCTAAGGGAATATAATTTTCTCCTTTCGGGTCTTCAATACTTCGTGCATGTGCATAATTAAAGTTTGCATCGGCAGAGAAGTGTTTGGATGGCTGCCAGCGAACAGATACATCTGCGCCCACTCTTCTGGTTTTCCCACCTGGTTCAACAATACCTGCATCGCCAACATACACAAACTCCTGCTCCAGAAACAAATGCCAGGCTGCTGCATTGATGAGCAACGAACTGAATGGTTTCCAGATAAAGCCGAGATCAGATCCGTAAGAGGCGGGTAAAATTTGACGGCCGGTTTGCGGTAACACTACTCTTGTATCATTGCTGTGAAAACCTTTTCCGTTTTTAAAGTAGAGTTGAAAGTTTTTAGAAAACGTATAATAAATATTCACTTTTGGGCTTACGATCATTTTTTGTTGCGATGGTAAAGACGCATTCAGTTTATCAACATAGGCAAAGTGGAAATAATCGGCCCTTGCTCCAATATTGAATAACCAGTTGCCACGTTCAATTTTTTCATCGGCATACAACCATGCATTGGCTTCTTTAACATTGCCCAGTTGAATGGCTTCCAGTATCTCTGTTTTGTTTTTTGTGCGTGATAATTCTGAATTGGTGGTTGCATCAAAACGTATACCGGTTCCGATACTGCTGATAAAACGAGTAATACCTTTTTCTCTTGTTCGTTGCCAGGTAGATTGTGCACCATAAATATCTCTTGCTTCCTGCTGGCGTATCTGATCGCCATTCACCGGATCAATTAAGAAAAAGGTGAAATTGGAAATAAGATTGAAGTGATAGCGTGAATAGTATAATTGATGTTCCAGCAAATCATTGTTGCGTAAGCGCTGCGAAAGTTTTGTATTAAAGTTGATGCGACCGGTATAACCACCTTCTGTATTATCAATTGCACCAAACCGAGTAATAGTTCCATCGGCAACAGCACGTTCAGGAATTTGGCCCGATGCATCCCATTTGCTGTTGAACACATTTGCCTGTACCGATAGTTTTGTGTTTTCGTTCAATGCTACATTGTATTTGCTCCAGATGTTGAAGCGGTTAAAATGTTGTGCACTTTCGAACGGTCCGTCAGAATAAATATATTCAGCTGCAACATACGCATTCTGTTTCTGATTGCTTTTAGGCAGCAGGTTCATCATTATAAGATTGCGGTAGCTGTTGAACATACCTACTTCCGTCTGTAATATATTTTGAGTCAGGCGATTTGCAGTTTGCAGATCTACATAACCGGCTGTATTAAAATTACCTTGCTCGGTATAGTAACTTCCTTTGCCATAATCAATGGCTCTTACTAATTCAGGAATTACAAAATGCATATCAGCATATCCTTGTCCGTGTGCGTGCGATACCATGTTCACCGGCATTCCATCTACCGTGATCTTTACATCGGTACCATGATCTACATCAAATCCCCGGAGAAATATTTGTTCGGCTTTGCCACCACCCTGGTGTTGTGCAATAAACAAACCCGGCACATAGCGTAAAAATTCCTGTGCAGAATTAACCGGCCGCTGATTGAGATCTATTTTACTGATGGTTGCGTGTACTTTGTTGGCATTGCCTGCAGAGATCACCAATTCCTTCAGGTTAAATGCAGCACGAATAAGAGAAATGATGATCGAAGATGAAGAAGCAGTGAGTTCCTGCTTTGCATAACCAATTGCTGAAACGGTGATTGCTTCTTCGCCCGGTATAGCGAGTGAAAAACTTCCATCTTTTCCTGAGGTCGTTATTTTGGATCGGGTTTGTAACACAGCTCCTTCAATCGGTTCGTTGGTAGCACTGTCAATAATACGACCTGTGATCGTGCTTTGCGCCATTGTGCAAATAGTAAGTACAGACAAGATGAATGTGAGTAAATATGTTTTCATAAAAAGCAGTATGAAAGGTTATAATGTTTTTAATTCCTGTTTAATTTCATTTGCAACCAACGGGCCTAATTCAAAACTGCTTTCCAGTGCTTCGGTTAAGTATTGTTTGGCTGCAGTTTTATCACCGCTTTGTTTGAATAGTAATCCAATATGAAAAAGGGCGTCGGGTTCAAATGTTTTGTTGATGATGCGGCTTTGTGCAATACGTGTTGCTTCATTTAATTGTCCGCTTTTATAGAGTGCCCATGCAAACAGTTCGTATGATTGTGGCGTGGGTCGGTTATTAATTTCTGTTTGAGCAATTTTTAAAGCTGCTTTGGGATCATTCAGTTCATCACTCAAAATACTGAACATATATTTGTTGTACATATCGCCATAGGCCGGATTGCTCACTTTGTCGATGAAAGATGCGAGGTATTTATTTTTTGCTTCATTATTTTGTTCAAAGGCAGCAATTTCACTCAGCAGCAGATCGTAATCAGGAACAGGGTGTTTTTCCTGTAACCAGATCAATATTTTTTTAGCAAGCGTTGTATTCTTGTCGTTTGAATAAGCGATCCAGGCAATGCCTTTCCATGCATGAAAATAATCGGGGCTTTGCGTGATTACTTCTTTGTACAGTTGATATGATTCCTCGATGCGGTTGTTATGGCCATACATATCGGCCAGGTTTGTTTTCACCCAAAGTAACAACTGGTCATTTTTTGATTCACGCACATCGGTATATGCTTTTTCCATAAAGCTGATGCTTGCTTCACTGTTTCCTTTGTGATCTTCCAGCTTGGCGGCACGGCTGTAATAATCGAAATTATTTTTCAAGCGAAGGCTGTTGAGAATCGATTCAGCTTCTTTCATTTGTCCCAACTCCAGTTTCACATCAAACTGTTGGAGGGTGGTGAGATAGCGGTCATCGCCCATCGCAGCAGCAGAATCGAGGTATAGATCAGCTTGTAAAAATTTGTGTTGTGTTACACAGTTGGCGGCAAGTGAACGGTATATGCCAGAGCCAAATTTATGTTGAAGTTGATTGGCAACACGATACAAACTATCACTTTGATGTATGTCATTGATATTACCACTGTATTGAAACTTTTTGCTGTAAAGACCAGCCAGCTTAATCTGTGCAATCAGATCATCATTGGTCTTGTCTTCCAGCCGTTTTGCCCAGAACTGCAGATCTGCTTTCATCACTTCAGATGAAGTACTTGTACTTTTCTGTTCCATCAAAGTGTTGATCACCTCTTCCTGCACAACAGGGTTGTTTTTGGATGAGCAGCCCAGTAGAAAACTGAACCAGCAGGCGATGATAAATAATTTGTACATAAAATTAAATTTGTAGTTGATTGGTATGGTTTTAAAAAGGCGAAGGCTATAACCCCTTCGCCTTTTTTTTGATTCTCTTGGTACGGTCGGTCTTATTAATGAGGTGTAGCTAAGTAAGGGAATGAAGTAAGGAATGCTTTGTCATTTGCATTTACTTTATCGCTTGTAAGGCCCGGGTTTGAAGCACCATCAGGACCACCAAACAATAATAACAGTTCCACATCAATTACATCATCACCCAGTGTACGGCCGGTTAAAATATTAGTGCCGTCAAAAAATGTTGTTTTTGGAGCAGTAGTAGATACATTCAATACATCTGTTGCCAGCAAGCCGATCAGTTGATCTACATTTTGACCTAATGCATTGGTTGTATATCCTGGGTTTAGTGCAAGGAAATTTGTTTTGAATTTGTTGAAGAACGCTGCATTCATTGCAGAGGGTATTGTTGTGTTAAAGGCATCTTTATCAGCACTTGCATTAAATACTGTGTTGATAGCCGGACGGCCCATTTGATCCTGCATCTCATATACCTGTTGAGTGGCAGGGGTATTATTTTTCTTACAGGCAATAAAGAACATTGTGCCGATAAGCATACTGTATAAACCTATTTTTAGTTTCATCTGATTATAATTTTTTAGTAAGATTAATTGAGATTAGTTGATTGCTTTTTTTGATTCAGCCCAAACACTTAGTGCGCCGCCTGTACTGCTTGCACCCAATCTTGATTTTGGAACTTCAATAACAATGCTCATTACGTTTGTACCTTTGAACGTATCGTCACCAGGATTGTTAAAGCCTGGAGCTGCACCAGTAATTACTTTTTGGTATTGTACCAGATCAAAGAAGAATGGATCATCACGAGGTCCGGCAAATACTTTGATGCCTTTGTCTTCGCCTACTATCGCCGCTTGTCCGTAGGGTGTTACATCAGTTTGTACACTAAATGAACTTGGAACAATTACGCTTCTGGTTCCTGTAGCAGTTGGCCTGTATGGACCATATACCCGCATTTTGCCATTCATAACAATTGCCTGTAGAACAAGATCTTCAACATTGTCGCCATTATTGTCGATATTAAATTCAATGAGTGTTTTCTCATCAAATTTTGCAGCGCCGGTAGAAGCAGGCGACAAAAGGCCTTGGGTGTTTGCAACAAAAACCAGATTGCTTGTGTTTTCAGCATTGAATACGTAAAGGTCTGTAATGTCTGTCGCCTGGTTTGACACAGCAGGTGCATCCAGATGATCGGCGGCATAGATGATTCCTCCGGTTACTGCTACTACTGCCGCAAGTACAGTCAGTAAGATTTTTCTCTTTTTCATTGTTTGTTTTTTTAATTAGAAATTCAATTTGTTTGATGATGTATTTGATGTTGTTCACAAGGAGATGTGAAACAGATACGATACACTTACGTTGAATGAAGTGCAATTGGATTTTGAACTGCAAGAAATAACTGATGTTTATTCTGCGATTGATAAAATCGTATGTTGAATCGGCATGAATTGATAGCAGCATATAAAAAGAAAGAGGCTGGTAGAAACCAGCCTCTTGTAAACCAAAACCAGGACTACATATTTAGCCTTTCGGCAAAATAACGGCGTCAACTACATGAATAACGCCATTACTTTGATAAACATCTTTGATTGTTACAGAAGCCATTCCACCTTTCTCATCTTTGATCCAGAGTGTTTTGTCTTTCATCCATAACCATAACTTTCCTCCTTGTACTGTTGTTAACTCTGCTTTGCCATTTCCTTCTTTAATAAGGCGGGCAATCTCTTTTGCATCTAACCGGCCGGCTACAACATGATACGTAAGTATTGCAGTAAGCGTAGCTTTGTTTTCAGGCTTTACTAATGTTTCAACTGTACCTGCAGGTAATTTTTCAAATGCTGCATTGGTAGGAGCGAATACGGTAAACGGGCCAGCACTCATTAATGTTTCAACAAGACCAGCCGCTTTAACAGCTGCCACCAATGTGGTATGATCTTTTGAATTGACTGCATTCTCCACAATATTTTTTGAAGGGTACATGGGTGCGCCACCAACTTCCACTGTTTTTTCTTTCATCTTGTTAGATGTTGAAGTTTGTGCATTTACAGTACTTACAGCAATAACCGCTGCAATCGACAAGGCGAACAATTTTACTCTTTTCATTTGTTTTGTTTTTTGATATGATTTTAAAAGGTTTGTTGAACAGGAAATCTGTTTGTTCCCCCTTTCTTTTTTAGAGGGGACTTTAAGAGATACGGAACAGAAGGTTGTTCGGATTGAAACGAGTAAAATTTTTTAAAATAAAAAACCCCGCATTGCGGGGTTTACTTACTAATTGATAACGAATCAGCATTATTCAAGTATCGGTCGCAACCACCTCGTCACTTCTTCCAAACTCATTCCTTTACGTTTGGTATAATCATTCAACTGATCTTTTTCAATTTTGCCTACACCAAAATACTTTGAGTCGGGATGTGCAAAATACCAACCACAAACAGATGATGCCGGGAACATTGCCAATGATTCCGTTAAATGAATACCGGTTGCTTCTTCACCGCCGAGGAGAGAAAATAATTTATACTTTTCGGTATGATCAGGACAGGCAGAATAACCAGGTGCCGGACGAATACCGATGTATTGTTCTTTAATCAAATCCTCATTGCTCAAAGTTTCATCTTTTGCATAGCCCCAGAATTCTTTGCGTGTACGTTGATGTAATACTTCTGCAAAAGCCTCAGCAAAACGATCAGCCAATGCCTGCAGCATGATCTTGTTGTAATCATCATGCGCTGCTTCAAAACGCTTGATGTGTTCGTCGATGCCGTGAATAGTAACTGCAAATGCGCCAATATGATCCTGCGCTTTTGTTTCAGCAGGCGCAATGAAATCTGCTAACGAAATATTTGGCTGTCCTTCTGTTTTCTTGATTTGCTGACGAAGGAATTGAAGATGCACGACTTCATCAGGTCCTGCCTGTTCATGCAATACAGCAACCGAATCTTTACCATCACTGTTTGCCGGCCAAAAACCAATGGTTCCTTTTGCGCTCAGCCATTTTTCTGAAACGATTTGATCTAACAATGCGTTGGCATCATTGTAAAGCTTTGTTGCTTCAACACCCACAACACTGTCACTTAAAATAGCAGGGAATTTGCCATGCAGTTCCCACGCTATAAAAAACGGTTGCCAATCAATATAATTTCTGATCTCAGAAAGATCGTATGCCTCAAATTGTTTTGTTCCGGTGAATGTTGGAGTAACAGGCGTGAATCCACTCCAATCAATTTTTACTTTGTTGTTCTGCGCTTCTTCAAAACGTAAGAATTGTTTTACAACTTTCTTATTGTTGAAATCATCACGCAGCTTTTCATATTCTGCCTGAATGCCTTGCAGGAAAGCAGGTTTCTGTTCGGGACTTAAAAGACTACCTGCAACAGTTACACTGCGGCTGGCATCCAACACATGAATTACACCTTCATCGTATTGCGGAATAATTTTTACGGCTGTATGCATGCGTGATGTGGTTGCCCCGCCAATCAGCAGCGGTTGCTTCATGCCCCGCCGTTTCATTTCATGTGCCACATGCACCATTTCATCAAGTGAAGGTGTGATCAATCCACTCAAACCAATAATATCTACATTTTCTTTTTGTGCTGTATCTAAAATTTTATCGGTTGCCACCATTACACCCAGATCAATCATATCGTACCCATTACAACCAAGTACAACACCCACAATGTTCTTTCCAATATCATGTACATCACCTTTTACTGTTGCCAATAAAATTTTTGCAGCACCGGCACTTTCTTCATTCACAGTTCCTGCTGCAAGATGTGCTTGTTTGCGATCTTCTTTTTCCTGCTCGATATAGGGAGTAAGGATCGCCACACTCTTTTTCATTACCCTTGCGCTTTTTACTACCTGTGGTAAAAACATTTTACCTGCACCAAACAAATCACCCACCACATTCATGCCTGCCATTAACGGTCCTTCAATTACTTCAAGTGGGGCACTGGTATTTCTGTCTTGCTTCTTCTGTATCAATGTCAATATAATCGGTGATGCCGTTGACCAATGAATGCTTCAACCGTTCTTCAACAGAACTGTTGCGCCATGCTTCATCTTTTACAATTTCTTTTCCTTTTGCTTTTACTGTTTCCGCAAAGCTGATGAGTTTTTCGGTGGCTTCGTTATTATCGTTGTTGCGGTTGAGAATTACATCTTCACAGAGGTTACGAAGGTTCGGTTCAATTTCATCATATACCACCAGCTGACCTGCATTGACAATCCCCATATCCATGCCTGCTTTGATAGCATAGTACAGAAACACACTGTGCATCGCTTCACGTACATGTTCATTACCACGGAAGGAGAAGGAGAGATTACTTACACCACCACTTATTTTGGTAAGTGGCATCAGTTGCTTTGATCTCCTTGGTTGCTTCAATAAAATCAACACCATAATTATTGTGTTCTTCCAAACCTGTTGCAATGGCAAAGATGTTAGGATCGAAAATGATATCCTGTGGATCAAAGCCAACCTGTTCCGTTAATATTTTATACGCACGGTGGCAGATCTCAACTTTTCGTTGTTTGGTATCGGCCTGTCCTTTTTCATCAAAAGCCATCACAATAACAGATGCGCCATAACATGCTGACAGATGCGTGCCTGCTCAATAAATTTCTCTTCTCCTTCTTTCATGGAGATGGAGTTCACAATACATTTTCCCTGTACGCATTTTAAACCTGCTTCAATGATCTCAAATTTTGATGAGTCGATCATGATCGGAATCTTGGCAATATCCGGTTCGCTTTGCATGAGGTTGATGAAGGTGGTCATGGCCTGCACACCATCGAGCAACGCATCATCCATGTTCACATCAAGGATCTGTGCGCCGTTTTCTACCTGTTGGCGTGCAATGCTCAATGCTTCTTCGTATTGGTTTTCACGAATAAGACGTGCAAACTTTTTTGATCCGGTTACATTGGTACGTTCACCAACATTTAAAAAATTGGTTTCGGGTCGAACAACTAATGGTTCTAATCCTGAAAAACGACTATATGGTTTAATAACGCTCATAATTTCTTTGTTGTTAACTGATGTAACAGTTGCTTTCGTGCCTTGGAGGCAAACATCAAACTGTTTCTACAACCGGTAATTCTCTTGGCTGTAATTTCTTTACATGATCTGCAATATGTTTGATATGATCGGGTGTAGTACCACAACAACCACCAACAATATTTACCCAACCTTCTTTGGCCCACTCTTCTAAGTAATGACCCGTGTCTGATGGATTTTCATCGTACTCACCCATGGCATTTGGTAAACCGGCGTTCGGATAAGCAGATACATAGCAGGAGGCTATTTGTGAAAGCTCTTCAATATGCGGACGCATTTCATGCGCACCCAATGCACAGTTCAACCCAACACTTAATGGATTGGCATGCATGATGGAAATATAAAAAGCTTCCAGTGTTTGTCCGCTCAATGTTCTTCCACTGGCATCGGTGATGGTGCCACTGATCATGATAGGCAGCTCAGGTTTGTTGACATCCTGAAAATATTTTTTAATGGCAAAGATGGCTGCCTTTGCATTGAGTGTATCGAAAATAGTTTCGATCAACAATACATCAACGCCACCATCAACCAATCCTTTGACCTGCTCATAATAAGCAGTTACCACTTCATCAAATGTAACGGCACGGTAACCCGGATTATTTACATCAGGCGAAAGTGATAATGTTTTATTCAACGGACCGATGGCGCCGGCAACAAATGCTGTTTTACCGGACTGCTGAACAGCTTCTTTTGCACATTTAGCTGATGCAACATTTAATTCATATGCCAATGATTGCATATCATAATCAGCCTGTGCAATACTGGTGCTGCTGAATGTATTGGTTTCAATAATATCAGCACCTGCATCTAAATATTGTTTATGAATTCCGGTAATGATCTGCGGCTGAGTAATACTCAGCAGATCGTTATTACCTTTTACATCGCAATGCCAATCTTTAAAGCGTTCACCACGATAATCGGCTTCCTGTAATTTATGCCGTTGGATCATGGTGCCCATTGCGCCATCAATAACAAGGATTCTTTTTTCGAGTTCTTTTCTGATGTCCATAGAGGTTTAGTTTAGCTGTCTTCAAATAACAATAACGCAGACAGATGAATATTTGTATCAGACGAGGATTTGTTGGAATGGTTCGGTTAGCATCCGGTCAAGGCACCGGTTTAAACGTAACAAATAAGCGCAGCAGAATGGCTGACTATGTATTTGACCTGTAAACGTTTCGGAAAACTCTGAGAGTTTTATTGACGTTTATTAGTTCCGTTTGGCCGAACAATAAACAAATCCGCCTGAATGACGTGCAAATGTAAATGAAAAACAAGCATAAACAAAGGCTTGCAGCTGGAGAACCGGATTAATTCTTTACAAAATACAGCAGGTCGTCTTGTGAGGGACTGTCGTTTTTGAGTTTGATGCCGGAATTGGTGAATTCCGTTTTGAGCCAATCGCCATTGAGGTTGCTTATGGCTGGGTTGCTGAAATTAATATTGACCCTTGTACCTGTTTGGCTCCACGTACCAGTAATGGTGGTTGAACTTCCGTGGGCCATGAAAGTGCCACCGGAAAGAAACATGAAATAATAAGAGCTGTAGCTGGATGTTTTATCCTGCTGATCCCAAAAATAGCTAATACGCCAGGTGCCGGAGCTGATATTAACCAAAGAGTCATCGGTTGTACCTGTTTTTTTACAGGAGGCAACGCTTAAAATAATTAAAATGTATAGCAGTGTGGTCCGCATGCAACAATAAAGTTCAGCAAAGAACTGCTACCTGCCAAATGATCAGCCTGTTTTAACCTTCTTTTTCTTGTGTAAGTTAAACATCCGGGAGATATTGAAACCAAAGAGGATATTGCCTTTGCCCCAACTGCCAGCCGTTTCGCTGATGAATGTACGTTCCGTCATGCCACGTGAATTGGTGAAATGGAGTTGAAACACATGGCCGGCTGTTTCAAGATCGAAGCCAATGGAAAACGAGTTGGTGGTTCCTTCGAAGCGTGAGCCGGGCAGCAGGTAATAATATTCTGCATTCACTGATACCATTTTGCTGATGCGCTGACGACCGCCAATACCCAATGCAAGAATGTCATTTGGATCAGTGGCTTTCGGTACAAGATTATAGTGGACCATTGTAGGCATCAGTTGAATGGCCGTGCCATCAGAAAACTTACGTGTAATGATGAGTTGATGGGCATATTGCAAACGTGATGAAAACAAATTCTCTCTGGAAGGGTCTTGCCATTTCAATGTAGTAAGCATGATTGATGATGCGATAGCTGCACTGATCGGCATAGTCCGTTCTCCTTTGCTTTGACGGAGAAAGCGATATTTACCGAATGCATCGTATTGTTTTTGATAGGTACTTCTGCCCACACCGAGCATAAGATTGGGTGTTAAACCGAAATCGAAACTCATACGCATGCTGGCATTGTCTAATCCAAACAATTCATACAAGCCACCATTCAGTGTGCCAAAGCGGTGAGCAATACGAAAATCCATATAGCCCTTTGGTGTAATTTCAATAGTATGACTGTTGATGATACGAGTTGATTGAAAGGTATTGATGCTGTATTGTGTTGTTGGTTTTTCTTTTTCCTCTTCAAGTTCTTTGTTGAGATCGATCTCCTGCGCAGTGAGAGTATAGCTGCTCATCAGCATCAGCAAAAACAGTGGCAGTTGTTTATAGTAGAGCATGGTGGTTATTTTGTTTTTGGTTGATAGAGTTGATAATTACAATTCAGCGTTACTTCCACTTTCTCTGCTATTTTTTTGGAGACAATTGTTGGAACAGAAATTTTGTAATCGGTCAGCTTGATGGTTAAGACAGCGGTGGCGCTGATGTTATTTCCTTTTACGATGATGTCCCCCGCAACTTTTATCTTGTTGCTTACTCCATGCATACTGAGAGTGCCCTCCACTATTACAGAATAGGCTCCGTCTTTTGAAAAATCAACTGTGCTGATGTTGGTGATGGTACCCTTCAACTCCGCTTTGGGATAGCGATCCGAGTCCATATAGTCTTTTCCATTGAAATGATCCTGCATGGCCGCTTTCCGGAACTGAAAACTTTTGATAAGTACAATAAATTGAACGCTGCCGGTCTTACGGTTTAAGACAGAAGCCACTTCATTATTGATCGCTTTAATATCTTCCAATGGTGTGGAGGAGAAAAAACTGATCTGTCCGTTGCGGGTGATGTAGTTTTCCTGTGCCTGCACTTTGAACAGGGAACAACAAAGAATAAGTACGAAAGAAATTATGCGCATGTTTTCAGGTTTAATTATTCAACATGCCATTCCTGATCCATGTTCTTATTTCAGCAATGCGGCATTCAGGAAGTTTGGGAGCAAAGTCCGGCATGGCTCTGTAGCCGGGAGAATGGGTGATAGCTCCAAGCAGCCGACCGCTCATGGCAACTGTACGAACATCTGTATACGTATCAAGCATGATACCACCGGGTGCACTTGCACCGGTATGACAGCCTAAACAATTTGCAGAAAGTGTATTTACTATTTGTACACTGTATTTCACATTGCTGGTATCGCAGGTGTTTTTGTACAGCAACTCTTCTTTGTTATATGTACAGGAAGAAAAGAGCGCTAAGCACAGAATGGCAATAAAGATCGGTTTCATGTTATTTTTTTAATAAGTAACAGCGTATTAGAATAACATCCGTTGTAAAGCCACTGCAAATGCCTTTTAAGGTAACGGTTTCGCCTTCTTTTATCATTTCCTCTTTTTCCATGGTACAGTTAATGCCAAACAGTGGATCATGGGATTGCAACTGCACAATTGTTTTTCCTTCCTGATTTGTTGCAGTAGAACTAACGATGCCGGTTATTTCAAGCACTTTGCCATTGTAGGTTTTCGTGGCCTGCTGCTCATTTTCTGCAAACGCATGGAACAGATCAGTTGCGGTGAGTTGAACAGCATCAACGTTTTCAATGCTTTCGGGAGCTTTATTCCATTTGGTATAAATGAAGAATATTGCTGCGCCAATCAACACTGCCAATAGAATAAAAGTTATGAGCGATCGTTTCTTCATACCAAAAGCCGATTGAGTTACTTTTATAGAAATGGTTAACGGATAATTTTTGAAGCAAAAACTACACGTAAACAAGTGTCGTAATCATTGCTTCTGCTTCAAAGGCGAACGTTCATGAGGCTGCAACCACCAGGTATGCTAAAAAATATCTGCAGGTAACTCAATCAGCTTTTCGGTTCGATCAACAAATTACCAGACTGCTGTATTCTAACTATCGTAGTTACAGAGGAGAAGGTTGCCTTTCTGTCAATAATTTTGTAACTTTTAAGCAGATTCGGAGAAGCAAAGGGCTCTGGAACAAATCTGCCTTGTGAGGCAACTGTTTGTTTCGCCTTTTCGTTAATTACTTCAATATCAACACCAGGCCGTGCTTACAAAAGAGGAATTAATTAATTGCATAGAAGGGTGCAAGCATAATGAGCGTGTATATCAAAACAAGATATATGTTGCTTTTTATGATTATGCTATGTCTATCTGTTTCAAGTACGGCAACGACAAGGAGGATGCAGTGGAAATCATCAACGACGGGTTCTTAAAGATCTTCAAAGAAATATACAAGTACAAGCCTTTGTCGGAAGACATTGCCTTTGGTTTCACCTCCTGGTTGCGGCGAATCATGATCAATACAGCGATCGACCACTACAGAAAGAATAAGAATAACACGATTCTCAAGGATTTGAATGAAGAGCAGGAATACCTCACTGCAAAAGAAGAGCAGGATATGTTGTCAAGGCTGTCGTATAACGAACTGATAAAAATTGTCCATGAGCTGAGTCCTGCCTATCGGATGGTTTTTAATTTATATGCCATTGAAGGAATGACACATAAAGAAGTAGGGAAACACCTGAATATCACGGAAGGAACTTCCAAATCAAATTTTGCAAAAGCAAGAGCTTTTTTACAGAACAAGCTTTTGCAGCAAATCAATAAAAAAGAGATCAATGCCTTTTGACGATCGATATAGAAAAATAAAAGACCAGTCTCCCGGTTCTTTTCCGCCGTTCGACGAAGAATCGTGGAAGAAGATGGAATTGTTGCTGGACAAGCATTTGCCTGAAAAAAAGAGAAGATTTTTTCCATACCTCTTGTTTTTTGGTTGTGTGATTGTGGCATTGTTAACTACATTCCTCCCTGCAAAACGATCAACACAATTGGAAGAAGGCAGCATAAGCAATGCAAGCAACTTAACTTCTAAACCCGTTCAGGTAATTGAAAAATCTGAAGTGCAGCAAGTTCCTGTTGCTGTCGATGAAAGTATCGATCGGTCAACTGATCTTGAACTACAACCTAAGAAAACAGTTGCTGCTGACGTTGTACAAATAAAATCGAATCAGCAAGGATTGTTATTTGGCAAAACAGGAAAAGTTGAAACGAAGCAAGAGGAATTTATAAGCCCTACAATACCTGATGCTCCAATGGAAGTTTCAGTAACACCAATCCAGAATGTTACTTTACTTACAAACAGGAAAAATTTCCTGGTACTGCCAAATGAGCCAGCAAAGAATAGCTCGTTGATTGCAACCAATAAAAAAAACGCTCCTGCGAAGAAACCGGTGAAGAACAATTTTTCTTTCACCTTCAGCACAGGGCTTGAAGCGCCCGGTACTGCTTTTAATACTTGGGGAAGAGTAACGCCGTTGGTGGGAGTGGGAGTACAATATAGTTTCCGAAACAAAATTGTATTACGCACAGGTATTGCTATGGCAACAAAAATTTATTCTGCGGGCGGTAAAGATTACAACCCATCTGGCTATTGGTATAGTTATGTAACATTTAATAAGATTGATGCAGATTGTAAGATCACAGAGATCCCTTTGAGTATAGCATACAGGGTTGCAAGTGGCCGGCAAACGAGTTTGTTTGTATCTGCAGGCGCATCCTCTTACATTATGCGGAAAGAAGCATACGAATATTATTATAAGAATCAGTACGGTAACGATACTGTTGTAAACCGTTCCTTTAACAACAACAGTTTTCATTTATTCTCCGGCGTAAATGTTTCTGTAATTGCAGAGCGGAAAATAACAGACCGGTTTTCGTTGATGGCTGAACCAATTATTAAGATACCCACAGCAGGTATTGGTTATGGGAAAGTTCGTTTATACAATGCCGGGGTAACTGTGAGTGCAAGATTTCAACTGAGATGATGAGTGATGAATAATGAGTGATGAGTAGTGGTTGCGAACATTCACCATTCACTATTTCATACTCACATAATTTGCAACAGGCTGACGGTTTTGTAAACTGCGGGCCAACGTTAATTCATCCGCATATTCCAATTCGCCACCAAATGCAATACCACGGGCAATGGTCGTGATCTTAACAGGCAGGTCTTTTATTTTTTTGCTGATGTAGAACAAGGTGGTGTCGCCTTGAATGTTTGGGCTGAGTGCAAAGATGAGTTCTTCTACTTCATCTTCTTTTAAACGGGCGATCAATGGTTCTATTGTCAATTGATCGGGCCCAACACCATCCAATGGTGAAATGATGCCGCCAAGTACATGATACAATCCGTTGAACTGTTGTGTACTTTCAATGGCAATTACATCACGGATATTTTCCACCACACAAATGATCTGTTTTTTACGGGAAATATTGCTGCAGATATTACAAACTTCGGTATCGGATACATTGCAACATTTACTACAGAATTTAATTTCTTTCCGCATACGTGCAATGGTATCAGCAAACAGTTTTGTTTCTTCTCCGGGTTGCTTGATGAGATGCAACACTAAACGCAACGCCGTTTTTTTACCAATGCCGGGTAGCTTGGCAAATTCGTTGACGGCCTGTTCAAGCAAAGTAGAAGAAAATGACATGTGGCGAAAGTACGAAGGATGCTGAATTAAAATTCGTTTGTACCGCTTACTACGGTTATTGTTTTTTGGGAGGAGCGTTCATGTCGATCACCAATTCGTTGTCCCAGTTTTCTTTCACCAACAGCGGATTGCTGAGAGGTTTTACCAGTTCCGGTTGTCGTTTTGGTTTGGAGAAAAAATCACCCGGGTCCCAAATACCGTTTTGATTTGTATCGTACAACAGTGCCAATTTGTAATTGCCCGGTTTAAACATTGAACGGTAAAATTCTTTTCCGGTTAACGGGTAACGACCAACAATTTCTTCACCGCTATATACAAATAAAACCGGGTGTGCGGCTGTATCTAATTCAGAAAAACGAACCCGAACGGTTCCGTATTCTTTCTCTGATTTTACCCGAAAGGAAATTGTATCGTTTTTTATAGCCGTTAATCCGGATGAGTCAGTGGCATATTCTTTATCTAAAAACAGTTTGTACTTGCTGCCTGCTTTCCATGGCGCCATTACAATAATTTGTTTTCGGATACTGTCGTTCAGGAATGTTACATCGCTCACCGTTTGTGCCGAATCAATCACCAGTCTTGCTTTTGAAAGATCAAATTTTCGGATGGGCTTTGTGTAACGTAAACGAAAACTATCCAATATATCCAACGCACCTGCTTCGAGATTGGGCGATACAATTAAACCACGAGCTTTGTCGCCGGCGGCTTGTGAAGATGGCTTTGGTTTTTCTTTCTCAGCAGCATACGCATACAACTGAACAGATGGAGTAGTGGTACTTACAACAATAGGCGAATCCAGAAATGCAAACTGTTCAATGGGTTGATTGTATTGTTTGTTCCCATCTACATCACCAAGACCATATAAATAAAAAGCGCCTGATGGTAAATTGGTAAAACGGAAATTGCCTTGCCCATCTACCCGTGCAACATACATGGGTTTTTGTTTGGCTACCGTTGAATCTTCCTGTTTGTTGTACAACACAGCAAACATAGTACTGTCGGTTTTGCCCGTTTCAGCAAGAATGATTCGTCCTGTTATTTCGTTTGAATCGATCGAAGCACCAGTCGAAAAAGCATATCGGAAATTTTTCAGGATGTTACCTTCGTTGAGATCAACTACTGCATCACCAAAATCAATGGTATAAGTTGTATTCGGCAGCAGTGAATCTTTTAAACGGATGGTAATTGTTTTGAGTTTGGATTCAATACTGCGGTTGCTTATTGGGAAAGGTGAATAGAGTACTTTTTCCCGTGCACTTTTTAACTCAATAAATTCATCAAAAATGATGGTGATCTTTTGATCTTTTACAAATGTGGCTGAATCTTTTGGTGTTGCTGATACAAGTACAGGCGGCAAACTATCTCTGGGTCCACCACCGGGCGGAACAATATTGGCGCAGCCGATGCCGCTGAATAACCCAATAAACAAAGCGCTGATAAACAAAAAACATATGATTCTGCCTGCTGTCATAGAAGCTGCAAACTTAGGCTAATTGTATGAACGTTGATTTTGATGACGAAGAGGATTAACAGGATTTTCTAAAAACATACATCTTCTTCATCTTTCGAATCACCCAAATCATGGTTCAGACTCTTCTTCTTCGATCTCATGCAATGCCACCGCCATCTCATTGGTCTTTACAAAATTGCACCAGTGACAATCTTCTTTGCCACAACCGATGTAAAACTCACGGTTCTGAATTTTTTCCCATACCCGAACGATCTGTTGGGTCACTGTTTCAATATCGGCCGGCGTAATAACAATTTTTTCTTTTCGGTATTCTTTCTTCTTATCAGGTTCAATAAAATCAAATTCTGTACTTACCACTTTCCAGTCTTTTGCTTCGTAATTATCAACCAGAATTTTATAGAACACTGCTTGCCGCCAGTAATCACCACCATCCGGTTGTTTATCGTTGGGGCCTTTTATTTTTTCTTTTGCATTGTCAACATTGCCGGTTTTATAATCAACAACATTCACCGCTTTGCCATCGAATTCCAGTTTATCCAGTTTGCCCTTTAACGGCACTCCTTTGATCATTACATTTCGGATGTTGCGTTCAATAGCAACGATGGTGGAGAAGCTGTTGATGTATTTATCGTAGTAATTGCTCAATACTTCCTGGCCATATTCCATTCTTCGGTTAAACTGTTCTTTGGTAAAGCTTTCTCTATGGCGGTGCATATACCATTCAAAGTCGGTAATGAACTGTTGCTTTGAATGAAAGGTATTTGTTTTGCCATCCTGCATCTTGCGGAACAATTGTTCCAATGCATAGTGAACAGATGAACCGAATTCCGTTGCTTCATTTTTAGGCGATGGAATACGAATGAGATTTTTGAAATAAAATTCCAGCGGACATTTTAAATAATTGTTCAACGCTGTAACGTTCATCACAAATTTTTCCAGTATTGGCTGAATGAAATCCTCTTCGATCTTTTCAATTTCAGGTGCCTGTGCTTCACCAAACAACAACGCAGTGAACTCACTCAATGCTTCGGGACTAATTACCACCGGCATTATTTCAATTGGTTGATCTTCTTTTATTTCTTCGAGAAACATGGATGGTTCCAGTTCTTTACCATCATTCTTAAATTGGCTGAATGAAAGATTCAAATGTGTTTCTGCTCTTGTGATTGCCACATAAAACAATCTGCGTAATTCTTCTGTAGATGTTTCTTTTGTTCCAGAGGAAGTGGTGAAAATGGTATCGGGTAATTTATAACCATTGGAAGGATTGCGTTTCTTTTCCCAATAACCCGAATTACAACCGGCTACAAACACATGCTCAAATTCCAATCCCTTGGAACCATGTGCGGTTAAAAGATTTACACCGTTATCACTGCCACTCACCTGCACCAACGGTAATTTCAAGTCTTCTTTTTCCATCAACTCAATAATGGAAACCAGGCCTTGTAGTGACAACAACGGGTTACGTCTTGTTTCTTCTTTTACAAAATCGAATAAACCTGTCAACACTTTCAATTGCCAATGTTTATCGGGGCTTTGCATGATATATTTAAGAATGCCTGTTTCACGGATGATGTTATCGAACAAATGTTGCAACGTAATATTCGGCACATCGCCCACCAGTTTTTCAAAAATGCCACTTGCTGTTTTTAAGCCATGGTGAATGCCTTGTGAAAAAAGATCTTTGGCAGGCGCATGTGCTTTTTCATACAACAATCTCCGAAGCGATGTTTTGTTATCGCTGAATTGTTTAGCCGATACTTCAACGGTAAGCTTTGCAATTTCAATCGGTGGAATATGGAACCAACTGAAGTGAAATAACTCAAACAGCATTTCATCGCCACCATAAGGTATATCATGTTCGGCTGCCAAATACCTGAGAATAAGAATGACCTTTTGTGCCAATGGCAACTCCAGTATATTCAAATGTCGTTTGCTGTAAAACGGAATGCCGAGATGATTGAAATAATGCGTTAACTCTTCACCGTATTTATTTTCTTTATAAATCACAGCTATCCGACCGGGCAATATGCCTTCTTTTAACAACTGTTGTACCTGCAACGTAATATCGATCATTTCTTCCCGCTGCGTTTGGTATGATTTGATCGAAGGTGTATGTAACAGGTGATTGATCTTGCTGTTACTTGCCAGTAGATCTTTTGTTAAGCCCGGTATCTTTTTAATTAGCCGTTCATCGTTCCGATTAATGAGCGATTTTGAAATGTCAAGAATCGGTTGTGTAGAACGATAGTTGTTCGATAGTACAACTGTTACAAGGTCGTTCGCATACATGCCTGCAAAGCTTTCCATATTCTCCACGTTTGCACCCTGGAAGCGGAAAATACTTTGATCATCATCACCCACAACAAATACATTCGGTTGATCCCAGTAACTGATCAGCAATTCAACAATTTTATTTTGTGTGCCACTTGAATCCTGAAACTCATCTACCAGAATATATTGAAACTGTTCCTGGTAATTGGCCAGCATGTTTTTATTTTCTTCAAATGCTTTGATGACCCATGTGATCATATCATCAAAATCGTAACGGTTGCGTTTGCGCATGAGTTGCTGAAAACGATCGAACTCTTTTACAGCAGCACGGAGTTTTTCCATGCGTTCGGTTTCTTCATCAATCTTTTCTTTTTTAAGATCACCGGCATTGAATTGTTTGTACTTGCGTTTGTAAACATATTCATCACGAGTAGGAAGATCAGTAAGGTATTCATCAATCTTTTGTTCAATGAACGTTGCTGTCCAGCCTTCTTTTTTCATGGTGCTGAACAAACGATCAAGATTTGTGATCTCAAAATACACATCACCTCTGTATCGTTTCAGCGGATGATTTTTCGGGAATGAATCGATCAACTCTTTAAACAACTCGATCTTTTCCAGATCAGACAAGGGATCGAGTGCTGTTTTTTCAAACTGTGAAAGATTTTCCTGTATTACATCATTACAAAAAGCATGATAGGTGTAGATATTTACTTTGTAAGCATCGGGCCCGATGAATTTTAATAAACGTTTGCGCATGGCCACCACGCCTGCATCAGTATAAGTAAGACATAAAATATTTTGTGGAAGTGCATCGGTCTCCAAAAGAATTTTTCCAATGCGGCTGGCAAGTATCTGCGTTTTGCCGGTGCCCGGACCTGCAATGACCATTACGGGTCCTTCAATATGGTCAACCGCCAGTTTCTGTTTTTCATTCAGGCGTTCATATTCTTCACGGAACCGTTGTTCCAGTCGTTCTTTATTAATGGACATGTTTCAAAGTTAATTGTCTCCTGTTGAGACCGGATGATTTTTTGATTGAGGAGGTACGGTTCACCCTTTTGTGGATAAAGCTTGCAAAAGATAAAGTGAGGGAAAGTTCAACGAAATGGGTTTTAGCCTAATTTTCAGCCACAAACTACAAGCCCGTTTTTAAAATCCAGCTTAAACCGTACAGTATTGACCGTCTTTTTGAAAAAAAAGGCGGTTTTTTTATGTAGTTGGAGAGATTCTATACCCTATAAGTGGTATTTTTTGGATGATGTGATGGGGCTATTTTTACAAAGTCGAAGGTTTTAGCCGTTGTTGTCCTACCACACCCGCTGATTATTCAGCTTATCTGTAAAGAGCATTACGAGGCAGAAAGAACCGCCGATCTATTCAGCAAAACATCCTTTCTGCCTCTTTCTTTACTTAGCCCGGCATCCGGGAAATGTATTTCTCCATTTGTTTAATTTGATCTGCCAACTGTTGCGTTGAAGGCTTCAGTGCTTTTGCTTTGCGGAAAAATTCCTTTGCAGCCCTGAACTCCCGTTTGTTCATCATAATACTGCACATCTGGAGGTTGGCAGCCGCCTGATTTTCTTTATCGGGTAATCCTTTGCGGAGTGCCTGACGAATATAGCTTTCGGCCTGTTTGAAGTTGTTTTTCTGCATGGCCAGCATTCCCATTTGCAAAAGGCTGGCACCTTCTGTACCCTGCATCAGCGACGAGCCGGAACCGAGATCCATTCCTTTCTTCATCATTTTTTCGGCACCATCAAAATCCTGCTTCATCATGGCAATGTTACCCTTCAGCGTGTAAAACACTGAACGTATGGGTTTGAACAACAAGCCTGGAAATGTAACGGAGTTAAGAATTTTTTCAGCCCCATCCATATCACCCGCTTCCATGTATTGTTGAATCAAACGAAGCGGACCAAAGAAAAAATGCCCCACAATACTTACCACGGCGATCAGGTAAATAATAAAGGAAGGCCAAAAGCTGGTATAATAATGAACTACACCGGCAACAACCAATAATACAATACCGATAATAAGTCTGTAGCGGATATAAACGTTTAAGAATTTCATGTGTAAAACAAATTGGGCAGCAAAGGTAGGGTTTGAGGGTAGATTTTAGGTTGGAGATTGCTGAATTCTGTTATTTTTGCCGCCCGAGGGAAACAGGTTCACTGTATTTCTTCCGGTCCCGTAGTTCAATGGATAGAATAGAAGTTTCCTAAACTTTAGATACAAGTTCGATTCTTGTCGGGACTACCAATTTTGCAAAGCTCCTTCGAATTCTCTTATTATTGAACCTGCGCATACGTTTGCACTATTGTTCATGCCTCTGTTTCTTTACATTTAAGGATTACCTCAACATACACATCGATTAGTTTTCGGGCAAGAATTGATTTTTCATTATGCATTCACTCACTATCCCATACATTACATTTCCTTGCGAAGAATTATTTGATTTGAAAATGGAGATGATTTCATCTTTTCAGGCAATTGCAGAACAACCCTGGCCGTCTTTTCCTTATAAACCCGATGTGAAATTTTCTATTGTACATACAGCTGGTCATATTGTTTTAACATATAATGTGGAAGAAGCAGAAGTGCGGCATGAAAACACAGCTATCAATTCTTCGGTTTGGGAAGATAGTTGCGTGGAGTTTTTTATCAGCTTTGATAATAACGGGTATTACAATTTCGAATTCAACTGCATTGGCACCGCATTAGTTGGTTTTGGTAAGGATCGAAAAGACAGAAAGCTGTTGCCGGTTACGTTGGTAAAACGTATTCAGTGTTTTGCTTCAATGCAAAAAAACGAAAACAGTGTACAGTGGCAATTGCAAACCATTATTCCATTGAGTGTGTTCATGTATCATGCTGTTTTTTCGCTCGAAGGGAAAAAATGCAAAGCAAATTTTTATAAGTGTGGCGATAAACTGCGTCAGCCTCATTTCCTTGCCTGGAATCATATTGAAACAGCAGAGCCTGATTTTCACCAACCTTCTTTTTTTGGCGAACTTGAATTTGAAGCGAATATTTTATAATCTTGTGAAGTATGGATAAACTCCCGACTATTAAAGAAATTGCCGAGCGGTTGAAGGTATCGGTATCAACCGTATCAAGAGCATTGAGCGATCATCCACGGATCGGCCTTGGTACAAAACTGAAAGTGAAGCAATTGGCCGAAGAGTTGGGATACGAGCCGAATGCCCAAGCTATCTTTTTCAAACAAAAGAAAACATTTGTAATTGGTGTGGTGATTCCGTTTATACGGGAAGAATTTTTTTCACAGGCCATCAGTGGTATTGAAACTGCAGCAATGGAGCATCAATACACTATCCTTTTTGGACAGAGTTATGATGATCCTGAACGTGAAAAACAAGTGGTGGATGCCATGAAAAAACAACGTGTAGATGGGTTGGTTATTTCCTTATCAAAAGGAACAAACAGGTACGATCACCTGGAAGCACTTCGCAAATATGAAATACCTGTTGTGTATTTCGATCGTGTTCCAAACATGACCGATGCGCATAAAGTATTTTGTAATTTATACAAGGGCACTGTTGATATGGTAGGTTGGTTGTTTCATAAAGGCTATCGCCGTATTGCATTCATCAATGGTCCCGATAAATTGCAAGCCAGTAAAGAACGGATGTCGGGTTATATGGATGGCGTGGCGAAACAAAAGCTGAAAGTAGATATGCAGCTGGTTGAAAAAACCGATCTCAGTAAAGAAAGCACGCAGGCTGCTATGAAAAAATTACTTGCTTTAAAAACTCCTCCACAGGCGATCATTAGTTTTAACGATTATGTGCATATGGATGCTGTGCAGTATGCGCAGCGGCAGAATATTGAGGTAAATAAAACGATTGTGTTTGTGAGCTATGCTAATTTGCCCATCACCAGTTATACTGCATTTCCACCGTTGGTTTCTGTAGAGCAATATCCTTATGGCCAAGGTGAGCGTGCCATGGAGTTAATGATCAGGATCCTCAACGAAAAACCTGATAACAAAGTTTCACCCCAGGAATATTACAAAGAGGAAATACCTGCTACATTGGTTGTTTATCAGCAGTCGATTATATAATTAATTTTTACTTCAACGGGTTGCTGATCTTCTAACACTGAGCAAACGGTTTTTTTCAGACTTGCAGGTTTTTAAGGAACGCACATTTTTTGTGGTGTGAGTTTGTGAACCTGACTTATCGGAATTGTATGACCTGTAGTAGCTGAATCTTGTGCAAACGACTGCGCTCTTTTATGGAATTGATTTATCTTATTTTCACAAATGCATACTATTTGAATAATCGAACCAAAGCTTGTAATCGCTGCCATACAAAAAAATAAATTTAAACTTCGTTCATGAACAGAAAAGATTTTATAAAGAACACAGGGCTTACTGCCGCCTCTCTCACAGTGTTACCTACAGGAAGTTTGTTTGCTGCGAAAGCAGACGCAAAAGTAAAACTGGTAATGATCGGTGTAGGCCTTCGTGGACAGAATCATCTTGATCTTGTATTGAGACGCAGTGATGTAGAACTTGTAGCTATCTGCGATATTGATGATCGGATGCTTAGCCGTTCAAAAGAAATGATCACCAAGAGCGGAAAGAAAATGCCACAGATCTTTACCGGCGATCCTTACGCATGGAAAAAAATGCTGGAACTGAAAGGTATTGATGGTATTATCATATCAACTCCCTGGGAGTGGCACAAGGAAATGATCATCGGCTCGCTACAGGCGGGTATTAAATATGTGGGTAGCGAGGTGATGATCGGTATTACGTTAGAAGATCATTGGGATGTGGTGAAGGCGGCAGAGCAATACAATGCACATGTAATGATGCTTGAAAACGTTTGCTACCGCAGAGATGTAATGGCAGCGTTGAACATGGTGCGCCAGGGATTGTTTGGCGAGCTGGTGCATTTACAAGGCGGCTACCAACACGATCTGCGTGAAGTAAAATTCAACAATGGAGTTGATGCATACGGAAAGGGTTGTGAGTTTGGCGATAAAGGATGGAGCGAAGCAAGATGGCGCACACATCATTCCGTTTATCGTGATGGTGATCTGTATCCAACACATGGTATAGGACCAGTTGCTCATTACATCAATATCAACCGGGGAAACAGGTTTGTAAATATCTCTTCGTTCTCAAGTAAGGCAAGAGGCTTGCATGAACATATTGTAAAAAAGTGCGGTCCCGAACATCCCAATGCAAAAATTAATTTTAAGTTGGGGGATGTGGTTACTACATCGATCGGTTGTGCAAACGGCGAAACGATCTTACTGCAACACGATACCAATCTGCCTCGGCCATATTCATTAGGATTTCGTGTACAAGGGACTAACGGTATATGGATGGATGTAAATAAAGGGGTACACATCGAAGGCAAATCGAAGCCGCATCAATGGGATGCATCCAAAGATTGGTTTGATAAATACGATCATCCATTATGGGCACGATGGAGTAAAGAAACAGAAGGCGCCGGCCATGGTGGTATGGACTTTTTCGTGATCCATTCATTTGTAGAAAGTATCAAACGAAAAACTGCTACACCAATGGATGTGTATGACGCAGCTGCATGGAGCGCTATTACACCATTGAGTGAACTCTCAATTGAAAAGGGAAATGAAACAATTGAGTTTCCTGATTTTACCGGAGGTAAATGGATGTATCGCAAACCTGTATTTGCCCTAAACGATGATTATTAATAATGAAGGGCAATAATTGAACGAATAACCGGAGATGATTGTATTGCAAAAACTGAATTGCTGCCAGAGCTATCATGAGCTATAATATATTAGAATATCAACAAATCATGTCGCAATCCGTATTGCCTGTATTTGGTTTAGCAGAAACGAAAGTGAAAATGGAAGCTTTTGGAACTGGCCTGATCAACAATACATGGAAAGTAACCACAGCGTCAAATGAATATATTCTGCAGCGTTTGAATCATATTGTATTCAATGAACCGGAAGATATTGCACATAATATTAACCTCATTGCAACTTATCTCAAACAACAGTTTCCAACATATTCATTTGCCGCACCAATTACTGCAGCCGATGGCGCATCACTTGTGTATCTGGAGCAGGAAGGTTTTTTTCGTATGTTTCCTTTTGTAAAAGGTTCGTATGCAAAAGAAGTAGTGGAAACAGCACAGGAAGCTTATGAGGCCGCTGTCCAGTT
Source organism: uncultured Bacteroidota bacterium (assembly GCA_963830845.1). Classification (GTDB taxonomy): domain Bacteria; phylum Bacteroidota; class Bacteroidia; order Chitinophagales; family Chitinophagaceae; genus Lacibacter. Next base: position 152,378 of record CAWHOR010000053.1, on the reverse strand, counting down.
TGGTCGCTTTACACATGTGTTGAGTGGACTTGATACCACACAATTAAAGATTACCATTCCTTCCTTTCACGATCTGTCGTGGCGGTATCAGCATTTTCTTACAGCATTGGAACATGGAAATCCGGATCGAATTACAGAGGCTGATGCGTTGGTCCAAAAAGTAATTGATAATAAATCAATAGCAGAAAAGTACCAGCATATTAAAACAAATACTGATTGTAAACTGCGGGTTACACATCATGATACAAAGATCAGCAACGTATTATTTAATAAAGATGGTAAAGGCTTGTGTGTAATTGATCTTGATACAGTAATGCCCGGTCATTTTATTAGTGATGTGGGTGATATGATGCGTACCTACCTGTCGCCTGTAAGTGAAGAGGAAGCAGATTTCAGCAAGATCGAAATACGGGCCGATATTTTTGAAGCGATTGTACGAGGCTACTATGGTGAAATGAAAACGGACCTGACCGAAACAGAGAAGCAATTGTTTTTTTATGCGGGTAAGTTCATGATCTATATGCAGGCCATCCGTTTCTTAACTGATTATTTGAATGATGATGTGTACTATGGCGCACGCTATCATAAACATAATTTCATCAGGGCATCCAACCAGTTGGTGCTGCTTGAAAAACTCATTGCAAAAGAAAACGAATTAGTTCCTTTGATCAACCGGATTCTTGAATAAAGCCCCGGCAGTTTCCCGGGGACTTTAATCTATACCTGTACCAGTTTCCATTTTCCTTTCTTAAAATAGTACCAGGCAACTAACGCAATGAGTGTTTCAGCTACCGGTATGGCAATAAATGCACCTACCGGTCCCAGCTCAAATGTTTTCGCCAGCAAATAGCCCAACGGTATCTGGATCAACCAAAAACAAATGAAATTGATCCAGGTAGGGGTTTTTGTATCGCCTGCACCATTCAGTGCCTGTATCATCACCATACCTATTCCGTAAAAAATATAACCGCTGCCAATGATCTGTAATGACAATACGCCAAAGCGATGCACTTCCGGCTCGGTAGTAAAAATGCTGATAATGGGTGATGCAAAAAAGATGAACAGCACCATTACTGCAGCCATAAAAATGGCATTGTACTTTGTTGCAAGTAATACACTTTGTTCTGCCCGTAATGGTTCTTTAGCACCGAGGTTTTGTCCTACCAATGTTGCCGCAGCATTACTCAAACCCCATGCAGGAAGAATAAAGAAAACAACATTTCGGATGGCGACCTGGTAGCCTGCACTTGCATCAGTGCCGCCCGTTACAGATACCAGCCAGGCCAGTACAATCCAACTTCCACTCTGAATAAAAAACTGCAATGTGGCCGGCCATGCTACTTCAAACAATGTTTTAATGATCGGGGTATCCCATTTGAAATGCGGGAACTTCATTTTAATTGACCTGCTGCCGCCAAACAAATAATAACATTGATACAGAACGCCTGCACCACGACCAATTGTAGTGGCAATAGCCGCACCTTTTAAACCCAACTCCGGGAATGGGCCGTAACCATAAATTAATAACGGGCAGAGAATAATATTAAAGATGCTGGCAATCCATAAACTACGCATGGCCATTGCTGCATCACCTGCTCCACGAAAAATTCCATTTATAAGAAACAGCAGGATAATAACAGAAGAACCTCCCATCATGATTCTTGTAAAAGGGGTTCCTTCTTCCACCACAATTGGAGCAGCTCCCATGAGTCGGAGAATATCGGCTGCAAAAACAACTCCCACAATACTGAGCACAATTGCCACAATCATTGAAATAATAATAGCTTGTGCCCCTGCATGTGTAGCAGCTTCAGGATTTTTTTCGCCAATACGCCGGGCAACAACTGCAGTAGCTGCAATACTAAGGCCAATGGCAATTGTATAAACAAGCGAGATAACTGATTCTGTTAATCCAACTGTCGCAATTGCATTTTTGCTGTTCGGTAAATGGCTCACAAAATACATATCCACCACAGCAAATACAGATTCAAAGGCTAACTCAAGAATCATGGGAATAGCCAGCAGAAACACTGCTTTGCGCATGCTGCCCTGTGTATAATCCTGCTGCTCACCGTTAAGCGATTGTTTAAATGTTTGATAGATATAGGACAGCCTGTTCGTTTTTTGGTTCGTCGTCATGAAAAAGGTTTAATAGAATAATCGAAATAGAGCGTTCGTGAAGGGAACCCTTCAGTAAATCGGTGTTTGGAGAGAGTGTCTTTTTTAGAAAAAGACGGCTGAGGACTTCATAATTCGTAGTATAAGACAACAAAACTAATAATTTTACCGTTCATTCAAAAACTTCCCTCTAAATGGTCGGAAACCATCCGTGGAATACGGTATTTTAAAGGGTTAACAGGATTTTTCGTTGCATTATGAAATACAAGTTTGTACTTTTATCACACAATCATTTAGTATGAAAAAGATTATCGTAACCCTTTCCCTACTTGTAACAACCCTGGCTGTGTGGGCGCAGCCGGCACGTATTCCGGTGAACGACCTGAATACCGGTAACAACAAACCCAATACCAACACACCCACCAATTCCAATTCCAACACGCCTACAACCAGCAGCGAGTTGAAAAAGTACAGCGATCCGCAAGGGCGTTATACTATTGGATATCCCGGAGACTGGACCTTTAATGATAAATCAGATAATGCGATTTTTCAGTTAACATCACCTTCTGAAAACAGTAATGACAAATTCAGACAAAATCTGAATCTTCAAATTGAAGAATTAAAAGCAAATACGACCATTGAGCAGTATGTGCAAACAAATATGGATGCTGTAAAAGAACTGGTGAAGGGATACAAAGAAGTATCGTCCATGTATTTTAACCGCAATGGTGCCAGGGCTTACCAGATCATTTACAAAGGAAGATATGGTAGCATGACCGATGATATCCAGATCAAACAACTGTTTACCATTTCATCAACCGGTAAAGGATATGTACTTACTTATGTAAGTAAGGAAGGCGAGCGTGATGCGTTTGAAACCACAGCGAACAAGATTTTTAATTCATTTAAGTTCTGATAAAAACAGTTGAGGTAAAAGAAGAGGGCGGTCGCAAAGCGACCGCCCTCTTCTTTTGTGCAATATCCGTTTATTGCTGATCGTTGTGCATCATCGTTTGAAGTTTCTTGGTAAGTAAGAAAAGGATGAGCGATGCAACGCCTGCCATTGCAACAAAAAGCATAAAGAAATCGTAGTTGTTATTCATCTCATAACCGAGGAACGTTTTTGTTTTTCCATCAGGATACAAAGCACTTAACACTCCTGCCAGTTTATTGGCAAATGCATTACCTAAAAACCAAACCGCCATTAAAAGTGATGCATACTTAAACGGAGCCAGTTTGTTTGCAAGCGATAGCCCAATTGGCGATAAGCAGAGTTCGCCCCAGGTGTGTAGCGCATACATACCAGTGAGCCAGATCATACTTACTTTAATACCGGTGCCAACGTTCTTTACACCAAATGCAATCCACAAATAGCCAACGGCAAGTAGAAATAAACCGATTGCCATTTTGGTAGGAGCAGAAGGTTCCCGTTTTCCAAGCTTTATCCAAAGCCAGGCAAATAAAGGTGCAAAAGCAACTACAAAGATTGAATTGAGCGATTGAAACCAACTGGAAGGCACTGTGAAAAATCCAAGATCACGTTGCGTTTGTTCTTCCGCAAAGAATGTAAGCGATGCTCCGGCTTGTTCAAAAGCACTCCAGAAAAAGATCACAAAAAATACAACTGTAAACAATACAATAACACGGTTCTTTTCAAACTTATTGAGCGTTTTATCAGCCATTACCATCACAAAAATGAAAATAGCAGCACCTCCTAACAAATAGGTTAAGTAGCTCACCACTTTTGCATCAATGTAAAGCATGCCGATTGCAAGACCTGAAAAAACGGCCAGTCCTAAAATGATCGCTATTGGTTTTATCCAAATTGCAGGTGTGTTTTTTGGGGTTAATCCAAGCACTTGGTTATCGGGTCCGAGAACATATTTTTTGTGAAACGCCAACTGTACTGCAACACTGATCAACATACCAATGCCGCCGGCCAGAAATGCCCATTTGAAATCAGCAGGATCGCCGGTATCACCAACCAGCCCGCAAATAAAAGGGCCTAACGCACCACCCACATTAATACCCATGTAAAAAATCGTGTAAGCAGGATCAATTCTTCTGTCGTTCTTTGGGTACAACTGGCCCACCAATGAGGAAATATTTGGTTTAAAAAATCCATTCCCTGCAATCATTAACCCAAGACCGGAAAAGAACAATAAAGTAGATACCTCGGGTGATGATTGATACGTGGAACCGCAAAAGAATAATAAAAATTCGCCCAGTGCCATAACGATACCACCTGCAATAATAGAACGTTGATTACCCCAGTAACGATCGGCAATATAGCCACCGATCAGCGGTGTGAGGTAAACAAGGCTTGTATAGCTTCCGTACAAATTAGAGGCAAAAACTTTATCAAACAGTAATGCCTTGGTCATAAATAAAACCAGTACGGCACGCATACCATAATAGTTAAATCGTTCCCACATTTCTGTGCCGAATAAAACCCATAGCCCTTTCGGATGTCCTTTCTGTGCAGTTAATTCACTCATACAATTGGTTTATGTTTTTTTTACGATGTGAAGTTTCGAAAGTAAGGAAATAAAACAAACAACGGTTCGTGTTAACTCTTCCTTGTTTTGATGAATGGTTTAGGAAGTTGAAGTAGTAAGAACTAATTTCGGGGCGAAGAAAAATCCGATATGAATATTCTACTACTTGGCTCTGGTGGCCGTGAACACGCTCTTTCCTGGAAATTAACACAAAGTCCGTTATGCGATCAGTTGTATATCGCACCGGGCAATGCCGGCACAGCATTATGTGGCATCAATGTGCAATTACGTGTTGAAGATGACTTTGCTGCGATGGAAGAATTCTGTCGCAGCAAGAATATTCACCTGGTGATTGTTGGGCCAGAAGATCCATTGGTAAAAGGTGTATACGATTATTTCGAAGCGGCGCATCAAAGCAATCCATTTACAAATGGCTGGCTGGGAGTAATAGGCCCATCCAAATATGCTGCTCAGTTAGAAGGAAGTAAGGCGTTTGCCAAAGCGTTTATGGAGCGTCACAATATTCCAACTGCTTCTTACCGTGAGTTTACCGATGATAATTTTGATGAAGGAAGAGAGTTTCTCATGAATCATGCACTACCTGTTGTATTGAAAGCCGATGGATTGGCAGCAGGCAAAGGAGTGATCATTTGCAATAATCATTTAGAAGCTGTTGCTGAATTTGATATGATGATCCATCAACACAAATTTGGCGATGCCGGTAAACGTGTGGTGATCGAAGAATTTTTGAATGGTATTGAAATGAGTGTGTTTGTGCTCACCGATGGCAAAAATTATTGCCTGTTACCCGAAGCGAAAGACTACAAACGCATTGGCGAAGGCGATACCGGTTTGAATACGGGTGGAATGGGTGCTGTAAGCCCTGTTCCGTTTGCAGATGATGTGTTTATGAAAAAAGTAATCGAGCGTGTGGTAGAGCCAACCATTAACGGATTTCGTACTGAGAACATGGTGTATAAAGGCTTCGTATTCATTGGTTTGATCAAAGTCAATAACGAACCGTACGTGATCGAATACAACTGCCGAATGGGCGATCCGGAAACAGAAGTGGTGATTCCACGACTCAAGAACGATCTGGTTGAATTGCTCACAGCCACAGCAAACGGAGCAATTGACACGGTGAAAATAGAGCAGGATCCACGTTTTGCCGTTACTATGATGGCAGTAAGTGGTGGCTATCCCGGCGATTATATCAAGGGCTATGAAATTGAAGGGCTCAAGCAAACAGCCCCTGATTCCATGATCTTTCATGCAGGAACCGCAGCTGAAAACGATCTTATTATAACAAACGGAGGACGTGTACTTGCTGTAACCTCAATGGGCAATGCAGTGGCTGATTGTGTAGCACAGTCAAAAAACATTCTGGACGGTATCCGTTTCAAAAAAATGTATTACCGCAGCGATATTGGTTATGAATTTCTGGGTGCTAACTGAAACGTGTAAGCGAAGTTGAGGGATGCCTCTTTTCTCTTTTGCAGGCAGCTTGAAAAACCGGTTGTAAAACATGTGCAGGTGTTTTGAAAAAATTGTTGAAAAAACACGTATGGGCACGGTTTTAGCGTTGTTATTCCAAATTTTTCACTCAAATTTGCAAGCATCGGAACAATCAATCTCCAGTAACCAATATGGGACTCTTCAATTTTTTTATTCAGGAAATAGCGATGGACCTGGGTACAGCCAATACCCTCATCATTCACAACGATGAAATTGTTGTGAATGAACCGTCGATCGTAGCACTTGATCGTAATAATCCAAAGAACGTTTTAGCAGTGGGTAAAAAGGCATTGATGATGCACGAAAAAACCCACGAAAGTATACGCACAGTTCGTCCATTGAAAGATGGTGTAATTGCCGATTTCAACGCAGCCGAACTCATGATCCGTGAACTCATCAAATTAGTATTGACCAAAAAACCATTGTTCGCTCCTAAGTGGCGGATGATGATCTGCATACCCAGCAGTATTACCGAGGTAGAAAAAAGAGCGGTGCGTGACAGTGCAGAGCAAGCCGGTGCACAGGAAGTATATCTTTTGCATGAGCCTATGGCAGCAGCTTTGGGTATTGGTATTGATGTAGAAGAACCGGTTGGTAATATGATTGTTGATATTGGTGGTGGTACTACCGGTATTACTGTAATTGCTTTGGCAGGTATTGTGTGCGATCAGAGTATCCGTATTGCCGGCGATGAATTTACAGCCGATATTATGGAAGCACTCCGGCGTTATCATAGTTTATTGATTGGAGAACGTACAGCCGAGCAGATCAAGATCCAGATCGGTGCTGCCATGAAAGAGTTGGACAATCCACCCGATGATATTCCGGTAAACGGTCGTGATTTGGTAACGGGTATTCCCAAACAGATTATGGTTAGCTATCAGGAAATTGCGGAAGCACTCGATAAAAGTATTTTCAAAATAGAAGAAGCCATCCTCAAAGCATTGGAAATGACGCCTCCGGAACTGGCGGCCGATATCTACCGCAGAGGTATCTATATTACAGGTGGCGGTGCCTTGTTACGTGGACTGGATAAGCGTTTGAATCAAAAGATCAAACTGCCGGTTCATATTGCAGATGATCCACTAAAAAGTGTGGTAAGAGGTACAGGTATTGCATTGAAAAACTACAATCGCTACCCGTTTGTGATGCGTAACTGATGATAGCATCCACAAACGGTGGAACCAATAAAACCCACCTTTCGTGCGGAATCTTTTTGCTTTTATCAGACGGTTCTCAGTCTTACTTTTTTTTCTGGTGCTTGAAGTCATCAGCCTGATGCTTTTGTTTCGTTATAACAAGTTTCATCAGGCAGCTTATATGGATACAGCCGGTGAAATTACAGGCAGTATTGAAGCGCAGTACAGCAAAGTGAGCGGTTACTTCAGTTTGAAAAAAGAAAATGAAGCATTACGTCGCCGGTTAACCGAAGTACAAAATAAGCTGGCCGAAAATTTTCAAAGCCCCGACACTTCGCAACGGATCATCACTGACTCAATTCCCATCGATACACTTGGTAACAAACGCAAGTATTTGTACATGGATGCAGAGGTTGTAAATAACTCTGTTTCGCAGCCCAATAACTACTTTACGATTCATCGTGGAACTAAGCAAGGCGTACAGCCGGGCATGGTGGTTATTTCAGCCAACGGTGTGGCGGGTGTTGTACTCGACGCTACTGATAACTTTGCCACCGTAATGAGCATGCTCAACAAGCAGAGCCGCATTAGTGCACGCTTGAAGAAAACAGGTGAAAGCGGACGTATTGAATGGGATGGGAAAAATCCAAGACAGGTGCAGTTGAGGGATATTCCAAAAAGTGTAAAACCGGCAGTAGGGGATACGGTTATCACCAGTCAGTATTCTGATTTTCCTCCGGGTGTAATGATTGGAGTAATTGTAAAAGTAATTCCGGAACAAAGCAGTAACAACTATCTGTTGCAGATACGTCCTTCCAACGATTTCAGTCGGTTACAAAATGTATTTGTAGTATCTAACCTGCAGCGTAATGAACAACTGGAACTTGAAAACCGTTTGAAAAAGAAGAAATGAGTACGCTCTTACGAAATATTATCCGTTTGATTTTATTCATCCTGTTGCAGGTGTTTGTACTAAACGAGATAGAACCTCTGCACCAATACATTACACCCTATATTTATTTCCTGTTTATTTTGTGGCTGCCGTTCAGTCTTAGCCGCAGTGGATTATTGATCGTATCGTTCATTACTGGTATTTGTCTCGATTTCTTTACCAAAACGCCGGGGCTTCATGCAGCGGCTTGTGTGTTGATCGGTTATCTGCGTCCTTTTCTCATTAACTTATTAATGCCACAGCAAGGGGTTGAGTTTAATTACCGTGAACCTTCTATTGCAAGTTTGGGTTTTACGCAGTACATCACCTACGTATCAGTGCTCACCTTATTTCATCATGGTTTGCTGTTTTCCATTCAGGCATTCCAGTTTGGCAATATTTTATATCTCATTTTAAAAACACTTGGATCAACTGTAATAAGTTTGTTGCTTGTTACCATTATAGAAATTATCTTTATACGCAAGCAGAAATTTTTAACCAATACCTGATCTTCCATTATTGAAAAACCTAGTAACAGGCTATGGCCGAATTTAATCAGTCACGACAAACAACCTTCCGTATTATTATCGGCATCGTATTCGCCATTATTCTTGTACGTTTAATGACGCTGCAGTTGTTTACATCGAAGTATTCAAAACTGGCGAGCGACCAGGCCATTCTACGCAAAATTGTTTATCCCAGCCGTGGTATTATTTTCGACCGGAAAGGCAAAGCTATTTTGGATAATGTAACCATGTACGATTTGATGGTTACACCTTCGCAACTGAAAGGTGTTGATACATTGGCACTATGCCGCATTTTAAATATTGATACAGTCGAATTTAAAAAGCGGGTTGTTACATCGATCATTAAAAACTCAAGAAACCGACCGGGGGTTTTTGAACCGTTGCTTTCGCCGGAGCAATATGCAAAAGTGAATGAAAATCTGTTTAAGTTTCAACCTGCCTTCTTTTTGCAGGAGCGACCCATAAGGAGTTACCCATACAAAGCTGCTGCACACCTGCTTGGTTATATTGGTGAAGTAGATTCATCCATGCTGAAGCGTTCGAATTATTTTTATCAGATGGGCGATTTTGCCGGCCGCAGTGGATTGGAAAGCTATTATGAAAAAATATTGATGGGGCAGCGTGGTATTCAATATGTACTGCGGGATAATTTCAACCGGCCTATTGGTCCATATGAAAACGGTGAATTTGATTCTGCTGCAACAGCCGGGCGTCATCTCAATACCTACATCGACATTGAAGTACAGGAACTCGCTGAGCGACTAATGAATGGGAAAGTAGGTAGTGTAGTAGCAATCGAGCCAAGTACAGGTGGCATCATCGCCATGGCATCAGGCCCCAGTTATGATCCAAACGAATTAACAGGTGGCGAATCAAGAAAAAATTTCAGCCGTTTATTTTTAGATCCTTCCTCACCATTACTGAATCGTGGAATGCAAGGTGTATACCCACCGGGTTCAACGTTTAAACCATTGGGTGCATTAGTGGCATTAGATGAAGGATTGATCACACCCGAATATGGTTATTCCTGCTTTGGCCGTTATACCCCTTGCGGCCGCCCTGCGTGTACGCACGCCAATGCAGGACATGCTGCCAACTTAAGTTTGTCCATTGCCAACTCCTGCAACTCCTATTATGCACACATGTTTCGCATGGCCATTGATAATCCTGCATATAAAGATGTAGAGAAAGGTTTGTTGAAATGGAAAGAATACATGACGGGCTTTGGATTGGGTCATCGGCTTGGTGTAGATATGCCCGGTGAATATGCCGGGTTTATTCCGGATACTGCACGTTATAACCGTGTGTTTCGAAAAGGCGGATGGAGTTCCTGTACCATTGCATCATTGGGAATTGGTCAAGGTGAAATACAGGCTACACCATTACAAATGGCCAATGCCATGTGCCTGATCGCTAACCGGGGCTGGTATTACACACCGCACTTTGTAAAAAATATTGATGGCGAAACGCCGGAGGATACTGTGTTGAATAAGTACCGTCAGAAAATTTCGCCTTTACATATTCCCAATAATTATTACCAGGCTGTAATTGACGGAATGGAAATGGTGGTAACAAATGGTACGGCTCGTAATGCACAGATTGACGGTTTTGCTGTATGTGCCAAAACAGGTACGGTAGAAAATTATTTCAGAAATGCGAAACAGCAGAACCATTCCTTCTTTGTAGCGTTTGCACCAAAAGATAATCCACGTATTGCCATTTGTGTGGTGGTGGAAAATGCAGGGTATGGCACCACATGGGCCGCACCAATTGCTTCGTTGCTGATGGAAAAGTTTTTAACGGATTCCATTGCCGGCGATAGACGGAAAGCAGAAGTAGAACGCATCAGCAATGTAACCATTACGCCTGCACGTATCAAGTACGAGCTGTTCAAACGTGATTCGATCAAACGAATCAAAGATTCGGTGGTACGAATGAAACAAAACCGTTTGCGTGTTGATTCAACTGCAATTGGTTTGCAGCAGCATCCTGTAATGCCTGCAAAAGCACCAAAGCAAAATGATCACACAGAAAAAATGATGGCAGTATTACCATCCGATCGTTTCTCTCATAAAAAAATACAATTACCCGTTTTATAGTTAATGGAAAATCAGGCCACCATAGGAAAAGGAGTAGATACAATCACCGTATTGTTATACTATGCATTGGTGCTTGTTGGTTTCATTGCTATTTTTTCAGTTGAGTTCCGGGATGGTGATGCGTTTTTTCAATCCTTACTGGAGTTGAAAAAAAATTATTCAAAACAGGTACTCTTTATCGGCATCAGTTCGTTGGTAGGCGTTTTTATTTTATTGACCGACAGTAAATTTTTTACTACCATCGCCAATCTGTTGTACATGGCTGGCATCTTACTCATGTTACTCACGTTTGTAATCGGGAAAGATATCGGCGGATCAAAATCATGGATCGCATTAGGTGGTGGTTTCAATTTGCAGCCGGCAGAATTGTGCAAAGTATTTACAGCACTGGCGTTGGCAAAATATTTGAGCAGGCAGGAAACAGAGTTCACCAGCTTCCGTTCGCATTTAATTGCATTTGCATTAACGCTTGGCCCGGCGTTGTTATCAATCATGCAAAAGGAAACAGGATTGGCGTTGGTATATTTTTCGTTCTTTTCTGGTGATGTACAGAGAAGGGTTACCGGCTATTTATCTTATTGCGGGTTTTTCAATTGTTGTATTGTTTGTTACAGCCATTGTGTTTTCATTTCCTGTGTATGCCATTTTCATGGCAGCTGCAGTGGTAATTGCCTGCTATGTTTTGTGGCGAAAAATCAAGACGCAACTATGGCTTGCTTGTTTTAATCGTTTTGCTGGCAGGCGCTTGTGTTGGGTTTAAATATTTTGTTGACAATATTGTATTTGATAAAATTTTAAAACCTTATCAGGCTGAACGTGTATTGAGCATGTTTGGGAAAAGTTATATACCAAAAGATCCTGCACGGATCGCACAATTTGAAAAAGAACGGGAAGCCGGAAAAAAACGTGATTATAATTACAACGTGAAGCAATCAAAAATTGCAATTGGTTCCGGTGGATTTTTGGGAAAAGGTTTTTTAAAAGGAGTAACCACACAAGGCGATTTTGTACCGGAGCAACATACCGATTTTATATTTACGGCTATTGCTGAAAGTTTCGGTTTCTGGGGCAGTGCTTTGCTGTTGGGTCTGTATTTCGTGCTCCTGTTCCGGATCATTACGCTGGCCGAGCGACAACGAAGCACATTTTCCCGTGTATACGCTTACAGTGTAGTCGCAATTTTGCTGTTTCATGTAATGATCAACATCAGCATGACCATTGGTTTAATGCCCGTAATCGGGATTACACTACCTTTATTAAGCTATGGAGGGTCATCGTTGGTTACATTTACCATCCTGATTTTTATTATGCTGCGGCTGGATGCTGATCGAAGTATGGTGTTACGATAAGCTGTATCAACTTTTTTCAAGTCCTGCTGTTTTATAATCGTGTTTTAGTTCATGCTGTATTTGCAGCGATTGATCACCACTAAAACAATCAAATGAAAAAGTATCTCTGCACGTTTTATTTGCCTGATATGCTCGACGATGAATTTTGGGCATTGATTCCAGGACATCGCCAATATGTAAATGAATTAATGCGTGATGAAGTGATTGTTACGTATTGTGTAAATGATGTACGCAGTAAAGGATGGGTAGTATTGAATGCTGCTTCTGAAATGGAAGCAGCAGCGCTCATCGATCGTTTTCCCATCAGTAAGTTTATCCATTACGAACTGGACGAACTTTTCATTTTTGATTCCATGATCGGTGCACCCAAACTGGTAATGAACTGATTTCGTTGCTGTGCCTGTATCTTTGCACACTCAAAGTTGTAGTACATACAACCGGATAGAAAAATACAACACAGCATACACATGAAAATAATTCCGCTTTCTGAAGGAAGTTTTACAGTAGATAGTTCCAAAAAATTTGTTCCATTTGATCCTGCCCGTGATAATATCAAAGACCGACCTGTAGGTAGTTTATTGGTAGAAGTACAACCTTTTGTGGTGATCACTGAAAAAGACATTTTATTGCTCGATACAGGTCTTGGCTTTACAATGCCCGATGGTACGTTGCAGATCCATCACAATCTGATGCAGGCTGGCATTAATCCCATGGAAGTAACAAAAGTATTGATGAGTCATTTGCATAAAGATCATGCAGGTGGTGTAAGTAAAGAAGATGCAGTGTTGCAGCAACAGTTTTTAAGTTTCCCCAACGCAACGTATATCGTGAATCAACAGGAACTGGAAATTGCAGTAAGTAAACTTTCAAAGTCGTATGCAATTGATGATGTGAGTTTATTAGCTGAATCAGATAACGTACAATTGATCGAAAGCTCCGGTGTAATTGATGAGTATATTTATTACGAATGGACGGGCGGACATAGCCCTTGGCATCAGGCATTCTGGATCAAGGAAAAAGACGAAACTGTTTTCTTTGGTGGTGATGTGGCACCGCAGTTATTTCAAATGAAAACGAAGTTTGTAACCAAGTACGATTTTGATGGGAAGCTCGCTGCTGATCTTCGTGTAAAGTGGTGGGAGCAGGGTCAAAAAGAGAACTGGAAGTTTTTATTTTATCATGATCTCAAAACGCCAGTGTTCAGTTTTTAACTTGCTTGATAAATACAATCGTTTTGTAGAAGGATTACTACATATGTAATTTTTATGTAACGTAGAGGCTTCAAACCTCTTATCAACCCAAAGGCATGAATGATGAAAAAGCAACATCGTTCATGCCTTTTTTGTTTTTCGGATTTACTGAAATGCTTTGCTGGCGCAGGTTTCAGGGCAAAAAAATAGGCCAACCCTGAAAAGAGTCGGCCGTTGCTAACCTATGAAAAACACCTATTCGCAAATTTATAGCATAAGAAATTAAATTTCCAAATTAATTTCTCTTTTGACGTTGCAACATTGGCCTGTTGGGGCGGTTTTTTAACTGATTCAATAACACCCCACGAAATTCCCGTTCGGCCTGGAAAAATTTATTCATTCTGGGCTGTCCGATTACACCAACAAAACGATCACGGTATTTTTTTCTTACATCAATGATCTTCTGTTCATCATCCACAATATCACGGTTACTGTTATTCTTTTGTGTAACCATTACTTGCCGAACATCACGTTTGTATTCATTGTAAATGGGCCAGAAACGTTGTGCTTCCTCTGTGTTTAAATTTAATTTTCTGCTGATGAATGCGATCTCTAATGCCTGTATCTTTTCCTGTTCTTTCTGATCAGGTTGATCCTGTGCATACACATAGCTTGTTAAGCTACATGCAACGATCATCATCAGTGTAAATATTTTTTTCATAATCTGTTCCTCCGTTTCTTATTTTGTTTCTGTTTCTGTTTGTGGTTCTTTTGTGTTGTTGATTGTTTCCGGTTGTTCCAATTGTTTCATCAATGAATCCAAAAACACATCATCCATATAATCTGTTTCTTCAGGCAACTTACTTTGATCAATTGATTCGCTGATCTTCTCTACATCTTTTGCATCCGACGTCATCTCCAGATAACTTACAATGGCATCATCGCTCAATGCAGCCAATTCGTTATTGAATTGCTTTTGTGTTTTAATGGGTTCAACACCAGCTATTTTAAAAGGTGCAGCTGTTGATTGTTGTTGCAGCATCAGGTTAATTCCAAATGCGATCATTGTAAACACAACAGCTGCTGCTGCATAACGGATCAATAATTTGCGGCTGAAGATGGAAACAACTTTTGTTGCTGTGGTTGTTTGTGTGGCGACAGTCGATGCGACTTCATCAAAGTAACCAACCGGCACTTCGTATACATTTGTTTTATTGATGCCTGCTAATGTTGGCGATAGTTCCTTCAACTCATCAATCACCGATTGCTCTTGTTTTGTGTTGATTTTGGAAAGAATATCGTCAGCTAAATTTTCAAAATAGCCAACCGGTACATCCTGGGGCATTTGTTTACCGGCGACCTGCAGCAATGAATTTTCTTCATGTCCACCTGTGGCAATTCGTGCCATGATCACCGAGCTCAACGTGTCGAAATAAACCTCGGGCACCTGATACGGAACCATGGGGTTTAGTTGCGCCACAACAGGGCTGATGTCTTCTAACTCCTTCAATATGTCTTTACTACGTGTCATTTTCTGTATCTATAGATGATTTTCTGACCTGAAAGTTTAACGGTTGAGGATATAATCCTCTATTTTTTTCACGGCGTGGTGATAGCTTGCTTTGAGCGCTCCTTCGCTGGTTTCCAGTACTCGGCTCATTTCCTGGTATGGCATCTCATCGTAATACCGCAGGTTGAACACAGCCCGTTGTTTTTCAGGTAGTTGCTGGATGGCCAGTTGTAATTTCCATTCCAGCCGATTGGCATCAAAATGTTTGTCGGCCTTAATGGAGTTGCTTAATCCGGTTTCTACCTGATCCATGGATATGGCTGTCCGTTTTTTCCGTTGCTCCAGAAAAGTGAGGCTTTCGTTGGTGGCAATGCGGTACAGCCAGGTATAAAGCTGGGCATCTTCCCGGAAATTTTCCAACCCGTTCCATACTTTGATGAACATATTCTGGAGCACATCGTTGGCATCTTCGTGTTCCACCACCATTCGGCGGATATGCCAGTACAGTTTTTCCTGGTATTTCTTGATGATACGGGTATAAGCCCGCTCTTTGGTAGCCGGCTCATGGAATTGCAGCAGTAATTCCTTGTCGTCTGGTTGCGTCATTGTTGAATAGAGGTTTTCTGGTTTGGATCTTTCTGAACGATGTTAAAGTTAGAAAAAGCCGACGGTAAGATGGAATTTGGAGGGAGAAGTTTAATGGGATTGAAACTTTCCAGTCTGTCAATAATGGTTTATATACCGACTGCTGAGGCGCCTGCTGTTTTAGATGTTTATATTAAACTAACTATTGGAAAAGGTTATAGCCTGATTTCCACCTGCCCTGTATTGTTTGCAGGTATTAATATCGTATCGAATTTTTCAACATTCACACCATTGCCTTTTGCATCAACCGTTATAAAAGTGCGAATATCGCCAGCAGTTTTAAAAGTGAATGTTGTGTCAATCGATCTTGGGCCATTGATAACAAATCCATCGGAACCTTTTCCATAACCATAACTTATAGTTAGAAAACGAAAGCCTGTTACTGTAGTTGCAACAATTCTGAGTTTTAAGGTTGCTGGCCGGAATAATAAAAGGTTCTTTACAACCGGGATATCAAAATCAGTAGAATCGAGATGATAGTTCGCTACTTTATTTTTAAAGAACGGACTATGAAACATATTATCCTTAAATGCTTCTGCATGAAAATATCCAGACACATACTGGTACACGTTGCCGGGCATTACAAAACGGTAATTTCCCATTGCATCCGTTTTCACTCTTCCTAAAAAATCAGTCCTGCCGAATATACCGCCTGAGTAGTTGAAATAAAATTTCACTTCTCCGTTAGCTATTCCCTTGTTAAAGGCAGAGTCAAGTAAAACGCCTGTGAGAATGTAGCATTTGCTGTTACAGGAAATCCCATCAAACTTTGGTTGTTTCATTTTCAAACAGGCAGTTGACGAAAGAACGAGAATGTACAGGTATAACAACTTTTTTTTCATGGTATTTGTCGGCGTATTGAAGATACATTTTTTGCCTGACTACAGATGAATGTATCTAAGTATTACGCCTTGCTTTAAAAGCAAAACCCCAACACTTCGGTCGGGGTTTCTTATTCTAAGCAAGTAGTTCGCTTATTTTCTGCTCATCACTTTTTCAGCAGCAGCAACGATGTCCACCACATCCAAACCATATTTCTTCAACAGGTCCATTGGTTTACCACTTTCGCCAAAGGTGTCTTTTGTTCCCACCATTTCAATCGGAATCGGGAAGTGTTTCGCTGCCACCTGTGCAATGCTATCACCCAAACCACCAATGATGTTGTGCTCTTCGGCAGTAACTGCACATTTTGTTTTTTTGATGGAAGCTAATACGGCTTCTTCATCCAACGGTTTGATGGTGTGAATATTGATCACTTCAACCGAAATACCTTTTTCCTGTAATTGCAAACCGGCTTGTATGGCGTACCATACCATGTGGCCACAAGCAAAAATGGTTACATCGGTACCATCGCTGAACTTTTGTGCTTTGCCAATGATGAAATCATCTTCAGGCTTTGTAAAGATGGGCCATACAGGGCGACCGAAACGGAGGTAAACCGGTCCGTGGTAATCAGCCACAGCCATGGTTGCCTGTTTGGTTTGATTGTAATCGCAAGGGACGATCACGGTCATTCCAGGCAACATTTTCATCAAACCAATATCTTCTAGGATCTGGTGGGTTGCACCATCTTCGCCCAGTGTTAAACCGGCATGTGATGCACAGATCTTTACATTCTTATCGCTGTAAGCAACTGACTGACGGATCTGGTCGTACACACGACCGGTACTGAAGTTGGCAAACGTCGTTGTGTAAGGAATTTTACCGCCAATGGTTAAACCGGCTGCAATACCGATCATGTTTGCTTCGGCAATACCTACCTGAATAAAACGCTCCGGAAATTCTTTGATGAAGGCCTGCAGTTTTAATGAACCTGCGAGATCGGCTGTTAAAGCAACTACGTTTTCGTTTTTACGGGCGGCTTCTAAAATACCATCACCAAAACCGCTGCGGGTATCTTTATTACCACTTACCCGAATATCCTGTAATGCCATTTGCAAAAAATTTAGATTGAATGTAACCCGTTGATGAAGCCATCAACTAAGGCAAACTTTAATTTTGCTGCAAAGAAAAGGGAAAGTTTTGAGTTGATGAGAAACAAAAAACCGTTACCGGATATTTCTTCCCATAACGGTTTTTGTTGCAGCAATAAATGCTGTTGTTGCATTAATTCAGTACGCTGTTCTGGCTGTTGAATAAGCCTTCGTCCCGCTTTACATTCAATTCCCACTGCCAGGCAGTAGACATCATATCGTCGAGGCTGAACTTCGGCTCCCAGCCCAGCAATGTTTTTGCTTTATCGTTATTGGCATACGTAGCAATTACATCGCCCGCACGACGTGGGCCGATCTTGTAATTGAGTTTTTCGCCACTTACTTTTTCAAAGGTTTGAATGGCTTCCAGCACCGTTACACCATTACCCGTCCCGAGGTTAAATACTTCGCAGCGACTGATGTTCTTTTTCTCTACGAGGTAATCAAGGGCCA
This sequence comes from uncultured Bacteroidota bacterium, assembly GCA_963830845.1. Classification (GTDB taxonomy): domain Bacteria; phylum Bacteroidota; class Bacteroidia; order Chitinophagales; family Chitinophagaceae; genus Lacibacter. The sequence continues at coordinate 134,431 of CAWHOR010000053.1, read as the reverse complement.
ATGTATGTGCATGCGCCAGATCGCACACATGAATAAAATCACGCACACAGGAACCATCTCTTGTATCGTAATCATTTCCGTAGACCACCATTTGCGGCAATTTGCCAATGCCGGTCTGTGTAATGGCCGGTACAAGGTTTTGCGGACGACCAACGGGCAATTCACCAATAATACCACTTGGGTGTGCACCCGCCGGGTTGAAGTAACGAAGCAGAATAGCGTTGGTAGAAATATTTTTTACTGTTTCGCTTACGATCTGCTCACCCATTTGTTTGGTATAACCGTATGGACTTTCGGCCGGCTTCGGTGGCGTTTCTTCTGTTACAGGCACCACGTCAGGATTACCATAAACTGTACAGGATGATGAGAATACAAAATGCGGAATTTGAAATTCCTGCACGCATTTCAACAAATTGATGAGCGATAAAAGATTGTTTTCAAAATACATCAACGGACGTTCAACACTTTCACCAACTGCTTTGTAGGCTGCAAAATGAATAACACCGGTAATATCAGGATTCTCCTGCAGCACCGCATAGGTTTCATCATAATTGCAGAGATCTACTTTGTAATTCTTTACTTTTTGGCCCAGAATTTTTTCTGCACCATCCAGCAGCTTCATGTTTGAACGTGAATTATTATCAACACATACCACTTCGTATCCGTTTTCAACCAGATCAACAATGGTATGTGCTCCAATGTATCCGCATCCGCCTGTAACTAATATCTTATTCATAGTTGTTTGATCGCTGTTTGTTTATTGTTTGATGAGATTCATGATATACTGCCCGTAACCGCTTTTTAATAAAGGTTTCGCCAGCTCCTGCAATTGTTCAGTTGTAATAAATCCTTTACGCCATGCAATTTCTTCAATACAGGCGATCTTGATTCCCTGCCGCTGCTCAATTACCTGGACAAACTGTGATGCCTGCATTAACGAATCAAACGTACCTGTATCCAGCCAAGCCGTGCCACGATCAAGGATCGACACTTTCAGTTTACCACGTTTCAGATATTCTTTGTTTACATCTGTAATTTCGTATTCACCACGTGGGCTGGGTTTTAGGTCTTTAGCAATCTGCACCACATCATTATCATAAAAGTATAAACCGGGAACTGCATAATTGCTTTTTGGTTGTGCAGGTTTTTCTTCAATGCTTAAGGCAGTAAAGTTCTCATCAAAATCAACCACACCATAGCGTTCGGGATCGCTTACATGGTAGGCGTAAATAATACCACCATCGGGAGTTGTATTGTTAACGAGTAATTTGCCAAGTCCGGCACCGTAGAAAATATTATCGCCGAGTACTAATGCTACATTATCGGTGCCAATAAATTCTTCTCCTATTACAAATGCCTGCGCTAGGCCGTTTGGTACGGCCTGTTCAGCATACGAAAATTCAATTCCCAAACTCTTTCCATCACCCAATAAACGTTTGAAGTTGGGTAAATCCTGCGGGGTAGAGATGATTAAAATTTCACGGATGCCTGCCATCATCAATACAGATAATGGGTAATAGATCATTGGCTTATCATAAATGGGCATGATCTGCTTACTGATAGCAAAAGTGATGGGGTGTAATCTTGTTCCTGAACCTCCGGCAAGAATAATTCCTTTCATGTAGAGATGGTTATTGAGCCGCAAAGATGCAACTACCTGTCAGAAATAAAAAATCCAACCTTGGGGGTCGGATTTTTTTAAGTTGTATTTCAAAGCTATTTAATCGAAACCTGGAATAAAAAAGTGAAACAGTGCATACACCAATGCAGCTACACCTGCACTAACGGGGATGGTTAATATCCATGCCCATAACAGGTTGATGGTTACACCCCAGCGAACCGCACTTAAACGACGAGTAGCGCCAACTCCTACAATTGAACCGGTGATGGTATGGGTGGTACTAACCGGTGCTCCGAGATTGGCAGCCGTAAACAACGTAATGGCACCGGCAGTTTCGGCCACAACACCTTCCAATGGCGTAACCTTGGTGATTTTGGTGCCCATGGTTTTAATAATCTTCCAGCCGCCGCTCATGGTGCCCAGCGCAATGGCGGAGTAACAGGCAATGGGAATCCAATTGGGCATTTCACCTAAACGGAACGAAGTAGGATCATAAGCGATCAATGCGGCCATAATAATACCCATTACTTTTTGTGCATCATTACCCCCGTGGCCGATACTGAAAATAGCAGATGAAACAAGCTGTAGTTTTTTGTACATATTCGCTGTACGATAAGCTGTTTCGCCACGCCAGTGATTATAAATATAAGTGCTTACGAAAATAATACCGAGTGCAAGCAAGGCCCATCGTTCAAAATCCTTTTTAAAGGGAATGAAAATAATGCTGGCACTGATGAGTGCAGTAATGATAGCGATCTTGAGCCAGAAATTACGTTGGATAGTAACCAGCGTAATAAAAATGGAGATGAGCATTCCAATAATGGGAGCAAGGATAATAAAAATGAGCGTTTTGTAAATGCTTGCCGGATCAATACTTTGGAAACCGGCATGAGCAATAGCAGCACCGGCAAATCCGCCAATCAATGTATGAGAAGATGAGGAAGGAATGCCATACCACCAGGTAAGCAAGTTCCAGAAAATGGCTGCAATTAACCCCGACAGTACGAGGGGCATTGTAATAAATTCTTTGTGTACTGTTTTTGCAATGGTGTTTGCCACTTCGTGATCGGTGAAAATAAAAAACGCCACGAAGTTGAAGAACGCTGCCCACACAACTGCCTGAAACGGCGTTAATACCTTTGTTGATACAATCGTTGCAATAGAATTGGCCGCATCATGAAAGCCATTGATATAATCAAAAATAAGTGCGAGTGCTATGATGATTACTAGTAGAGTCATTGGAATGTGATAATGTGCTGATGTGCTGATGTGCTAATACTGCTGGCTGATATACAGGCTGTGTATTGTTATTAGCACATCAGCACATTGGCTAATTAGCTAATTGTTTTATGCGTATTTCACAATAATGGATTCAATAACATTTGCTGCATCTTCACACTTATCAGTGGCAATTTCCATTACCTGGTAGATCTCTCTTTTCTTGATCACCTCTTTGGCATCGTTCTCTGTTGCAAACAAGCGTTCGATGCTGTAATCAAACACATCATCGGCCTGGTTTTCGATGCTATTGATGCGCACCAACGCATCGGTGATCTGCCGCATATTCTTCATGTCCTTCAAGCCGGTAACTGCCGTTTTAATGTTTTCGCAACCTTGTACAATCAGTTCCGCCATTTTGCTGAAACTTTCATGCTGCGGATCTACACGGTAGAAGTTGATCTTTTTCGCAGACGCAAAAATGTAATCGGCCACATCATCCATGGCGGTGGCGAGATAGTGAATATCTTCCCGGTCAAATGGAGTAATAAAATTGCGGCTTAATTCCGTGAAGATCTTGTGTGTCAAGTCATCATTCTTATGTTCAAGGTCTTCGATCTGGCGAAGGATTTCCGCTCTTACATCGAATTCACGCTCGTTGACCATTTTCTTTAGTAATACCGACATTTCTAAGGAGGTAACGGATACCTCTTCAAACAACTGGTAAAAAATGCGATCCTTGGGCAGGAAAAATTTCATGAACGAATTGATTACTGACATACGGTTGATTTAATGATGTTAAAAATTTAATTGTGCCTGTAAACGCAACAAGTTTCCCTGCTGATAATTTTCACGCAGTTTAGAATCTTCGAATCTTCTTTTTGAAATTGTGTAAGCAGCAGTAAATTCAAAAAAACGATTCATTTGCCACTCAACTCCCATTTCAATTTCTTTTACACTGTAGCTTCTTGCATCCAGTTCATGTTTCTTTCCACCTTCATACCGTTGTACACGTGTATATGGAAAAAAGAACATGTCTTTCTTTGTTTTACTTTTTATACGACCATACAGTGTGGCGTAACCACCACGCAGGTTGTTTACTTCAATTGAATCGTTTACCGGGTTGTATTGCGGCCCACGACCCCAGTTATACTCTGCAAGCAAACCAACAGGATTTGGATACAAGTTAAAACTTACAGCAGCACGCTCATCCCTGTATTCAAAACTTTTTACTGATTTAACTCCGGCTGTCCGCACATCGGTGGGTAACACATATTCGCCGGTATATGCCTGAATGGCTGGTTCAATTACCTGATTTTTTATTTTGATGGGATAACTCAGTCTTGATACAATATGAGCTTTTTTATTTTGCTCTGGTTTGTTAGCCGTTTGACCATTGTAAACACCGAATGCAAATACTCCATAATCGCCGGAACCTTTTCTATTATCATTAATAAACTCAGGGTATTGTTCTCTTGTTTTTGCAGGCGCCCAGTAGAAAAATACTCCCAGATCACGTTCATTTGATACAGCACTGTTCAGTGCATCATTGCGGTCGAGAGGTAACCGGTTTTGACTGGATTGCATATTTTCAAAACCATACGGCACTTTACTTTGGCCGATACGGACCCTGAACTCACTTTTTTTATCAAACGCAACATCTACATATGCATCACGCAACTGGAAAACATTCTGAGATATACCAACTGTGCTGCCAAAATCGGGTTGGATGTAGAAGTAGATTTGTTTTGTGAGGTTACCACTTAAGATAAGACGTGCACGCCGTATAGCAAATCCTCCGCCTTCGCCCCAGCTTTTATCACATTGCTCGCATTTCAGTTTTTCATTGGTTTCCAGCAAGCGGTTGTAGCGAACCTGCATATAACCACGTAAAGAAATGGTTTCATACCACTTCTTTTTAGCAGTAGTTACAACTGTGTCTGTCTGATTTTTTTGGGCCATGAGGTTGTCAGTAAATAATAATAGTAACACAATCATAGCCCCTACGATTGTCTTCAATGGTATTACCTTTTAATTGCAGCGCAAAGGTGCCAAAATCGTTAATAAGGGTACCTGTACCAGTATTACCAAATTGTTAACTCTGCATCAAAAGCCCCGCCAGGAAAGGCAGGGCGTTGCAATTAAAAGATAATATATGCCTTATCTTGAGGCTGTATTAATGCCTGTTAATGAGAATAATAGATTATTCATTCTTAACCGGGAAACGCAAATGTTTTGGTTCTGTGTTACCCAAATGTTACCCTCCGGTTAACTGTATATTAATTTTTTGTTGCTGTTCAGTTTTTAAATATTCACCCCCGCTGCATCTTAATACTATATACTATGTATGTCTGTCTTTGCTTTACGGCGTTTCTCTCCTGTTGTTAACATTGGCTTAATATGCAGGTAATGTTTCCTTAACACGCTCTTCACTTTGGGGTAACATTGTGAAGGTTCCTTTGCGGCATCAAATTGATACTATGCAAAGGAAAAATTTAAGGAAACTATTCTATCTCCTTTCTTTACTCATCATTACCCTTTCTTCAGCTGCACAATCTATCCGCATTAACGGCCGTGTGCTAAATCAAAAAAACGAACCTATACCCGGCGCCTCTATTTCTGTTTCAGAAATAAACCGCTCATTTGCGGCTGATGTTGAAGGACGTTTCTCTGTTCTGTTAGAACAGGGGAAAAAATACACATTCACGGTAACCGCTGTTGGTTTTCAAACCAAAGCCGTGGATGACGTGGAAGTAAAAGCAAATGAAATAGACAATACTCTTACCATTTTAATGAATGTTGCCGCAAAAGAAGGTACAGAAATTATTATTCGCAGCACAGCCCGCAGAGAGAACACATCGGGCTTGTTAAGCTTTCAACGCAACAACACATCGTTATCGAGTGGTTTGTCTGCTGATTTCATCCGTCGTACACCCGATAAAAATACAGGCGAGGTATTGAAGCGTGTAAGTGGCGCATCCATACAGGATAACAAGTTTGTAATTGTGCGTGGCTTGGGCGATCGTTATAATCAGGCACTTATCAACGGTGCACAGTTACCATCTTCGGAGCCTGATAAAAAAGCATTTTCGTTTGATGTGATCCCATCTCAGTTGATTGATAACATCATCATCAACAAAACAGCAACGCCTGATCTTACAGGTGAATTTGCAGGTGGTTTGGTGCAGATCAATACAAAAGACATTCCGACAAAAAATTCGTTGACACTTGGAGTTGGTTTTGGTTTTAATACACAGTCTGCTTTCAAAGACTTTGTAAGTAACGAACGTGGCTCAACCGATTATTTAGGATTTGATGGCAGAAGAAATCTTCCCTCATCTTACCCTGTGAAGTACGGTGTATTTAATACTTTGCCAGCCGATCAACGCAGACAGATTTCTGCTGATTTCCGTGATGATGTATGGGCTGAGCAGAATAGTAATGCCGGGCCCATTCAATCGTATAATCTTACATGGGCAAATGCCGTACGTGGTGAAAAAGGCGGAGCATTTGGATCGGTGATTGGCCTTACTTATCGCAATTCAAAATTGTTGTACAACGCAACAAAGGAATTGTTTGAAAGAGGTGCGGGTCAGGCATTTTTCTCTTACGAAGATCAGCAGAATAAGTACAGCACATCAGTTGGTGCACTTGCAAACTTTGCATGGACAAAAAAGAATCATAAAATAGCGTTGAAGAATCTCTTCAACCAACTTTATGAAGATAATTATTACAATCGCCAGGGACCAAACACAGAAAACCTTCAGGATATTTATCTCCGTTCATCTGTAGTAAATCAAAGAAGCTTACTCTCATCACAATTAGAAGGTACACATACTTTTTGGCGTGATCTGAAAGCCACCTGGAACATCAACTATTCTTACAACAGCAAAGAACAACCTGATTTGCGTGTGTTAACATATGGTCGTAGTCTTGGCAGCAATGATCCTTTTGCTGTTAACCTGCGTGGTAACAATACCAATCGTTTCTTCAGCAATCTTACCGATCATGCTGGCGGGTACAATTTGTCACTTGCTTATACATTCAACATCGGGAAGCAAAAGCAAACCGTTAAAGCTGGTGGTAATGCGTTGGTACGTATCCGTGATTTCAGAGCGATTATTCTTGGTTATAGCGAACCGGGTGATGCAAATCTTAACTTCCTTCCTTACGACCGGATTTTTGCAGGTGAAAATTTTCTGAAAGGAAATGGTTTTGAAATGACCACTTCATTACAGAACCCACAGGATAAATATTTTGGTATTTCTGCGTTGAATGCAGCTTATTTAATGTTTGATAACAAGCTGGGTGATAAATGGCGTTTAGTGTGGGGTTCACGTGTAGAAAGTTTTCAGCAATTTTTAAAATCGCAACAACAGGCATCGGATAAAGCTATTGTGATCAATACGGAGAAAATAGATTTCCTTCCTTCGTTCAACTTAACCTATAGTCCTGTCAACAGAACAAACATCCGAATTGCAGGCTCTCGCACTGTTGCAAGACCTGAGTTCCGTGAAATTGCGCCATTTACGTTTTTCGATTTTGAAACCATTGCATCAACAGCAGGTACTCCTGATCTGAAACGCAGCAGCATTTTAAATGCTGATGTCCGTTACGAATGGTATCCACAAGCTGGTGAAGTTGTTTCAGCAGCAGCCTTCTACAAACAGTTTACCGATCCTATTGAATTGCGTTTGAACAGTGCAAGTGTGGCAACACGTCGTCAATACCAATTCCAGAATGCAGTAAGCGCTGATCTATACGGTGCTGAATTTGAATTCAGAAAAAATCTTTCGTTCTTCTCTAAATCTTCTGAGTGGTTAAAACGTTTATTCATTACCGGTAACGCATCCTTCATATTCTCTGAAGTTTTATTAGCAAATACTGATGCATCTGGTAATCCATTGCCGGCAACAAGTCGTCCATTACAAGGCCAATCACCCTACCTCGTGAATGCAGGTTTGCAGTACGATTCAGAAGGAGGATTTGGCGCATCCATTTTATACAATAAGATCGGTCAGCGTTTGGCATTGGTTGGTAATACTGATTTTGGTGATATCTATGAGCGCCCACGTGACTTATTCGATATTCAGATCTCACAAAAAGTGATCAAACGTAAAGGTGAAGTTCGCTTAACCATCAGTGATCTGCTGAATCAACCCATTCAAACCTACGAGAACAGAAATACAGCAAAAGCATATAACAAAGGAATTGATAAAGCATTCAGTTCATACACACCCGGCACTACCATTACAATTGCATTTACATACGACTTTGATTTAAAAGGAAAATAAACTATCAACAAACAATTAAATATTAAAAATAGATTATGAAACAGCTTTTATGGACATTGGCTGCAGCAGTTACGGTAAGTTTTACTGCCTGTATTAAAGTAAACATTGATGACTCTACTGTAAATAATGGATCAACAACTCCTGTTGGCGCTACATTACAGGATCGTATCATCAGCTCGAAAGTCATTAGCGGAAATATTAATGAGAATGTGGAACTGCCAAAGGGTAAGTACACATTAAAGGGATATGTGTACGTGAATGACAGAGCACGTTTAACCATTGCAGCAGGATCGATCATTTTAAGTGATACTGTGAACAAAGGTGCTATCATCGTTGAACAAAATTCACGTTTAATCGCTGATGGTACTGCAAGTGAGCCGATCATCTTCACATCTGGCAAAGCTCCCGGTCAACGTAAACCAGGTGATTGGGGTGGTATTATTCTTTTGGGTAATGCGCCAACCAACCGCTCAACCACTCCTATTATTGAAGGTGGTGTAAACGCAGTGTATGGTGGAAGTCTTGCAAACGATAACAGCGGTATCATCCGTTTTGTACGTATTGAGTTTGCAGGTATTGCGGCCGATCCTAACTCTGAGATTAACGGTTTAACATTGGGCGGTGTTGGTAATGGTACAATTATCGAAAATGTACAGGTGTCGTATGGTAACGATGATGCGTATGAGTTTTTTGGTGGCACAGTAAACTGTAAAAACCTGATCGCTTTTGCAACAGCCGATGATGATTTCGATTTCGACTTTGGCTATAATGGTCGTATCCAGTTTGCCGTTTCACTTCGTGATCCGTTATTTGTTGATGGTGGCGATGCTGGTAATGGTATTGAGTGTGATAATGATGGTGCAGGTACAACTGCCAGTCCACGTACACGCCCACAATTGAGTAACTTTACATTTGTTGGACCAAACAACGCTCCAAATACTGCAGCTAACCACAACTTTACAACACGTTTCCGTCGTTCAACTCAATTCTCATTGACCAATTCTATTTTGATTGGTTACATGGATGCTGGTTTCCAGTTTGAAAGTGATTCAACTGCTGCTGCATATATTGATGGACGTTCACGTTTCCGTCATAACCTGGTACATGGTGTTGTTGAGCCATACAAAGTAAGCAGTACTTCATTGATCAATGCTGCAACAGTTAAAACAAAAGCAGAAGGCGTTGATAGCTGCAAAACATATGCATCTGCAAACGATGTAATGTTGGAGAATCCATTTAGCCTTACTGCTCCTAACTTCTTGCCAAAAGTTGGCAGCCCTGCATTAAGTGGTGCAAGCTTCTTTGGTTTAAGTGGATTTACAACTACTACTTACATCGGTGCATTTGGAACAACCAACTGGATGCAAGGCTGGACAAGCTTTACACCACAAACAAATGTTTACTAAACATATTTACTCAAACGAGTAAAAGGATTTCCTTAAGCAAGTATCCTCTATTCAGCCTCCTGTTCTCAGGGGGCTTTTTTTATTGAGGTAAGAAGCATAGCTGTAAGTAAAGCAAGTTTTTACAGGCGCACTAAATTGCTATAAACTAATGGCTCATTGCTGGAATTTTTCTGCGAAATAACAATTCCTACATATTCCCGTCATCATTTGGTAAAACAGCAACAGCATCTTTACAACAGCAGTAAAAAGACTTATCGTTTAAGCAGTTTTTATCAATCGAGGGTTCACATTTTCTCATGACTTGACTGGGAACTACGCCGTACTGATTCTTCAGAACGGCTCTTTTATTTTCGGGAGAATTTTGTCAGGCTTCTTCTTTTTCCATGCGGCCCTGTAATGTAAAACCGAAGGTGGTGCCTACGTCCAATGTACTGCGCACATGCATGGTTTGTCCGTGTGCTTCAATAATGTGTTTGCAAATGGAAAGTCCTAAGCCGCTTCCGCCTTCCTTGCGGCTGCGTGCAAGATCGGTTCGGTAGAAACGTTCAAAAATGCGGGTGAGGTGTTCTTCTGCAATGCCAAATCCATCATCACTTATTTCAATCAGTACAAGGTTGCTGTGTGTTTTATACACACTGAAAACAATATTGCCGTTTTGTTTTCCGTATTTAATGGCATTGTCAACTAAGTTGATCAAAACCATCCGTACCTTTTCTTTATCGGCATATACAGTGATGGGTAATTCAGAACCTTTTTTAATGGAAGTCCTAATGTGTTTTTCGGTTGCTTTAATCGAAAGGCTTTCAAAGATTTCTTCCACCAGTTCCTGGATCACAAAATTGTTTTTATACAATTGCTGTTCGCCACTTTCCAGTTTTGAAATTTCATCCAGATCGTCAACGAGGTTTACTAAACGATCAATGTTGCGTGATGTATTGAGCAAAAATTTTCTGGCCACCTCTTCTTTGTTCATTGCTCCGCTTAGCAATGTATCAACATAACCCTGCACAGCAAAAATGGGTGTTTTTAATTCATGGCTCAGGTTCTGTAAAAACTCTTTCCGGTATTGCTCGTTTTGTTTGAGAACTTCAATTTCTTCTTTCTTTTGTTCGGCCCACTCCTTTACTTCTTCACTTACTTCCTGTAAACTTTTTTCGGGCAAAATGGATTTATTAAAAAACTCTTCCCGCTTGGTGGCTTTTGTTTGTGAAATGAATTTGTAAATAAGTTTGATGTGGCGGTAAATGAACCGCTCTGTAAAGTAACGTATGAGTAAATAACTGATGAGGAACAATACAGCAAAACTCAGCAAAGCGATCCACCAGCTTCGTATAAAAAAATAATTCGTTAAACCAACCAATAGTGAAATGGCAAATGCAGTAATAGCTGCAACCTGTACAGGACTGATCTGGCGGGGAGTAAGCATGGTTTGTTTGTCGGTTATGGAAACAAACAAAAATAAACAGGAATTAAGTTGTGCCCATCTCAAACTTATACCCAACACCTTTTACTGTGGTAATACAGTCGATATCGAGTTTCTGCCTGATTTTGCGGATGTGTACATCAATGGTACGGTCGCCCACTATTACATCGGCGCCCCATACCTGGTTTAATATTTCATGACGGAGAAAAACACGTCCGGGTTTGGATGCAAGGAGAGCCAGTAATTCAAATTCTTTTTTAGCGAGAACAATATCCTGTCCATGGTATTTGACCATGAACTGTTCTTTATCAATTTGCAGATCACCCACTTTGATAATGGTATCATCATCTTTGAAGGTGCGGCGAAATAGAGCATTCACACGGCTGATGAGTACTTTGGGGCTGATGGGTTTGCTTACATAGTCATCGGCACCCATTTCCAATCCTTTAATGTGATTAGCCTCATCGTTCAGGGCAGTAAGCATAATAATGCGTGTATCGGTGAAGGCAGGCTGGGAGCGAAGTATCTGACACACTTCCATACCTGTTTTGCGGGGCATCATTACATCTAGAATAATAAGATCGGGCTGTTGCTTTTTGGCGAGCTCAAGAGCTTCATCACCGTCTTTTGCTTTCACGACCGTATATCCTTCAACCGTTAGATTGTATTCGAGTATTTCCAGAATATCAGGCTCGTCGTCGGCAATAAGAATTTTTTTTCCTTTGGGTTCCATGACTGTTTTGCAAATGTAGATGGCTGCTTCCAAGCAAAGGCGTTCGTAATATTATAAAATTGTTAACGAGTTTTAGCACTTTGGCCATGCTTTTGCAGGTGTTGGTTGAAAGCGATTCAGCTTTTGAATGAAATTTGAGGTTAATTTTGTACACAATGAGAACATATGCCATCGCATTAATGCTTGTTTTTTGTGGATTTGCATCGTTTGCACAAAACAGGATTTCGTTTGATACTTCGAAGATTGCTATTCCCATGACCCGTGTGATCTGGCATGAGAACATTGACAAAGAGCAAAAACGTACCGACCGTATTGATGGGAAGATTGATAATTTTCTAAATCTTACAACAAATGAGGATCTGAATATCCAGATCACCGATGTGATTCTGCGAAGGGTCGATGAATTACAGTTGGATATTGAACGTACGGGCGGCGATAATAATTTCAAGATCGGACAACTGCGTTCGCTCCGTGAATTATTACAGGCCATTGCAAGCCGGGCAAAGGAAAAAGAAATTTCGCCATTGATCCCGCAACTCTTCAGCAGTTACGAAGAATGTATGAAGCTGCAGGCAAACAATCAGAGTATGATGCCGGTGTTTGAGAAGTTACCCTACCAGGGTGCTGAATTATTATCAACGATTTTTATTCAGGCAAAAGAACTGGGTGAAATCAAAAAGATGGTGTTCCTGAAAAAAGCACGTCTTGATCCTTCTTTTATTTTGCAGGGAATTGCCCCATTTGAGAACGAACCATTTGCCGACAGTTTGATTATGCTTGCGGCTGATAAAATTCCGTTGGAAGTGTACAGTTACGCACAAGCCACCAAATCAGTTGCTGCAAAAATCATTCGCCGCAACACAAGCTCCAAAGTACAAACTATTGCCAAACTCAGCTCTATCCTGAATGGTACACTATACCTTCCGTTTCTGGATGAATTGTTGAGCAACCGGTTAAGTATTGACGACATTAAAGCGGTGGTTGAAAATGAGTTGGCTTATTATAAACTGCTGGTAAAAACACAAACTAATTATTACAGCCGTATTGCTACCGGCGATACACCTGTACTTGCTGATGTGCTGTATACAATGCTTGAACGCAAAGCAACGGATGTGTTTGTGAATGTTATGAATGATCTGCATGATTCACCTGATGCTGTGCGGATGCGTGTTTCGGATCCGTTGACATCACAAGAGATTTATTACCTCATTGTTACAACAGAAGAAGTGATCTATACGAGTACATACACAAAGCTGTACGACCGGATGATGACCCGATTTCCGGGACGCAGGAGCGATTCATTATTAATGACATTGAATTTTGACAAATTCAAAAAATTTATCAAAATAGCAGCGAACTACAACCGCCTTGATGACTTTCTGAAAGCTATGCCGGAAGACAGAGGCTATAAACTGATGTATGCATTTGTGAACGGGTTACAAAAAACAAACTCGTTGGAGGATGCAGTGGATGTGGCCGATAGTTATGGTAGTATTACCAACGTTGATCTGCAGGATTTTTTAAAGAAGGAGGTGCGACAGAATTACGAAAAAAGCTTACAGGAAAAAGACCGCAAAGGCGAAGTGATTTATAATATTCTGCAAACCTTGTTTCAATCAGCATCAGACCCGTCAGTGGATCTTTCTGCAAGGTTAGGCATACCTCCGGTGTACAAAGTGGATTACAACAGTATTGCAGATGATAGTGGCCGTGTTGTACAACATGTTTTTTTCTATGGTGATGAGGATGGCATTATTTCGTTCCGAAATTTCATGGGGATGTTCAATGGCAAGCCCGAATGGAAAGTGGTTACAGGTAAAGAGTGGGTAACAATTACTTCCATCAAGGGAAAACCGTACACCATCTATGCTAATCTTCCATTGGATTACAAACAGGATCTGGATGCAAAAGCGCAACAAAGTTTGATCGATTATTTAACGAAGAATAATATCAATCCAAGCTTTGTGGTGCATCGTGGACATAGTTATCATTTGAAATACACGATTCAGCAAATGCTGCCTTCATCACGTATTGTGATGTTAGGTTCATGTGGTGGCTATCAGAACCTGGCGAAAATCCTGAATGTAAATGAAGATGCACATATCATTTCCACCAAACAAGTGGGTAGTTATTCTGTAAACGAACCGATTCTTCGTGCATTGAATGAAGATATCCGCAACGGACGTAATATTGAATGGATACCTGTTTGGCAACAGATCACTGCATCTGTAAAAAATGATCCAAAGGCAAATGAATTGATGAAAGATTATGTACCGCCACATAAAAATCTTGGCGCCATCTTTATTAAAGCATATCGGAAAGCAACCGGTGAAATGTAATGGTGGCTGGTGAGCCACCCCGAATCCTTCGACAGGCTCAGGAGTGGGTGACTCACCAAAAAAATCCATTATCTTCCCGTTGCTTTGAATCAACAACTATCTACTCCTTCAACTTTTTCAGCTAAGCAGATTGCAGCAGCAGTTTACTTAGCTGTTGTTGTTTTTTTTACCTACGCATCCATCTTTGCATTTCGAAAGCCATTTACAGTTGCCACGTTTGATGGGTTGCAGTTTGGGAATGTATCGTATCAAACATTACTCATCATCAGCCAGGTAATTGGCTATATGTTGAGTAAGTTCTATGGCATCAAATTTATTTCCGAACTGCAACGGCATGGACGATGGAAAACGAGTTTGCTGATGGTAGGTGTGGCATGGCTGAGTTTATTATTATTTGCTGTTGTTCCCGCACCGTGGGGTATTCTTTGCTTTCTGGTAAATGGCTTTACACTTGGTTTTATGTGGGGCGTGGTATTCAGTTATGTGGAAGGAAGAAGAGCGACCGATTTTATTGGAGTAGTATTGGCCGTTAGTTTCATTTTTGCCGGCGGTTTCAGCAGGAGTGTTGGAAAATGGTTGTTGCTTGAATGGAATATTACTGAATACTGGATGCCGTTTGCAACTGCATCGTTGTTTGCTGTTCCCTTACTGCTTTTTTATTTTTTATTAGAGCGAGCACCTTTTCCTGATGCAGATGATATAGCCGAACGAACGATTCGTCTGCCCATGAATCAACCGGAGCGAAAACATTTTCTGAAACAGTTCAGCGCTGGAGTTATTGCGTTTGTGATCATTTATCTTCTGCTAACCATCATGCGTGATCTTCGTGATAATTACATGGGAAATATGTGGACGGAGTTGGGCTATGGCGGCAATGCAGCCGTGTTTGCTAAAACAGAAACCATTACTTCATTGGTTGTGTTGGGTATGATTGGTATGCTGGTGTTTGTACGAAAAAATATGCGTGCCTTTCGAATTATTCATGTGTTGATGATCCTTGGTTTTTTGGTGGCGGGCCTTTCATCTGTATTATTTAAACAGAAATTGATTTCCGGCGCAAGCTGGATGCAGTTTACCGGCTTGGGTTTATACATCGCATATGTGTTATTCAACAGTGTTTTCTTTGAACGATTGCTTGCATCGTTCACCATTGCTGGCAATGTTGGGTTTCTCATTTATGTAGCTGATGCGTGGGGCTATCTTGGCAGCATTACCGTAATGTTATCAAAGGAATTATTAAAACTGCAACTTAACTGGGTTTCGTTTTATTCGCAACTGGTGATCGTGTTTGCAGTGGCAGGTATAATTGCCAGCATTTTCTCATTGTTTTATTTTAACCGTAAATATCAACTGCAATCCGGTTCCTGAACATCGCCACTCATCCTTTTTAGCTTCCGGTTAATACGATGGCGTTCGGCCACAAACCGAAAGAGTTTACCTTTGCCGCTAAATGTAAAAACGCTTGGAGCAGAAAGCAGTAAAAAAGCAGGTGTTCGATTTTAAATTACTCAGCCGTATCATCGGTTATGCATCGCCGTACAAACGCAGGTTTAACAGCTCCATTATTTTGGCAATTGTACTGGCAGTAATGGCACCTGTAAGGCCTTGGTTGATCAACACAACGGTTAACGATTATATCCAACACAATATGGCCGAAGATGGTAATTCGCATTACCATCTTTCAAATTGCACTCATTATTGTTGAAACCGTCCTCCGTTTTTTCTTTTCCTATTTCACTGCATGGCTTGGGCAAACGGTGGTGAAAGATTTGCGGGTAAACGTATTTAAAAAAATACTTGGACTCAATCTCCGTCAATTCGATCAAACACCCATTGGTACATTAACAACAAGAACGGTCAATGATATTGAAACCATCAGCGATGTATTTGCTGAAGGTTTTATACCGATCCTCGCCGATTTTCTCACCATCATTGCGGTTTTGTTTACCATGTTTTATATCAATTGGCAATTAACATTGATCTGCCTTATTCCATTTCCTTTTCTCATTCTTGCAACATATTATTTCAAAGAGAGTGTCAACAAAAGTTTTCATCGTGTACGAAATGCAGTTGCTGCATTAAACGCATTTGTACAGGAACACATACAAGGTATGCAGGTGGTGCAGGCTTTTGCTGTTGAGCAAAAAGAGTTCGGAAAATTTAATCGCATTAATAAAGATCATCGAAACGCAAACATTCAGGCCATTTTTGCTTACTCTGTTTTCTTTCCGGTAGTGGAAATCATTTTGGCTATTTCCTTGGGTTTATTGGTTTGGTTTGGTGCAGGACAAGCTGTATCAGCAACCAATGGTGAAGCGGCAAAAATGGCGGGTGAGATCATGGCCTTTATCATTTTGCTCAATATGTTGTTCCGTCCGCTTCGTTTTATTGCTGATAAATTCAACGTATTGCAAATGGGGATGGTGGCGAGTGAGCGTGTATTTAAAGTGTTAGACAATACCGATGAAATAAAAGAATCGGCTGCTGATGCCTATAAACCAATGTCACAAGTGGCTGGTAAAATTGAATTTGAAAAAGTGTGGTTTGCTTACAACGATGAGAACTGGGTGTTGAAAGATCTTTCGTTTACGGTGAATGCAGGCGATACGGTGGCCATTGTTGGTCATACCGGCAGTGGTAAAACATCCATCATCAGTTTGCTAAACCGGTTGTATCATATTCAAAAAGGAAGTATCAAACTTGACGGTGTAAAGATCGAAGAATACGAGTTAGATGCATTGCGGAGTAAAATCGGTGTGGTGCTGCAGGATGTATTTTTGTTTGCCGGAACCATTACCGAAAATGTAACGCTGCGTAACGAAGCCATTGGAAAAGAGCAGGTAATCGAAGCGGCTAAGTTGATTGGCTTGCACGATTTTATCATGCGCTTACCTGATAATTATGATTTTAATGTAATGGAGCGTGGAACTACCATGAGCCAGGGCCAACGTCAGTTGCTGAGTTTTATCAGGGCTCTTTTGTTCAACCCATCCGTTTTGATACTTGATGAAGCAACCTCTGCTGTTGATACTGAAACCGAACAAATGATCCAGCATGCGATCGATAAGCTGATCGAAGGACGAACATCGATTGTAATTGCACACCGCTTGTCTACCATCCGGAAGGCCGATAAGATAATTGTATTGGATAAAGGCGAGATCAAAGAAATGGGTACCCATGAGGAACTGCTCATGTTGGGCGGCTATTATGCCAAACTCCACGAAATGCAGTTTTCAAAAGCAGTAGTTTAGTGGTGCGGAAATAGGAAAAGCGAAGGATATTTTTTAACTTGCGTGCATTGGAAAGAAAGAAATACGATACCAATCAAGTTGCTTCACTTGTACAGGAAACCTTTATTCCTTACGAAAAACAGGAAGAACACGAAAATCTCCGGAGACGACAGGCCATTTTGATGACCGATGAAGAAAAGTTTAAACTTTTCTGTCGGATGCTGAAGCGTGGAGTTATGTTTAAGAGAGCCGTAATTACTCACAAGAAGTAATCCAACATTGTTTATGGATATAATGGACGAAGATTTGCTGAAATTCTGGCAAGTGTTAAACAGTAATGAAGTTCAGTATATAATGGTAGGAGGGCTCTCAGTCAATTTTAATGGCCACAACAGAGTAACAGATGATCTCGACATCTGGATAAAAGATTCGCTTGGAAATAGAAAAAGGTTTCGGAAATCTTTTATTGACTTGGATTATGGTGATTTTTTATCTTTCGAAACAACACAGTTTATACCTGGATGGTCACAATTTTATGTAGGCCCAGGAATTATTCTCGATATCATGACCACAATGAAAGGGCTCGAGCATTTTTCGTTTGATGAATGTTATCATGAAGCCTCGGTAGCGAATATTGATGGGATCAAGGTTCCTTTTTTACATATCAATCATTTGCTGGAAAATAAACGGGCAGTAGCCCGTCCAAAAGACCTCGATGATATTAGAGAGCTCGAAAAAATTAAAGAAGAGCGCCTCAAAATGGGTCTTGATTAACCTGAACAACTTTTTTCTTCTTTCCATTTAGTTTTCCCTTTTTTTCACCTGCCGCTCCTTATCTTTGCGCCAAATTTCAGGAAACGTATGGCGTTCAAGAGCTTCAAATCCTTATTGGTAGCGGTTTTCAGCGGATTTTTGTTGACGATGGCTCAAGGTGCGTATGCACAGCACGAGCAGGAAGGGCATGAGCAGGCACAGCCTGAGCACGCCGATGCAGAGCATGCGCCCAAAAAAGAAGGCTTTGATGCCAAAGAAGTGATCTTCGGCCATATCATGGACGGTCACGAGTTCCATTTTTTTGATTGGAACGGCCATGCAGTTGGTTTCCCGCTCCCTGTAATTCTTTACTCGCAGCAAAAAGGCCTGTCAGTGTTCATGTCTTCAAAATTTGAACATGGCCATGCTGAGTACAACGGATACAAACTTGTAAAAGAAGAAATCGGTGAAAAGATCGTTTCAACTGATCCAACTGAGCAAGTATTTGATTTGTCGCTTACACGCAATGTGGTGCAGATGCTGCTTGCGCTTTTCATCTTGGTTTGGATATTGATCAGCATTGCCAAATCATATGGCAAAGGATTAGGTGTAACAAGTGCACCAAAAGGCAAGCAGAATTTCTTTGAGCCCATCATCACATTTGTGAGAGATGAAGTAGCAATTCCTAACCTTGGTGCAAAATCACCTAAGTATCTGCCATTCCTTCTTAACAGTATTCTTTTTTATTCTGATCAATAATATTTTTGGATTGGTTCCGGTTCGGCAAACGTAACAGGTAATATTGCCTTTACAGTTGTGCTTGGTTTAATTGCATTTATTGTAATTCTGTTCAGTTCAAACAGGCATTACTGGGGTCATATTTTCAATCCTCCGGGAGTACCATTGGGTGTAAAATTCATTTTGGTGCCTGTGGAATTGTTGAGTGCTGTATTGATCAAGCCAGGTGCATTGATCATACGTCTTTTTGCCAACATGGTGGCAGGTCACATTATTATCATCTGTTTGATCTCACTAATCTTCGTATTCACAGAGAAATTAGGACAAGGCTTTGGTATCGGATCAACGGTGATCTCTATTCCGTTTACCATTTTTATTTATTTCATCGAAATATTGGTTGCATTCCTGCAGGCCTTCATCTTTACCATGCTTACTGCTGTATTTATCAGTCAGGCAATGGAAGGTGATCATGGTCACGGCGAAGAAGCAGCACATCATTAATCGGTTTTTATTTTTCACAATCATAAATTCAAAACAATGGATTTAATTCTTTTAGATGCGGTAGCAAATGCAGGTGGTGCAATAGGTGCAGGTTTAGCAGCTGTAGGTGCCGGTATCGGTATCGGACAGATTGGTAAAGGTGCATTAGAATCAATTGCCCGTCAGCCAGAAGCTTCTAACGATATCCGTGCAAACATGATCCTTACTGCGGCACTCGTAGAAGGAGCTGCTCTGTTTGCTATTATCGTGGGCTTCCTTGCAATGGTGTTGTAATCATTGCCGCACAAACATTTTACTGCATCCAAAGCACAGGGCGGAGGATGCAGTATTTTAAACTAACATCGAACGTTTTAAAATAAAAAATCATGGGTTTACTTACCCCCGCCTTAGGGTTACTTTTCTGGACATTGGTCGCTTTCTTAGTTGTATTTTTTCTGTTGAAGAAATACGCCTGGCCTGCTATCATTAAAGGATTGCACGAACGGGAGCAAGGGATTGCCGAATCATTGGCAATGGCTGAAAAAGTGAAAGCTGAAATGGCGCAGTTGAAAAACGAGAACGAAGCATTGTTGATCAAAGCCCGTGAAGAAAGATCGCAGATGCTGAAAGAAGCACGTGAAACAAAAGACAAAATTATCAACGAGGCAAAAGACCAGGCAAAAGTAGAAGCCAACAAAATAATGGTGGAAACACAAGCTGCGATCAACCAGCAGAAAATGGCTGCGATTACGGACTTGAAAAACCAAGTAGGTAATTTAGTGATTGAAGTGAGTGAAAAAGTATTGCGTCGTGAATTGGCCAACAAAGCTGAACAGGAAGCATACATCAATAAATTGGCTCAAGAAGTAAAACTGAACTAATCAAAGCTACACGCTATCCGCTGCACGCTACACGCTCGCAGCTCACAGCTCATAGCTCAAAGCTGAATTTATATGCAAAATCCCCGTCTCGCAGGTCGTTATGCAAAGTCGCTGGTTGATATAGCTCAAGAGCAAAATCAATTGGAGCAGGTGTATACCGATATGAAATATTTGCAGGATGTGTGCAAGCAAAGCAAAGAGTTTACAAATGTGCTGCGCAGTCCGGTGATCAAGGCTGATGTAAAGGATAAGATACTTACCGAAGTGATCAGTAAAAAGATTGGTCCTTTAGCAGCTGCATTTATTCATTTAATTGTAAAGAAGGGCCGTGAAAATACATTGCCTGAAATTGCATTTGCATTTGTTGAACAATACAATGCGATCAAAGGTATTCATCGGGTAAAGCTTACTACGGTATCGCCGGCAAGTGAAGAGTTAAAAGCTGCGATCGTTAAAAAGGTAATGGCTGATGCATCCTTAGCACACGTGGAACTGGAAAATGTGGTGAACGAGGCGATTGTTGGTGGATTTCAACTGGAGTATAATGGGAACCTGATCGATGCAAGTATTGCACGTGATCTGAGAGACCTCAAAGCACAGTTCCAGAAAAATATTTACGTACAAAATATCAGATAAAAATTCAATTGTAAACTTTCCTCATGCGTCTTTTAGGCATGGGGGTTAAATAAAGCGTCATGGCAGATATTAAACCGGATGAGATTTCAGCGATACTTCGCCAGCAGTTAAGCAATTTCAATGTTGGTGCTGATTTGGAAGAAGTAGGTACCGTATTACAAGTGGGTGATGGTATTGCCCGTGTATACGGATTGAACAATGTTAGCTACGGTGAACTGGTAGAATTTGACAATGGTGTTCGTGCCATTGCATTGAACCTTGAAGAAGATAATGTGGGTGTGGTATTGATGGGTGAAGGAAAAGGTATCAAAGAAGGTTCAAATGTTCGTCGTACTGATCAGATCGCTTCTATCAAAGTGGGCGAAGGAATGTGCGGACGTGTAATCAACGTATTGGGCGAACCAATCGATGGTAAAGGTCCTATCACCGGCGAATTGTATGAAATGCCATTGGAGCGTAAAGCACCGGGTGTAATCTTCCGTGAGCCGGTAAAAGAACCACTGCAAACTGGTATCAAAGCCATTGATGCGATGATTCCGATCGGTCGTGGTCAGCGTGAGTTGATCATTGGTGATCGCCAAACGGGTAAAACAGCCATTGCTGTTGATACCATCATCAACCAAAAAGAATTCTTCGAAGCAGGCAAGCCTGTATATTGTATTTATGTGGCCATTGGTCAGAAAGCATCTACCATCGCTGGTGTTATGAAAACATTGGAAGATAATGGTGCTATGAAGTTCACAACTATTGTTGCGGCTTCTGCAAGTGATCCGGCTCCTCAACAGTTCTACGCTCCATATGCGGGTGCAGCTCTTGGTGAGTTCTTCCGTGATACCGGCCGTCCGGCATTGATCATTTATGATGATCTTTCAAAACAAGCTGTAGCTTATCGTGAAGTATCATTGTTGCTGAAACGTCCTCCGGGTCGTGAAGCATATCCTGGTGATGTATTCTATCTCCACAGTCGTTTGCTTGAGCGTGCTGCGAAAGTAATTAACGATGATAGTGTTGCGAAGAACATGAATGATGTACCGGATAGTATTAAGCATCTTGTAAAAGGTGGTGGTTCATTAACGGCATTGCCGATCATTGAAACACAAGCGGGTGACGTATCTGCATACATTCCTACAAACGTGATCTCAATTACCGATGGTCAGATCTTCTTGGAAGGTAACTTGTTCAACGCAGGTATCCGTCCGGCGATCAACGTAGGTATCTCAGTAAGTCGTGTGGGTGGTAATGCACAGATCAAATCAATGAAGAAGGTTGCCGGTACTTTGAAACTGGATCAGGCATTGTACCGTGAGTTGGAAGCCTTCTCTAAATTTGGTGGTGATATGGATGCTGCTACAAAATCTGTAATTGATAAAGGTGGACGTAACGTAGAAATTCTGAAGCAGGCCCAATACTCTCCGTTCAAAGTAGAAAATCAAATTGCAATTATCTATCTTGGTACAAATGGTTTGTTGAACGCTGTACCAATCCGTAAGATGAAAGAGTTTGAAGAACATTTCTTACATGAAATGGAAGCCAAGCTGCCGGATGTATTAGCTGAGTTTAAGAAAGGTGGGTTACCAGAAGATGGCATCAAGAAAATGGTGGATTTGGCCAACAGCCTTATTCCTCAATACAAAGCATAATTGAAGAAAGAAGTGAAATAGAAAAGGGAGTCGAAAGACTCCCTTTATTTATTCAAGACTCCTTTAAAAATCAAATACAAAATATCAGCGTAATTTTTTCTTCATTAAAAAATGTGGAATACCAAGTTGAATAAACTCATCCCCTTCAACTTTATATCCCTGTTTTTCAAAAAACTCCAGTGCTACTTTACGGGCATTGAGTTGAATAGTGCGGAAACCTCTGTCCCGGGCAATATTCTCAGCAAAATTCATCAAAGAAGCACCAATGCCTTTGCCCTGCAGATTATTTTGTACAGCTAATTGACGAAGCTTTATTCCTTGGTTGTCGATTGCAGTTAAGAAACAACAGCCCAGCATTTTTTCCTCTTCAAATGCGGCGATCAGGATGTCGTTTTCCTCCTGTTTTAATTCTTCGGGAGTAAACTCTAAGCCAAGCGGTTTCCGTAAAATTTCATACCGCAATGCAAGCATTTGCCGGTATTCAGGAGTTCCAAAGTCTATTTGTTTCAGCGCCATATGTAAGTTTATGCAGGATTGACAAGTTACATTTTTTTGAGTAAAAACAAACAGTTGTACATAACGGCATTATAGATTGATGTTGAAGCTGTTTGTCTGGTTTTTCGGAAGCGCTTTAAAATAAGGGGAAACTTCCTGAAAATGAACAGTTTCAGACAATTTTATCAGAACGCTTGCCAATTGAGTAAAAACTCTATTTTTGCAACCTGTAACCAAATTATTACGACAATGTCAGACATCGCAGCAAGAGTAAAAAAAATCATCGTAGACAAGTTAGGTGTTGAAGAGTCAGAAGTAAATCCTGAAGCTTCTTTTACCAATGATCTGGGAGCTGATTCATTAGACACAGTAGAACTGATCATGGAATTTGAAAAGGAGTTTAACATCTCTATTCCCGATGAACAAGCTGAAACCATCACAACGGTTGGTCAGGCAGTAGCTTATTTAGAAGAACACGCTAAGTAATTCACCACTGGATATTCAGTGTAATTAATCTTTCCCAGGCAACTTATGGAGCTCAAACGAGTAGTAGTTACCGGAATTGGTGCCCTTACACCATTAGGCAAAACTCTTGATCAATATTGGGAGGGTTTGACTAATGGTGTATCTGGCGCTGATCACATCAAGCAATTTGATTGTTCGAAGTTCAAAACACGTTTTGCCTGCGAGGTGAAAGATTTTGATCCAACCACCTATTTGGATAGGAAGGAAGCGAGAAAGATCGATCGCTTTACTCAATTTGCATTGGTTGTGAGTGATCAGGCAGTAAAGGATGCCGGCATCAGCAAAGAGAGTGTAGATCCCGACAGGGTAGGTGTAATTTTCGCCAGTGGTATTGGCGGTTTGATTACTTTTCAGGAAGAGGTGGTGAATTTTGCCAATGGCGATGGAACTCCCCGTTTCAATCCCTTCTTTATTCCAAAGATGATCCTCGATATTGCAGCCGGACAAATCTCCATGCGTCACGGTTTCAGAGGTCCCAATTTTGCAGTTGTTTCAGCATGTGCTTCCTCTACCAATGCCATCATTGATGCGTACGATAATATCCGTCTCGGTAAAGCAGATATTATCTTAACCGGCGGAAGTGAAGCCGTAGTAAGTGCGGCAGGTGTTGGAGGTTTCAATGCTATGAAAGCATTGAGTGAACGTAATGATGATCCAACAACAGCCAGTCGTCCGTTTGATAAAGACCGTGATGGTTTTGTAATGGGCGAAGGCGCAGGTATGTTGGTGCTGGAAAGCCTTGAACATGCATTGCAACGTGGTGCAAAAATTTATTGTGAAATAGCCGGTGGTGGTGCCACTGCCGATGCTCATCATATAACAGCCCCTCACCCCGAAGGACTTGGTGCAAAAAATGTAATGACCGTTGCATTGAAAGATGCAGGCTTACAGCCATCTGATATTGATTATATCAACGTACACGGCACTTCAACACCATTAGGTGATATTGCAGAAACCAAAGCCATCATGAGTGTTTTTGGTGAACATGCATACAACCTCAACATCAGTTCTACCAAATCAATGACTGGTCATTGTTTGGGAGCAGCAGGTGCGTTGGAAGCCATCGCCTGTGTAATGAGTGTGGTACACGATATTATTCCACCTACCATTAATCACTTTACCGACGATCCGGAGCTTGACCCCAAATTAAATTTCACGTTTAACAAAGCGCAGAAACGTACGGTACGGGCTGCTTTGAGCAATACGTTTGGATTTGGTGGACATAATGCTTCCGTTATTGTAAAAAAATATTCCTGATTTACTTTAGATTTGTTACTACATCAGCCGGAGAGCGGATTGCTCCCCTGATTTTAATGATGTGATTAAATCTGTATGGTGCGGAATCTGGTCCGACAAATATTACCTGCTAAAAACAAATTCGAGAGTAACCTGCGTAACATATTAGGTTATAGCCCCGGCGACCTTAATTTGTATAAAACAGCACTCAGTCATCGATCGATTAAAGAAGGCAATGATCAGAACAACGAACGTCTTGAGTTTTTAGGCGATGCTGTGTTGAGTGCGGTGGTGGCCGATTATCTCTTCAAAAAATATCCCTACAAAGGCGAAGGTTTTTTAACCGAGATGCGCAGTAAAATGGTGAACCGTGTAACGCTCAATGATATAGCCGTGCGGATGGGGTTAAAGAAGATCACCATTTATAACAAAGGCGATAACTCCCTTAAAATTTCGCAGATATTCGGGAATACATTGGAAGCTCTGTTAGGTGCTATTTATCTTGATCTTGGTTATAAGAAAACACAAAAGTGGATCGTTAAAAATGTGATCGTTCCTTATCTCTTCATGGAAGATCTTGAATTACTGGAGATCAATCACAAAAACAAACTCTACGGTTGGGCCAATAAAAATGGCAAGGCGTTGGACTTTGAAACCATTGATGAACGTTTGGAAAACGGCCGAAGGTTATTTACCATTGGTGCGGTAGTGGATGGCGAAGTAATAGCAGAAGGCAAAGCCTTTAATAAAAAAGATGCCAGCCAGATTGCAGCACAGGTGGCTGTAGAAAAATTAGGCATCATCCCTTGATGTTCATATTTGTAAATTCTTTTGCAGCGATATGACTCCGCTATTCAAAAAACTAAATTTCAAAAATCACACAGCTATCTTATCGATCAATCATCCGGATAGTTTTCTTCCGGAGTTGAAAGCAATGGGTGGAGCTCACGAATGTTGTTGAAAGTATCGGCAAGCTGAAATCGATTTCTTTTGCAATTGTATTTGCAACCAAACAAACTGAAGTAAACAAAGCAGCTGAGCAAATTGCAAAGAAGGCCGAAGAGGATGCTGTGCTTTGGTTTTGCTACCCCAAAGGAACTTCAAAAAAATACAAATGCGATTTTAACCGGGATACCGGTTGGGAAAAATTGGGCGAGCTTGGGTATGAACCTGTACGTGCTGTTGCAATTGATGAGGACTGGAGCGCACTTGCGTTTCCGCAAAGCAGCACATATTAAAACAATGACACGATCGTTTGCAATGACAGAAGAAGGAAAGAAGAAAGTGGCAGCAGCGAAGAAGAAATAAAAAATGCTCGACAGATTCTGTTGAGCATTTTCATTTTGCGGAGACGAAGGGATTCGAACCCTTGATACAGTTTCCCGTATACACACTTTCCAGGCGTGCTCCTTCAACCACTCGGACACGTCTCCGTTAAAGGGCAGCAAAAATACAGTTATAAGAATCAGCTACCGAATAAATTTTGTGCGTTACGGGTTGTTTGAATGGCAATTTCCTCGGCGGAAAGATTCATTGCCTCTGCCATTTTATCAACCACATATTTCAGGTACGATGGCTCATTTCGTTTTCCCCGAAAAGGAACGGGAGTTAAGTACGGGGCATCGGTTTCAAGTACCAGGTGTTCGATGGGTATAGATGCAAGTACTTCAGCCAGACCTGATTTCTTGTAGGTGATCACTCCGCCAATGCCCATTAAAAATCCAAGGTCGATGATTTGTTTTGCTTCATCTACCGTGCCTCCAAAGCAATGAAAAATACCCCGCAGCTTTCCGTTCTGCTGTTCACGAACAAGATCAATGCAATCCTGCATGGAATCCCGGCTGTGGATCACGATCGGCAGGTTTAGCTCCAGTGCCCAATTGATCTGCTGGCGAAATGCATCTTTCTGTTCGGCCACAAATGTCTTATCCCAATAATAATCCAGCCCAATTTCACCAACTGCTGCAAATGGTCTTTTTTTCAGCCAATCTTCTACCATGTTCAATTCATCAGCCACATTTTCTTTTACATAACAAGGGTGCAGGCCCATCATTCCAACACATTCTCCTGGAAACTGTTGCTCAAGGTTCAGCAGGTCTTCAATAGAACTGCTGTCAACATTCGGCAGATAGAATTTTTTAACCCCGGCACTTTTAGCCCTGTTGATCACTTCCTGCATATCTGCTTTAAAATCATCGAGATAGAGATGTGTATGTGTATCAATAATCGTCATAGAACGGCAAAAGTAAGCTCTTCCGGCAACGTACTGAATATGCAGTTCCTACGTTTATTGATGGTGAATCAGTTAATTATTTTTAACAGGCTTTAAACCAACCGGAGGGTGGCCAGTCTTTGTACAGATCAATTTTTAATTTAAACCACTAAAAGCGTATATCATGAAAACAAGTTCAATTTTCACAAAAGGTACAATGGCATTCCTGCTTCTGGGAGCCCTCACCTTTACAGCCTGTAAAAAAGAGGCCAGTCAGTCACAAGACGAAGAAATTTCAACTGTAGAAAGTACTGAAAGTAACAGCGAAGCCGAAGCTGCATTTGATGACGTATTTGATAACACCATGGGTATTGGTGCCGAAGCCAATGGCGAAGACTTGGGTATTACTGCTGGCGTTGGCATTTATGGCCGGATGGAAGGCGGCAACTTTGTGGGCAGAGTAGACAGCATCCGTTGTTTTACCATTACTGTTGTTCCTCAAACTCCAGGGGTGTTTCCAAAAACAGTCACTATCAATTTTGGTGATGGTTGTAAAGGCCGTGATGGTAAAGTCCGTAAAGGAAAGATCATTACCGTTTATTCAGGACCGATGCGTATTCCCGGAAGCAAGGCAACTACCACTTTCGACCGTTATAAAATTGACAGCTTGCAAATACAGGGAACTCATGAAGTGACCAATAACAGCAGCAGCAACAACAAGATATTCACTACAAAAGTAATTGAGGGCAAGCTTATCTGGGACAGTGGCCGTTGGATAAAATGGAGCAGCGTTCGTACTGTTGCCCAATTGGAAGGAAATGGAACACCACTTTGGCCATTGGATGATGTATTCTCGATTACCGGCGGCGGCCGTGGCGAAAATAGCCGTGGCAAAAGCTGGGGGCATGAAGTAATTGAACCCCTGATCAAAAAATTCACCTGCCGCTGGATTTCCAAAGGTGTTCTAAGGATCAGAGTGAATAATACAAACGGGCTTCTGAACTTTGGAGATGGCCGTTGCGACAACAAGGCGGAATTAACCGTAAACGGGAACGTAAGAATCATTACGCTGCCCTAAGAAAAAACACTTGCATCTGATAAAAGAAATTGTACCTTAGCAAAAGTTTTCATAGGGTACGGATTAAAAACGGGCCAGGGTTTCCACCCCGGCCCTCCTTTTTTCAGCTCGTTTAGCCTACCGGATCGCCTCAAAACGGTAACCCATACCCGAAAAGTAACGAAGGGTTTCCCCCAACGCATATTTCATATTCACCAACGCCTTCTCACTGTCGTGAAATACAACAATGGACCCCGGCTTTACATTCTTTTTTACATTGTTGAAACATTGCTCCTCACTGATGCTTTGGTCGAAATCAGCACTTAACACATTCCACATAATAATTTGAAACGGCGGAATTGCCTGTAGTAACAGTTTTGCCTGAAACGACCTGATCTTACCATACGGTGGGCGAAACAGATCTGAATCGATCCACTTTGCTGCTTCTTTTACATTATTAAGCCATGTTTCATTATCTGTTTTCCAACTGTTTAGATGATTTTGTGTGTGGTTACCCACCCGATGACCTTCAGCAAAAATTCGTTGATACAATTCTGGCTGTTCCTGCACATTCTTTCCAATGCAGAAGAACGTTGCCTTAGCATTATGCTTTTTCAATTCATCCAACACAAAAGGAGTTGCAACAGGATGTGGTCCATCATCGAATGTGAGATAAATAATTTTCTCTGTTGTTGGAATATCCCAGGTGAGATTTGCAGGAAACATCATTCGTAACCACCACGGAGTTGTAACAATGTAACGCATAATTGAAATTAATACAGAATTGAATAGCCTGTTAGTTGAATGAGTACTGATGCGTAAAAAAATCGTTTTCCTTTTTTTGAAAGAAAAGTGGCTTGTGTTAATGGCGAAAACAGTTCATTGGCATACAATTGCTCGGTTGAATGCATAGCCGTTGCGTTGCTTCCTGATAAAACGGCTTCCGTGCAATACTTCTCTAATAAATCCGGTAAGGTTTGATAAAACAATGAAGTGCTGATAAACACATCGGCTCCCAATATTTTATTACCTGTTGATGCAATAATGCCGACGATACTGCTATCCTTATTTCTCAGTTGCTGTAGAAAGTGCCTGACATATTGATTGGTTGTATCAGCGGTTTTTTTATTGCCAAGCAAAACAGCATAGGAAGATGAGTTGGTTTGATTATTTTGTTTCAATAACTGTCTGATCTCATCCCATATCTTGGTTTGGTTTTTTGCTGTATCAATAATGTTTTGCAAACCACTGCCCGTTGTACCTCTGTAAGTAAATTTCTTTTCCACAGCACTCCAGCGATTTTCTTCGATGCAATAAACCGGAACAAGATGTTGTTTGCCTGCAGCAAGAATAGTGTCTCTTGCAAAAACACGGTCTTGCCTTCCACCCATTACAATTTCTCCACTTCGTATGATGAGGTCTTTGCCACTGTTGTTTTCGATCAGCAGCACATTGATGTTATCCAGCATATAATTGCCACGCTCTTTCAGTTTCACCGTTCCTTTACCCATCCCTGCTTTTAATGAAATGGCGTTGGGCGTAGTAAAGCTGCTGTCTGTTACCTGCTCTATTCGTTTGATGGGAATCAGTTTCAGATGACGGAAAATAATGGCACTATCGTATTCAACCACCAGCGAGGGAAACGTAAAATCAGTTTGTGCATAAGTACCAACACAAGTAAAAAGTAAAATGAGCAGGCAGAAATGTTTGTTCATTGACTTGGTGAAGGTAATGAAATTGAAAACGTTTAAAGCCCCTTGAGGGGTTTGGTAACGGTTTGACTTTATCTTTGCGCCATGAGTGTACGAGTACGTTTTGCTCCCAGTCCAACGGGAGGTTTGCATTTAGGCGGTGTACGCACCGTGTTGTACAATTATTTATTTGCCAAGCATCATGGTGGAGAATTTGTGTTGCGGATAGAAGATACCGATCAAACACGCTTTGTGCAGGGCGCTGAAGAATATATTTTCAATTGTTTAAAATGGTGCGGACTGGAGCCTGATGAAAGCCCTGTACATGATGGGCCGTATGGTCCTTACCGCCAGAGTGAACGAAAAGAAATGTACCGCAGTTATGCAGAAACCTTAGTTGCCCGTGGCTTTGCTTATTATGCATTTGATACCAAGGAAGATTTGGAGAAGATGCGTGAAGAATTAAAAACAGAGGAAAATCCTTCACCACAGTACGATCACCGTGCCCGCAGAAACATGCGGAACAGTTTGAACTTAACTGATGATGAAGTAAGGGAGCTGTTGGAGAACAATATACCGCATGTCATACGCATTAAAATGCCGGAAAATGATGTGTTGACCTTTACAGACATGATCCGTGGTGAAGTAAGTTTTCAAACGGGATTGGTAGATGACAAAGTTTTATTGAAAGCTGATGGTATGCCTACTTATCACTTGGCTGTTGTTGTGGATGATTATTTAATGAAGATCACCCATGCATTTCGTGGTGAAGAATGGTTGCCAAGTGCACCCGTGCATTTGTTGTTATGGAAATATTTGGGATGGGAAGCATTGATGCCGCAATGGGCACATTTACCATTAATACTTGGGCCAAGTGGTAAACTGAGTAAACGTGATGGAGCAAAATATGGGTTCCCTGTTTTTGCCATGAACTGGACCGATCCTAAAACAAATGAATTAACAGAAGGCTTTTTTGAAAAAGGATTTTTGCCGGAAGCATTTATTAATTTATTGGCAGTGCTTGGCTGGAACGATGGTACAGAAAAAGAATTATACAGCATGGATGAATTGATCGACAGCTTTGATATTAAGCGTGTACACAGTGCTGGTGCCAAGTTTGATTATGAAAAAGCAAAGTGGTTCAATCATGAATGGATAAAAAAGTTGAAAGTTTGAAAGTTTAAAGTCGCAAAGTGAAGGAGGTGTTTGCAGCGGCGGATATAGAAACAGGAGATGATGCTGTGCTCGAAAAAGTAATTGAACTGGTGAAGGACCGTTGCATACTGTTGCCTGATTTTGTACAACAGGGAGGTTTCTTCTTTAAGGCGCCGGAAACATTAGAGCTTGGATGCTGTTAAACCAAAATGGAGTGAAGAGAAGAAGCAATTCTTTGTTGAATACATTGATGTGTTGAAAACAATGGGCGACTGGGAATTAACAGCTATTGAAAATGCATTTAAAGCGTTGGCAACAGCAAAAAATATTAAACCAGGCGAACTGCAACTGCCGATGCGTATTATGTTGGTAGGTGGTAAGTTTGGTCCGGCTGTATTCCAGATCGCAGAAATAATCGGTAAAGAGGAAACTGTGAAGCGGATGGAGTATGCGTTGGGCTTGTTGTAACTAAAGTCATGACACAGCTTAATGTTATAAACAATAAAGGAGGCAACAGCCTCCTTTATTTATTCTTCAGGTTTTGCAAACCAGTTTCTGTAAAGTTTTTTGAAAAGCGGCTGCAGTAAAAGGAAGAACAATACAAAACCTGCTATCTCAGCAATCAGGAAATACAGGTCTTTTGTTTCACTGAACCCCGGCGGGTACTCGCCAAAGCGATATTGCTTTTCAAGCCGCTCATAATACATCATTGTGCAGAACAGCGGCAACAGAAAAGTAAAGAAGGTAACAATATTAAGGGCTATGCCAACAAGAGTGTTGCGGGTTCTTTTTGCATTGCCAGCAAGTATTGTTGCAAGAAATAGTAAATAATAGATGATACAAATAGTATAAATAGCCTGCGCATCGCCTCTTAGGAAAGCAAGTAAAACACCTGTAACCGCCAGTAAAATAATAACGGTAAGTATTGAAAGGAAAAATGCTCTTACAGTTGTATGTCGATAAATAAACAGCAACAGGCAAATAACAAATGAAACATAAAGCCAAACCCTGAAACGAGAATCATTGTTGCTGTACCAACGATATTTTTTCCCAACTAGATTTCTCAGGCCACTATTTACGCCGTAAAGATTATATCGTTTATCAATTACACTATAGTAGGACAGGTTATTCCCCGATTGGTAATCAACTTCTGCATAGTTATACGAGTATGTTGAGTAACTGTATTTTTTTAAGAGCAGGGCAAGCTCCTTTTTTGTCTTTTCTTTGTTTACCGGAGTGAAACTTTGTATCATTTCCCTGTAAAATGCAATATCATTTTTTTCTTTAACGGTTGTATAGGTATCGCTGTAATGCGCATCAAGAAAAGTATATTTTGGAGATGTATAAAAGTAGTACACGCTGTCGTTCTTTTTTACTACACTATCAGTTTCCAGTAATCTTTTACGGAGATTGGCTGTGTCAATATAATTGAGAGTATCGCTATTATACTCATCGGCCTGTTTATACACAAGACTTTGTTCAAGGCTGTCCCGGACAATACAAATTTGTTTACTCCAGTTGTGGTTCAGTGAATCATACTCCAGTTGATTGATCTTGCTGTTGATCAAATTGATATCATTCACCACTTCTTCATTCGAAAATTTGTTATTTGCTCTTTTTGATTCAACGGCAGTTGGAATGTAAGCAGGAGCAATGACGAAGCCAATTGAAATGAAAAACAGGAAAAAATTTTGCAAAGCATTTAAATTGCCCTTTTCGCTAAAACGTTTAAATACATTAAAACGCAGCAGGTAAATGATCCATAGAATTATACCGATCAAGGAGAACACGGCAGTTAATGTTGTCCATACAAAAGAACTGCTGTCTGTCAAAGGATTGCTTGGAATAATAAAGCAAAGAAAAGTAAGTGCCAGCGCAAATAAAATTGCGTAGTAAATAACAAGATGCGCTCTTGTAGTCCAGATAACCGGCTTATGTGTTAACAGGTAATGATCAAGTTTATTGAGAAAGGCAGGAGCCAGTAGTCGTTTAGAACTCATGGGAAAGAATTTAGAAGAAACGTTTTGTAGAATGAGTAATATCACGGAAATACGTTACCGGTATTTTATTACTGATGAGCAACGTAATCAGTTGTTGTGCATCGGAACTATTGGTACTGATGGTATAGAAGCCGCCATTAAAACGCAGTTCGGTTTCGATGCCTGCAAGTGCCAGTGCAACGGCTTCACGAGTTGCAGTTGTTTCTATTTCAATAATTGTTGATTCGGCCTTGTAATCATCCGTAGTTGTATGATGATTAATGCACGTTCCGTTTTTGATCATCAATACCGTATCGGCAACTTTTTCCACTTCATGTAGTTGCTGCGAGCTGAGAACTATACCCATGGGATGATTTGTCCATGCAGTCATATACTTCAAGTCAGTAAGAATTGTTTGTTGTGCTTTAATATCGAGGTTTGCCAATGGCTCATCTAAAATCAGTAGTTGGGGTTTCTGCAGTAAAATTCTTGCCAGTTCAAAACGTGTACGGTAACCGCTGCTGATCTGGTTCCAGTTTAATGAAGCGTAGGTGCTCAGGTTCAAACGCTCCAGCATAAAATCAACCATCACTTCATTTGCCTGGCCATGAATACCGGCAATGGATGCACTGAAATGTAAATTATCTTTCAGCATACCATACCAGCGGGGAATGCGTTGCGGAATAAAAGCCACATAATTTTTAATATTGTAGTAATCGGGCTTTGCTAATAAGGAATAGTTGATTGAACCGCCATAAGGTAATAGTTGACCTGAAAGACAACGAAGCAAGGTTGTTTTGCCATTTCCGTTTTCACCAACCACGCCAAGTATATCGCCACTGGAAATTTGCAGAGTGATAGGGTTTAACTTGAAGGCTCCTTGCTATATTGTTTTGAAATATTCGTTGCACTCAGCAGCGAGCTTGCTGACGAATGTGCGTGCTTTAAAGTGCCGGAGGCCTTTAACAGTAATTCATCAGCTTTAGCGAAAAATGCTTTGTTAGGTTCTGCCGTATCGCTGTTCTGCAAACGCTGCTCCATTGTTTGCTGAACTGTGTTGTTTCTTTCATCAGCGAAAGATCGCCTGAGTCGTAACTTAAATCGAGCAGGCGGCGCACAGCAAGCGAGTAGTCTTTATGCCTCAGGTGTTCGGGAATTTCGAGTTGAATGTGTTGATTCATCTGTTTTAAATTGATCGGTAAGATAGCAGCTTTCCCCGAAGTTCAACTACCATTAAGCCGCAACTATTCTAAAAGTTTCGTTAATGGAAAAACATCTTGAGATTCGGTAAATAACAATTTTGCTGCTATCTTAACGGCATGCATCGTAAACCACAAACTTTTCTATTCATTTTTGCGTTAGCATTTATCAAATTTGCTTTGCCTTTTTTTCTGCAACATCCCGTTTACGAATTACACCGGGATGAATTTTTATATCTTGAACAAGGGCATCATTTGGCATGGGGTTATATGGAAGTGCCACCCATGCTATCGTGGTTATCTTACTTAACACATTTGTTTGGAGCAAGTTTCTTCTGGGTAAAATTCTGGCCATCATTCTTTGGTGCTATTACACTCGTCATTACATGCGCCATGGTTTTGGAAATGGGAGGTAAATTGTTTGCGGTATTTATTGCAGGGCTTTGTATTATGTTTACGGCTTACCTGCGGTTACACTTTCTGTTTCAGGCAAACTTTCTGGAAGTATTCTGGTGGACATTGAGTGCTTATTTCATTATCAGATATATCAATACTAAACAAGTAAGGTATCTGTATTGGATAGGTTTTGCATTTGGCTGCGCATGGTTGAGTAAAAATTCTGTTTCATTTTTTGTAATCGGTTTTGCAGTGGCACTTTTGCTTACACAATACCGCTCATTGTTATTCAATAAGCATATGTATGGTGCCGGCCTGCTTGCATTACTGATTGCTTTACCCAATTTGGTTTGGCAGTACAATCACAATTGGCCTTTGTTACATCACATGGAGGAATTAAGAGAAACCCAGTTGAAGTTTCTTAGCCCGGTTGATTTTTTAACAGGGCAGATACTAATGTACTTCTCAGCATTTTTTATTTGGGTGATAGGGTTGATTTGGTTGTTTACCTCAAGAGGCAAAACATATAGGATGCTTGGCTGGATCTATTTTACTGTGATTGTATTATTGATTGTAAGCAGTGGAAAAAATTACTATTCAATAGGTTTGTATCCTATGTTGTTTGCAGCAGGGTCTGTTGCACTCCAGCAATGGACAGCTGAAAAACTAAAATGGTTAAGATGGGCAACAGTTGCGTTGATCCTCTTTTTAGTTTGGGTTATACTCCCCATGGCAATGCCCATTTGGGAGCCGGATAAACTTGCTGCTTTCTATGCAGAAAAGGGGATTGATAAAACAGGTGCTTTGAAATGGGAAGATCAGCAAAATCATTCACTGCCACAAGACTTTGCCGATTATCTTGGCTGGAAAGAAATTGCAGGAAAGGCTGAGAAACAGTTTTTATCGTTGCCGCAAAACGAAAGAGACAGAACAGTCGTGTATTGCCGTCATTACGGATTAGCAGGCGCATTAAAATATTATGGAACAGATGAACAGTTTAAGGCCAAGGTGATCAGCGATAATGGATCGTTCCTGCATTGGATACCGAACGAAATTGATTTTAAGCATTTGATTTTTGTTGGCAGACGAATGCCGGGATCAGATGATGAAGTGTTTCAGCATTTTGAAAAAGTAACCTTGATCGATTCTGTTACGTACAAGCATTCCCGACAGTTAGGTGATCGGGTGATCTTTTTTGAGAATGTTGATTCAGTTGGTTCAAAAATGGCTGCTGAAGGATTGAAGCAAATGAAGCAGGAGTTTAGCCGTAAGAAATTGTAATCTGTGGTTCCGGCTTAGCCAGTTTACAATCGTTAGCTGAAATGCCTATTTTCGCAACATAACATTGCTGTATGAACAGACCCGTACGAGTACTCGTTGCAAAAGTTGGACTGGATGGTCACGATCGTGGCGCCAAAGTAATTGCTACTGCTCTTCGTGATGCAGGTATGGAAGTAATTTATACCGGTCTTCGTCAAACTCCGGAAATGGTGGTGAATGCTGCTTTGCAGGAAGATGTGGATGCAATTGGTGTAAGTATTTTAAGTGGAGCTCATATGACTGTTTTTCCCCGCTTGTTGAATTTGATGAAAGAAAAAGAAATGAATGATGTGCTGCTTACAGGCGGCGGAATTATTCCTGATGAGGATGTGGATGCATTAACAAAGATGGGCGTTGGCAAATTATTTCTGCCCGGCACCAATACGCAGGATATTGCAGCTTACATAAAAGAATGGGTGTCGAAACATCGTAACTTCTGATTATACATTTCTTAAACTAACTTATATGAGTTATCAAACATTACTTACTTCTTTGGAAGATGGAATTTTTGTGATCACCATCAATCGTCCCGATAAATTAAATGCACTCAACAAAACAGTCATAGAAGAATTATCTGCTGCTGTTGATGAAGTGTACGGTAATGCTGCCATCAAATGCGCTGTTATTACTGGCGCAGGGCCAAAAGCATTTGTTGCCGGTGCAGATATTTCTGAATTTCTTTCAATGGGTGCAACAGATGGGGAAGCATTGGCAAGAAAAGGGCAGGAAATGGTATTCAATAAAATTGAGCGATCACCCAAGCCCATTATTGCGGCAGTAAATGGGTTTGCATTGGGAGGTGGTTGTGAGTTGGCAATGAGTTGTCATTTTCGATTGGCGAGTGAAAACGCAAAGTTTGGTCAGCCGGAAGTAAACCTTGGATTAATACCCGGATATGGAGGCACCCAACGGTTGGTGCAGCTTATTGGCAAGGGGAAAGGTCTTGAATTAATGATGACGGCTGCGATGATCGATGCAAATGAAGCAAAGCAACTCGGACTGGTGAATTATGTTGTTGCGGCGGACGAATTACTTCTGAAAACAAAAGAACTGCTTGCAACGACCATGAGCAAGGGGCCAACTGCAGTTGCGAAAGTAATTGCGGCGGTAAATGCACATTTCGATTCTAAACAAGATGGATTTGATGCTGAGATCAGATTATTTGGTGAATGTTTTGGTACCGATGAAATGAAAGAAGGGGTGGGAGCTTTTTTGGAAAAGAGGAAGGCTGCGTTTTAATAAAGCAGAGCTAAAATTATTTTAATATCAGATATGAAAAAGATCAGCTCACTACTTATTTTTTTATCGCTTAGTTTCTCTTTGACAGCGCAGAAAGCAAAGTACTACACAGTGAAGCCCGGAGAGAATATACAGGATATTGTTCCGAGTGAGGAGGCATTTCAATATCCGCAATTCCAACAGGGAACAGTAATATTTCGAACCGGAGTACGATCAACTTCCAGGCTCAACTATAATTTCCTTTTTGAAGAAATGCAATTTATTTCTCCAAAATCTGATACCCTTGTGATTCTGAATCCGGAGGAGGTTGAATCTGTGAAAATAGGGAATGATACCTATTATTACACAAACAAGCGGTTTGTAAAATTGGATACGGTAGTAGGAAATATAAAATTGGGCATTGCTGGTTTTTTTTCAACGGTGAGTAAGAAGAAAATTGGTGGATACGGTGAAACAATCGAAGGTACTGCTGATTCTCATCAGTCACTTGTAGTTCCAACAAGTGCAAAATTCAATTTAACTCCGAATTTCGTAACAACTGTTGTAAGAAGGAGGTCTGCGTTTATAGGCAATAAGTTTAATCAGTTTGTTCCTCTTACACGAAAGAATATTTTTTCTTTTTACCCCGACAAAGAAGAGCAGTTAAAGCAATACTTCAATAGCCGAAAAGTAGATATTTCTCAATATCAGGATGTCGTGGATCTTTTAAAATACATGAGTAAGCTGTAACATTTTTCGGTTAAATGAATAGAAAAGTTACCTTTCGTTTAAGTTTTTAATGTATGTCATGAATTCTGATTACGGGTTGGCGATTGGTCATATAAGGTTTGAGAAAGTGATGTATGGAGTGAATGAATCAGCGGCAGATTTTATATTACATTAGGGTATTGTGCAACTAATTGAACAAACGATCAGGTAGTAGCTTGTGGAGCCTGAAATTTGATTTGTTACAAACTCAAAACTAAATTGAACGTATGGTCAAATATTTTTTATTTACTATCTGTATCTTTTCTTTTGAAGGTGTATTTGCTCAAACGGAAAAATTTTATACCATTCAACCGGGAGGCAACTTGTTAGATGTTGTTCCGAAAAATGAAGCTTATGAATTTCCTCAGTTTGAGCAGGGTATTGTTTTTTTGAAAAACGGAGTAAATTCAGCAGTAAAGCTGAACTACCACT
The DNA here is from genome assembly GCA_963830845.1 of uncultured Bacteroidota bacterium. Lineage (GTDB taxonomy): Bacteria > Bacteroidota > Bacteroidia > Chitinophagales > Chitinophagaceae > Lacibacter. The sequence goes on along the minus strand of CAWHOR010000053.1, from coordinate 96,356 downwards.
TGATTTTTGAGGAAATGCTTTTTATTGATGCAAACGGTGATACAGTTACAATCGCAAATCCTGAAGAGGTGAAGTATATATACATTGGCAAGGATCAATTTTACTATGCCGGTAACAAATTTGTAAAACTTGATACAACTATCGGCGATATAAAATTAGCCGTGGCTGGTTTTTTTACAACAGCAAATACAAAGAAAATTGGCGCATTTGGCACCAACACCGAAGGGGCTGGTGTTTCACAAGGCGGCTTTATAGCTCCTGATGGAAGAAAAATGAATCTTACACCCAATGTAATTACAACCATAGCTTATAAAAAAGCACTGTTTATTGGTAACAGGTTCAATCAATTTATACCTGTCAACAAAAAGAATATTTTTTCAATTTATCCCGAAAAGGAAAATCAACTGAAACAATACCTGGATGGGAATAAGATCAATTTTTTTTCACGCACCGATGTTGTGAATCTGATCGCATATATGAATAAGCTTTAGTTTATTTTTCAATCAGCGTTTCGTCAATTAGATAGGCCTCTGTTCTTTGTAATAAAGCAGCAGATTTTGTTTCTTCTATTATAATTTTCACCGATGCTGCTTCTACAACAGCAAAACTGATGATCCGTTTATGCCCAACAGTTGTTCCTTTTATTTCCTTGATAGGCTCACCACTCGAACTATAAATGATGATTTTGTATTTTGATACGTTTTGTCCTTTCTTCAAATCTTCTTTCAATACGATGCAGTTCATTTTCCCAGCTGTCGGCATTTGAATCACGATTTCTTTTAGAAAGCGATTCTGTTTCGTGGAACTGTGTTTTGCATTTTCAAATAAATTATTTTTAAAACTTTGTGTCCTTAGTTGTTTAAATCCAACCAGTGCAACAGAATCATTTGCATGAAACTTCCCTCGTCTGTCCGGAGGAACATTCAGCAGCAACGTTGCACCACGGCCAACTGATTTTAAATACAATTGAAATAACTCTTCCGGAGATTTTACTTTGCTATCTTCTTCTGCATGGTAAAACCACCCTGGGCGAATACTAACATCACATTCAGCAGGTATCCAATGCGTGCCATATTTGTTTCCGGCATTGAGTGTGTCGGTTGATGGTGCACCAAGTCCGGGAGTAAAGCCTTCAATATTTAACGTGTTCCAGTTGGTTGTGCCTGCAATACCTTTTTCATTTCCTACCCAACGTATATCAGGACCAACATCGCTAAAAACGACTGTTGTTGGCGAGAGTTTTCGTACTGTTTCTTTAAAAAGTTTCCAATCATATACCTGTTTTTTCCCGTTTGGCCCTTCACCATTCGCCCCATCCCACCACAGTTCAGTGATCGGTCCATAATTGGTAAACAGTTCTTTCATCATGTTCACAAACACATCATTGTATTTCTCGGTTCCATAATCAGGGTGGTTACGATCCCAGGGAGAAATGTAAACACCGAAATTCAAACCAAATTCTTTACAGGCAGCAGCTAATTCTTTCAACACATCACCTTTACCATTCTTCCATTTGCTTTCACGAACGGTGTGTTTGGAATAGTTACTCGGCCATAAACAAAACCCGTCATGATGTTTAGCCGTGATGATGATGCCTGTTGCACCTGCCTCTTTTGCAATTCGACACCATTGGCGACAATCAAGATCAGTAGGGTTGAAAATGTCTTCGGGTTCATCACCATGCCCCCATTCCTTATCTGTAAATGTATTGGGGCCAAAATGGGCAAACAGATAGAATTCGGAGTTATGCCATTTGAGTTGTTGAGGCGTTGGTACAGGGTTGGATTTTTGTCCAAAGCAAACAACAGGAAGAACAAAACAAGCAGCGATTGAAAAAATGAATTTTGTCATATGATTTGAGTGCTCAAATTAGGGAAATCAACTCAGTTAACACCTACCTTTGCGGCACTTTTCGAACTTACAAAAAATCATTCATTATGAGCTTCAGAATTGAAAAAGATACAATGGGAGAAGTAAAAGTTCCCGTTAACTCTTATTACGGTGCACAAACTCAACGAAGCATCGACAATTTTAAAATTGCACAGGACATCAACCGAATGCCGAAAGAGATCATCCGTGCATTTGCTTACCTGAAACATGCAGCTGCTATTACCAACAATGAAGCGGGTGTGTTACCGAAAAAGAAAGCTGTTTTGATTGGTAAAGTATGTAAAGAGATACTCGACGGGAAACTCGATGATTTTTTTCCATTAGTTGTTTGGCAAACGGGTAGTGGTACACAAAGTAATATGAATGTGAATGAAGTGATTGCTTACCGTGGTCATGTGATTAATGGCGGCAAACTCGACGATAAAGAAAAATATCTGCATCCGAATGATGATGTAAACAAAAGTCAAAGCAGCAACGATACATTCCCAACTGCCATGCATATTGCAGCGTATAAAATTTTAATAGAAACAACTATACCTGGAATTGAAAAGCTGCGGAATACGTTAGATAAAAAAGCAAAAGCGTATAAAAAAGTAGTGAAGATTGGCCGTACGCATTTTATGGATGCAACCCCGCTTACAGTAGGGCAGGAGTTCAGCGGTTATGTATCGCAGCTAGATCATGGATTGAAGGCGATCAAAAATACATTAGCTCACCTTAGCGAATTGGCATTAGGCGGAACTGCTGTTGGAACAGGTATCAATACTCCTGCTGGTTATGATGTAAATGTAGCAAAGCATATTGCCAAACTCACCAAGCTTCCGTTTAAAACGGCCGACAATAAGTTTGAAGCATTGGCGGCACACGATGCTATCGTTGAAGCACACGGTGCACTGAAAACAGTTGCGGTTAGTTTGATGAAAATTGCAAATGATATTCGTATGTTGAGCAGTGGCCCACGCAGCGGCATCGGCGAAATTTTTATCCCTGATAATGAACCCGGTTCTTCAATCATGCCGGGCAAAGTAAACCCAACTCAGTGTGAAGCGTTAACCATGATTGCAGCACAGGTAATGGGGAATGATGTAGCGATTAATGTTGGTGGTGCAATGGGACATTTTGAATTGAATGTGTTTAAACCGGTAATGATCTACAATTTCCTGCATAGCGCAAGATTGATTGGGGATGGTTGTGTAAGCTTTAATGATAAATGCGCAATAGGCATTGAGCCAATTGAAGCGAATATCAGAAAGCATGTAGAAAATAGCTTGATGTTGGTTACTTCACTTAATACGAAGATCGGGTATTACAAGGCTGCTGAAATTGCACAAAAAGCACACAAGCAGGGAACCACATTGAAAGAAATGGCAGTGAAACTCGGGTATGTTACACCTGAGCAGTTTGATGAATGGGTGATTCCCGCAAACATGGTAGGGAAAATATAAATACACGGAAATCGAAGTAAAAAGGAGAAGCATTGCTTCTCCTTTTATTATTCATAGCTGCTGTATTCGTCAGGTCCTGTAAATGCTTGTTGTAGTTCAGGTTGCTTCGTATATTGGCTGGCACCTTCAAAGAACAACCTGTAGAGTCGTGAAAAATGGGTTTTATCCATTTCCGGAAAATGCTTGATGCTGGTATCACTCACTAATGATTTTTTTTCGGTTGAACGGGCAACGGTCAGCAATGAAGCAGGATGTGATGTGTTTTGCATGTTACAGGGTTTACGAGATCAAAAGACAAAACCCCTGCCAATGCGAGGGAGGGGTTTTGATTTAACAGCGAATTATTGTTTGATCAATTTCATCTTTTCGTTTATATGAGCGCTTGTTATTTCAACATAATAGAATCCTGCTTGTAAGCTGTTGATATTAAGATCAAAGTTATTGCGCCCTTTTGTAACAGGCAAGTTGCGAGCCATAACGATTCTTCCGGTATTATCAATGATTTTTAACTGCACTGTTTCATCTGTAACTGCATTCAACACAAGGCTTGTATTGCTTTGTGCAGGGTTAGGGAATAATTGAACGATGGCATTTACTCTTCTGCCAAATTTCACTGCAGTACTTTGTGTGTATTTTTCTACACCATCAGCATGTGTTATTTTTAAGCGATAGTAAACAGTTTGCGCCAGTTTAGCAGCATTAAAATCAGTAAAGCTATAGCTGTGGTTGCCAGTATTGTTTGCATTAATTTTTCCTGCTACACTAAAGTTCAGGTTGTCGACGCTTCGTTCAATTGAATAGAATTGAATACCATCTTCATTAGCAACATTCCATTGCAATAATGAATGATCATTTTTGGGAGCAGCAGTAAGTTTAACGATGTCAACAGGTAAGGTGCTGTTTGCATTTGCAAAATAAAAGGTGGAAAAACTTGTAATGTCTGTTTGTAATGAATAACCATGAACTGCAGAGCCCCCTCTTGTGAAACGTCCTGTAATTGTTGGTCTTGCAATAATGCCCGTACTCATCGCCGCATTACAACTGTTATCATTTTTTATGATTGCTAAATCTAATACACCGGTTAATGCCGGATCAGCTTCACGCAGGTTATTAAATTCACCTCGTGTAAAGTAAAGTTTTAAACGTACAGGTGTTGCTGGAGAAATAGTTCCTGTGGTAGAGCGGTTAATGGTAATATTTCGGTTCATGTAAGCTTGCCCCGTACTAAATCGTGTAGCGCCGCTGTTTACATAGAATGATGTAGTTACTGTGCCAAGGTCGTTGCCATTCGCATTAATTTCTGCAACAATATCTCCATTGGGTCCAGTAATAGGTACCCAGATTGTATTGTTATTACTGGCCGCATTAATTACAACCGTTGTGCCTGGTGCGCAAATATTGGTAGTTGCAGAATCGATTGCTATTTCATCGGGCATTGCACTTGTTACCGGTGATGTGCCTTGAGAGTTATAGCCTCTGAAAGTGTATTTGATAATACAACCGGGGCAGGCGCTGCCAACAGGATTATCAGAACTGGGTCCGGAAGTGCTTCCTCTTCTGTCGATTGACGCATAAATGCTCCATCCGTCAGGATCTATTGCCAAATCACGGAAACGATTGTTGGTAGGGAACACATAAGCTGTATCAAAACCGCCAATTCCTCCGCTACGAACACTATTGCCATCATCATTTAGTTTTACACGCATCATACTGCCACGTTTCAGCGAAGCAAGAATCAGCGAGTTTTTCCATCCCGGAATTTTTGAATTTGTATAGGCATCCATACCAGAAGGTGCAATGGATGGCCATGTCATGTTGTTTGGATTGTAAGTATAGATGTTACGGATAGATCCCGAGTACGTTGCGTTGGTACCGGTTGGAGCAGATGCAGGCGGACCTGTTAACGGATTATTTGGGGCTGCAAAAAAACTGTAAATCGGGTCGGTATAATTTGGAATCGTTAACGCATCAGCCGCTTCATCAACAATCAACGGTAATGTTGTAGCTGTTCCGCCTTGTGTTGGTGTAGGATTGCTGATAATTGGTACGGTATAAGGGTTGTGCGTTAACGAAGCTCTGGCACTGTTGTAGTTTCCATCCGCATAGCCTTGTATTCTGGGATGACCATAATTTCGGGATGCTTCCAGAATATTGATTTCATCATCGCTGAACTGACCATGTGAAGAACCATATAGTTTACCATTGGCGTATACCAGCCCCTGCACATTTCTGTGCCCGATGCTATAGACTGCACTTTGTCCTGTTACAGGTGCAACGCCGTTATAAGGATTTGGATTAGCTCCACTTGGAATCCATCTGTTGTAGTCAACAGCACCTTGATCGGCGTCTCCGTCTTCTTCGAGATTAAAACGTAAAATTTTTCCTTCGTACGATTGTGTTAGTTGCGATTTCATGGCACGTCCTGCATTACCGAACTGGCCCGAACCCATATCGCCAACTGCATAAAATAAATAATTCACCCCTGCTACAGGTGCAATAATCAATCGGGCACTATTATGATCATTACTGCCCGGAATCGTATCGCACATAATTCTTGGATCTTCTAAATAACCAGAGGTAGAATTAAAGGTAAAACGTACTAAACGGGTTGTATATACAGTAGAGCTGGTACGAGAGTGAACATAAGCCAGATAAATAAATTTCTTGGTTGCATTCGTCATAAATTCAGGATGAATTGCCAGCCCCATCATTCCTCCCTGTGGCCAACCACCAACATTCCAGGCGAATGTGCGACGGTAACTTGCCGGAATGCCGTTAAGCTGTGGAGCAACTGCGCCTTCAGATAAGTCAACAAGGCTTCGAAAACCACCTGTAGTGGGATGCATTTTGAGAATGCGATAGGATGTGTCTTCTGTAATCCAAAGCGAATCATCGCCCGGTAAAAAAGTAATTTCCCACCCACTATTAATGTTTGCTGAATTCAATACAGTAGCACTAAACACTTCTCTCATTCTTGATGGAGGAGGTGTTTGCGCATAAAGTGTGAATGAAAAAATTGATAATAAAAGAGTTAGTAAAACAGGCTGTTTCATGATTTTGCATGGATTTTTGGACAGATAAAAGTAGTTACCACTTTTAAAGTATGCAAGAGGGTTTTTTCTTTACTATGTGAGGAAAATACTGTTGGAGAGGGATTTTTTTGATCCTGGTAGTAAATAATGAGTTGTAATAATACTGTATTCATCTGTGTTTTTTCGGTGAAACAGGCGAAGTTGTTCATGAATTACGAAGTAGAATATACCGTAGTTATTCATCTTGTAATCTGGAGGAACAATTCCTATTTTTATACTTGGTTTTATTATTTAATCCGATAACTATGAGTACAACTTTACGCCGCATTTCGGTTCTTGTATTTGCATTTTTTAGTGCAATAAGTACAAGTAAACTCATGTCACAATCAGTACAAACAGGTAAGAGTTATGTTAATGTAAGTAAGCCTGGAGGTGGTACAATACAAAATGGAGATGAATTGCAAATTCGTGCAGTAATTGCCGTTTCTGGCAACTCTGTTTACTTCGCCAGATACAATGATACAATTCCGGCAGGTGTTACATACATTGCAAATTCAATCCGGTTTACAATAAATGAAGGAATGAACTACGGCACACCGTTGCGCCCAACCGGTTTACTAACCGATGCAGGTGCTGATGATGAAGCACGTTATAATGCCGGAGTACTGCGTGTAAATATTGGCAGCCTCACCAGAACCGGGGGACAAACAGCTGCCTATAATGCCATAGCGGCACCCAATGTAATTGATGTATTGCCGGCAGCTTCAGGTTGCAGAATTTATAATACCGGGCGCCCGAGCTTTTACGGAGGTACTTGTATAATCATGATTACTTACCGGGTTCTTGTAAACACAACAGCCGGTAACACGATTAATATACCCGGAGGAAGCTTTCGTTTTAAAACAGCTAATACATTCAGTGAGGCAACATTGCCAAGCATTGTCCGTAATCTTAACCGTTTGCGTATAATGGTTACTGATCCCTTACCGATTTGCAGCACTGTAGGAGGGAACTCAATTACAGGTAACGGCGGTAATTTTGGTAGCGGCTCAACACAAAATCTGTCGCCGGCTCCTGCACCAGGAACAGTGGTGCCGGGTTATCAGTGGCGGGCTTTTGCAGCTCCTACAAATGGCCCTAATGACAGTATGTTTACCGTTGCGAATAACACCAGTCCCACTGGCAGCACAAATAATAATCTTGCGTATCCAAATGCTAATCGTTTATTTAATCTGTGGGATATTATTGGTGATCATACCAATGCAACTAATCCAATATTGGGTAATCCTGCTACCTTACCCGGCCAGCCCGGCGGATACATGGCTGTTGTAAATGCAGCATACGGCATCAATAATGCAGTACAGCAAACCGTTAGCGGACTTTGTCCGGATACGTATTATGAGTTCTCTGCATGGTTTCGAAATATTTGTCGCCGTTGCAGTTGCGATACTGCAGGAAGGGGTTCAGGTTCAGCCGGATTCAAAAACTATATGGCTCCGGTTATTCCAAACACAAACGATTCGGCAGGTGTATTACCCAATCTTACATTTCAGGTTGATGGCAGTGATTATTATACAACCGGAAACCTGTCTTATAACGGACAGTGGGTGAAAAAAGGGTTTTTATTCAGAACCGGTGCAGGGCAAACTTCTGTTAACATTGTTATCCGTAATAATGCACCAGGTGGTGGTGGTAACGATTGGGTAATGGATGATGTTGCGTTTTCAACTTGTTTACCGGGGTTGGGCATGCGGCCATCGAATAATCCCGTTTACTGTAATAATGGCCAGGTAGATATGTCTGTAATTGTGAATTCTTTTTACAGTAACTACTCATACTATCAATGGGAGCGAAGTACAGATGGTGGTGTTACCTGGAGTAATGCTCCGCTTTCGCCAACACCGCAGACGTTTACGTACACTTATAATTCTCCGGATTATGTTGATACTGTTTTTTATCCAAGCATAATTGCCAATGGAACAAATACAGGGCATAAGTATCGGATCAGAATAGCAACCTCATTAACAAACCTTGCTAATAGTAGCTGTGCTGCTTATAATGATACGGATGTAATCACACTTGGCTTGAATACAACCTGCGATGTGCTTGCTTCAGCACTTATTAATTTCGAAGTGAATAGTCAAAATAGCCAGGCTGTTTTAAAGTGGCAAACCAGTAACATGCCTCCAAAAGTTTATTATATTCTTGAACGAAGTGCCGATGGTGTTCACTTTTCTGAAGCAGGAAGGATTGAAAGTAAAGAACCTGATCAATATGCAGTGCTTCCTTATAACTGGACCGATCCTATGGGATTAGCAACAAAAAATTATTACCGCATTAAAATTGTTAATCCGGTTAACGAAGCCATGAGTTACAGTAAGGTTGTAGTGCTTACTACATTACTGACCGACTTTGAAGTAAGATCGATAACCAATCCTTTCCGTGAAACCATATCAGCTGAAGTGATCAGTAATTCTGCAAAGAAAATACGGTTACAGTTACTGGATCTGTCGGGCAGAGTAGTAAAAGAAGAGCAAGTGATGATTGGCTCGGGAAGTACAAGGCTGCAAATGCAACATCCGGCAACTGGTTCAAAGCGTATGTATATCCTTAAAATAAGTACAAGCGAAAAATCTGTACAAAAACTCATTGTAAACGAATAGAGCTAAATAGTTTTCGAGGCCTCTGCACTGAAAATAGTCAGTAAAACCGGCAGCAGTCCGTATTTATACGAAATTGTTATGGGCTTTTACTATTGCATCAGTCGGAATGTTTATAGAGTTTTGTAGTGGTTTACCATTATCCTTTGTAAAGAAACTCTATGAAAAAGAATTACCATTACCTGTTGGTAAAGAATCTTGCCCTTGCGGCAGTTTTATTCATTGTGCCGCATATTTCCTTTGCACAACCAGCAAATGATAATTGTGTTAATGCAACTTCTCTAACAAATTTTAGCGGCGCTACCTGTGGATCAACAACAGCAGGCACTGTTGTTTTGGCTACTAACTCTCTTGTAGCTGCAGGTACCTGTGGCGGAACACCTGACGATGATGTATGGTATCGTTTTAACTCAATTGATGGACCTTTGGTAACCATTACAGTAAATGGTATAGGTAGTAATCTTAGCACTTCAGGCACCAGAGTGGAATTGTTTTCAGGAGCCTGTGGCTCTCTTAGTTTTATTACATGTGCTGGAGGAACAGGTGGTGGCCCTATAACAATTACAGCAGCATTGCCGGCCGGTAATACTTATTATGTCAGAGTTTATTCCGCTGGCGGCCTTCCAATTTTGACAAATGGTGCTTTTAATATTTGTGTACGAACAGCTACTCCACCAACTCCATCAACTGTAGCAACGGGTAAAAGTTTTATCAATATTACAAGACCGGGAGGTGGTGCCATTAATCCCGGCGATGAATTGGAAATTCGTGTATCTGTAAATGTTTCAGTGAATGGTACCCGCATTTATCGCACGAGATATAATGATACAATTCCTGCCAATCTTAATTATGTTCCCGGTTCAATGAAAGTGTTAACCAATGAAGGTAAAACATACAAATCCTTTACAGATGCAGCAGGTGATGATCAGGGTTATTACAATGCTGCTACCCGAACAGTTCGCTTTAATTTGGGAAGAGACACGACGGGTCATACGGTCGGAACACTAAGTTCAACAGGAATTGATACAACATTGGGAGGTGGTTATTTTAATCCACAAACACATTTTCCAAGAGCAAATGGTGTACTAATGATTGTAACCTATCGGGTTATTGTAGATCCTTCTGTTTCCTATAATACCATTTATAATTATGGTCCGGGAGCATTGCGATACCGTAACCAGATTTCATCTGTAGGTACAATTGATTATGTGCAGTCTCCTAATAGTCTCATGTTTATTGTATACCCCAACTATGGTTTATGTACAAATGCAACGGGTGCCAATAATGTAAGCCCGGGTAACGGCGATTTTGGTTCGGGTACTGCACATAACGGAGCAAACCCAGGTACTGTTCCCGGCTATAACTATGTAGCAGTTGCAACGGGCAACCCGGGCGATGGTAACTATTCCGTTGTTAAGAATCTCAGCCCCTCTCAAAATACAGTGATTACCACTGCCCGTCCGGAAGCTGCTTCTACACATCGTGTATTTGGTGTGTGGGATATTATAGGCGATCATACTGGTGCTGCAGATCCAATAGCTGGTAATCCACCATCTGCAAGTGGTGCAAATGGTGGGTATATGCTGGCAGTAAACTCAGCTTTTCAATTAAGTATTGCCAATAATCAAACAATATCCGGTTTGTGCGAAAATACTTACTATGAATTTTCGGCCTGGTTCAGGAATATTTGTAAACGTTGCGGTATTGATAGTGCAGGCAGGGGTGCATCAGGCGTTTCGGTGAATGCAGCTTATATTCCAACAGCTATCGGCGACTCCTCTGGTGTAAAACCCAATCTTACTTTTCAGATCGATGGCGTTGATTATTATCTTTCTGGTGATATTGATTACATGGGTACATATGGTGAGTGGACAAAAAAGGGATTTGTGTTTATGACGGGGCCCGGACAAACATCTTTAACGATCTCAATTAAAAACAATGCGCCGGGAGGCGGAGGTAACGATTGGGCGATGGATGATATTGAATTCAGAACCTGTTTACCATTATTGGAAATGCGACCAAGCATCAATCCTACGTATTGCCGGAACGGACAGGTTGATATATCGGTTGCCGTTAGTACATTTTTTAACAACTACTCATTTTATCAATGGGAACGAAGCACCGACAATGGTGTAACGTGGGGCGCAGCACCTGAATCTCCAGCTGTGCAGAGTTTTAATTATACAAATGGAGGTGGTACATACAGAGATACTGTAGCATTGCCATCATTCCTTGCTATCCCGGCTGTTGACGGCTACAGGTACCGGATACGTATCTCTACTTCCTTAGCGAATATTGGAGTATCTAATTGTGCTGTGTACAACAATGATGATGCGGTAACGGTAGATGTACATCCAACATGCGATGTATTGCCTGCACAGGTTACAGCATTAAACGTTGAGTTGAAGAATAACTATTCAGTTGTAAAATGGAAAGTGAAGAATGAACTTTCTCTATCTACCTATACAGTTGAACGCAGTGATAATGGTGTGCAGTTTAAAGCAGCAGGTATTGTATTTGCAAAGGGAACATTAACAGGCGAAGAACAGTATCTCTTTAACGATCCTGTATTGGTAACAGGTAAAGTATTTTATCGTTTAAAACTTACAAGTAATGATGACGTTGTGAAATACAGTGATATGGTATCGGTATCGGTTGGTCAGCAACAAATTTTCGCAATTACGAATCTGGTGAATCCTTTTGTGAACCGCTTGTCGTTCCAGTTGGAAACTTACCAGAACGGTACGGTTGATGTTCAGTTGGCCGATGCTTCAGGACGAATGATTATGCAAAAGAAGGTACTGGTTGTGAAAGGCGTTAATGCAATTATGCTGGATGCTCCTGCAAGTTTGCAAAAGGGCTCGTACATGTTACGGGTAATATCTGAAACAGGAGTTATTAATAAAATTATCCAAAAACAATAAATAAACATCACGAGTCAATCGTAGAAATAATAAAAACCCCGCAGTAAAACTGTCGGGGTTTTTGCTTAATGGTATTTACCAGAACGGTTATACGTTACTATTTAGTCTGGTAAAATAGCTATTGGGTTCTTTCTGTTCATTGGTAAATGGGATTAGTTTTGATAGTTGGCTTACCGGGTAACCGAGGCAGGTATTTTTTAATCCCATCATCCATGAAGCGAAACTGCACTTTATACATTTGCTTTTTTATACTCAGTAGTATAGCTGCATGCAATGTAGTTGCGCAGGCAAATGTATTGGTGGGGAAAAGCTTTGTAAACATTACAAGACCTTCGGGCGGCACGGTTGTTCCCGGCGATGAGCTTGAAATACGTTTATCGTTTTTTGTTTACAGTGGCAGCAGCAGTCATATTTATCGTGTACGGTATAACGATACGATTCCCGCCAACCTTACTTATGTAAGTAATTCTTTAAAGCTTCTTACAAACGAAGGGAAATTATACAAAGCATATACGGATGCCGGTGGTGATGATGCAGCAATGTATAACAGCTCCAATAAAACAATCCGTTTTAATCTGGGAAGAGATACGGTACGAACAGGGTACACGTTTTCAGTCGGGGCTGTTAGCAGTACAGCAACAGATACAACTTTTGGTGGTGGATATTTTAACCGGAGTACACATCGTCCTCGGGCAGGCGGGGGCACATTTGGAACAGGGATGTTGTTAATTGTAACGTATCGTGTTACAGTAAATATAGCTACGCTTTACAATACAGTCATTAATTATGGATCAGGAACTGTAAGGTACAGAAGAGTAATTGGTGCCGGTACAGGTTCCGATCAATTGCTGGCAGTGCCAAATAGTTTATCCTTTATTGTATATCCGAACTATGGCTTGTGCAGCAATGCTACAGGAGCGAACAATATATCAGCAGGCAATGGCGATTTTAATTCCGGTACCAGTCAAAACGGCACCAATCCGGGGGCTGCTGTGCCTGGTTATGTGTTTGGAAATATTACAGCCAGTTTCCCGGGCGATGGCAGTTATGGTGTAGTAAAAAACTTAAGCCCCAATCAGCTAACAACTCCATATGTGGCAAGGCCAAACACTACTTCCGGTAACCGTGTGTTTGGCGTATGGGATATTATAGGCGATCACACGGGAGCAGCCGATCCTGTTACTGGTAACCCACCGGCAGCCGTCGGCGTAAATGGAGGTTATATGCTGGTGGTAAATTCTGCTTTACAGTTGAGTGTTGCCAACAATCAAACGATTTCCGGTTTATGCGAAGAAACCTTTTATGAATTTTCTGCATGGTTTCGAAATGTTTGTAAACGATGCGGCAGTGATAGTGTTGGTAACGGCGCATCGGGGGTAAGCGTGCCCGCAGCATATATTCCCACTGCTCCGGGCGACTCATCGGGTGTAAAACCAAACCTTACTTTTCAGATCGATGGCATTGATTATTACACAACCGGAAATATCGACTATGCAGCTCCCTGGGGTGAATGGGTGAAAAAAGGCTTTGTTTTTAAAACTGCACCCGGTCAAACTTCTCTCACTATTTCCATAAAAAATAATGCTCCGGGCGGCGGTGGTAATGATTGGGCAATGGACGACATTGCTTTTGCAACCTGTTTACCCGCCCTTACCATGCGACCAACCAATACACCTACCTACTGTTTAAATAATCAGGTAGACATATCTGTTGCAGTATCTACTTTTTTTGATAACTATTTACATTATCAATGGGAGCGGAGCACCGACGGTGGCTCTACCTGGATTGCAGCTCCGGAATTACCCGGTCAGCAAACATTCAGTTTTACAAATTTCAGTGGAGAGTATCGTGATACAGCTTTTCTTCCATCCTTTACTTCTTCACCTGCTTATGATGGGTATCAATACAGAATACGTGTAGCTACTACAGCTGATAATCTTACATCGGGGAACTGTGCTGTTTATAATGCAGTTGATATTATTACAATTGATGTAAATACTTCCTGCGATATATTAAATCTGCAAATGAAAAATGTTTCGGTACAGCATCAACAGCAAAAAGCAATTTTGCAATGGAATGCGTATGCTGAGAAGGGGATGTTTGGGTTTGTAATTGAGCGAAGTGAAAACGGCAGAAATTTCACCTCGATTGGGAATGTAGAAGGGGCAGGAGTGTTCTGGAATGCCTATCGCTTTGTTGATCAATCTCCATTGCCAGGCAGGTCGTATTACCGGATTCGGATGATACCGGGAACAGGCTCTGAAAAAATAAGCAATACAGTTTTGCTGCAGCAAAAAGGAAAGGAAGCGTTTAGTATAGTGTCCTTAGTGAATCCATTTTCAACTCAACTCTCCTTTGATCTTCATTCTCCATATCACGAAGAAGTAACAATTCAGATAGTTGATGCAATAGGCCAAAGAGTTTATTATCGCAGGCTTTTGGTAAACACCGGTGTAAACTCAATACAACTTACAGATATACCAGATGCTAAAACAGGGTATTTATATCCTGCACTTGTCTACCAGTTTAGGAGTTTTAAACAAACGGTTGAAAAAAGAGATAATGCTGTTTTCGTTACGGACAACTATATCGGAATTTAGTTCTGCCATTGATGATGCCAAGCCCCGCCTGATAATCTCCATCAGCAAACAGTTCGAGTACATATTTGTCTGTTGAAAGCTGATAGTCTTTGTAATCAGTGATATAGGAATCAACAACTGCGCCTCCACTAAAAACATTTGTTGTGATCTTTTTTACTGTATTGGGAGGTCTCTTTCCCAGATTAAGGGAAAGATGATAGGGGTAGGTCATATAAGAATCAGGGAACAGATAGAAAAAACCATTTACAGGTTGGTTGTTGTACTCCAGGTCCGATTCAGTTAACAGCTCAGGAGTGGGAAACAGGCTTGTAAGTTCTGATTTTACCAGGTTGCCGTTTGTATAAGTATAAGTTGACTGAAGTAAAGGAACAGGCAAACCAAAATAATAGTATTCCTGTTGCGTTAAGTAGCCTTCCGTGTTATAAATAAATGCAATCCGGATGGTGTCAGATAAAGGGTCAGTAGGATCTTCCAATCCGCTGAATTCTTTTACACGTCCGTTGTTATCAAGAACAAAGAAATTCCCGTCGGTTAAAAGTAATGTATCGTTTGTAAAATTGAAATCGGAACGGAATAATAAGTTATTGCCGGTGCTGTCGTAAAATTCAGTAGCAGTTGGCTGCAGTAACGAAGTAAAGAAAGCAGTATGAGCTTCCAAACCAGCTCCGGTTTGCAAATCAGCCCTTACCACCTGACTCATACGGCAATTGGCTCCAACAAAAAACGGATATAGTTCTCCGGTTTCAAAGCTGAATTCCTTTTTGCAGCCGGTAATTGTTGCAAGCAGTATTACCAGCAGATATGTGTATTTTTTCATAGCACTATCGTTTACATAACTTGTGCATCGTCGGTTACTTTGGTATTTGTTTCAACCGTGGTATTCCCCTCTTCTTCTTTCCGGTTTCCAAAGAAACGTTTTTGAAAAACTAAAATTGTGATAACGCCTGTAGAAATGGAAGCATCTGCAATATTAAAAATTGCCTGAAAAAAAGTAAATGGCTTTCCGCCCCAAATTGGTACCCAATCCGGCATCATTTTGTTTTCAATAATGGGGAAGTATAACATATCCACCACGTGGCCATGCAAAAAAGATGAATAACCCTTGCCTGTAGCTTTTGCTAAACCATCGTATCCAAAGTAAGTGTCCGTTGCTGCATTATAGATCATGCCTTTATCAAAGATCATCCCGTAAAATAAACTATCGATCAGGTTGCCCAATGCGCCGGCATAAATCAATGCTGCGCAAATAATAAACCCTCTGTGGTATTTTTCTTTCACGATTTTAACCAGGTACCAGGTGCCGAACAGTACAGCTCCTAAACGAAACAAGGTAAGTGCCATCTTCGCCCATTCACTGTTGCCCAATTTCCAACCATAGGCCATGCCTGCATTTTCAATAAAGTATAAACGGAACCAGCGGCCAAAAATGAATTTTTCATCCTGGTACAGCATCGTGGTTTTGATCCAGATCTTTAAACCCTGATCAGCAAACAGAATAATGAGAATAATGAATATAACGTAACGAAGTTTCACGAAATCGAATTTTAGTGAACAAAGATAGGGAGTTGGGGGTAAGCAGTTAATTCATTCACTTATTCGTCGTAATATAATCTTTTTACCCGTTGACTAATACCTGTCATCAACTCATATGCGATTGTATTACTCCATTTCGAAATGGTATTTATCGAGAGCGTATCTCCAAACACAATGGCCACATCACCTTCAGTAACATCGGGAATATCGGTAATGTCCAGCATGGTCATATCCATGCAAATAGTGCCGATAACGGGAGCTTTCTGTCCATTCACCAGCATGTAACCAATGCCGTTACTGAGATTGCGGGGATACCCATCTGCATAGCCGATACGTACTGTTGCTATTTTTGAAGGACGGGTTATGATGCCTTTTCTGTTGTAGCCAACTGTTTCGCCGGGTTGTAATGTTTTGATTTGTGCGATGGTTGTTTTTAACAGCAATGCTTCTTCCAGTTGCAAGTTGCCTGCAAATGGACTGATGCCATACATGCCAATACCCAGCCGCACCATGTCGTATTGTAATTGAGGATGCCGGATGGTGCCGCTTGAGTTATCGAGGTGGCGGATAAAAGGATAGTTCAATTGTGTGGCGATAAATGCACAAGCTTCTTCAAAACGTTTCGCCTGCAGTAAAGTGAATGCATCTTCATTGGCATCTTCGCTGGCAGCTAAGTGACTAAAAACAGATTGAACCGTAACTATATTTTTTGCAATGAGTTGTGTACATAGTGCAGGTAATTCTTCCTGCATAAAACCCAGCCGGTGCATGCCGGTGTCAATTTTCAAGTGTACAGGATAGCTGTTAATGCCTTCCTGTTCAAGAAAATGTTCAAACGCATGAAGAATCGAAAATGAGAACAACTCTGGCTCAAGATGATGTTCAATCAGTGCATCAAAGCTGGCAGGCTCAGGGTTCATTACCATGATGGGTAACGTAATTCCTGCCTTACGCAAATCAACACCTTCATCGGTAAAAGCAACAGCCAGATAATCTGCTTTCATGAATTGCAGCAGGTTGGCAATTTCATAACTGCCGCTACCGTAAGAGAAAGCTTTCACCATGGCCATGATCTTGGTTGATGGACGTAGCAGTTGTTGATGTGCTTTGATGTTTCGTGCAATGGCGCTGAGATTAATTTCAAGAACAGTTTGATGTGTTTTCTGTTCCAGCAATTGTGCCACCCGGTCCAGTTCAAACACACGGGCTCCTTTTATGAGTATACTTTCATTGTGAAATGAGAGTGATGCAAACTGTTCAAGTAAATCGGCTGTTGAAGAAAATGAAATCACTTCGATCGATGGAGGAATCAATGGAAGTAAAAATTGTTTTGTTTTTTCGCCAATTGTGATCAATCGCTTTACAAAATGACTTTGAATAAGCGTTGCAATGGAGGCGTATGCTGTTTGTTCCTGATCGGAGGTTAAAGAAAAGTCGGAGAGTATAACTGTTCTGCCCGGATGTTGCCGTTGTTGCTGCAGCATATTCAATGCAATGATGAAGGAGCTCAGATCGGCACTGTAACTGTCGTTGATGATGGTAGTATTATGCAAACCACTTTTCAATTCGAGCCGCAAACTTACAGGTCGCAGTTGACGGAATTTTTCTTTCAACTCTTCAATCGGTATTTGAAGATAGCAGCATACGCTCAAACAAGTAACAGCATTTTCGATCGATGCATCA
Source organism: uncultured Bacteroidota bacterium (assembly GCA_963830845.1). Lineage (GTDB taxonomy): Bacteria > Bacteroidota > Bacteroidia > Chitinophagales > Chitinophagaceae > Lacibacter. The sequence goes on along the minus strand of CAWHOR010000053.1, from coordinate 78,589 downwards.
TCAATAAATGGAATTGAAATGCTGTCATTCAACGCTCCGGTTGTAAAATCAATGCCCGTTTCAGCAAATTGTTTTGTGATGTTCTGAATGATAATCGTATTGCCGTTTTCTTTTCCCCAACTGATGATGTTCTTGTGAGTAAATGAAAGACCGTTGAGTTTTTCTGCCGAACAAACAACAGCCGGTGCTTGCTGAAACAGGATCGCTTTTTCTTGTTGCTTTTCCTGTATGTCTGCAAAACCATTTGCATGCGCTTCACCGATATTGGTTAAAACACCAAGCGTAGGTTGAATGATTTTTTGAAGTGCTTCCATTTCACCCTTCTGCGAAATGCCGGCTTCAAAAATGGCCAATGTATGCTGAGATTGTAATTGCCAAACACTTAATGGAACCCCTACTTGTGAGTTATAACTTTTTGGACTTCGTATGATCGTAAAATGATCGCTCAGTAATTGATACAGCCATTCTTTTACAATTGTTTTTCCGTTGCTGCCGGTAATACCAATCACCGGGATATTGAATTGACGGCGGTGATATGCCGCCAACTGTTGTACTGCTGTTAATGTATTTGCTACCAATAAAATGTTGGCTTCCGGAAATTGAGCGACATCGATTTCTTTTTGTACAATAAAATTCCTGACACCCTTGTTGTACGTTTCTTTGATAAAACTGTGACCATCCCTTCGGCTTGTAAGCAGAGCAAAAAATAAAGCAGCAGGAGGATGAATAACACGACGGCTGTCGATCAGTAAATGCTCAATATTGCAAGTAGTATCAGCCTGTTGTAAATAAACAGCTTGTAAAATACCGGCAATACGATCAATACGATAGTGCGACATAAGTATAAGGATGAGAACTAACCGGGCATATCAGGTGGCGTACCTTTTTTCTTGTGATAGATCGAATACAGAATCGATCCTCCGATACACGCAACAATAACTACCAGTGAAACAACTACCTGTGTGCTTTTATTAACCACTGTTCCGATCAACTCTTCGCCCAACATTTTCAAGCCAATAAAAACAAGCACAATGGCAATGCCCTGTTGCAGAAAATCAAATTTACTTACTGCTCCACGTAAAAGGAAAAACAGTGAACGTAAACCCAACACTGCAAATACATTCGAAGTATAGATCACCAGTGACGCATACTCACTTTTACGGTCAACAATGCCCATTACTGCCGGTATCGAGTCCAATGCAAATACGATATCAGTTGTTGCAAGCATTACCACCACAACAAACAGCGCTGTATAAACCGGCTTTCCATGTTGCTTTATTACATATTTACCATGTCCATCTTCCATTGTAATAGGCAGAAATTTTTTAAGAAACAGATAGACTTTACTTTCTCTCGGGTCAAATTCTTCTTCCTGATTAGTAGTAAACATTTTGAAACCTGTGTACACAAGGAAAGCACCGAAAATGTATAACACCCAATGAAAACGATTGACCAGTTCAACACCGAGTGTAATAAAAATGACACGAAACACAATTGCCATTAACACACCGATCAACAGCACACGTGGAATGTACTCCTCTTTCACCTTAAAAAAACTAAAGATCAATACAAATACAAAAATGTTATCGATACTTAAGCTCCACTCCATGAGGTAGGCTGTTACATATTCAAGTGCAGCAGGCTTACCATCTTCATACCACATAAAAGCACCAAAGCCTAATGCCAGAAGTACCCAAAAGATGGTTTGCGTTAACGCTTGCTTCGTAGTAAGATGTGCTGATTTTTTACTGAGCAAGCCAAGGTCAAATACAATGGCAACGAGCAAAACAATTCCGAAAACGAGATAAGTGATTTGTGTGTGGGTCATGAATTAGGAATTCAAAAATTGAAAGCGTTATACTTGTTTACTATAAGTTCGTTTGCGCCATTGCATATATCCAAAACCAATCAGCAGTATGATCAATATTGGCACAGCAATATTGATCAGTTGCCATTGTAAACGCTGCTCAGCAACTTTTTGTGGATTCAATAAGCGTAAAGCAACATCCTTATTCCGCAAAGCTACAATACTTGCATTACCCGTCATGTATTCCAATGTATTTTGCAGAAATACTTTGTTGGCATAGTTGCGTTCCTGTACACGACTGTAGCCCATTGCAAAGGGTTCCTGTTTGGTAAAACTATTGAGCAACAGGTCTCCATCGCCCACAATTAACTGTTGTGTTGGCGCTGCCGGTTGTGTTTTAAAGGAACCATAAGCACTTGTAAAGAATTGGCGCATTTCAGCCGACGCACGGTTGGCATACAAACTATTGAATTTTCCTTCCAGCAAGATGCCAGCTGGTAAATTCTTTTTGTTGTACAGATTAATGTCTTCAATGGTCTGCAATTCCTGCAAGCTGATAATGGCAGGAGTGCTTACAAACTTTGCATTTTCGCTGGACGTGAGTAATACTGTTTTGGTTATACCTTCTGCTTTCACCGTATCCAATGTATTGGTGAACTGCGTTAAAACAGGTTCCAGATTTTTGGTGATAGGGTGATTGGCTGTAGCGGTTAACAAAGGATAGTAGTTAAACGGCACGTCTGCTAACTGCGGCTGTCCGCCGGCGTTACCTACCACTAATTTGCTGAGGTCGCATTGCTGATCCTGCAACAAATCACGGTTGACCCGCACACCATATTTGAACAACAGATCATCGAGATTTAATCCACGATCGTAAGCGAGTGTTTGTGCAACAAATGCAAGACTGTCCTTTTCTGCATGCAGCATATCAAGGAACCATAAGAGTTTACCGCCTTGCATCACGTATTGATCGATCTTCATCTTAACAGAGTCAGTAAATCCAAGCGATGGTTTTACAATCAGCACTGCTGCAAATTCTTTTGGAATAACGGATGTTGTGTTTGGATCGATGATGCGAAAGAGATAATCCGCATCCAGTGTTTGTACAAGATCGAATGTTTCAGGTCCCATTGGCTGGCCGTTCCCGGTCATATAGCCAATCAATGGTTTTTGTTTGCGTTGAATTTTTTCAATAGCATCTGCAAACTTAAATTCCAGCAGCGCTTCTGCATTGCTGATGCTCTTTGCTTCATCGGTAACCAAACTTCCGGTTAAAGGATCACGACTGTATTCTGTTTTGCCGCTGAGTAAATCAACCGACATTACTTTTGAGCCATAATTAACTAATGCAGATGGATAAATAACACGTTGTGTTTTGGCATTCTTCCTTTTCCTGAACTTCTAAGTATAAGGCATAAATGCCCAAGACTCTTAAGGGAGTCGCTCATCATTTGCTGAATTACTTCTTGTTGAAAATTTGGGTTTACTTGGCCAATACTATCAACGTTTACACCATTCATCCGAATTCATTGACAACTTCTCCAAACATGAAGTTCTTCGCATTCGTCATCAAATAATTCATCAACCGATTTGTAGTTGATGTGTAACCGGCTGCCACTATAATCCTTCATTTCATGAAGAAGATCATTGGTTGTGTTGCGAAGTTTCCGAAACGATGCACGGAAATCACCTTTCAGAAAAACATCAACCGTAATGGTGCTGTCGATATTTTTCAACAATGTTTTTGTTTGTGGCGAAAGTGAATAGCGTTGTTCGGCAGTAAGATCCCAACGCAGGCGCAGGGATGATGAAAGAATATTCAGCCCTACCAAACCAGCCAGCAGCAAGAGCCATCCGTATTTGATTGAAAGCAATTTTTTCATGGGTGCTTAATTTTTACGGCCAATGCGTTGTACGGTGATAAATAAGGTGAAAAAGATAAAGCTGAGAAAATAAATAAGGTCACGGCTATCGATCACTCCCTTTGATAAACTGCGGTAATGAAATTCCATGCCGAGCATTTCAACAATATAATCAGCACCTGTACCAACGAGTGTGCTCAGCGCAGTAAAACCGCTGTATAACGCAAAACAAAAGAACGCACTTAGTAAAAATGCAACAACAGGGTTGATGGTGAAACTGCTGCAGCAAAGACCAACGGCCGTAAACGCAGCACATAAAAAAAGCAATCCAATATATGAACCGGCAATGCCACCCATGTCAAGCGTTGTTCCATCGGCACTCATAGCAGTAATCGTAAACAGATAAGTAAGAGTTGGCAACAAGGCAATTACTACCACCAGTAATGCCGCCAGGTATTTGCCCCATACAATATGCCAGGCTGTGAGCGGTCGGGTAAAAAGTGTTTCCATGGTGCCGCTGCGCCACTCATCCGGGAAAAGCCGCATGGTAACAGCCGGTATCAATAACAAAAGAATGTACGGGGAGAGGTTGAAAAAGTTTTCCAGTGTGGCATAACCATAATCTAAAATGTTGAAGCTGGAAAAAACAAACAGAAACAGTCCGTTCAACAAAAGGAAAAGAATGATGGTGATGTACCCCGTAAGATTGCTGAAAAACTGGCGGAATTCTTTTTTGCAAATGGCCCACATAGAGCAGCAAAAATAAAGGAATCTGTTTCTCCTGCCGAACCTTAATTCAGAACGGTTACTTGCATCCCCGGATTTAAAACAAAACTGTGAGCCCGGCAAGCAGTATGAGCCATAAGGTTGGTGATTGATGTATTCAAATTTGTGCTCAATTGTTTAGGATTTACGGATTGAACGATTATCTTTAATGTCGGTCCGCTATCCACCGAAAACATCACTCCTTTAACCTGTAAAAGCCGGAAACATCTAAACCTCGGGAGTGATGAAGAAAATTTTAGCGGATTTACTCATCTTGCTGTTTATTGGAGTTGCAGTAAAAGGACAGGTAGTCCTGTATTCAACAGATTTTGGTTCAGGCACATCATTGCCTGCGGGTTGGGTAGTAACAGGCGCTCAATCTACAAATATTGAAAACTCAACAGCATCTGCATCATCTGGTTATTTATTTCCTATTTCGTCTTCAGGTGGGTCCAATTTAAATGATGGTGCCGCAGGTACAATTGCAGGTACTGCAACAATAACAGTAACCGGCCAGGTAAATACTGTTGGTTATTCGAGTATTCAGGTTTTATATGCAGCCAGAAAAACAGCTACATATATTGGTAATATTGTATTTGAGTGGAGCAGTGACGGTTTAACCTGGAATAACATTGCATATACAGATGTTGCGGGGAATACTACATGGTCTATTATAAACGGTGGAGCTTGGCTAACGTTACCAATTGGCGCAGAAAATCAACCTAATCTACAATTCCGCTTTATCATAACCAGAACCAGCTCATTACCGAGCAACTACCGGATAGATGATTTTACAGTACAAGGATTTTCGCCAACGGGAACGCAACCCTCGCATTATTTTCGATCAAGACAATCTGGCAATTGGAATGTTTCGTCTAGTTGGGAATCATCTGCTGACAATGTAGTTTGGGTTTCCTCAACATTAGTCCCTACCAGTTCAGCTAACACGATTACAATTCGGAATAGCCATGCAATCAATATCGTCAGTTCTATTTCTGCGGATCAGTTAGTTATTGCATCAGGAGGGGTATTGAACCACGCAAGTAGTGCGGTTTTCACATTAAATGATGGTGTTGGAGTTGATATGATGATCAATGGTACCTACGTTATAAATGGTGCAATTCCGTCAGGCGATGGCCGATATGAAGTGGAAAGCGGTGGTGTTATAAGGGTGGATGCAAATACAGGCGGTAATGCTGATAATTTAGCCTTTAGTTCAAATGGCAGAGTCCTTTTTAAAACAGGGGGTGTTTTTCAATGGAATACAAACGTAATTTTTGAAACTTCAGGAACAAGTTATTTCGTATTTGATCCTACAGAAACCGAAAGGCCAATTTTCAGAATATCAGCTAATAATATGAATGTGGGATCAAACGGCACTACAACAATTAATGGATTGTTAGATGTAACCGGCAGCGTGCTATGGACAGGAACAGGCCAGAAAATTTTCAGAGATGGTATTACAGGCATAGGAAATATTACACAAACTGAAGCTGGGGTATTTAGAATTACAGGTCTATCTGCCGTTTTAGGAATTACGAATCCTTTAAGTTCAATAACACTTTCTTTGGGAGGAGGTTTGGAACTTTCGTTGGGTTCACAAGTTGAACTAATAGCAAATACAAGAATAGATGGTGCTGTTTTCACCAACAACGGCATCTTCAATTGCCAGCAGTTTATCGTTTCTGGTTCAACTTCATTTGTAAATGCAACAAACGCTACATTAGGTATTGGCTCAGCCAATGGAATTACAACCGGAGCAGCTGGCAATATTCAAACCACCGGCGGCAGAGCATTTAATAGCAATGCAACTTATACCTACAACGGAACAACAAACCAGGTTACAGGCAATGGGTTGCCTGCAACTGTACAGGTATTGTCTGTTTCAAGTTTTGGGGGAGTTGGAAATAATACGATAACCTTGACGAACACGAATACAACGGTTGATCGTTTCAACCTCAACACCGGTTTTTTTGTTGCGGGCACAAATGGCAATCTGAACATTGCCTCTGGTGGCGCTGTATTTGGAACAGGCGGGCACCAGCCAAACGATCCTATTGCCGGAACAATTACTTTTTTAGGAAACGGAAAAACAGAAGGCTCCTCTACCGGATATCCCAACTTATATGCAGTAGTTGTGAATGGCGGTGTTAATTTTAATGGCGATTTATTTACAGGCTCTGCTACAATACTAAACCGCCTCCAAATAAATAGTGCTGCTTTTGTTCAATCCAATGCCCCTTTTTATGCTCCGGGTTCTACACTTGTGTATAATACCAATGGTGTTTATGACAGAGGTATTGAATGGGGCAATTCAAGTGGGGTAGAAGGGTTTCCCCACCATGTAGTTGTTCAGGGAAATACAATACTTCATCTATTTACGAATCCCGTAACGCCTGCTCAACTTGAAATTGGAGGCAACCTTACAATTGGTAATGCGAATGGAAGAGGTGAAGTGTATATGAACAACAATATGAACAAACCACTTTCTGTTTTGGGTGATATTATTATTGGTTCTTCCGGAGCTGTATCAAGTGTATTGCAACTCTCAACTGGTATTGGAGGCGATTTGTGGTTAAGCGGCAACCTTATCCGTCATAATAACAGTTTCTTCAATCCGGTCAGCAGGGCTGTTTTTTTCAGAGGGGGTACAACCACATCAATCAGTACACCAGGTGTAAGTACGCCGGGCGTTTCATCGCAGGATTTTAATTATATGCGTTTGGAAAAAACCGGAGGTGCATCGGTTGTATTGAACTGTGCTATTGGGATCATTAATGAACTCACATTTACCAGTGGCTTTATCGCCAGCTCAAACAGTAATCTTTTGATCTTTTATGATAATGCAACAGCAGTTGGTGCAAACGCTTTGTCTTTTGCAAATGGCCCGGTTAGAAAAACAGGCAACGATGCATTTGTGTTTCCGGTTGGTAAACCTCAATTGGCCGGGCCCGCTGGTGGTGGTTATCGTTTTGTTGGCATCTCAGCACCATCACAGGTAACAGATGCGTTTACCGCCGAATTTATAGTTGCAAGTGCAACTGCGCTTGGTCCGCTTGGGGCAGCCGCAGTTAGCGCTGGTTTAACCAGAGTGAGTCGTTGTGAATATTGGAGGCTGGACAGAAATATAGGTTCTTCATCTGTTAATGTTACCCTTTCCTGGAATGCACGAAGCAATTGTAATGTGTCGTATGTATCCGATCTTCCAACATTGGCCATTGCTCATTTTAATGGAACGAACTGGGATTCTTTTGGTGCAAATACAACTACCGGTAATATTACAGAGGGCTCCATTACCTGGAATAATGTTTCCAATTTCAGTCCCTTTTCGTTAGCAAGTACTGATTTTCATGAAAACGTTCTGCCGCTGGATTTATCTGTCTTTAAAGTGCGTGCACGTAAAACAGATGTTGCCATCGACTGGATGTTGAATAGTAATGATGAGCAAGAAGAGTATATAGTTGAACGAAGTAAGAATGGGTTCCAGTTTGAACCATTGAAAGTGGTACAAGCCAAGGTTATACTAAATACCGCTGCTTATGCGGAAGAAGACAAATCACCTTTCATTGGCTGGAATTATTACCGACTGCGGGCAGTTGATAAATTGGGCAGGGTGCGTTCGTCGCAAATTGAAAAGGTTTGGTTTAGTCGCACTGAACTGATTCACATTAGCCCTAACCCTGCATCCGAAAAAATTCTGATCAGTTTTGCAGAACCGGGAAGTATATCGCAAATTGAGCTGATCAATATATCCGGTCTGGTTCTGCAACGCCTCCAAACCATCACTTTTAATACGGAGATAAACATCGCTCACTTACATGCGGGAATGTATCTACTCCGTATAACTGGAAAGAACGGTACTGTTACAAAAAGCTTTATTAAACAATAAGTGAAATACCGGCATCTAAAACAATCCTCTTTAATGACGGAGGTATTCTTTTTAGTATCATTGCCATACAGGTACAGGTTTATGAAGCAAGTAAACAATATCAATAAAGCGGACTATAATTATGAAGAACATACATGGGGTCATAAGATTGATGTGAATGGACTTGATTTTCCCCGGTTAAAATTTGATTATCTTTTTGATGTGCTTTATTCACAAAAGCCTGAAAAGGTATTAGAAGTTGGTTGCGGAGCAGGCAAATTCATTTTTGCTTTGGCAGATCGATTTCCGGAAACACATTTTACGGGTATTGATATAAGTACGCAAGCAATTTCAAAGGCAAAAGCATTCAACCAAAGTGATAAAATTGAATTTTTAATTGCTGATGCAGGTGAAATGAATTTGATGCCTGATTCGTTTGATGCCATAATTATGTTGGACGTATTGGAACATGTTCCTAATCCACAAAAAGTAATTCAGGATTGCAGTAGTTTTTTGAAACGAGGCGGACTGTTACATACGTTTATTCCCTGTGAGGCACATTCTATTTATTGGCTGTCGGAGAAGCTGATAGGTTTTCATACAAAGGAAAGAACGGCAGGGCATGTGCAACGTTTCACAAGGAAGGAGGCTGTTTCTTTATTTAATGGCAAGCTCACGCATTTAGAAACGAAATACAGTTTTCACTTGCTTGGAAGCTGTTTAGATTATTTACTTTTTACCGCATTATTAAACAAGCGACTCAAGAAAATATTCTGGAAGGAAAATAAGTATTATACAGCGGGTTCAACAAAAATGCGGTCCAGAATTCTCAATGGCCTGCTCACTTTTGGCAGTTCTATTGGATATGCCGAATCAAAAATATTGCAGGATCAAAAATTTCTTGCCACAGGTATTCATTTGACTTTTCGAAAAGATCAATAATTTCCGGCTTTACTTTCTGATATGAAATTAAACAACTTCACACATTCCTGGAATAACAGCTGGCCGATCGCCTCATTGTTATATGCCATTGGTTTTTTGGTGATTTTATTTTTTTCTGATTTTGAATTAGTACCAGGCTTTACTGACATGATTGGCGAAGCAACGTTGAACAACATACTTGTTTCGGCGAGGGTTACATTGTATTTCCGGGTAGTAGCTTTTTTTCTAATTGTTCTTTTTTTTTCGGGGGCTATAGTAAGAGCGGTTTTGAACTTGCAAGACGGAGAATTAATTGTCAGCAAACTCAATCATTATGCGAAAATTGCACTTGTTTTTTGTCTGCAACAGGTTGCTTTTAATCAGATATCTTATTTCTTTGGGCTATTTTTTTTATTTGCTTTTTGTTCTTTTTTGGCTTGCTATGTTTTTTTCTCCGACAAGAAATTTTATTACCAACAAGAGGCAATTCTTGTAGCAGGGTTAGTAGTCTCTTTTTTTATCAGTAGTATTTCGGGATGGTTGTTTATTCTGTTTCTTGCAGAGATTCTTTTGTATAGCATTTACAAAAAAGCAATCAAAAACGAGAACGGTTTCTTTGGAAAGTATTTTAACCAACAACAATGGATGCATCTTCTTTCTGCCTGTGCAATAGGGTGTATTCTTTCCTATTTATTTTTAAAACCAAAAATTGATCTATCTGATACCTTAATTAAGCTTTATAAAGAACGAAATTTTTCTAGTATTCCTCCGGAAGCTTTCATACTTCCTGTCTTTTGTACAGTTGTGTTGTATATTTTTTTCAGAAGAATATACAAACACAAACTGATTCTGAATTTTGGATGGATATGCTTCGGGTCAGTATTTGTAGCCCTTCAGTTCACTAATCATTATTTGCCTTCATTGGTAATGTTACTATCTTTTTTTGTAGTTGGAACAATAACAAGTAGCAAAAAGAACCGGGTAATAGAGCTGTATAGTTTAGTGAATGATCTGCTGGTAAGCATTTCATTTTTTTATTTGCTGAACCAATTCTTTTCTTCTTTATTAAATAACAGCTGGGACTATCTGCTGCCGCTTTTTTTTCTGCTACTCGTTTTCTTTCGACGCCAATCTATCGAGGCTGATAGAATTATTAGCTATTATAAGTATTCATTGGGATTAATTTTAGTACCCTTTTATTTATTGCTTTCGCAGGAAATTGTGATGCTGTTGAATCAGCGACTTGTATTCGTTGGGCAATCCGGATATGTTTTCAGCTTTGTACTGCTGTTTTTGGTGGTTGTTTTTTATTTAGTTCGATGGAAACCACAAAAGAGTTCTTCAGTTCTATCTGTTTCGTTTGCGTTTGCTGTGGCGGGTATGGCACTGTACAATGCGTATCATCCAATTTTCAATGGCACGATCGATTTTTTTGAAGAAGCAAGCGCCGCTATGGCAATTAAACGAACCTATTTGTACCATGAAATTCCGTTATTTCAGCATTTTAGTCCGCATAATTTCAATGATTATTTAACAGGGCTTTTTTATGCATGGATCAACAAGGATCTATCCTTAGCGTATAAAATTTACACATGCCTGCATTCACTTTTCTTTTTGGTGTACTATTTTTTTCTGACACATCTGTTTAAGAGTCGTTTTTATGCCATTGTGTGGGTGGTTTTTTCTGTAACACTGCAGGTCTTGTTTCCGTTTTATCATGCCATTGCTGTTCTTTTTTTCCTGGTTGTTTATGATTATTTCAACAGTGGCTATTCGTTTAAAAGACTAAGCTACGCAGCCGGTTTGCTATTTACAATGCTGTTGTTCAGGCCCGATACGGGATTTGCATTATTTGTAACGAGTTGTGTCGGCACTCCTTTTATTGCAGGTTTCTTCGATAACGGCTGGTTCAAAATGAAACGCTTGTTTGCTGCTGTAATGTTTGTTGCACTGTTGTTTTTATTGCTATTGGTTTTCATACTTGGCTTTCGGGAGATTTGGGAAAGCATTCAGCTCACAGTAGGTTATTTGCAATCGGCACAATCATGGGGTTATGCAACAGTCTCAAAAATTTTAAATTACAAATTCAGGTTTCATTATTTTGTTTTTCCGGTTGGGGTTATACTTATTTTTTGTTATGCTATTCTACAAAGAAAAGGCTTTCAAAAAGATCGGGTATTTCACTGGACAGCGTTGATATTTTTTTGCATCTATTATCTCGTAAACTTCCAGCGGGGTTTAATACGTCATTCGTTTGTAGAAAATACCGACGATAATCTTTCCAGTTTTGTTTTTCTGATTTTCAGCCTTTTCATTGCTCTTGTTGTAATCAAGCAGAAGTCTGTGTTGAAATTCGCTTTTGTTTTTCTAGTCAGTTCGTTCTCGTTGATATGGCTGTTTAAATTTCCCCGGCCACCTGCCTTGCGAAGTTTATATTCAGCTTCTGTAGATAAGATCAGAACAGATAATTTGCCGGTTTTTTCCGCTGAAAAAGTTAATCGCTTTAACTATATGTCCGATGATAATCTGGCAGCAAGCGATCACACTGTAACTGTTTTTTCAAGAATTGACCAATTACGGAATTATTACCGTAGCAGGGATTTGACAGAAGCGAACTCTTTTGACATGCCTCTTATAAAAGAAACAGATCCGCAAAAAAAATATAAGACGCTTGCGTACTTGAAGAATAGCAAGATCATAGAGGGATATATAGATGAAGTTTGTTATCGTCCTTTAGCTGCCTTTTTTCTAAACGACCAGCCAATACATTTTTTTAATCAAGGCGTTCACTTTTATCATAATAATAAGCTACAACGAAAGTTTACCGATGAAATGGTAGCAGGCAAGGTCAACTATGTTTTAGTCAATAATATTTCTGCAATGCCTGAAGCCAACTCTCTTGATAAAGTTCCTCATAGTATTAGACATTATTCTGTATTTCAGCATGTTTATAATAATTACAAACCACGGCTTATTGTTGACGGGATGACACTTTGGGCGAAAGACAGTATTGGCGTGAATACGCATCCGTTATTCAGGTGTTGCTATTACAATGATTCTGTTTATCAGATCAGAAAACAGTTTCCCAAACATCACCGGATACTCTTAACTGTTTATGGTGTCGATTCAATACCAAACGATATTGTTGTTTTCAATAACTCCTTGCCGGTTCCCGTATCGTTTTACAATAAGGTGGAAAAGAAAGCCTATGTTTTTGTGGATTCAGCTTTCCAGTCAATTGAAACATTAAAGACCGGCATCATTGGAGATAGTATCAGTTTAGAAGGCTATGATTTTTTTCCTGATCTTTTTACCCGTGTACCTCAAACTTATCATTTGAAAATGCTGCCGTACGTACTTGGCCAGGTAAGTGAAAACAAAGATGAGGACAAGATACTTCATTTTAAAAAATCAGCTGCGGATACTGTTTCTGCAAAGTTGGATCCGGCAATCGATACAAGAGGGGCAGCGTTTAGATTTGTGTTGTCGAATAACAGTAACGAGATACAGAATGTTACAATGCAATACTATAAAAACAATCACATGTTGGGGAAGTATACATTTTCAATAAAGCGAGGTAAAGATCTTCCCTACCTGTTACAGGTTGCAAGTCAGCCAAACTGGAATCTGATGAAACCAGATGCTGTAAAATTAATATTGCCGGGCAAGTGTTATCTTTCAAAAATGGCTATCATTCATAAAGATGAATTATCGTACTAAGTTATTTATTGATCGCTTTATTGGCCCACCTGTTGGCTTCGTCTCAAATATTGCTGCGTTGCTTGCCGGCGCTGTTTTGCGAAGGGATCATGGCTTTAGATCGCTGGATGGCAAACAGGTAATTATTTGCAAAATTGTGGGCATGGGAAGTATCGTTGAGTTTGCTCCTTCTTTGCAAGCCCTTAAAAAGAAGTACCCTTCTGCTAAAGTTACATTTGTTACATCAAGTTCAAATGCTCAATGCATGCAGATGCTGGGTGATTATGTAGATGATATTTTATTGATCAATGACCGGAGTTTAGCAGGACTTATTTTTTCTACATGCGGCGTTATTTTTCAGATGGTGAGGAAGAAAGCTGATACATTTATTAATCTTGAAGTGTACTCATATTTCACAACGTTTCTTTCACTATTCAGTCTTGCACGAAACCGTTATGGGTATTATCGAAAGTCAACAGCTTTTCGAAAAGGAATTGATACACATCAAATCTACTTCAATACCAAAAAATCAATACGGGAAGTGTATGCCGAGGTTATGAAATTGCTTGAGGTAACTGAAGTTGATTACTCCACCGTGTTCCCTTTTTATGTACGGGAAGAACAAAAGAAGAATGTAAATGAATTTCTTTCCAATGCTACTATTGAACGGTTTATCATCATTAACAGCAATGCATCAGATTTAATGCCCGAACGTAAATGGGGTGTTGAAAACTGGAAATTGGTTATTGAACATTTCGTTAACAACACCAGTTTCACAATTTTACTCTCGGGCTCTTCCTCTGAAAACAAACTGGTAGCAGATAATTTTAAAGATGAGTTACGGACTTTTGCTGACAGGGTCTACAATATCGCCGGCCAATTTTCACTTGACGGATATGTTTTCCTGCTTCAAAAGGCCGAAATGATCATCAGCAATGATTCCGGTCCTCTGCATCTGGCGTTTTCGCAACATACAAAAAGCGTGTCACTCTGGGGACCAACGGATCCGGCACACCTTTCAATCCAACAACCGTTTAATGTAGAAATTTATAAAAACGTCTACTGCTCACCCTGCCTTCATCATGCAGACCGCCCGCCATGCAATGGTCATAATATTTGTATGAAGCAGATTTCGCACACGGAAGTTATTGAGAAGGCAACGATGTTACAGGAAAAGGCATTTTTAAAAGAAGTGTAAGCCAAACGGGAAACTTTCAGCCCCCAACCCGGCCTCCGAAAAAAATCTGATCAATTTTGCAGAGCCAAGCAGCATATCACAAATTGAACTTGTCAATATAACCGGTCAGGTGCTGCAACGCACCCAAACCATCACTTTTAATACTGAGATCAATATAGCTCACTTGCAAGCGGGAATGTATGTACTCCGTATAAAAGGAAAGAACGGGCTTTCCACCAAAAGCTTTATTAAACAATAAAGACCCGAAACCAACTGCTGAAAAGTCCCCTCCACAAGAGGGGATTTTTATTTTTAAGAAGCCATAAAAAAAAGAACCCTGACTAAAGCCAGGGTTCAAATAAGAATACTGTTCAGTATTATTCAAACGTACTATAGAAATACGGCGTCTTTGCTTCAAACTCTGCGCTGCAGGTGTCCACCATTTTATATACACGGGTAATACCCCAGGCCTTGCGTTTTTCGTAGAGCTCATCTTCGCTGGCATCTTCTTTCATGATCCGGCAGATCTGTTCATCGCCAAAGCCCATCCGTTTTGCTTCGGTGAGCAATTCTTTGGTAAGCGATTTCATATCATGCTTCATTAGCTCCTTTTCCATATTCACAATATCCTGGATCTGGTAAATAAACCAACGGTCGATCTTGGTTGCTTCTACGATTGTTTTCACACTCACACCCGCCATCAATGCATCTTTAATGCGGAAGATGCGATCCCATTTCGGCACCTTAATATATTCGATCAGCTCTTCTGCATGTTTCATACTCTGGCCATAGTAACCCAAGCCAACTGCATTGTTCTCCAGACTCTGACAAGCTTTCTGTACCGCTTCGGTAAAGCTGCGGCCGATGGCCATCACTTCACCCACACTCTTCATCTGTAAGCCTAAACGATCATCCGCACCTTTAAACTTGTCGAAATTCCAGCGTGGCATCTTAACAATTACATAGTCAAGCGCTGGTTCAAAGTAAGCAGAAGTAGTTTGGGTGATCTGGTTTTTCAGTTCATCCAATGTATAACCGATTGCCAGCTTCGCAGCAATTTTTGCAATGGGATAACCCGTTGCTTTACTTGCCGAGTGCTGAAGAGCGACTTACACGTGGATTGATCTCTACTGAAATAATTTCTTCGTTCTCCGGGTTCATGGCAAACTGTACGTTGCAACCACCGGCAAAGTTGCCGAGGCTACGCATCATTTTGATCGCCATGTTCCGCATATTCTGGAACGCCGTATCGCTCAAGGTCATTGCCGGAGCAACAGTAATACTGTCGCCGGTATGTACCCCCATCGGGTCAAAATTCTCTACGGTACAAATGATCACCACATTATCATTCTTATCACGAAGCAGTTCCAATTCAAATTCTTTCCAGCCGAGCAATGCTTTTTCTACCAACACTTCGTGCATGGGGCTGGCGGTTAATCCACGTTCCAATGCCGCATCCAGCTCATCTTTATGAAACACAATACTGCCGCCACTGCCACCGAGGGTAAACGACGGACGGATCACCAATGGAATACCGATTTCTTGCGCAAACTCTTTTCCTTCCAGCAATGAGTTGGCAACTCGACTCGGAGCCACGCCCACACCAATATCGATCATCAGCTGGCGGAATTTCTCCCGGTCTTCGGCTGTATCGATCGCTTTCACATCCACCCCGATCATTGCCACACCAAATTTTTCCCAAATGCCCAGCTCATCCGCTTCTTTACAAAGGTTGAGGGCTGTTTGTCCGCCCATAGTAGGCAATACAGCGTTGATCTGCGGATTTTCTTCCAGGATCTGTTCAATACTTTCAATGGTAAGGGGCAACAGGTACACACGGTCGGCCATCATCGGGTCGGTCATAATGGTCGCCGGGTTGCTGTTGATCAGGATCACTTCAATTCCTTCTTCACGTAAACTGCGGGCTGCCTGCGAACCCGAATAATCAAACTCACAGGCCTGGCCAATCACAATGGGGCCGCTGCCTACAATCAGCACACTGGTTATTGAATTATCTTTTGGCATGGGGAGAATTTGGCTGCAAAAGTATTGGATTGAGCGCTAATCTGAACGTGAAATTTTGAACGTTTTTGAAGTTTTTACTGAGCAATTTTGGTAACAGGCGTTAGTAATGCTGTTTGGCTGCATTGGCGTCGCACTCTTGTACATACCAATTCTGTCGGCTGTGAAAGCAGAATACAGGTGCACAGTTTCTTTGAATAAATATTTTCTGTAACTTTGTGTTCGAAACTGAATGAAAAACTCTAATTGCTACTTATGTTTAAAAAAGCAGGCTTATTGATACTTGGGTTTTCAATCTTATTGGTGCTCTGTCGAAATTTGTTTGATGTTAAAATCCCTGCATTTCTTATCATATTGTCGATGGTTGCAGGAGTATTTGTATTAGGGATCGCTGCCTACAAGGAGGGCACACTGAGAAAATTTTCACTTACACTTCTTATTTATTTTGTAATTACTGTTTTGTTGATAACTACACAATTTTATCTGCAGAAATAAAGCGAAGTACCCTTTTTTAGAAGAATTTGCTTTATGATTCTATATTGAGGTTCTTACAATCTTGTAGATTCCAATAATGTTACATGCTAAATGAACTCTTTTTCATACAGCAAGATCTAAAGGTAAGTCGGCGATATCCTTCAATCTTTTTCCATGTACCATTATTTCAAGCATTTTTAGCGCTTCATCATTACCACTTTCATCTACAGCAGCTATTAGCTCAGGTAATGCAAAATGATAAACGCAATCAATATCTCCTGTGCCTAAAGCCAAAGATGAAAGTCGACTAGGGGTTGGTTCTCCTGTAACAACAACGATATGTGGGGTGCGTCCTTTTCTGTTGCGGATTAGGTTTAAGGCTTCCGATCGTGCATTTTGTGCTCTATCGCTTCGAAGAGTCCATTTAGTTGATATACTTGCATGTAGAATTTGATTCGTTGAATTACCCGTTCTTAAATCTGACAGCGTACCAGTGTTATTATCGACTAAAATACTTTCTATGTTAATTTCACTATCTGATTCTCTTCCTCTTGTTATTACAATGTCAGGGGCAATTGAATAATCATTTCCTAATGAAGCAGCGAGTGGTGCATTATTTTTAGAAAGCTCATTTAATAAACGTAAATGTTCATATTGAGCAAATTCAGCAATTTTATTTTTTGATCTTGAACCTACTTGATAAATAGACCATTTGCCAGGTCTTAAATTTGATAGTTTGGGGAATGTGTTATTTAGAAAGGCTGCAACAATCTGTTCAAATTGGTTTCCTGAGCTTTGTCCAGATTGCCTTTCACCGATACTAGCAAAGAGTTGTTTTGCAATATTCGTTGCAAACTGAACGCTTGATTTTTGATCTTTGTCAGCATTGCTTGGAATCCCATTTTTATCAATTAAAAGAACATTTTCAAGCAGCAACTTGTGAAATACTTCTCTTTCTTTTGCTAATAAGCTTTTTGGTTTCATGCTTAGTGTTTGCTATGAGAAATTCGAATATGGCTTTGCCAATGTTATAAGCAACAGGTGGAGGAAATGCATTACCTATTTGCCTGTAAGATGCTGTTTTTTTACCTGAAAACATCCAGCTATCCGGAAAACCTTGGATACGTGCAGTCATTCGAACAGTAAGTCGGGGCATGCCATTAAAATTGATATCTGGTGCATTGTCGGCTACACCAGCTCCGTCAACTCCTAAGAGCGACCATGCCTTTTTAGCTCGTGTAGGTCCTAAATCAGGACCGCCATGTTTTTTAGAACCTCCAACTAGAGTCGGGGCTATGGAGTTGGCATTTTCTTTCCAACTCATTGCGCCATTCCAGCCATTGCAAATCATTAAGTCAAAAAGAGCTTCACCAACTGTGGGAGACTTTAATTTGATTTCAGGCCAGTTAAAGGGAATAAGTAAATCTTTTCTTGTAGCAATCAATATGGTTCGGGGACGTAATTGAGGAACTCCGAAATCAGCAGCTTGAACAAGTTTCCAGTCTGATTCATATCCTAATTTTTTAAGCCTAGTTGTTATTTTCTTTCTGTAGCCTTCAAACTTGGGATCAAATAAACCTCGGACATTTTCCAGCATTACAACTTTTGGGTTAATTTCTTTGACAAGTCGTAAAGCTTCTGGAAAAAGATCTCGCTCATCATTCGAGCCAAGTTGCTCACCTGCTACAGAAAAAGGAGGGCAAGGAACCCCACCAGCTAACAGATCAACTCCTTGGTATTTCTTTCCGGAAAATTTTTTTAAATCACCCTGTGCAACATGCCAATGGGGTCTATTGAGTTTTAGGGTTTGGCAGGCGTGTTCATCTATTTCAACCAGACAAACATGTTCAAAGCCTGCCATTTCTAAGCCAAGGGCCTGACCACCACCACCAGCACATATTTCAACAGATTTAAACATTATTTAGGTTTAGTTATTTGTAAAACTACAAAATTTAGTAAATCTAAGGGTAGATTAATTCGAAAATGAAACTATTATTTTTTAGGTAATATCTTTTTTATGCCTCAATATACTTATTCACAACCAGCAACCCATTGTTAGTACTGTATCGTCTGTTGAGGGCAAACACTTTCATTCATCTTCCTATTTTTGCCGCATGTTGAAACAGTTTTCCCTTCTCTATTTTTCGTTGTTTATTTTCTATACTGCAACGGCTCAACTTTTTCCTGAGCAAAACTATCCCACCAATTATTTTCGGTATCCGTTAGATATTCCGTTAAAGCTGAATGCAAATTTCGGAGAGATGCGTCCCAATCATTTTCATATGGGGCTTGATCTGTTTACACTTCGCCGTGAAAATTTACCGGTGTATGCACCTGCAGACGGGTGGATATCAAAAGTAAAAGTAGACCCCAATGGTTTTGGCAATGCGATTTATGTAAGTCATCCAAATGGTTATACAACGTTGTACTGTCACATGAATACGTTTCCCACAAAAGTCTTGAAAGCGATGAAGGAAGGACAGTATGCAAAACAAAGCTGGAAAGGAGATGTGGAATTTGTGAAAGGTGAATTTCCTGTAAAGAAAAACGAACTGTTGGCATATAGTGGAAATACAGGAGCATCTGCAGGTCCACATGTGCATTATGAAATACGCAGAACAGATGATGATGCATGTTTGAATGCCTTACTCTTTCATCGTGTACAGGATGTTACGCCTCCCGATATAACAAAACTTGCTGTCTACGACCGCACAAAAAGTACATACGAGCAAACACCCCGCACAATGATGTTAACCCGTGTAGCCGGTGGGTATAGTGTGGTAGGCGGTACAATTACAGTAAGCAGCGAAGCTGTTTCATTTGCGATTGTTGCAACCGATCGTGTTACAGGTGTGCCAAATGCAAATGGAATTTTTGAAGCAGTGGTTTATGTTGATGAAGAACCCGTCAGTGGATTTCAGATCGATGGCATTGATTATTTGCAAACACGTTATCTCAATGCACATATCGATTATCGAATAAAAACAAATGGTGGTTCTTACTATCAACATTTGTCTCCTTTACCCAGCGACCGCTTACCGATCTATTTCAAACAAGATGACGGATTGATCCATTTGAATGATACAACAACCCGCCAGGTAAAAATTGTTGTAAAAGATGCCAACAACAATGCATCAACGCTTCGTTTTAAATTGAAACGCACAGCAACAGTATCATCTCCTGCCAACTTACAAAAGGACAGCAGGTATATGCTACCCAACCAGATCAATATTTTTGAACAGGGCGATGTGCAAATGGTGAGTAGTGAAAGAAGTTTTTATGATGCCTTCCGTTTTGTGTACAACTACAAAACAAGTGCAACTGCTTATTCCAATATTCATGTGATGCACACGCCGTTGATACCAGCGCATGATTCAATGATGTTTCGTATTAAGCCGAATAAAGAAATTCCGGCAAGTGCAAGTAATCGTGTAATCATGATCCACAACAGCAGAGGAAAAACGGTAGTGGAACGTGCAGCATTTGCAAAGGGATGGTACGAAGCAAAGTCACGTGACTTTGGTGAGTTTTGGCTGGAAGTTGATCAAGTGCCGCCAACACTTGCAGTTGCAGGTGTGGTTGATGGTGGAACAGTTGGGAATGCAACAACAATTACATGTACTGTTGCAGATAATAAAAAAGCGATCTACAGTTTTCGTGCAGAACTGGATGGTGAATGGCTGATGTTTAGCGGACTTGGCCCGGTATATCGATACAAGGTAGATGAACATTGTCCGCCGGGAGAACATGAATTAAAGATCACAGTAGAAGATGAGGCAGGCAATACAACCGAACGGATCATTCGCTTTACAAGAAAATAAGAATGCAGATGTTCATCTGATTCTGTTCGAACAAATCAACAACATTGGTGTTTCTACCGAAACGTTTTATATCAACATGGCAACAAAAAAGAAAGCAGCAGCAAAGAAACCGACAGTAAAAAAAGCTGCTTCAAAATCATCGGCAGGTAAGGCAATCAAAAAAGAACCTTTTAAAAACTATGTGACCAGATTAAAAGCTGGGCGATAAAGCACCTGCTTTTAAAGGCATTGATCAGGATGGAAAGAAAATATCATCAGCTGATTACAAAGGCAAAAAAATAATACTGTATTTCTATCCACAAGATCTTACGGCAAGCTGCACGGTGCAGGCCTGTAATCTGCGTGATAATTTTTCTGAACTGAAAAAACTCGGATACGAAATTATTGGTGTTAGCGAAGATGGGGTTGAAAAACATAAACGCTTTGAAGCAAAAAATAATCTTCCCTTCCGCTTAATTGCCGACGAAGATCATGCAGTAATCAATGCTTACGATGTGTGGGGTAAGAAGCAATTCATGGGTAAAATATATGACGGGTTGGTTCGTACCACATTTGTGATTAACGAGAAAGGGATCATTGCGGCTGTTATAACAAGAGTGCTTACAAAAATTCATACGCAGCAGATACTTGATGCATTACAGGCAGCAGAGAGATAATACACAGGATCATTTGTTCCAGCGTCTTTGCAAATACTTTCTTACCGGTATGTCGTAAAACTTCATTACGAGGTAACTGAAGGCAACCAGTAATATTGTGCCGCATGAGATCACAATTGTCAATTCACTTGTTCCAGGCTCTTGCGCAAGATAATAATGGCCGAATATCCAGATGAAGGCATAATGCGTCATGTACAATGGATAAGAAACAGAACCTGAAAACATACATACTTTCTTTACTTTCTCCGACAGCTGTGTACCTGCACCCAACGAAACGATCAAGGGGAAATAAAAGAGCACTGCAAATGATTCTGTAAGCCAGTTCCATTTTCCAAACGGCATCAGGAAAGCAAGTAATAATAGTAGCGTTAGTCCTGTAAAGCCCAGTTTGTTTTTGATGATCCATTTTGAACGGTAAACGAGCATGCCTGCTAAAAATGAATAAGCAACACGTACGCCGCCATCCCAAAAATTATCTTTACTCCAGCCTCCCAACAGATTTCCTGTACGATAGGCAATGATACAAATGCCTGTTGCTGCAAGTAGTGCTAACAGTAACAAAACTGTTCGGCTCAATTTGCGTAAAATGAGTGCATAAAGAATATTAGCAATGTATTCCCAGAACAACGACCATGCAGGTGCATTAAGGCCAAACAAATTAAAAGAACGATCAGCCATTAGGGGAAGAGGAATGAGGAATACGGAACTGAGAAACAATAATGCGATCATTCCACTGCTGTATTGTGCTGCTTCATTCGAAAAAGGGTCAAGAAAAAATCCAAGTAACCCTAACACAGAACCAAGCAACACCAATGGATGTAAACGGATCAGCCGGAGTTTGAAAAACGTTTTGATCCCTAATGTTTCCATGCGGTTATCATATGCATAAGCGATCACAAATCCTGATAAACAGAAAAAGAAATCAACAGCAAGAAAACCATGTGCAATAAAGTTTTTGCTGAAGTCGGTAATGATCCATTCCATAAAATGGAATACCACAACCGCAAATGCAGCAACTCCTCTTAATCCGTCGAGGATCAAAAAATGTTGCTTGCTCTGTACGGGTTCATAAATTACTTTTTGATTGTTCATACAGTTGGGATTGTATAAAAGCGAATGAGCTGTGTACGTTCCGCAACATAGTCAAAAATTGTCCATATCAATTATTCACGACAGCAAACTTTAAAATTATGGCACAGGCAACCTGTTAACTCAATTTTCCGTTAATTGAATGATAGGTGTCATAACGTTTAAATTTTTTTTATGAAATGGCTTATTTCATGTTCAATGCTGTTAACAGTATGCTTTATCTATTCCTGTAAGAAATCTGATGGGGGGTCAACGGGTGGTGGTAATAACGGCGGTGGCGGTGGTGCTATTTATACGCCTAATTGTTCAGGTGCCGCTATTCAGTTTTCTGCAAATGTGTCGCCGATTTTTCAATCCACTTGCGCCGTAAGCGGTTGTCATAATTCCGGTTCTGCAAATGGTCCCGGCCCGTTAACCAGTTATGCAGAGATCAATGCAGCCAAAGCACAGATCCGTGCAGCTGTATTGAGTGGCTCAATGCCGAAAACAGGCACATTAACAACAGCACAAAAAAACTCGATCATTTGCTGGATCGATGCAGGGGCTGTAAATAATTAAATTAAAAAAGAGTGTCAAACATGACACTCTTTTTTAAGTAGAAAAATTTATTGCTTACTGCCCCTGCGCCAAACTATACGCTTTCTTATCGCCCCACATATTCAGTAGTTCAAATGAACAGATCTTGAAATTACCACTCATGCTTACATACAATCCAATAACGTCTTGTTGATTCAGCGGATAATCTTCAATGCTTTCAAAACGTACATTGTATTGATTCACGAGGTTGGTATAAACCGAACCTGTTGGCCATACTTGTGTCCCACGGTTACTGATGCTTACTAACTTAAACTTAACACCTGCATGACGCTGACATTTTTCAGCAATGGCAGTGGGTTGTTCATCGCTTTCAATAAACAGGTCAACACCAACAATTGTTTCTGCATCGCCTTCTTTTGACACCATCATCGAATTGTATTCCAGTTTCAACGGAGTAGGAGTGCCCGGTTTGTTGGGAACAATCTCTCTTCCACCACTTTGCGGTTTCTTGCCAAAATTGTTGATGATGGCTTCAGCAAACTGCGTTGTATTTACAGCGGGAATTGACTTGTCGCCAAAATCACCGGTATGAATTCCGTTTTCCAATGTGTACAATAATGCGTTTTCAATCAACCCTGCATTTTCTGTTAATCCAAGATGACGAAGCATCGCTAATCCACTTAATAACAAAGCTGTTGGGTTGGCAATATTTTTTCCGGCAATATCCGGTGCTGTGCCATGTACTGCTTCAAAAATGGAAATATGATCACCAATATTTGCAGTCGGAGCAAAACCTAATCCGCCAACCAAGCCGGCACAAAGATCACTCACAATATCACCTTGCAGATTGGTTAATACAACCACATCAAACAGATCGGGACGTGTAACCAACTTCATACACAAATCATCTACAATAATATCATCGGCTTTCAATTCCGGATATTCTTTTGCCACTTCATGAAAACACTCCAGGAACAAACCATCGGTGATCTTCATGATGTTTGCTTTATGACCACAGGTAATGCGTTTTGCATTTTTCTGCCTTGCCATTTCAAACGCATAACGGATCACCTGCATACTACCGGGGCGGGTAATAAAGCGACGGCTCAATGCCACATCATGCGTTAACATATGTTCAATACCGCCATAGGTATCTTCAATATTTTCACGAACAACAGTAATATCAATGGGGATGCCCGCCTTGCTGAAAACGGTATCAACACCGTGCAGGGTTTGGAAATCACGTTTGTTGGCGTAAGTATTCCAGGTTTTACGTGCTGTAACGTTGATGCTTTTTACACCCTTGCCTTTTGGTGTTTCCATTGGTCCTTTGAAAAGAAGACCCAACGCTTCAATGGTTTGTTTAGCTTCAGGCGTCATGCCGTTGTTGAAACCTTTGTCGAACACCCACTTGCCCATATCTACCGTTTCATATTCCAGCGGTACTTTGTTAGCGTCGAAAATCGACAATACGGCTTCCATAATTTCAGGACCTATTCCATCGCCTTTTGCTACAGCAATTTTCATATGTTTAAGTTTTTTTACGTGCCGCAAAGGTAAGGCCCTGCTGCTGTTTCAAACGAGAGAAGATGGTTAAAAAACAGGAAATATCATAATACCCATTCCACTTCTCCAAAATCAAAATTTTCTTCTGTTTCAATGCCTGTTTGTAACTGACCTTGTTTGTTTACCCCCTTGATTGTCGTGATAAAACTTCGGTTCCCTTTCTTTAACTCCACCTGTTCACCTTGTTTATAAAGGTGCCGGTTATATTGATGAAAAAATGGTTCAAATCCTTCCTTTTCAAGTTTTGCAACGGAATGCAGCAGGTTGGCATGGATGGCTTGGGCCAATTCTTTTACCGGCGTTTCTTTGCCTGTGATCTGTTTTATGGAAACGGGGTTGTGCAGCTGCCCGAATGTTGTTTGGTTTACATTAATACCAACACCAACTACAGCCCATTGCCATTGTGTACCCCGCAGCACATTTTCGATCAAGATCCCCCCTGTCTTTCTGTCACGCCAATAAAGATCATTGGGCCATTTGATTTTCGCTTCATCACCAATAGAGTTCTCTAACACCTGCCTTACAGAAACAGCGGTAACCGCCAGTAACTGAAACATCTGTGTTGGTAACAGGAACTGGGGCTTCAGAATAATGGAAAAACTAAGGTTGGCGCCAGGTTCAGTTTCCCAGCTTTTTCCCCGTTGTCCTTTCCCCTTGTTTTGATGGTGGGCAAACACAACCGTACCGTGCTGTGCCACTCCTGCATGAACCAACCCCATGGCATAGTTGTTGGTGCTGTCCACAATGTCCAGCTCAATCCAGGAGGTATCTGATTTTTTAAGAGGCATGGTTGCGCAAGATTGTATAATTTTGGACAAAATAAAAAGTAAAAAGCTACGACCGAACGTTCTAGCAAAAAACAGATTTATTCATTAAACCACCAAGCGATTGAGTACACTATCTCTCTTAAATAGCCGAAGTAAAGATTCAAAGGCCAGTTCCCGCATCAACAGAAACAGTAAATTATTCAAAACAATCCTGCGTGCGATTCAGGAAAAAAAAGGTGAACATATCGTAAGTCTTGATTTACGGAAGATCCCCGAAGCTGTTTCCGACTTTTTCATCATCTGCGAAGCAACCAGTACCACACAGGTAAAGGCCATTGCCGATCATGTAGAATACCTGGTGAAGGAAGAATGTGATGAGAGTCCCTACAGACACGAAGGAAAGAATGCGCTGCAGTGGGTATTGGTTGATTATGTAAACGTAGTGGTACATATTTTTCAACCCGAAACACGTAAGTTTTATCGCCTGGAAGAAATGTGGAGCGATGCCAATAGCGCAGATCATGAATAAATGAACGGATGAAAGCCAGGAAAAAATTTAACAAGTACCGCCTGAAACTTTTAGCCACATAATTGTAATACTATCAGAAATCCCGTAGAAAAGGGAAAAAAACAAAAAGATGAGTTTGAATCAAGGAAATAATCCAGAGAATAGCGGCGAAAAGAAAGACACCCGCAAACCGTTTAAATTTAATATTTACTGGCTTTACGCATTAATAGCCGCTGTATTGATCGGCTTTAATCTGTTTCGTGGCATTGCGCCAGATGCTTTACCAACATCACAAGTAGTGTTTGAAGACAGCATGTTGATGAAAGGCTATGTGAAAGAACTGAAAGTTATTCGTAACAAAGGTGAAGTGCGAGTAACTTTGAAGCCCGAAGCATTTAATGATCCTGCAATTGCAAAAAAGTTTTCGAAAAAAGCTAATCTAGATAAAGAAAAAGGTCCTCATTTGTCCTTCAATATTGCTGACAGCAAATCGTTTTCTGAACGAATTAATAAAATTATTGATGAGAACGCAGCAGTTACAGGAAAGCCGACTATCGATTATAAAGAAGAAGAGAACTGGTTGAGTCCACTCATCAGTTTATTACTTCCCATTTTGGTATTGATTGGATTGTGGGTGTTGCTAATGCGTAAGATGAACAGTGGTGGTGGTGCTGGTGGACCGGGAGGTGGAGGCATCTTCAACATTGGAAAATCAAAAGCGCAGTTGTTTGAAAAAGGAACAAGAGTAAATGTAACCTTCCAGGATGTGGCAGGATTAGACGAAGCGAAAGTGGAAGTAATGGAGATCGTTGACTTTTTAAAGAATCCCAAAAAATATACAGCACTCGGCGGTAAAATTCCAAAAGGTGCATTGCTGGTAGGCCCTCCGGGTACCGGTAAAACCTTGCTGGCAAAAGCAATGGCGGGTGAAGCACAAGTGCCTTTCTTCAGCATCAGTGGTTCCGATTTCGTGGAAATGTTTGTAGGTGTGGGTGCCAGCCGTGTACGTGATTTGTTCAAACAAGCAAGAGAAAAAGCACCTTGTATCATCTTTATTGATGAGATCGATGCAATTGGTCGTGCCCGTGGACGAAACGCTATTGTAAGTAATGATGAACGTGAAAACACATTGAACCAATTGTTGGTGGAAATGGATGGATTTGGTGGCGACACCGGTATCATCATTCTTGCGGCTACTAACCGTCCCGATGTATTAGATCCGGCGTTGTTGCGTCCCGGTCGTTTCGATAGACAAATTTCGATTGATCGTCCCGATGTAAAAGGTCGTGAGCAGATCTTCAAGGTGCATCTGAAACCCATTAAAATTTCTGAATCACTCGATATTCATAAACTGGCTGAACAAACACCGGGTTTTGCAGGAGCTGATATTGCCAATGTTTGTAACGAAGCAGCCTTGATCGCAGCAAGAAAAGGAAAACCTGCTGTAGATATGAGCGATTTTCAGGATGCAATTGATCGTGTAATTGGTGGTTTGGAGAAAGAAGAACAAACTCATCAGCCCCGAAGAAAAAGAGATCATTGCTTACCACGAAGCAGGCCATGCAATTTGCGGCTGGTACTTAGAGCATGCGTATCCGTTATTAAAAGTAACCATCGTTCCAAGAGGAACGGCTGCATTGGGTTATGCGCAATACACGCCAAAAGAACAGTATCTCTATAATATTGAGCAACTGAATGATCAGATATGTATGACACTTGGCGGTCGTGCAAGTGAAGATATTTTCTTTGGTAAAATTTCAACCGGTGCAAGTAATGATCTGCAACAGATCACACGCATTGCCTATTCAATGATCACGGTGTATGGTATGAATGACAAGCTGGGTAACATCAGTTATTATGATCCGAATCAGGAACAAACATTCACCAAACCATACAGTGAAAAAACAGCAGAGATGATCGATAACGAAGTGCGTTTGCTCATCGAATCTGCATATCTGCGCACCAAAGAGTTGCTTACTGAAAAGAAAGGCGATGTAGAAAAACTGGCCAAAGCTTTATTGGAAAAAGAAGTGTTGTTCCAGAGCGATGTGGAAGCCTTGATCGGTAAACGTCCGTTTGAACATAAGAAATTGTTAGATGAAGATAATGTACCGGTAATGCACGCAGCCAATGTTGACAAAGAAGGCCGTGAATTGACTCAACCACCATTGTCGTAATTATGAGCGTTTCTCCGGCAAAAGAAAATATTCTTAAAAAAATAAGACAGGCACTGAGTCATCCGATGCCTGTTCCTTTTCCTCTGAGTGAAGGAAACAACAGTGTATTTCAACCTCCTGTTGATGATATGGCGGTACAGTTTGCACAACAGTTTACCAGCTTACAAGGCAAGTTTGTGTTTTGTGCTGATGAGCAGGACATGGCAGAGCAATTATTGCAATTAGCCGCCGCCCGTAAATGGGATAAAGTAGTATGTCGTGAAAAGCCATTGCAAAAACTTTTGCAGCAAAAATTTCCTGTTTCATTTCATCAGGAACTTGCTGATTGCGATGTAAGTGTTACCGGTTGCGAGCTGCTGGTAAGCCGTACTGGCACAATTGTATTGAGTACTGCAAATGAAAGTGGCCGAACCACGAGTGTGTATGCTCCCGTGCATGTTTGTGTTGCATACAGCAATCAGTTGGTCTACGATTTAAAAGATGCATTACAGTTCGTGAAGGAAAAATACAACGGCAAACTTCCGTCTTTTATCAGCTTTGCTACGGGCCCCAGCCGGACAGCCGATATCGAAAAAACATTAGTAGTGGGTGTACATGGCCCCAAAGAAGTTTTTGTGTTTTTGATTGAAAGGTAGAGTTGGTGGAATTGGTAATTGGGTTTTTGGAATTTGGGTTTCATTGCTTCCATCTTTCATCTAAAGCTTTGCAACTTGTGCCTTCTATATTTTCTTAAATCTTGTACCTTTTCCTACGTTTTCTTTTAGAATTTGGCTTTTCATTTCTTGCACCTTGTGCCTTGCATCTTGTATCTTTAAGGCATGAACGACGCCATACAATTATTATTTGTTTACGGAAGCTTGCGCAGCGGTTTTCATGGCCCTGCATTTCAATACATCACTCCTTATTTTAAACATCTTGCCGATGGGAAAGTGAAAGGCAAATTGTACGATTTAGGAGATTATCCTGCTGCTTTGCCAGCCACTGATGATTCTTTTATTATTGGTGAACTTTACCAGGCAAATTCTCCTGATGAATTCAATTGGGCCATCAGTCAGTTAGATGATTATGAAGGGGTACATCCCGAAGAAGGCGAAGTGCAATTGTACGAACGTGCCGTTACTACAGTTTATACCAATGAAGGTGAGTTCCCCGCATGGATCTATTGGTACAAATGCGATGTGACAGACAAGCCTGTTATTGAAAGTGGTGATGTGCTGGAGTATATTCGGCAAAAAGCAAAATCCTAAATGGTGTTCCGCAGCTTCTTTATATTTGTTTGATGCAACTTCCTGCCGGTAAAAAAATATACTTTCTTTCCGATTTTCATTTGGGGGCACCCGATTATGAACAAAGCCTTGTTCGTGAAAAAAAGATCGTTCAGTTTCTGGATGAGATCAAACATAATGCTGCGGTCATTTTTATTGTGGGGGATATGTTTGATTTCTGGTACGAATATCGCACAGTGGTGCCCAAGGGTTATGTGCGTTTGTTGGGTAAGCTGGCGGAGTTGACAGATGCAGGAATTCCCATTCATTTTTTTGTAGGCAATCATGACATGTGGATGAAGGATTATTTGCAGAAAGAACTGAACATCCCGGTATATTATGAGCCAAAGGAGTTTGAATTCAATCAAGCGAAGTTTTTGGTAGGTCATGGAGATGGATTAGGCCCGGGCGATCATGGTTATAAATTCCTGAAGAAGGTATTTCGAAATCCGGTTTGCCAATGGTTATTTGGAATATTGCCTCCCTACGTTGGAGTTGGCTTAGCCAATTATCTCAGCCGGAGAAGCCGTGCACAAACAGGCACTGTAGAGGAAACCTTTTTGGGCGAAGACAAGGAATGGCTGATCATTTATTGCAAAGAAGTGTTGCAGCAAAAGAAAGTTGACTTTTTTGTGTTTGGACATAGACATTTGCCCATTGATTTTCGTCTGTCTGATACAAGCCGTTATGTCAACCTCGGCGATTGGATACGTTATTTCAGTTATGCAGCGTTTGATGGGGAGCAGCTAACACTGGAATATTATAAAAAATGAAAATTTTTTTACCCATACTATGTTTCGTAATTGCATTGCAAAGCAATGCGCAGGAAGCTGTGTTTACTCCCGTAAAAAGTATTGAAGGTGATTATATTGATTTTACAATCGACAACCTGGGGAACTATTATCTGCTTTCCAAAAACAATCAATTGAAGAAACTGAATGGCAATGGCGACTCGATGGGTGTGTTCAACGATGTGCGGCGTTACGGAAAACTTCATTCCATTGATGCCAGTAACCCATTAAAGGTATTGCTCTATTATAAAAATTTTGCCACCGTTATAGTATTGGATCGTTTCCTGAACATGATCAATACCATTGATCTGCGCAAGCAAAACATCTTTCAGGTAAAAGCCATTGCACAGAGTTATGATAACAATATTTGGGTGTATGATGAGCAAAGCAGCAAGTTGAAAAAAATTGCTGATGATGGCAGTGTTATTAGTGAAACGGTCGAGTTCCGTATGTTCCTGGATGATGTGCCTTCACCCACACATATTTTTGATCAGGATGGTTTTGTATATCTCTACGATCCGGAGAAAGGTATTTATGTATTTGATATTTACGGTTCGTTTAAAAATAAAATCTCCTACGTTGGGTTAACCAACCTTGGCATATTTGGTAAAACAATTGTTGGTATTGACAATCAGCAGTTGATTGCTTACACAACGGGTACACTCACTGAACGTAAGCTGCCATTGCCTGCCATGTTTGCTGACCGGCAAAAAGTACTGATAAGGCCCGGTCATTTTTACATTCTTCAAAACGGAGTAGTGCAGCACTTTACTTTTTGATGTACATAAAGTTGCAAGACGTTATTTTTGCACATGCCTGAGTTTTTACAAACACGAGTATTCGACAATCCGCTGATCAGTTATTTATGGATAGCTGTTATCATCCTGTCCATGTTTTTATTAAAGGGAGTTATATCCCGTTTTTTTTGTGGCGTCTTGTACCGTTTTTTTCCAAAAGCAAAAAAATACGTAAGTCGTGATCAATTCATTTCACTCGTATTGATTCCGATGGAATGGTTTATTGTTACAGCAGTTGTTATTTTCTCGTTACACAAACTCACCTTCCCTGCCGTACTTGATATTGAATTGTATAAGATCACATCCCGGGAAATTATCGAAGCAGTTGGAAAAGCTGTGCTGGTGATTTTCTTCATCCGGCTGCTGCGCAGGTTCATTGATTTTTTGGCATTAATATTAGAAGGAAAAACCAAGAATACGGCTGATCAGGCCGACGATCAGTTGGTTGTTTTTTTCAGAGATTTTTTTAAAGTAGTGGTACTGATCATTGGGGTGTTGATGTTTACCAAATTTGTTTTCAATTTTAATATTTCCAATCTCATCACGGGGCTCAGTATTGTTACAGCAGCCATTGCACTGGCTACCAGAGAGAGCCTTGAAAACCTGATCGCTTCATTTATTATCTTTTTCGACAAACCTTTTACATTGGGCGATCTTGTAAAAGTAGAAGCCATTACAGGAACGGTGGAAAAGATCGGTTTGCGAAGTACCCGAATCCGTACTGACCAAAAAACAATTGTAACTGTTCCCAATAAAAAAATGGTTGATACCATTCTTGACAATCTCACATTGCGTACACAACGCAAAGCGGAAATACGATTGGAGTTAGAGGTGCACACAAATTCAAAACAGATCGAAGAACTGATTGCCAAAGCGGATATGTTATTACAACAGCAGGAAGAAATTGAAAGTTACACAGTTGTATTAAATGATATCGGTGCAAAGTCGATCATTTTGCATATCGATTATTTTACACAGACAATCGATTTTGCCCGTTTTCAGGAAATAAAACAAGGTATCAATCTTCATTTATTACGTTTCATGGAAACCCTTTCCATTGAGCTTGCCGGCAATCAGCAATAGTATTTTATCTACAATAGCGAAGCAGTTTTTATATGATCAATTTACAACCGGTATTGGAAAATGAACTCATCCGCCTGCAACCATTGCAGCAAGATGATTTTGAACGATTATATGCCGTGGCTTCCGATCCATTGATATGGGAACAGCATCCCAACAAAGACCGTTACAAACGGGAAGTATTTCAAACTTATTTCGAAGGAGCGATGGAATCAAAAGGAGCTTTGTTGCTTATTGATAAACTAACCGGTGAAGTTGGCGGCAGCTCCCGTTTTTATGATTTCAATGAAGCAGAAAACTCTTTGCTTATCGGCTATACATTTATTGCACGGAATTTTTGGGGCAAGGCGTATAACCCGGCAATGAAAGCATTAATGATCGATCATGCATTTCAGTATGTCGATAAAATTCTTTTCCATATAGGGGCCACGAATCTCCGCTCACAAATTGCAATTGGAAGAATTGGTGCAGTAAAGCAAAAAGAAATTTCTGTTGCTTATCACGGCGAGCCGGAGAAATTGAACTTCGAATATTTGTTAGAAAAGGGAAGATGGGAGCAGCATAAAACAAACAAAGCAATCAAGGTTTCCTGATTGCTTTGTTTCAAAGAAAGAAAAGTAAAATTATTTTGCCTTCACCAATACCTCGGCGAGTTCCTTATCGTAGATGCCGTATTTGCCAAACTCTTCTACCCGTCCAATTTCTTTACCGCTTTTCAACACCATAATAGTAGGCGCTTTGGTTACACCCAATGCCTGTGTAAGCGAACCCAATGTTGTTTTCTTACGGTCGATTCCAATTACTGTCAAACGTTTCATATCAAACCCAACCTGATCGAGCATTTTCAATAACTGCGGAAATACAATTTGTGAATCTTCGCACCAGGTTCCAACAAACACCAGCAATTGAATGGTATCTTTTACTGTAGTAAGATTGGTCACACACTCGGCATTTGGTTTATACCAGCTGATATCGTTTTTCATCCAGGCAAAATCAGCATCGTTCAGTAATATCTCCCGACTTAAAATCCCTTTCAAGGTTTTCAATCCGTTCTCCGGATCTTTTGAAACTTCATATTGTACTTGTGAAAAACTGTTGAATGATAATAACAGAAATACGATAACTAATAATTTCATATGTTTTGTTTTCTATGCACGAATTAATGTTAGAGATCAGCTTTGAGTGCCAGCAGAAATTGTTTGATCTGTTGTAAGCTCTTCACTAATTCAAATCGTTCCTCTGAATCATTTGTATGCTGCTTCAAATAATCTTTGGCAGCTTCAATGCTGTATTTTTTATTTCGAAGCAGGTAGTAAATAAGATGGATCTTTTTTATTTCGGTTGCATTATAGAACCGATCGCCCTTTTTATTCTTACGGGGTTTCAGAAAACTGAATTCTGTCTCCCAGTGGCGGATCGAAGAAGGGTTGAGATGAAAAAAATCGGACACTTCACCAATACTGTAATACAATTTCTTCTTCAGTATTTCATCCGATGGTAATTCAATAAACTCAGCATCATCACCCATATCCTTCAAACTCTTGCGTCCACGTTTTTGTTTGGCCTTGGGAGGTTTGTTCAAAGGTTTGCGTCCACGTCGTGGAGCCGACTTAGGTGGTTCATCAAACTCAAATGCTATTTGTGCAGGTGTTGCCAGTTGTAAAATATTTCAGCAAAAATAAGGAATCAGGGAGAAGCCGGTAGTCATTAGTTGTTAGCCGATAGTTAATGCTTAACACTACCAACTATCCACTACCGGCTATCGGCTTGCGTTAAGACTAATCAAAGCTCTGGTTACCCGTTGCTGCAATCTTCAGCATACGGTCAAACTGCTCGGGAGTGAGATCATTATAAAAGAAATAGATCGGGTCAACATCCCGTCCGTTCTTGTGTACTTCATAATGCAAATGCGGACCTGTACTCTTTCCGGTACTGCCTACCCATCCAATCACTTCGCCACGGCGAATGCGCTGGCCGTTTCTTGTTTTAACACGTACCATGTGGCCGTACAGTGTTTCGTAGCCATAGCCATGATTGATGACCACATGATTGCCGTAACCGTTACCCAGATTGCCAGCTACTGTTACCAAACCATCAGCCGTTGCATAAATAGGTGTGCCTTGAGGAGCAGCAAAATCAAGGCCTGCATGGAATTTGGTGGTTTTATAAACCGGATCAATACGATACCCAAAGCCGGAAGCCAGTCTTGATAATTCTTTATTACTTACGGGTTGAATAGCAGGAGTAGCTGCCAGTAAGGCTTCTTTGTTTTTTACCATGCCCTCAATGGCTGTAAACGAAGTGTTTTGTGCGTAGATCCTGTTGCGAAGCGTGTTGATCTGTTGCAGGATGGAGGTATTCAGTTCATCTTCGCTTAATCTGGCGATCATCCGGTCTTCAGCTTGCTTTTCCATCATCTTTGCACGTGCACTATCGGGTAATGGACTGGCTTCAAAAATGGAACGGTATACCTGGTTGTCACGTTTTTCAATTTCACGGAGTTCCTGGTTCATCCGTTTGATCTCTTCGCTCAAAATAGTGTAACTGTCCTTGATCCGGTTATTTTCATTAATGAGTTTTTTCTCATTCGCCGAAGGGAAATACCGATAGGAAATTTGCATGAACAGGAAGCCGGCCACAGCAACTGCTGCCACAAAACTAAATACACGCAGTAGTTTTACCCGTAGAGGCGTCACCAGTTTCTCGTACCGGAGCGTATTGGTATTATAGAAATACTTTACTTTCTTCATATAAGCAATCAGGTGGTCATAGGTTTGGCTTACCTTTGCTACCCATAAAAAAGGGGTGTTACAAATATAGGGTTATCACTCCTCAAAAATCAATCCAAACAAGGGATCATTATGTTGACTGCAGCCGAAATACGACAGAAATACTTAGACTTCTTTGCTTCCAAACAGCACCAGATCGTTCCCTCGGCACCGATAGTGGTGAAGAACGATCCTACCTTATTGTTCACCAATGCAGGTATGAACCAGTTCAAAGATTATTTCCTGGGCAACCGAAAACCGGAGCATACACGTGTAGCCGATACACAAAAATGTTTGCGTGTTAGTGGTAAGCATAACGATCTGGAAGAAGTGGGGGTTGATACTTATCACCACACCATGTTTGAAATGCTGGGCAACTGGAGCTTTGGAGATTATTTTAAAAAAGAAGCCATTGCATGGAGTTGGGAACTGTTGGCTGATGTGTATGGCATTCCGAAAGATCGTTTATACGTAACCGTGTTTGAAGGCGATGTGAAAGAGAATATTCCGAAAGATGAAGAGGCATGGAATGAGTGGAAGAAGGTGATTGCTGAAGACAGAATTCTGTTTGGCAACAAGAAAGATAATTTTTGGGAGATGGGCGATACGGGACCATGCGGCCCTTGTACCGAAATACATGTTGATTGCAGAACCGATGAAGAACGCAAATTGGTTGATGGGAAAACATTGGTGAATAACGATCATCCGCAAGTGATTGAAATATGGAACAATGTATTTATTCAATTCAATCGGTTGAAAGATGGTTCATTGGAGCCGTTGCCTGCAAAGCATGTGGATACAGGAATGGGTTTTGAACGTTTAACACGTGTATTGCAGAACAAGCAAAGCAATTACGATACAGATATTTTTACAGGTACTATTGCTGCTGTTGAAAAGATTATTGGCAAAAAATATACAGCCGGTGATGATAAGGAAAGTGTTGCATTTCGTGTACTGGCCGATCATATCCGTGCTATCTGTTTCACCATTGCTGATGGACAGTTGCCAAGCAATACAGGTGCAGGTTATGTTATCCGCCGCATTTTAAGAAGAGCGGTGCGTTATTATTATTCTTATTTGGATTTTAGGCATCCATTGTTATTTCACCTTGTCCCACTAATTGCAAAGCAATTTGATTCGGTTTTTCCGGAATTGTTGGCACAACAGGATTTTGTTGGCAAGGTTATACATGAGGAAGAACTTGGGTTTTTAAAGACTATTGATTCGGG
This sequence comes from uncultured Bacteroidota bacterium, assembly GCA_963830845.1. Classification (GTDB taxonomy): domain Bacteria; phylum Bacteroidota; class Bacteroidia; order Chitinophagales; family Chitinophagaceae; genus Lacibacter. The sequence continues at coordinate 42,943 of CAWHOR010000053.1, read as the reverse complement.
GTTGCAAAGAATAAATGAATTTGTTAGCAAGCAAAATCGAGATATAATTTTTAGCCTGCCTAATCCTAATATGCCTGATCAGATTGCGATAAGTTATGCAGGGAAACAAATTATTAGTAAGGAAAACTCGCCATTATTATATGAAGAGTTGCTGAAATGGGGAAATACTGAAAGTGAGATTAATAGTAAGATTAGTGAAGTCAAAAGCAACTGTTACTTTAACGGTAATATGGTTTTTGAACTTTACGATACTTATGGATTCCCTCTTGATTTAACGAAGTTAATTGCAAATGAATTAGGGTTAAAAGTTGACGAGGAAGGTTATAGTAAATTGATGCAGTTGCAAAAAGAACGTAGTCGTGCAGCTACTATGATCGATACAGAAGACTGGGTTTTATTAAACGATTCAGGGTATTCAATAACTGGAGTTGAAGTAACTGACGATTATGGAAAGGTTAAAAAAGAATCTAATCTCCGCCGAACGAAAATTTCCAAGTATAGAAAAGTAAAAGCTAAAAATGAAGAGTTTTTTCAGATTGTATTAGAAGTAAATAATTTCTATGGTGAAAGTGGAGGTCAGGTTGGTGATACTGGACACTTACTATTTGATGATGGGAAATTAGGTTCTGTAGAAGTATTTGATACTAAAAAAGAAAATAATCTTGTAGTACTTTATACTAAAAAACTCCCAGTAGGGATTAATGGTAACACTAATGTCGATGCCATATATGATTTAAAGCGAAGACAAAAAATTGCAGCTCATCATTCTGCTACCCACTTAATGCACGCAGCATTGCGTAATGTATTGGGTACTCATGTAGCACAGAAAGGAAGTTTGGTGAATGATGAATACCTGCGTTTTGATTTTTCGCATTTTGCAAAAATGACGGATGAAGAAATTGCAAAAGTGGAAACATTGGTCAATGAAAAGATCAGAGCAAACATTCCCGTTATCATAAAGGAGATGCCGAAAGAAGAGGCGATTGCATTTGGGGCTACTGCTTTGTTTGGTGAAAAATATGCTGATGTGGTGCGTGTGGTAATTATGGATGAAAACTATTCCATTGAATTGTGCGGTGGTACACATGTAGGTTCAACTGGTGAATTAGGTTTGTTTAAAATACTATCAGAAGGTGCTGTTGCCGCAGGTGTTCGTCGTGTGGAAGCTGTTACAGGTTTTGCAGCAGAACAATTTGTAAATAATGAATTCGTGTCAATTCGTGAAATTCGTGGCATATTAAAAAATCCAAAAGACCTAAGCAAGTCAATCGAAAATCTGCAATCAGAAAATAGTGAGCTGAAAAAGAAACTGGAACGGCTGGAAGCACGTCAACTCGTTATATTGCGGAATGAACTCTTGCAGAAAGATGAGATCATCAATGGAGTTACATTCATCGGTGATATTATTGAAGTAAGCAATGCAGACGCATTGAAGAAGATCTGTTTCGATCTCAAAACAAATCTCAACGATTACGTAGCCGTGCTTTGTGCCAACATCGACGGCAAACCATTTGTAGCTGTTGGTATCAGCGATACAGTTGCTGCTGCAAAAAATCTGGATGCCGGTAAGATCATCAAAGAACATATTGCACCACTCATCAAAGGCGGAGGTGGCGGACAAAAAACACTGGCAACAGCCGGTGGACAAGACGCCGGCAACCTGCAACAAGTAATTGAAAAAGTGAAAGGATTATTATAGTGTCTTACGTCTCGAAGAGCGTCTCATGCATCATCAAAACCAGCGTAGCTACTCAGCTACGCTGGTTTTGTTTTCAGGCAAAATTGTTAAAAAATCAAAAAATCTCCGAAATAATTCGTAAATAAGAAAATGTTCGTACATTAGCCCTGTCAATAACAAAAACCTTATTTATATGAAACGTATTTCAGTGTTTGTTTTCGCATTTGTAGCCGTTACCCAGTTGCTTGCTCTTACTGCATCGGCCCAGGATAAAAAAGAAAAAAAGGAGCAGATCATCATCCGTAAAACTGGTGATAAAAAAGAAAAAACCACAATCGTAATTGAAGGCGATAAAGTAACCATTAACGGAAAGCCCATCGAAAAAGGCGATAAGGATGTGATCATCCATCGCTTTGATGGCGACAGTGCAATTATGTTTCGGTCTCCAAAAATTCGGGTAACCGCTCCCCGCATGTACCGCAGCGGGCCAGGTGGCTGGAAGCAGTTTAATAGCGAGGACTTCATGAAAGAGTTTAATTTTCAATGGAAAGGCGGTCCGTTATTAGGCGTTGTTACCGATGAAAATGAAAAAGGAGCGCTTGTTGAAGAAGTACAAAAAGAAACTGCTGCCGAAAAAGCCGGTTTGCAAAAAGGCGACATCATTACGAAAGTAGGCGATCAGAAAATCACTTCTCCCAGTTCACTCAGCGAAAAAATTCGCAGCAAAAAGCCAAACGATGAAGTTGATATTACCTATTTACGTGATGGGAAAGAGAAAAAAGTAAAAGCGAAACTGGGCGAAAGTAAAAGTCCTGAAGGTATGCGCAGCTTCAACTTCAATATGCCCGATATGCATTTTGGAGAGGGGCAGTTCAACTTCGAACACCTGCAACCACGTTTGCATGGTTTACAAAACGAAGTATTCATGTATCAGAATCGCCCAAAATTCGGAGCTACTATTCAGGATACTGAAGAAGGAAATGGCGTGAAAGTATTGGAAGTAGAGGCAGATTCTCCCTCAGCAAAAAGTGGCTTACAAAAAGATGATGTGATCACAGAAGTAGATGGCAAGGCAGTGAAAAATGTAGCGGAAGCACGGGCCGCTTTACGTGGAAATAATGAGAAGAACCTCTGGACAGTAAAAGTATTACGTGGTGGTAAACCCGTGACTGTTGAGGTGAAAATTCCCAAGAAACTGAACAAAGCAGACCTTTGATTTTTCGATAAATATTCTGATTTATGCGATCCCTCGATTTATCGGGGGATTTTTTTGTGAGCTTACGCACAGATGCTTCGGTGTAAAACGGGTATTTTTGCCAACCCTGAGCGGAGTCGAAGGGCCTTTTAAGAGACATTGAGCGCAAGTCGAAATGTCTTTTTTACAACTATGTCAAATTATTCAGATAAATACGAAGCCGTCATCGGGCTGGAAGTACATGCACAATTGCTCACCAAAAGCAAATTGTTTTGTGGTGATAATGCAGGTTTTGGTGCCGAACCAAACAGGCATGTTAGTCCGGTTACATTGGCGCATCCCGGCACATTGCCCAAGTTGAATAAAGAAGCAATCGAATTAGCTGTGCGGATGGGCCTCGCCTGCAACTGTGAAATTGAACAGAAGAATTATTTTGCCCGTAAGCATTATTTCTATCCCGATCTGCCGAAAGGATATCAACTGTCGCAACATACCACACCTGTTTGCAAAGGAGGATTTGTAAAGATCAAAACAAACGACGTTGAGCGAATGATTCAACTCAACCGTATACACATGGAAGAAGATGCAGGCAAGAGCATGCACGATCAACATGATCTGTATTCGGTTGTTGATTATAACCGTGCAGGTGTTCCTTTGATTGAAATTGTAACAGAACCTGATTTGCATACCGGCGATGAAGCCGCAGCTTATGTAACTGAAGTGCGTAAACTTGTTCGCACATTAAATGTGTGTGATGGAAATATGGAAGAAGGAAGTTTGCGTTGCGATGCAAATATTTCTATCCGCTTGAAAGGTGATCCAAAGCTTGGGACAAAAGTGGAGATCAAGAATCTTAACTCGATCCGTTTTTTGAAAAAGGCAATCGATCATGAAGTGATGCGGATGATTGACATGAAAGAAAAAGGTGAACCGATTGTTCAGCAAACAAGAGGATTCAACCCAGATACAGAAACAACATTTGCCATTCGTACAAAAGAAGATGCGGATGATTATCGCTACATGGCTGATCCGGATCTGCCACCCTTTATTATTACAGATGAATTCATCAGCCATGTAAAAGCTTCGTTACCGGAATTGGGTGAACAGAAAAAGCAACGCTTTAGTAAACAATATGCATTGCCTGAATATGATGCCGCTTTGCTAAGTGAAGAAAAAGAAACAGCAGATTATTTTGAAGAAACAGCTACACATACTTCTTCGTTCAAACAAATAGCCAACTGGTTATTAGGTCCTGTGAAATCAGTATTGAATGATGAAGGGAAAGAAATTGGTCAGCTTGCATTTCGTCCGAAACAATTGGCAGACATTATTCAATTGGTTGAAAGTGGGAAAGTGAGTTACACAATGGCTGCACAGAAATTATTTCCTGCAATGCTTGTACATACAGAAGCATCTGCATTAGAGTTGGCGCAACAGTTGAATCTGATACAGGAACGCAATGAAGATGCATTGCAACAATTGATTGAAGAAGTGTTAAGCAATATGCCGGAGAAAGTAACTGAATATAAAAAAGGGAAGAAAGGATTGATCGGTTTATTTGTAGGAGAGGTGATGAAGAAGTCGAAAGGGAAAGCAGATCCCGAAACTGCTGAATCAATTAGTCATTGAAAAATTAGCGAACTAAATAATGAAAATGAAAAGTAGTATATACATGAAACAAACATGGATCGTTGCAGCGATTGCTTTATCGGCTGCAGCTTGTCAATCTAACGGCAGTAAAAATTTTACTGTTACCGGTGAAGTGAAGAATGCGCCTGCAACAGTTGTTTATCTGGAGCAGATCTCTTTTGAAAACATGCCACCGCAGGTACTCGATAGCATCACAGTAACTAATGGAAAATTTACCTTGAAAGGAAAAGCAGCCGAAGAATCATTACTGCAACTGCGATTTCCACAAGTCGAAAACAGTCCGTTGTTTTTTGTGATCAACGATAAATCTGATATCACGCTCACCGGCGACTGGAGCGATATCCGTAAGCTGAGTTATAAGGGATCACCGGCCAGCGAACGCTTACGTGTATTTGTTGATTCACTTTCAGCAACACAGCAGAAGTTATACATGATGCAGAACGAACTGCAGAATGGAGTGCAGGATAGTTTGAGTATGATCAAACAAACTGAAATGACCAACATGGTAACGGCATTCAAAACATACGTAAAGAAAACAGCAATGGAAGATAAGAGTCCGATGCTGAGTATGTTTGCTACTTCCATCAACATCGGAACAGATGTAACGGAAAACGAAGCCATGTTCAACAGTTTGGTCAAGCGTTTCCCAAAACATACCGGTATTCAGGCAGTCGTAAAACAGTTTCGTGAAAGCACTGCAAACGCAGCACCACCAAAACAAGGCACGCCGGCCATTGGTACAATGGCACCGGACATTACAATGCCCGATGTAAACGGAACAAATTTTTCATTAAGCAGTTTAAAAGGAAAATATGTATTGGTTGACTTTTGGGCAAGCTGGTGCGGGCCTTGCAGAGCAGAAAATCCTAATCTGGTAGTAGCCTACAATAAGTACAAGAATAAAAATTTTACGATTCTTGGTGTGTCGTTAGATAAAACAAAAGAAGCCTGGTTAAAAGGAATTCAGGATGATGGATTAACCTGGAACCAGATCAGTGATTTAAAATTCTGGGACAGCGAAGCAGTTGGTTTATATGGCTTCAATGGAATTCCTTACAATGTATTACTTGATCCAACAGGAAAAATTATTGCAGATAATTTAAGAGGGAGTGCGTTGGAAAGTAAGTTGGCGGAAGTGTTGCAGTAAAATAGTTGATTTACATAAAACAAAAACCCTCTCCAATTGGAGAGGGCTTTTGTTTTTATCTGTTTTTGTTACAGAATTAATAACCAGGATTTTGCTGACAGGATTTATTCACCAATAATTCAGCAATTGAAATCGGCCATATATACTGATCAGCAGAAGGAGCAACGGAACCTACATTACCTTTTGCAGGGAATGTAGCTCCCGTGCGGGCAATATCAGAAGTTCTGAAACCTTCACCAAGAAGTTCGATCCTTCTTTCAGTTAAGATCAATGCAACCAACTCATCTTTTGTTGCCGGAGCAAAATCAGTGATGGTTGGATCAGAGCGTTTGCGGATCGCATTCAAAATCGTTAATGCTCTTGCATTAACTCCTGTTCCTGCTTCGTTTCTTGCAAGGGCTTCTGCCAAATTCAACATTACTTCTGCATAGCGGATAACAGGGCTTGGATCTGCTGCGTTATTTGGATTTGGAAATTTACGCAACCAGGTTTGTCCGCCTGAAACTACAGTCAAGGCTCTTCTTGCATCTTCGGTTCTCCAGCCTGCGTCAGCTGCAATACCCGGAGCAGTTAAGTTCAACGCAAACTCACCGCCACCGTTGGGTCCAGGATTATAGTACCAGCCCAATCCATTTTGTGTGCCTGGCACATCCAATGCCGTAAATGGCATCGAAAGGATCATTTCAGAGTTGGTGTAATTTGTATAAACAGTAGCAACATTTGCCTGTAAGCTGTTTGCTACTCCGGAAGGTGCAACCCATGGTGCTGCATTTGGTACAAGTTTATTTCCTTCTGTAATTACACTGGCCCAGTTGCCCATGTTGAGATACACACGTGTTTTTAAAGCAATCGCAGTATTTCTATGTGCACGGTTGGTACTTAAGCTACCGGGATGGCTTAACGGTAGATCTGGTTCGGCTTCATTCAGATCTTTAATGATCTGTGTATAGATTTCAGCTCCGGTTGTGCGTTCCTGATTCTGTTCGCCACTTGAAGTTTCTGGTAATCAATTTTAAAATTACACCCAACTTACTACCGTTGCCATCAGTATACGGACGTGCATACAATTGCATCAACATAAAATAAGAGGTTGCACGAACCACTTTGGCTTCGGCAATAAGGCTTCTTTTAAGGCCGTCGCTGATGGTTGTAGATTTTGTAAGACCATCAATAACCACATTACAACGATTGATTGCTGCATAACCTGCCGACCAAAAACCTTGTACTTCGTTCGCACTTGCCGTTAAGTTGAACTGCCACGTTAACCATGCGGTTACAGCATTGTTGGTCCGGTTGATGAATTCCTCACCACGCACATCCTGGTAAACCTGGTAGCGGCCTGCATACATTTGACCTGCTTTTAATGCAGAATATAAGCCGTTAACCTGTTGTACAGACCTGGCTGAGTCACTGAAAGCAACAGCATCAGACAATGCCGTTTGAGGGATGGGGTCCAGCTTGGTTTTATTACAGCTTGTAATAGCTGCTGCCATGAGCAAAAATGATACTATTTTAAATTTCATAAACTTCATTTTTTAGTTGATTAAAATCCTACGTTAACACCAATATTAAAGCTTCTTGCCTGTGGTACTGAGTTACGGTCTACGCTTGGGTTACCGTTACCGTTACCGTTGGAAGAAATTTCAGGATCATATCCTGTGTATTTCGTTAACGTAAAGGCATTCATGATCTGGCCATAAAAACGGATATTGTTGATGCCGATTTTTTGTACAATTGTTTTTGGTAATGAATAGCCTAATGTAACTGTACGTAGTTTCAGGAAATCACCTTTTTCAACGTTTTCGCTGATTACTACACCCGAACCATTGGAGATATTATCACCAAATACGATCCGTGGAATATTCAGTCACATCGCCTGCTTTTGTCCAGCGTGTTAATGCTTCTTTTGAATTGTTCCAGCTACGCATATCACGTAAACCGGATTTTGAACCATTGTACACATAGTTACCACCGGAGAAGAAGAACAGCATGTTCAAGTCAAAATTGCTGTAACGGAATGTATTGTCCCAGCCACCAGACCATTTTGGTAAAGCTGGTCCAATGATCACACCATCATTTGCCTGATCAGCCACACGTGGAGCAACCGCACCTGTTGATACCAATGTCCAGCGTTGTGCAACCGGTGCAGCATGGTTGTATTGTACAGCAGTACCATCACGGTAGTAGAATATACGCTGACCATTGGCAGGGTTTACACCACCTGTGCGAACAGCATAGAAACTACCAATTGATTCACCCACACGGATCATGCTCGGACGCTCCAAACCTGAAGTGGCAGGCTGAATATCAGCACCACCGGCAGCTAAAGCAGTTACTTCATTTTTAAGAGTTGTAATATTAAAACCGGTATTCCATGTAAAACCTTGCTTTCTGAATAACGGCTGCATTCACCGTGAATTCAATACCCTGATTTTTCATGCTACCAATATTCTGAAGAATAGAATTTCCGGGAATACCTCTTGATGGAGCCTGTGGTTCATTCAAGATGAGGTTGTCTACATTGTTAATGTAATAAGTAGCCTCAACATTGATACGGTTATTCAGGAAGCCCATTTCCAAACCAATATCCGTTTTCTGACTGGTTTCCCATTTCAGGTTTCTATTCCCTGCCTGAGAGAAGACCAAAGATGGGTTTGTGCCATATAAACCACTGCTGAAAAAGCTCCAGTAAGCAAAATCTCCAATTCCCTGATTGTTACCTACTACGCCATAGCTACCTCTTAGTTTCAGATTGCTCGAAAACTTTTGATAAGCCTGAATTCATAAAGAAATTCTCATCACTCACTACCCAGCCTGCTGAAGCGCCCCAGAAATTACCATATTTGTTATCTGGTGCAAATGCCGAATAACCATCCCGACGTCCATTTAATGACAGGAGATATTTTTTCTGGAAATCGTAGTTCACACGACCGAAGAAAGAAGCTAGTAATTTTCGCCCAAAAAGTTACCTGATGGAACGATCGTGTTGAAACCACCCTGGAATTCATTATAAAAAGGATCGGTTACACCTTGACGGTTAGCACCCCAACCTTCCTGAAACGTAGATTGTTGTTCGTTACCTATTAATGCGGTAATGCTGTGGTCGCCAAAGCTTTTTGTGTAGTTCAAGACATTCGATAAGTTCCATCTTTTGTAGGTTTGATTCGTATTGAATACAGAACCTCCATTAGCAACACCATCTCCATGACGTGCATTCTGGAATGCTTTGTTTACTACAGTTAAGTTATCGATACCAAACGTTGTTCTGAAACTCAGGCCATCAAAAATTTTCACATTCCCGTAGATATTTGCAATAACACGGTCGCTGGTTGATGAAAAAGTGTTAAGATCTAACAACATCTGAATATTTGTGAATTGCAACGGGGTAAGATTGGCACCCTGACCAATTGAGTTACTTACAGTATTGATGTTATAATCGCCATTGTTAAGGAATACGGGAACATTTGGCATCAAATTAAAACCTAAACGGCCAATACCTGAGGTTGCAAAAGCACCACCTGGCGTAGAGCCTGAGTTTACACCATCATTTTTTGAATTGGCGTATTGAAATTTTGTTCCTAAAGTGATCCGGTTGTTTACTTTATGATCGAGACTCATGGTAGCATTCAAACGGCTAAAGTCATTCGCTCTAATCATACCTTCCTGCTTTGTATAAGCGCCGGAGAAGTAGTAGTTGGTACGCTCATTTGCACCTGATATGCTCACATTGTGATTTTGTGAAGTACCTGTTCTGTAGATCACATCATACCAGTCAGTGCTTACAGGATTGCCATCAGGTCCGATATAAGGATAGAAACCTCTTGTGGTTCCGTTAGGCGGAGTACCAGCATTGGTTAAACCTTCATTTTTGATCAATTCATATTCACGGCCATTTAAAACAGGAATTAAATTGAACGGTTTTGTGAAACCAACCCACGCATCATAGCTAACTTTTGCACGCCCTTGTTTTCCTTTTTTAGTGGTGATGAGTAAAACACCCGCAGAGGCTCTTGAACCATAAATGGCGGCAGCAGCGGCATCTTTTAACACATCAATACTCTCAATATCGGCCGGGTTAATATCACCCAACGGATTGTTGGCAGCATTGCCGTTACCAACATCACCTCCTATGTTTGTAAAGCATACAAAAGGTTTTATAAGATACTGCTTATCTACCAATAGATTTGACTTATTAAAGTGAAAAAGAGTGAGAGCACAACATCGCCTAAATAACTTTAAAAGTATTTTGATTCTCAGCAATAGCCTCACTTTTTTTTATCTCTTTGAGTTTGAACAGAATGTAAGGAACTCCGCAAGGCGGGGCATCCAGAATATCCAAGAAGGAGACAAAACGAAGGGAGATTTTTCACTTTTCATTTAAAAATCAATGGTATGAAAAGAGTTGTAAAACAGGTTGCTGGAATTGATGTAGCCAAAAAAGAATTAGTTGTTTGCTTAGGAAGAATGTATGATGACTGGACTCCTCAACTATTCGCATCCCAGACTTTTGCCAATACTGCAAAAGGTTTTGATGCTTTTGTTCAATGGGTTAATAAGTTATCAGATACCGGGCTACCAGTAAGGTATGTAATGGAAGCTACTGGTGTATATCATGAATCATTGGCTTACTATCTGCAGAAGCAGGGTTTGGAGGTAAGTATTGTACTGCCTAATAAAATCAGCAACTATGTACGGACGCTGGAAGTTAAAACTGTAACAGATAAAACAGCCAGTGAAGCAATAGCCCGTTTTGGAATAGAAAGAAAATTAGACACCTGGAAGCCCGCCAACCCGTTGTATAAAAGACTACGGCAGCTTACCAGGGAAAGAGACCAATTGGTACAGGTCCGTACAATTGCAAAAAATCAATTGCATGCAGAACAATCGGAAGCAGAACCGAACAAATCCACAATAGCCAGAGTAAAGAAACAAATTGCACTTTTCGACAAACAGGAACAGGAAATAAAAGTTGAATTGGCATCACTGGTAAAACAAAACGAAACTGTGAAGCAAAAAGTAGAATTCATCACTTCCATACCAGGTGTGGGTGCATTAACAGCTGTAACCGTTCTGGCCGAAACTAATGGCTTTGAGTTAATAAAAAACAAAAAGCAGCTGACCAGCTATGCGGGGTTGGATGTAAAAGAAAAGCAATCTGGCACGTCTGTAAACGGAAAACCAAGAATATCAAAAAAAGGCAATAGGTTTTTACGTAAATCAATGCACTTACCAGCTTTGGCGGCTATTAGGCACGATGAAAGATTTAAAGCTGTTTTTGCCAGGGTAGTATCTAAGCATGGAGTAAAAATGAAAGCGGCTGTAGCCGTTCAAAGAAAACTATTAGAACTTATTTACATTATTTATAAAACAGAAAAACAATATGACAAACAATACCTTAAAAAACCAGAGAGCAACAAAATGCTGCTCCCTGAACAGGCTGACTAAAGCCGCCTAAAGCACAAAAATATATATTTCAAATCACTTGGTTCTTAACACAGAATCTGAGAAGGTAGGAATACCATCAATTACCACTAACGGGAACGAACTCAAACTGATTGAGTTTACACCACGCACCCTGATTACCGGAGGATTGTTTACCACACCATTTGGAATGGTAATGCTTACACCGGCAGCCCGGCCAGAGAGTGCCTGATCAAAGCTCTGGATTGGCATGTCTCTTACTTTTTCGCCACCAATGGTAGCAACACTACCCGTAAGATCTTTTTTCCTTACAGTACCATAACCTACTACAACAACTTCAGCAAGCGAGCGCTCATCTGAAATCAACACAATCGAAAACTCCGACTTGTTTCCGATCGGAACCTCTTGTGTTGCAAAGTTGATAGATGAAAATACCAGCACCCTGGCTGTTGATGGAACACTTAAACGGTATGAACCGTCTACCCCTGTTGTAGTACCTACTGTGGTACCTTTTACTGTAACAGATACTCCTGCTAATGGAGACCCGTCTTTTTCGTCAGTTACCTTGCCGGTAACCGTTTTGTCTTGCCCGAAGATGTGGTAGGAACACAGCAACAGCGACAACATCATTGCAATTTTTCTCATGTTAATTTAGGTTTATAAATGATAATACTATCCGGGGTTGGAGGGGCTTTCAAAGGTACTGTCAACTTTCTGTTTCCTTATATGGCCGGTTCATCGTGATGATAAGCGTTCAAATTTAACAGCTTTAGCAACACAGAATCAAAGAATAAGACAGAATATTTTTTTGATTGCTGCTTTCCCAAACGATCTTACTTGAAAATTTTACCGGGAAACTGAAAAACGACCACGCAGGTGATTTTCAGTTCAATAATAAATGAGAAAGATTTATAAAGCGAGGGCAAAATAAGAATGTCAGTTAGAACTTTAATGGGAAGCCAACAGGAAATACTTTGCAGAAGTTGTAACCCAAAAAAGCCCGGCAATATTGCCGGGCTTTTTAAATATTAAATGCTTAGTTATCTTACTAACCTGAATTGATAACCAGTAGCAAGCACTGCTTGGTTGGCATCAAGCAGATCAAGTGAAATTGTAAAGGTATTGTCACACGATGAGAACGTGTTGACCGCACCTGCAGTGCTTCTTACAAAATCAACACCGCTACCAGGTGCGTTTGTCGCTTGTAACGGAACTGAAATGGTAAAAGCAGCAGGGTTTGCCCAATTCATTACAAATTTAAGATCATCCCAACCATAGTCATACAGGTTTACCGCATAACCTTCTGCTGTGGTAGCACCGGTTGAAACAATATCTCTGATTTGTGTAGTATAAGGGCCATACTGTAAAGCACCAGCACTATTATATTCTCTGGTGCGGGTGTAGTTTCCTGTCAAATTACCAATAACTACGTCGCAATACGCTTGAAGAACAACTTCAAAAGAATCTCTTCTTTCTACATCTTTCATGTTTGCAAACGTAATTTTAACGGTGTCTTTTCTGCCGGTTGGGTAACCAGCAAAAATTCCCTGAAAGTTGATCGTGTCTGTAGATGCACCGCCTTTAATGGTAACAGTAGTAGGTGCATTGTATTGAACACCTTGCTGCGCATTTCTGGAAGTATAGGTAAGGTTAATTACACGGTCTTCGCTGGAAACATTGGTGATACCAACAGGAATTTTTAATGCTGGTCCGCCATTTCTCACAAAGTAATCAACACGTAATATTCTGTTGATCGGCACAAATTGAGCGGCTGTAGGAGCTAACAGAGCATCCTTATCTACAGAGTAGTTATTCTTTTCACAGCCTGCGAAAAATAAAGCAGAAACTAATGCTGCTGCCAGCATTAGTTGTCTACCTATGTTATTTATACGAATTGTATTCATTAGTTGTGTTTTTTTGAATTAAGGGTTTTGGTCTGCAGGAGTCATTTTCGAATTGTTATCCAACTCTCTTGTTGGAATACGCATCAGGAATTGAGCCGCACCAGCTGAAAGTTGATAAACAATCGGGTTAAAGTTTGGTGCCCCATGATTGCCCGCACCGGTTGGCCTGTTTAAACCAGCACCGGTTCTCTTGATATCAAACATTGAGAAACCTTCGCCCCATAATTCAATACGACGTTGTAATAAAATTTCATTCACCAACGCAGCTCCAGAAAATGCGGCAGCACTGTAACCCGGGTTACGTAAACCTACCATTGCTTCCAGAACAGTACGTGCTTCTGCATCTTTACCACCTTGCCTTGCCAATGCTTCTGCTTCAATCAGGTACATTTCAGATGCACGCATGTACAGATAATCAGCAGCCCAGCTACCTACAACCGGTACAGCAAACTTGGTTTGTGTATAATCCGGTAAAATAGCTGTTGCAGTACCCGGAGCTCTGAAAACATTTTTGCGGATATCCGTAGCAGGAATTTGATCATATAGCGCTTTCGTGATCTTCTTTTGTCCGCCTAATTGCGCATAACCAAACTGGGTTGCATCAAGGTGTGAGAAAAACGAAGCAAATATGGTTGCTTTATCAGCAGGAATCAATGCACCCCACATCCATTCTGGATTGCTGATGCTGGAGAAGCCACTTCTTGATTGATAAACTGTATTGCTCATTAATGTGTAACCTGTACGTGCACTCTTGGCATAAGTAGCCGCCGCGGCCCAATTTTCCATCACTAGTGCAGCACGAGCTCTGAAACCACGAACAACTGATACGTCAATACGCTCTTTCGAAGCTCTTGGTTTACCTGTTAATAAAGTTTCAGCTTGTGTAAGATCTGCAATGATCTGATCATACACCTGTTGAACAGTTCCTCTGCCTTGATCTTCCGGAGAAATGGTGATGTGTAAGGGTACACCTTTTGCATTCTCATTTCCTTTATATGTCTGCTGGAAATTATTGATAAGATTCAGGTATGCCCATGCTCTTAAACCAAGTGCTTCGCCGCGAAGAGCATCTAACTCAGCAGTAGCGGCTTGGTTTGCTGTATTATCAAGCAAAAGGTTTGCATTTTTAATAACCGCATTGTAATAAAACGACCATGTTTGGTCTGAACGTGTACCAACACCATTCGGCAAAGTCCAGGCTGTATAATTATAGTCACCATTATACCAACCATAACCTTGGGTATGTACAATCATATCATTTCCCATCAAATCGTTTGCAAGATCAATGGATTTTTGTCCATAGTTGTCGTGACCGCCATTGCCATTACCACCACCAAAAGCAAATGTTTGCAGATAGCCACTGTTGATAGCAGAGTTAACAGCTGAGATAGAAGCGTATGCCTGATCCAAAGTAATGGCGTCAGACGGCTTCGTATCCAGGTATGACTTTTTACAACTAACTGCCAGCATAGTTGCTGAAGCTAATAGTAGCAAGTTTAAAAAGCGTACTTGTTTCATAATTTCTCGTGTTTTAGATTATAATTTGATTGTTGTACCAAACGTAATTGTTCTGTACGGTGGGTAACCTGCACCAACGTTACCATCAAAGCCTTGTTGAGGGTCACCACCACTCTTAGCTGTGAAAGTATAAGCATTATCAACACTCACAAAGAATTGTGCATCTTTTAAGCGCAAAGTCTTTGCAAGACTTGAACTTAAATTATAGCTAAAGGTAATATTCTTGAGATTTACATACGATGCATCAAATAAAAACCTTGATGAAGCTCCGTCCTGCCCACCTGCATTTTGTAAACGAGGAACATTGGTTACATCACCAGGCTTCTGCCAGCGATTCTTAATATCTGTATGCCATGCTGTACCTGCTGCACCTGAGTGCATGATGCTTTGATAGTTGGCATCATAAAAATGACCACCATAAGAATAGGTAGTAAGAATCGACAATTGGAAATCCTTGTAACGGAAGGTGTTTGACAAACCGCCATAGAAATCAGGAATTGAAGTAGCGCCAACGTAAGTAAAGTCAGCTCTGGTGATATCTGATGTAAGTTCACGCTCACCTGTTGGTTTACCATCTGTACCTAAAATATTTCTGTAGTAAAGTGATAACCCTGTTGCAGGATCAACCCCAGCAAATTCTCTTAACCAGAAATCATAAATAGAGCGACCTTCTTCATATTTCTTATTGCCCGTTACGATTCCCAGTTCTTTTTGTTTTGGAGGTAGTTTGGTGATCTGATTTTTGAAATGGGTGATGTTGAAATCAACTTTCCAGTCAAAATCCTTTTTTTGTATTACGTTGTAACCTAACTGAATTTCAACACCATAGTTTTTAGACTCTCCAATGTTTTGCCAAACGTTTGCAAAACCACCGGAAGGTGCAAGAGGTGTTAAGAACAAAAGATCATCCGATGTTCTTGTAAAATATTCAACAGAACCCTGTAACCTTCTTTTAAACATCGCAAAGTCAACACCTACGTTTGTAGAAACGTTTCCTTCCCATTTCAAAGAAGGATTCGCAATTCTT
Source organism: uncultured Bacteroidota bacterium (assembly GCA_963830845.1). Taxonomy (GTDB): domain Bacteria; phylum Bacteroidota; class Bacteroidia; order Chitinophagales; family Chitinophagaceae; genus Lacibacter. Next base: position 27,403 of record CAWHOR010000053.1, on the reverse strand, counting down.
CCAGGAGCCTGAAAATTACCAAATCCATCCGCATAATAGTAATCAACATACTGATAGAACAAACCGATATCATCATTACCAGATTCGCCATAGCTCGCTTTTAATTTCAAATCATTGAGCCAGTCAACATCTTTCATGAACTCTTCCTGTTTGATTCTCCAACCAAGACCAACGGAATAGAAAGTACCCCATCTAACGTCTTGGGCAAAACGTGAAGAACCATCTGTTCTTAAGGAGGCAGACAATAAGTATTTACCGTCAAAATCGTAGTTCACACTTCCAAAATAGCTCTCAATTCTGCGAACATCTTCAGAGCTGCTTGGAGGAGCTTCTACAACTGCAGCATTATTTAACGCATACTGACCCGGGTAACTGAAACCGGTTTTGGTAGCAGATACAAATTTTGTACGGAACTCATAGTTCTCATGTCCTACCAGTGCACGGATATTGTGCTTGTCAAGACGCTTGTTCCATGTTAAAACCTGGTTACCAGTCATTGAAATGTTTTGTGTAGACGATACAGTTGAGCGGCCACGAACATTCGATGCATCGCCGAATTCACTGTTCTGATATGTTAACCCATCATTTTGAAAAAGGTTCACGCCAAACGACGTTTTGAAGCTAAAATCCTTCAGGAAAGTGATTTCAGCATATGTGTTCAGGTTGCCGTTGATTCTTTTTTGTTCACGTCTGTCGAGTGCCAATGAACCAATAAGGTTTGAGTTGGCTGCATATGGTCTGGCACCCATTTGAGCAGGGACACCCCAATCCAAAGCAGGTTTACCATCTGCACCCAAAACAGGAGCACCTGCGGCGCTGTATTGATAAACGGGATAAATAGGACCCATTTGACGACTGTAAAAGAAAGGATTTGAAGTGGCAGTACCTCCGGCAAATAATCCTTCTCTTTTATCAGAAGCGGCATCCATGTTCAAGCCAACTTTTAACCAGTTATTTACTTCGCTGTTAATGTCGGCACGGAAATTATAACGCTTATAGCCTGAAAATTTAGCGATACCTTTTTCGTTAAGGTAGCCACCGCTTACAAAATAATTTGTTTTGTCACTTGCGCCGGATACATTCACGTTCACATTTGTACGGGTAGCATCCTGAAACAGCGCATCAGCCCATGATTCGTTCCACAAAAGCTGTGCACTTGGGTTCAATTTACCAGTAGTCGCATCAACAAGTTGATTGCCCGGAACATTGTATGCATTGTAGACAAGCCCTGATGCACTTGTTAATACGTTTGTTGCACTTGTACCAGCAGCTGCGTATGATTGACCACTTCCAAATACATAAGAGTTGCGGTACGCTTCCCAGAATAATTCATAATAATCCTGTGCACCTACACGATCATATTCAGGAATACCTCTTTTAGAGATACCATGACGAACTGAAGCCTGAATTTGAGCAGGACCTTTTTTACCTTTTTTGGTGGTAATCATAATTACACCATTTGCCGCACGTGAACCATAAAGGTTACTTGCAGCCGCATCCTTCAATACGTCTACTGTTTCAATTTCATCAGCAGAAATCGATGAAATTGAACCATCATACGGAATGCCGTTTAAAACAATAAGTGGTGAAGAAGATGCATTAATTGATCCGAAGCCACGGATACGGATATCAGTACCACCACCCGGTGTACCACCACCATTTGTAGTTGCCAAACCCGGAACCAAACCTTCCAACATCCTTGTTACAGAAGTTACCTGCTGTTTTTGGATTGTTGATGCGGTGATTGTTCCGGCTGATCCGGTAAACGTAGATTTTTTTACTGTACCATAAGGAACACTAACAACTACCTCTACAAGTTCATTTACCGAAGCTACCAGCGAAACGGATACAGTTCCGTTGCCAATACCTACTTCTTTTGCTGTAAAATTCAATGAAGAAATTACTAATGTTCTTGCTGAGGTGGGTGCGTCTAATGAAAAAGATCCATCAGCTCCAGTAGTAGTACCAACTGTGGTACCCTTTACGAGTACGGATGCGTTTGCAACCGGACTTCCATTTTCATCTGTTACTTTACCTGTTACTTTTTTCGTTTGCGCTAATAATGACGATACCGACACCATTAGTACAAACAGCAGTGATACAAGTTTTCTCATACTTCTGTGTTTAGTTAAAAATTAAAAATTACGATTTCAAGTTAAAAACAAGGTTAAACGGTCAGTGCAGGCGTTTTTCGGGGCGACAAGATAGTAAAATGACAACATTTTTAACAGTTTTGTTGCTTGTCTATTAAATAATAATGAAATAAGGAAAACAACCCTATTTTTTTGTCTGTTTTTTACTGGTTGTGATCAATAAAACCGGCAATAAAACCAGGTTTGTGACCATAGCAACCAACAATGTAAGAGAGGTGAGCCAGCCGAGAGCTTGTGTACCTCCAAAATCAGACAAACAAAAAATTATAAATCCTGCAACTAACACAAGTGAAGTGTAGATGATGCTGATACCGGTTTGACGGATGGTTTGTTTTACGGTTTCTTCAACATTATGCTGATGTAACGGTAGCTCCTGCTTGTAGTTAATCAAGAAACGTATCGTAACATCAATGGCAATACCAAGTGCTACACTGAAAACCAACACCGTACTTGGTTTCAGCGGAATGCCAACCCAGCCCATAACTCCGGCAGTAATCACTAATGGAACGATGTTGGGTATAAGTGAGCAAAATAAAATACGGAAAGAGCGGAATAAATACAACATGCACAATGCAATTAAGAGGAATGCCCAGAAAATACTTTCCTTTAAACCATTAATAATAAAACGGCTTCCTTCAACAAAAATGATACTGGTACCTGTTAACTGAATATTTGCTGAACGTTGAAGTTTTGACGAATCAATATCCGCTGCTGCAATAGAACCGCTGTTTAGCAAAGCAGCATATTCTATACTATCGCTGTTAAACAGCTCTTCAGCTTTCTGTTGTACTGCTGCTAATATTTTCGGTAAACTGTCGCTTCCAACATCCGCCATGTTTACACTGATCCTTGCTTTTTGCTGCGTACTGTCTACAAAGTTGGCTACCAGTTTTACAAAGTTGTTGCTCTTGCTGTTGCTGTCGGCCTTCATACGGAGATACGGAGCGAGAAATGCAAGATCAAATTCATTTGGCACAGCGTACATGTTACTGTCGTTATCGTAATAAGCTTGTCGGGCAAACTTTAATCCTTCCGTTACAGCCAGTGCTTTTCCGATCTCCGGGCGTCCTTCCAAATAATAAACAAGCGAATCGATTTTTGTAAGATTGGGAATGCTCCGTGTAACCCCTTGCTTTCGTTTGGTGTCCACTACAATTTCGAGTGGCATCACCCCTGAAAAATGCTGTTCAAAAAACTTCAGATCAACATACAATTTATCATTCTTAGGAAGATCGTCAACTATGTATCCAACACTTTTTAAACGTACTACACCCATCAGGGAAACAATTACAATAAGTGCAGTAGCAGTGTAGATGTATTTTGGATGGTTGAATACCCAGTTTTCAATTCGAATAATACTTCGGTTCAACCGCTCATTTTCCAGATAACGCACATGCCGTTGCTTCGGTGCAGGTAAATAACTCAATACTATCGGTATCAGGATGAACGAGATCACAAACAACACCATGATATTGATACCTGCCACAATTCCAAATTCACGGAGTATCTGGCTTTTGGTTAATGCAAATACAGCAAAACCTATGGCAGCGGCAATGTTGCAAAACAGCGTTACAATTCCCATGCGGCCCATCATGTTGACCAATGAAAGATGTTTATCGCCGGTTTTCTTATACTCTGTATGAAACTTGTTGAGAAAATAAACGCAGTTGGGGATGCCGATCACAACCATCAGCGGCGGGATCAGTGCATTCAGGATGGTGATTTTGTAACCAAAGAACACCATGGTGGCAAGACTCCAGATAACACCAATTATTACAACCACCATGCTCAAGCCACATTGCACTGAATGAGCGGAAAAATACCAATAGAATCAATGCCGATAACAAAACAGAACCCAGCAGAAAAAACTGCATTTCGGCTGCAATCCGAGTACTCATCTCCGTACGTACGTGCGGCAATCCGCTCAGGTGCATTTCCAGTTTTTGTTTTGCTTCAAATTGACGAACCAGTTTTACAATGGCGTCAACCGAAGTTTGTCTTTTTTTGGAGTTAAGTACATCTCTGTTCAACCGTACAGCAAGCATATAAACACCTGCATCATAATTGTAGAACAAGCCTTTGTAAAATGGAAGATTCAGCAACACATCTTTACAACTATCAAGTACCGCCTGCGATTGAATATTTTCCGGAAAAACAGTTGTGGTACGCAGTTTTTCTGTAACGGAGTCTTTTACAAGGTTCACCGCAGCACTAACGCTCAATACATCTTCAACACCTGTAACCTTTTTGATTTGTTGCTGTAGTTCAACAAATGTTTGGAAAAAAGCAAGCTTGAACATATCCTTTTGCTCAAAGCCAATTACAAGCAAACTGCCATCTTCGCCAAATTTCTGTTTAAACGCTTCGTATTCCAGGAATTTCGGATGATCAACCGGAATAGCCTTTGCAAAATCATAACTGCGCTCCACTTTGGAGGCGAAATATGTCATCACGGCTGTTGAAAGAAGAACGGCAATAATTAACGGAAGCCTGTTACGCAACACCCATTTACCCAGATTATACCACATGCGTTTCTGATACGATTTTGTTGAACGAAAACAGCGCAAAGAAACGCCATTCCTGCTGAACAGGCGCATAAAACTTTTACGTATTTCCCATGTTTTCCGCATGCAGGAAAGGTTTCCTGCAATCTCATTGCCAAAGCTGTTTGGAGATTTATGCGGCTTGATGGAAAAGCAACTAAATTTGAACACGCATGCGCTACCTGATTTGTTTTTTGTTTTTGCAGTTGATCTTTTTTTGTAATACCAGTGCACAACTTGCACCTGTTGGGCAATGGCGTGAGCACATGGATTACCGGGAAGGGAAACGTGTAGCCTTGTCTGACGGGCATGTGTTTGTTGCTACCAGCTTTGGTGCTTATGTAGTAAATCGCACCGACGGTGAAATTTCAAGATTAAGTAAAGTGAGCGGTTTGAGTGATGTAGGTGTGCGTACACTTAATTACAATACAGCAACAAATAAATTACTCATCGCTTACAACAACAGTAATCTGGATGTGCTGTATCGGAATGATGTGATCAATATTCCGGACATTGAACGAAGTACTGCAACTGGCGATAAAACAATTTATGATATTTTTTTTGCGGGCAACAACGCCTATCTCAGTAGTGGACTTGGTGTAATTGTAGTTGACCTGCAGAAGTACGAGATCAGCAATACATATATTATCGGCAACAATGGAAGTAATGTAAAAGTGAATGGGTTTGCTGCAACTTCTACTCAATTTTTTGCTGCAACCGACGAGGGTTTGAAAATAGCGAATCAAACAGTTGCAAATTTAAACGACTACAGAAACTGGAGTTTGGCCAGCGGTACAAATGGTTTACCCGCTGGTGCTGTTCAACAGGTTTTTGTTGTGCAGAACACCGTTGTTGCAAGAATATTCAATCGTCTTTATTCATTCAATGGAACATCCTGGCAATTGATCTATAATGATGACTGGCGTTGGGAAACAGTTAATACAAGCGATGGTTCATTGCTTATTAGTGAAGAACGTTTTGGCTGGATTGAACGACGTGTAGTGGTGCTGAACACAAGCGGTACAATAACAGCAGTTATTCAAAACAATGCTGAACTACGCTATCCAATGCATGCAGTAAAAAGTGGTAACGAAATATGGATCGCCGATTTTGAAAAGGGATTGGTGAAAGCGGAGACAAATGTATTTGAACGATATGCGATCAATTCTCCCTACGGTCGTTTGGATGGAGAGATGCTGTTTTATAAAAACACATTGTATGTTGCCGGTGGCAGCATTAACGATGCATGGAATTATCAATTCAACGGCTCGGGTTTTTTTACTTTCAGCAACAACGAATGGAAAGATTATAATCGCTTCACTCTTCCATGGATGGATACCATCTTCGATATTATCAGTATTGCGGTTGATCCACGAAATGATGTGATCTATGCAGGTTCGTTTGGAGGTGGATTGATTGAATTTACAAATGCCACACAGTTTAAAGTGTACAAACAGAATTCACCATTGAATGTAGCAATTGGAGATCCCAATAATTACCGTGTTGGAGGGATGGCGTTTGATAGAGAGAATAATTTATGGATCAGCAATTTTGGCGGCAGCAATAATTTTTTGGTTAAGAAAGCCGATGGCAACTGGCGTTCGTTTCGTGTGCCTTTTTTAATTCAGGATAATATGGTGGGTGCTGTGTTGATCGATGATGCAGATCAAAAATGGATACAGGTGCCACAGGGGAATGGTGTGTTTTGTTACAATCATGGCGCATCGATTGATAATACAGGGGATGACAGATGGAAATGGTTGCAGGCAGGAAGAGGGAATGGAAACTTACCAAGCAATGCAGTAAACTGTATGGTGAAAGATAAGGATGGCTTTATCTGGTTTGGAACCGATAAAGGAATTGCCATTATTCAATGCCCGGGCGATGTGTTTACAACCAACGGCTGTGAAGCATTTCAACCCGTTGTACAGCAGGATAATTTTGCAGGATTTTTATTTGAGAATGAAGATGTGCGTGCATTAGCAGTTGACGCAGCCAATCGCAAATGGGTAGGTACACGAAATGGCGTTTGGCTGATCAGTGCTGATGGTGAAAAAGTATTGGAACGTTTTACAGCTGAGAACAGCCCTTTGCTGAGCAATGAAATAATTCGCATCGCAATCGATCCAAAAACAGGCGAAGTATATTTCTCCACCTTCAATGGTATTTGCAGCTATCGAGGCGGGGCAACCGAAGCAAGTGAAAATCCGGACAAAGTGATCGTGTTTCCAAGTCCGGTTCCGCCGGGTTATAGCGGAACAATTGGTATGCGTGGATTACCCGAAAATTCAATTGTAAAAATTGTTGAGTTAAACGGACGGTTGGTTTTTCAAACAAGATCGTTAGGAGGACAAGCTGTTTGGAATGGAAGGGATTACAGGAATCAACGTGTATCAAGCGGCGTGTATCTTGTGTTGGCAAAAGATGAATTTGGAACCGAGAAACAAGTGGGTAAAATTGTATTCATCAAATAATCTTGTTGCTGTTGAGTGAAGTATTACATAAAACAAAAGCCGTTATACTCCGTACTGTAAAGTATGGTGAAACAAGTTTGATTGTTGCAGCTTATACTGAGCTTTACGGATTGCAGAGTTATATTGTACAAGGTGTTCGAAAGGCAAGTAAGAAAGGAGCAGGTAAGGCGAATTATTTTCAGCCGGGTGCAGTTCTTGAGCTCATCGTTTATCATCATGATCTCAAAAATCTGCAGCGCATCAAAGAATTCAAGTGGAGTTTTTTGTATGAAGAATTGTTTGCTGATGTAATGAAGAACAGTGTACTGTTGTACATGATGGAGCTGTTGCAAAAATGTGTGAAGCAACCCGAGAACAATCCTGATCTGTTTTATTTTGTAGAAGAATCATTGCTGGAGTTAGATAAAGCTGATGCAAGAGTAACGGCTAATTTTCCTTTGTATTTTTCATTACATCTTACCAACTTCTTCGGCTTTCAAATGAATACCGAAGATGCGACGAACTGTACAATTCTTGATTTGCAGGAGGGGAATTTTGTAGCAACTTATCCGCAACATGTATATTATATCGAAGGGCAACCGGCATCACTTATCAGCGAGTTATTAAAAGCCATGCAGCCACATGAGCTAAATGAAATACCGATGAATCATTTGCAACGCCGTGAGCTATTGGAAGCAATGGAAACGTATTACATGTTGCATCTGCCGGAGTTTGGTAAAATGAAAACGTTACAGGTGTTGCAGCAAATCATGGAGCCGTGATGATGGGTGAGGTTTTACAAGATCCTCTTTGAAGTACTGAAATCATTATCCAATAAAACAACACCCGGTTGTTTTCCATTTTCAAAACTTCCCAATGCATCATCCCATTGCAATGCTTTTGCTCCGTTGAGAGTTGCCATTCGCAATGCCTGTTCTGTTGTAACTGAAGTGTGTTGTAACAAAGCTTGTATTTCTTTAGTGATGCTCAGTTGCCAATTGCTGCTGTAACTATCTGTACCAAGTACAAGATGGCAGTTGTGTTGCAGAAAAAGTTCAGCAGGTGCTGTTTTGTTTTCGATGTACAGATTTGCATTGGGGCATAAACAGTAAACGAGCTTCAGGCCATTTGTTGTTGCATATGCATTTGCCCAACTGATATCTTCTTCCGGCATGAATGTGTTGTGAACAAGAAAAATTGTTTGACCATTGTTGAAATAAGGAAGATAGGAGCGGATACTGCTTTTGCCGGTAACAGTGAAAGGAGATGTTTCAATCCCAAAAACATTGAACAGTTTTAGAAAATCGCCACCACTTGTTTTGTACAACTCATCTTCAGCAGGATTTTCCTGATTATGGATGGAAATAATTTGACCGGCTGTTGCGTCATTAATGAATTGAAATGTTTTGGCCGACACACTGTAAGGTGCATGCGGAACAAGTGAGGTACGATGTGCAATATGAGACTTACGAAGTGAATCTTCCAATTCATTTGCAACTTTTCTGTATTGCTCCATAGTTGCCTCTGCGTTGGTATCATAGAAACCTAATACTTCTACAAAATTTTGCCAACGGATATTGCTTTTACTTTTTATCAAAGCGGTGTCAGCTGTGTTACCAATATCACCCACCGCAACAATACCGCTGTTATACATTTCTTCTTCAGCCTTTTCAATTTCCTGTTGAATAATGGCGGGATCAAAACCTCGCTTGGTTACAACTGAACAAAGAAAATTGATCAGACCAGTATGCGGTGGAATTACATTTTTTAAATGGCTCAATTCAAGGTGGCAATGGCAATTGATTAAACCGGGTGAAAGTATCCCGCTTAGTTGTTGAATGTCGTCACCTGCATCCGCAATTGCAACGATACCCTGCACAATACCTGCTTCATCAGTGATCAAAATATCTTCAGTTTCTCTGAACTTATATCCATCAAACAAACGGTCTGCTCTGAATTTCCTGTATTGCATGCGTTAATTCATTTAAATTTGCCGCTCAAATTTAAGGCGAAACAAATCCCCTTCAGGAACCAATTGATTTATGCTAGATAAGTTAGAAGCAATACAGGCAAGATTTGATGAAGTAGGCGTGGCTCTCACCAACCCCGAAATCGTTGGTAACAACCAGAAGTTTTCTGCATTAAGTAAAGAGTACCGCAGTCTTGAAAAAATTGTTCATGCACGTAAGGAGTACCTCGCTGCACTTGATGATGTAAAAAGCTATCGGGATGCACTGAACGGTGGCGATGAGGAGTTGCGTGAAATGGCAAAAGAAGAGTTGCCTTCAGTAGAAGAAAAGAAAGAGGAATTGGAAAAGTACATTCGTCAGTTGCTGATTCCGAAAGATCCGCAGGATGATAAAAATGCGATTCTTGAAATACGTGCCGGAACCGGTGGCGATGAGGCCAGCTTGTTTGCAGGTGATTTATTACGGATGTACACCAAGTATTGTGAACGTCGTGGATGGAAAACAACCATATTGAGTGAGAGCGAAGGAACAGTGGGTGGTTATAAAGAAGTACAATTAGAAGTAATTGGAGATGATGTGTACGGTATTATGAAATTTGAAAGTGGTGTACACCGTGTACAACGAGTGCCTGCCACCGAAACAAGTGGTCGTGTACATACCAGCGCAGCAACAGTTGCTGTAATGCCCGAAGCTGAAGAGGTTGATTTTGAATTACGGGAAAGCGATGTAAAAATGGAGACTTCCCGCAGTGGTGGTGCCGGTGGACAAAACGTAAATAAAGTTGAAACCAAAGTAATGCTTACGCATATACCAACAGGTACTGTGGTAATTTGTCAAACAGAACGTACACAGCTGGGCAACCGTGAAAAGGCAATGCAGATGATGCGTACTCGTTTGTACGAAGAACAGGTGCGTAAACACGAAGAAGAAATTTCCAGACAACGAAAAAGTTTGGTAAGCACGGGCGATCGTAGTGCGAAGATCCGGACCTATAATTATCCGCAGGGCCGCGTTACTGATCATCGCATTGGTCTTACACTATATAACTTAGACGCTGTTCTCAACGGCGAAATTGATGAGTTGATTGATGCATTGCAGTTTGCTGAGAATGCAGAAAAACTTACATTACAATAGCAGAAAAAAGCAAAGTTCATCAACGCTTTGCTGCGTTTATTCAGGATTTTTTTTAATTTTTTCAGTAGGGAGAGGGCTTTTTGCAAATACATCGCAATAAGTTATTTAGTGCTGCTCATTAAATAAAAAATATAGAATTCATCTGCTTTACTTGCATATAATTTTTATTTCATTTAACTTAAACTTCTTAAACAAATAAACTTATAATTATGCTGGAACAATTGATCAACATGGTAAAAGAACAAGCAGGCGCTGCGATTATACAAAATCCTGATATTCCTAATGAACGTAACGATGAAGCCGTAGCAGATGTAACAAATAATATCGCAGGTGGATTGCAACAGGCATTGGCTGGGGGCCAGTTTAAAGATGTGCTGAGTTTACTTGGTGGCAAGGGAGGTGATTTACAAAGCAATCCATTAGCAAATCAGCTTTCCGGCAATGCAATTGAATCATTGATGAATAAATTCAATCTCAATCAGGGTCAGGCGGGGAATGTGGTGAGCAATCTTTTGCCAGGGGTGTTGCAAAAACTTATTTCTAAAACAAATGACCCATCTGATAACAGCATAGATCTGCAAGGAATTTTCAGTTCACTTACCGGAGGTAAAACCGGAGGGCTTGATCTGCAGGGATTACTTGGTCGTGTTACACAGGGAGGTTTGGATCGGGATGGAGATGGCGATACAGACTTGAATGATATTATCAGTATGGTAAAGGGAGGTGCAGCCGAGCAGCAACAGCGAGGTGGGGGAGGTGGAATGATGGATATTGTTAAAGGGCTATTTGGTCGCTAAGCAACTGTTTCAGAATTACTCACCAACAGGGTGTTTTGTTTTCGATTGGCAACCCAAATTGGAGGCTCTTCGTATATACTACTAGCAGCTTGGCATGGTTTTCGGAACAGTAGGCATAGATCAAATGATAGCAAAAAACTCTTTTAGGATTTTTTAACAAAAGCAGAGCAAACTTTGGAATCGCTTTTGCGTCATAGTAGTGAAGTTCATTTAAAAGCAGTCAATTTTCTCATAAGCAGTTAGTTTTGGTTAACGGTCCCGGTTTCTACCGGGACCCGTTTTAAAAACAAAACGTTTCAGGAAATATTAACAAGGAAGTGACAGTTTCGAGGGATAGATTGACCGAACTTTGTATAACAAATCTGAATTTAAATTTTTCTCATAAGCAGTTAGTTTTGGTTTCGGCCCCGGTTTCTACCAGGGCCTTCTTTTTTGTATGAACAACCAACTTCCTGCTGCTACAGCACCTGCTGCATCGGCTACCATATCCCACACATCAAAATCACGACCAACCCAGCCCTGCACATATTCCATGACAATACCATACAAGGTTGCAACAATTACAATCATCACAAGTTTTCTAATGAAAAAACTGCCTGGGGAAATGAATTGGAGTTGATAATAACCCCATAGCCAAGCCATCATTCCAAAAAGAAAAAAATGAATCGCTTTATCAAGACCTGAAAATGTAAGCGGTTCTTTAGTACTAAGGTTGATGGGAGGCATCACCAGCAATAAAAAAATAATGACCGACCAAATAATGGCCGGCCATTTCGTAGAAAGATATTGTTGAATCTTTTTTTTCATTAGGCCACTAACGCACCATAGGCTGCTGCATCCATCAATTTTGCAACATCAGCAGGGTCGTTCACCGTTACTTTCACCATCCAGCCTTCGCCGTATGGATCGTTGTTAACTGTTTCCGGTTTGTCGTTCAATCCACTGTTTACTTCTGCAATGGTGCCTGCAACAGGTAAAAACAAATCACTTACTGTTTTCACTGCTTCAACGGTGCCAAATATTTCTTCTGCGTTCAGCGATTTGCCAACGGTATTAATGTCTACATACACAATATCGCCCAACTCCCGCTGTGCGAAATCGGTAATACCAATTGTGGCAATATTGCCTTCTAAGCTGATCCATTCATGGTCTTTTGTGTAACGGAGATTCTCTGGAAAATTCATGATTTGTTTTTTATTTAGAGCGCTGCTAAATTGACTGTTTTCTCGGAATCAGAAAAATAAAAATTTCTTCTTCAGCCTGATCTTAATAATTCGCACATCTTCTTTCGGGCGGTTATACTGATCCCGTTCCATTTGTGCAATCGTATCCACAACGGCCATTCCTTTGATTACTTCACCAAAAACTGTATAGTTCTGGTCGAGATGTGGAGCGCCGCCAATGGTTTTGTACACTTCCCGTTGATGATCGGGGATTATTCTGCCGTCCATACGTTTTTCCCGCACATCGTTCAACGTGCTGTCTGTAAACTTCTTACCCTGTACAATATAAAAGTGACTGCCACTGCTTGCTTTCTCTGGATTGCTATCTCTTGCTGCTGCCAAAACACCCCGTTTATGGAAAAGCGAGGTATCAAACTCAGCCGGTATTTTGTATTCCAATCCACCATTCCCGTAACGTTTTCCCGCTTCAGATTTTTTGGTGGTGGGATCGCCGGCCTGTATCATGAATTCTTTAATGACCCTGTGAAAAAGAATGCTGTCGTAAAATTTTTGCCTTGCCAACTTGATGAAATTGTCACGGTGCAAAGGCGTTTTGTCACTTAACAGCACAATGATCGTTCCTTTACTGGTAACAATTTTCACCTTCCGGTTTCTTGCATCTGCTTGCAGGAACAAACAACCAAGTACAAGTAACAAAACAGTTTTTCTCATTTAGAATCCCTTTTGTTCAAAGTATAACAACACATGGTCTTTAATGAAATTTTCCTGCTCACGCATATCCATGACGGGCATTGCTTTCAATTGTTTGAAATGCGGCCAGCCATCTTTGTCGAATAGATCAAATTCAAAATAGCCACTCTGCGATAGTAATAAACAAACGGCCACATGCATCAGATCCTGTTTTTGCTCTTTGGTGAATTTATCTTTCAACTGCCCATATTCCTGCATCCCTATCAAAAAAAGGATAGCTTCCAGATCAGGTTTTTTACCAAAACGCTCTACCATCTTTTGCTCCAGGTTCATCCATCGTACAAATAAATCATTCGCTGCATCCATAGGCCGCAAAGATAGTGGATAGCGGGTAGTAGATAACCGATAGCCGATAGTTGCACAGGTATTGAAGCAGGTTGATTAATGGCTAACAACTAAAGACTATCGGCTTTCCTCAAATTCGGTCTTCTTTTTGCATAGAAGGAAATGAAATTTGAATACAACCGTTTATAAATTGATTTTAATTGAAGCCAACGGGATTGTATTTTCACAACCTAAACCGAGATTACATGTTAAAAACCGCAGAAGACATCAAAATCCTGAATGAAAAAATCGAATACACCGGTGCGTTTCTCGACCGTTTACGTGCAGAAGTTGGAAAAGTGTTAGTGGGGCAGCAATATATGGTGGATCGCTTGCTCGTAGGTTTACTTGGTAACGGCCACATCTTACTCGAAGGTGTACCGGGTTTGGCAAAAACGTTGACCATTAAAACACTTTCACAAGCCATTAATGCAAAATTCAGCCGTATTCAATTTACACCGGATATGTTACCGGCTGATGTAATAGGTACGATGATCTATAACCAGCAGAAAAACGAATTCTTTGTAAGGCGTGGCCCCATCTTCGCCAATTTTGTATTGGCCGATGAAATTAACCGTGCTCCGGCCAAAGTACAAAGTGCCTTGCTCGAAGCCATGCAGGAGCGTCAGGTAACAATTGGTGAACATACGTACAAGCTGGATGAGCCGTTTCTTGTTTTGGCCACACAAAATCCATTGGAGCAGGAAGGTACTTATCCGTTACCGGAAGCGCAACAAGATCGTTTTATGTTGAAGGTGGTGATCGATTATCCGAAAAAAGCAGAGGAGCAAATGATCATCCGCCAAAACACACAACAAATTACATCTCCAACCATTAATCCTGTGGTGTCAATTCGAGAAGTAACGGATGCAAGGGATCTGGCACGTACCATTTACATGGACGAAAAAATTGAAAATTATATTCTTGATATTGTATTTGCTACACGCAAACCTGAAGAAGTTGGGTTGAGCAATCTGAAACCATTGATTGCATACGGAGGATCACCACGTGCTTCAATTAATATGGCGCTTGCTTCAAAAGCAGTTGCATTCCTCAATAAAAGAGGCTATGTATTGCCGGAAGATATCAGGGCTATTGCTGCCGACGTACTTCGCCATCGTATTGGACTTACTTACGAAGCAGAAGCAGAAAATATATCGGTTGAAGATATTATCAGTCAGGTGTTGAATGCGGTGAAAGTACCTTAAGCAATTAGCCGACAGGCTAATCTGAAAGGTGCTAATGAAGATAACATCATCAACTTAGAACTTTAAAATGCATAACTTCTCTTGCTCACAACCGACGAAATATTAAAAAAAGTAAGGGCACTTGAAATCAAAAGCAAGCGTCTAACTAATCATATGTTCACCGGCGAATACCATTCGGCATTCAAGGGGCAGGGTATGAGTTATAAAGAAGTAAGAGAATATCAACCCGGCGATGATATTCGTTTTATTGATTGGAATGTAAGTGCACGCTACGCTCATCCATACAGCAAAGTATTTGAAGAAGAACGTGAGCAAAGTGTTTTTTTATTGATCGATAACAGTGCCAGTATCAGCTTTGGTACACATCTGCAACGCAAGAAAGATCTGGTAACAGAATTAGCTGCGGTGCTTGCTTTTTCTGCTGTCAATAATAACGATAAAGTGGGCGCCATTTTGTTTGGCGACAAGGTGCAGCGTTTTATCGCTCCCAAAAAAGCAAAACAACATACACTTTACATAGTACGGGAAATGTTGAGTAACGATGCTGCATCAAAACAAACAAACTATATTGATGCATTCCGCATGTTCAATAATGTATGCCGGAGAAAAAGTATTTGTTTTCTCATCAGTGATTTTTTGGGAAAGGGTTATGAAGATGCGGTGCGGGTTGCCTGTAAAAAGCATGATGTGATCGGCATTAAAATTTATGATCAGTTGGATATGAAATTACCTGATGCAGGTTTGTTGCAGGTGGCAGATGCTGAAACAGGTGAGCAGCGATGGATCGATAGTTCCAGTGCCTTGGTTACGTTTTGAATACGAAAAAGATTTTCACCGACATAACGATCATGTGAAAGATGTGTTTCGCCGTTCAGGTGCTGATCTGCTGCATATGCGTGCAGGTGATGATTATGTAAAAGTGTTACAGAAATTTTTTATTAACCGAATCAGATGAGCAAACGGGTGCCGGCGATCATATTGTTTTGTTTCTTCACAGGCTTGTACTCCAATGCGCAGGTAACTCCTGTTATTACCGCCAGTAAAGAAAAAATATTAATTGGTGAGCCGTTTAAACTAAAGCTTGAACTCAAAGCGATCGAACGCAATGCTGCTGTTCAGTGGAAATTCCCCGACAGCATTCCTCATTTTGAATATGTAAAATTCGATACCAGTAATCTTTTTAAACGGGAAATTACGCTTACCAGTTTCGATAGTGGGTTATGGGCCATTGATAATATTGAGGTGGTGGTTCCTTCCAACGTAAATGGGCAACCGCAGTTGCTTCGTTTCCCGGCAAAAGAAATAATGATCGAATACGATACCACCGGCAATCAATTGCTGAATGATATAAAACCGATCATTGATGTAAACGCAGGTGAAGAATGGATCGGGTATGCTGTAGCGGCGGCAGCTGTGCTGAGTCTTATCTTGTTGATCATTTTATTCAGACGTTGGAAAAAGAAGAAACAGACTACCGTAATATACGAATCGAAATATACAGCCTTGGAAGATTTTCTGCAAGTAACAGAAAGATTGAAAAAAGAAGAATGGGATACCCAACTGGCACAGAAGAAAAATTTCTCTGATCTTGATCAGGCAGTAAAAAAGTTTTACGAACGAAAAATTCAGCAACCTTTTACCAGACTTACCACCGATCAGCTGGCAATGCAACTGAAACAATATGTGTTGAACGAGCCACTCATCAGCATCATTCAAACACTTCGTTTAGGCGATGCTGTTAAGTTTGCAAAATTCAATGCTGCAAAAGATGAATGCATAGAAGCTGTAACACAGATGGAAACCATTATCCGTAAATCAGATACAGAACACAACCCCGATGCTTAACGACTGGTATCAACATATCGTATTTGCTTATCCATACCTGTTGTGGTTGCTGTTACTGTTGCCGGTATTGATCGGTTGGTACATATGTAAGTCATAAAAAAGCAACCTCCTCCATTACAGTTTCCTCATTGAGTATTTACAGGAAAATGGGCGGGTCAAAAAATGCGATGCGTCATTTGCCTTTTGCAGTAAGGCTATTATCGCTTGCATTATTGATCATTGCTATTGCACGTCCGCAAACGAGAAGTAGTGAGGAACGTGTGGAAGGCGAAGGCATCGATATTATTCTTTGCATGGACGTAAGCGGTAGTATGCTGGCTGAAGATTTCAGTCCCAACCGTTTAGAAGCAATGAAACGGGTGGCTATTGATTTTGTAAGTGCCCGGAAAACAGATCGTATTGGACTGGTGATTTTTTCAGGCGAGCCGTTTACACAATGTCCTCCAACAACTGATTATGCTGCACTCATCAGTCAGATCAATGCTGTACGTAGTGGTATTTTACAGGACGGAACGGCCATCGGTTCAGGATTGGCCACAAGTGTTGAACGCTTAAAGTCGAGTGAATCAAAAAGCAAAGTGGTGATCCTGTTGACGGATGGTGAAAATAACGGAGGACTTATTCCTCCAAGCACAGCAAAGGAAATTGCAAAATCGTACCAGGTGAAAGTGTACACGATTGGAATGGGAACCGAAGGATTTGCAGCCCTGCCACAGCAAACAAACAGCGGTGTTGTAAGAACAATGGAGAAAGTAAACATTGATGAAAAACTGTTGACTGAAATTGCTACAGAAACAGGCGGCAATTATTTCCGTGCAACGGATAATGAAACATTAAGTAAGGTGTACACTGATATCGATCAACTGGAAAAATCAAAAATTGAAACCAGCAGCTATTCCCGTTATAAAGAAGAATTTTATCCATTTGCGATAGCAGTTGTAATTCTGTTATTGATCGAAGCATGGTTGCGGTATAAAGTATTGCGGAAGTTTCCATGATTATTACCGCAAAGGCACCAAGACGCAAAGAAAGAGGTCCCAAAAATCTTCGAGTGTTTTATTTCCCCCTGTATTTCTTAGCGTCTCTGCGTCTTAACAGCAAATAATTTTCCATCCCTCCGTGGCAAATAATCACTTTTCTTTGCAATGCATGAAAGCCATCATTTATAAATCGACCGGTAGTTGGTATGTTGCCAAAACAGAAGAGGGAAAAACTGTACAGGCACGTATCAAAGGCAAGTTTAAGATCGATGGATTTACCTCTACCAATCCCATTGCGGTAGGCGATGAAGTGGAGATTGAAATGGAAAATGATTTGGAGCAAACGGTTATGATCACCGGTATTGCTGATCGCAGAAACTACATCAACCGGCAAAGCCCGGCTAATAAACATCAGCATCATATCATTGCTTCCAACCTCGATCAGAGTTTATTATTTGCAACCTTAAAAGAGCCACGTACTTCACAAGGATTTATTGATCGTTTTCTCATTGCATCAGAAGCATTTCATATTCCCGGCGTAATCGTGTTTAATAAGGCCGATGTGTACAAGAAAAAAGAACAGGCGCAATTTGACGACTGGAAAGAAATGTATGAAGCAGTTGGTTACAAAGTGATCCTTGCTTCCATGGAAACCGGTTTGGGAATTGATGATATTAAAACAGCATTGAAAGATAAAGTAACGCTTTTGAGTGGGCACTCAGGAGTAGGAAAGTCAACGTTCATCAACGCATTGATGCCTGATCTTTTGTTGCGAACCGAAGAAGTGAGCGGCTGGAGTGGTAAAGGAATGCATACCACCACCTTTGCTGAAATGTACGATCTGCCATTCGGCGGAAAGATCATTGATACACCGGGTGTAAAGGAATTTGGCTTGGTGGATATCAGCAGGCAGGAGCTTTCACATTATTTTCCTGAAATGCGGGTGCTGATCAACGATTGTCAATTCAACAATTGTCTGCACTTGGAAGAGCCAGGCTGCGCAGTAAAAGAAGCAGTGATGGCTGAGACCATTCACCCTCTTCGCTATATCAGCTATTGCGGCATACTTGCTACCATCGAGACAAAAAAAAACTACTAAACTGTTGCGCAGCCTGGTAGTTTGTATAAAAAGATGAACTAGAAATTTATGCTTCGCCGGGATCAGCATCTTTCAACGCATCCACTAATTCAGCAATCGCTGCATTTTCAAAATGTTCACTTTTTTCTTCCAAAGATGGAAAAACAGAAATGCCGTTGAAAATGTTGAAGCTGAGTGTAAGGGCTGTGCCTTTGTAAATAAAATCCCAGTACAAGGCTTCAAAATCATCCAGTTTTTTGGTAAAGGAGATTTTCAGTTTGTCTGAAATAACATCTGCCCAGCGATGAAATTTTTCAAAACTGGCATCATCATCGAGGACGGCCTCATTATATCCTACATGGTTGCGTAATGTTGGATTCATAGTGGTAATTTTTGTTGGTGTTATAAATGGGGTTAGTTCTATCTGTTTTATTTAACTGTTAAATCGTTTCGCTTTTTTTATTTTTTCGCCGCCAAGAAGTTTTTCTGCTCCAACGTTCTTTCCGTTGGTTGGACATCCTTCCTTGGGTGTTCGTTTAAACACATTACAACTCACCATAAAAGACAGTAATAATACTAAAAGCGCTGCATTGGTAATCTGTTTCATACTAATATTTATGTTTAACATTCGGGTATAGACAATGTTCGTACCGTAATCAGTTATTTTCTGTTAAGGCATCTTTAAACCAGCCGGAATACTTGATATAATTAGTAGCGATCCGGTTGATCTCGCCATTGATCAGCTCCTGGCTGATGTCTTTTACTTTTTTAGCCGGAACACCGGCATAAATACTTCCAGCTTCCACCACTGTACCTTCCAGCACAACAGCACCTGCTGCTATAATGGAATTACTGTTGATGATAGCATTGTCCATCACAATGGCACCCATCCCGATCAACACATTATCATGTACCGTACAACCATGAACAATGGCATTGTGCCCGATACTTACGTTATTTCCAACAATCGTTTTCGTTTTTTGGTAGGTAGCATGTAACACCGCTCCGTCCTGTACATTCACTTTATTACCCAGCCGGATGCTGTTTACATCTCCCCGCACAACTGCATTGAACCAAACACTGCATTCATTGCCCATTACCACATCGCCTACGATGGTAGCATTCGGAGCAATAAAGCAATCGTCGCCAAATTGTGGAAAAACACCTTCTACCGGGAGAATAACAGGCATACGGAATGTGGTTTTGTTCTGCTGTAAATTTCGTAATGTTTTTTGAGGGTACATAATGTTTGACGTCTTATTTTAAGCGGATATCCGATTTTTTAACTGTACGCTGCCTGTAAAGGTCAGAATACAAAGCCCGTTTCAGCATCTGACCATCAGACATACGCAAGTAGTTAGCGAATGGTTTATGAAATTGGATTGCCAACCTTTTGCAGATTGGCCTCATTTATTGAAAGGATGAAGGTTGGCAACCCTTAGGAACAATTCCCGACATTTGCAGCACAACGCAATATGAATCAACGGGAACTATTTTTAAAACACGTCGCTCAAACATCTCCTGCACCGCTGGCGCTGGAAATTGTAAAGGCTGAAGGAAGCCGTTTGTGGGATGCTGAGGGTAAAGAATATATTGATCTGATCGCAGGCATCAGTGTTTGCAATGTGGGCCACCGTCATCCCAAAGTGGTGGAAGCCATCAAACAACAGGTTGATCAGTATATGCATTTATTGGTATATGGTGAGTTTGTGGAAAGTCCGCAGGTGCAATATGCCAAATTGTTGACCGATCATTTACCTGCATCACTTAATTCGGTATTCTTCACCAACTCCGGAACAGAAGCAACCGAAGGTGCTATGAAACTGGCGAAACGGGTGACCGGTCGCACCGAGATGGTTGCATTTAAAAATAGTTATCATGGCAGCACACAAGGTGCATTAAGTGTAATGGGTGATGAATATTGGCGGAATTCCTTCCGACCGTTGTTGCCGGGTGTGCACCATGCCGATTATAATTCGTTTGAAGCTTTGGAGCTGATTGGAAATAATACTGCTTGTGTAATTGCTGAAACCATCCAGGCCGAGGCAGGTGTAAATGCGCCGTTGAAAGAATGGATCACGGCCTTGCGTAAACGCTGTAACGAAACAGGTGCGTTATTAATATTAGATGAAATACAATGTGGCTTTGGCAGAAACGGATCGTTATGGGCATTTGAGTTGTTTGATGTGGTGCCCGATATTTTATTATTAGGAAAAGCATTGGGCGGTGGTATGCCGTTGGGTGCATTTGTTGCCGATAAAGAATTGATGTGGAAGTTAACAGAAAACCCGGTGCTGGGTCACATCACAACCTTTGGCGGACATCCGGTATGCTGTGCTGCAGGTATGGCGGCCATGAATGTATTGCTGGAAGAAGAGTTGGTGAAGGGTGTTGCTGAAAAAGAAATTCTCTTCCGCACATTATTGCATCATCCGAAAATTGAAGCGGTACGTTCACGTGGTTTGATGATGGCGGTTGTGTTTGATAGTTTTGAAACAAACAAGAAAGTAATTGATGCCTGTATTGAAAAAGGTGTACTTACGGACTGGTTCTTATTTGCCGCAAATTGTTTGCGTATTGCTCCGCCATTGACTATTTCGGAAGAAGAAATTACAAAAGCCTGTGAAGTGATTGTTGAGTGTTTGGATGAATTGTAAATGATATCAATTTTCATTGAATACCCGGATCGTAGTATTTTTTCTTTGCCGGGAACTTATTATTCTTGTGCACGGCTCACAAAGCAACCTGTGCGAGTCTTGTAAAAATTACAATAGTGATGGGATCTAACATTGAAGTTTATTTCGTAATAATCTTAATCATCTTGACAATAGCCTTTGGAGTCATAGAGATACTGCGAGATCAAAGTCTGTCATTTGAAAAAAGAGTTTTATGGATTCTTTTTATCGTCTTGTTCAATATCTTGGCAGTAGTTGCTTATTTAATACTTCGTCTCTTTAAGAAGGATCTCAAAAGTTAGATGACTGATCTTGCCAGAATGTGTAGTGTAATGATTAGTTTAAAATATCAACGTTGAAGCAAGACTAAAACTGCAACCTGAAACTCCCAAAAACACCAAAGCGTTTATACTGTTCTGCAGGTAATGGTTGCGGTGATAGTCGCCAGATAAAATCGAACCGCAACACACGAAAGATATTATCAACACCTGTACCCACTTCCATGTAGGTTTTTCCATTGAGCGATTGAAACTGATGACCACGATCGAACACGGCACCCACCTGATTAAAACTGCGATTCCCTTCACTCAAACTTCCCCATAACACTTTTGCAGTCCAGAACTGGCGCAGCTTCAGTTTGCGTGTAGGGCCAAGTAAACGGAACATCCCATTACCGATATTGTGCTCAACGTTAATACCTGCATACTCATCACTCAAATATTCAAACCTGTTCATAAGGTTGAATGCATATTTATTATAGTAGAAAATTTCATTGCCGGGATGGATTTCCAATAGTGGAAATGGAAGTGTGCCATAAATTTTACCCCCGTACACATTGTAATACAGTTCACCAAGATTAGCAACTTTAAAGTAATCGTGTACTGATGCAGATAAACGATGGTATTGATAATTGCTTTTTAAGAACCCGGGAAAACCTCTTGCATATTTAATTTCAGCAATCGGGTAGGGGCTTCCTAAACTTGATCGTAAGAATGTTCCCTCGAGGAAACGTTCAAGATAAGCATAACGAATGCGAAGGCCGACCTCAGAATTGTTCAAGGCATCACCCACTCCATCGGGATAAATTGATTTTGCGGGTAACGAACGAATTGGATCGAATCGTTTACGTGTAGCAGAAACTTCAAAAGTAAAACCTGCATGTGTTTCTTTCGAGAACTCAATACGTTGTTGTTCTACCCGAAGAAACTTAATAGGTACTTGCGATTTACGTGCTGCCAATGTAAACACGTTATCGGTTCCCACTTCATCATAATAACGTTGGCCATTATCATAATCATTGGTATACGACATGTATAAACGCATCCGTGGATCTCGTTTGAACAGATGTGTGATCTCTGCCCGGCCTTTAAATTTCTTATCAGTAAATCCGTACGCAAGGTAACCACGCAACCACCACGTTTTACTGAAGTTGGTGCTTGTTCCCAAGTCCAACCTTGTTCGGAAACCTTCCACCACATTTGAGCTCATTACATTGAACCATGGACCGTATTCAAAACTCCCGAATGCTTTATAACCGGTTGCAAGAAATGTAGCAATATCGCTGTAGCGTTTAAAGAGCGGCATCTTCTGCAACGTATCGATCATACTGTAAATGGCCTTCTCATTTTTTGCAAGTTCTTCATGCCGTGATTCTTTCCAATAGGTTTCCGGTTGTTGTGTTGAACCTGCAAGCAATACTGTTTCTTCCAGTTTTTTATTCTTCTGTAATTGTTCCCACACCACACCTGAATTGATAAGTACATCTTTATATGTAGTGGTTTTTCGACCGGTTACACCAAACTTCTGTTTACCAATTGGTGCCACATCAATAATAAATTTGTCCTTCAGCAAAAACCAGATGGAATCGTTTACAAATTTGTATTCCTGTACAATACTCAGCTTTTCCACATAATTTACATTGGCGCCCTTTGCTAAACGCAAGTTCATTTTTTGTACTGCATAGGTTGTATCATGTATCCAGCAATCACCTTCAAATGTATTTTCTCCTTTACGCTTCGGTGAGAAAACAAGATGAAAGAAACGTTTACCAGCCACATACTGTGTATCAGGTACACGATAATTATAGAATGCATCGCCATTATCACTGATAGGGCTGATGAAGCGTTTATCAAAAATCGGGATGTAGTTATTGTACACATTAATATTCTGATCCATACCGCCCAATAACTTCTGAACACTTTCATTATCTACACCCGATGTACGACTGGCCTTGATCTCTTCCCTTCGTCGTAGTGGTGATTTTTGATAGTAATAATTTGAAATCGTTTCAGTTAGAAAGATCGGGAGAAATGGTTTCTCTTCACTTGTACTGTCAACTGTTTGATCAAGGATAAAACCAAATGGTTTTAGAGGTCCGATGTTCTTAAATTTATCTTTATTGAAGCGATTGAGATCAAGTTCGAGTTTGTTGTATAACTCGTAACCAAAATTTTCAAAACGGTAACGGTCGTTCACCGGTTTTTGTCGCACCACTTTTCGCCAAAGGATCCAACCTCGTCCGTATTTTGATTTTATCACCACTTCTTTACCGGCACTTCCCCGCTCAAGCTGAATCGTCAGAAAAACAGAATCGTTTATGCTGGCTGGTATGGCAACGGTCATACTGTTGTAACCAACATAGCTTACGAGTAGAGAATCATTTGGTTGAACTGATTCAAGCCGAAATGTAAATAAGCCAGCTGAGTCACTCAGCTTACCAATTGTTGTATTTTTCAATTGCACCGAAGCAAAGGGAATTGGCTCATCGGAGTGCGAATCTTTAATAATACCGGAAACAACTTTTGTTTGCGCCGTTACGGTTAAGATGCACAGGACACACAGCACAAGAGAAACACACCCGCTGCGGAGAGGGAATACACCCGTGCCCAGCGCACCCACCACCACCTCACGCGCCGCCATGCCCGGGACCAGGGCAATCGAGATCTGCCAGTTGAAGCCGATCGGGGCAAACAGCAGTTCCAGAAAGTGCCCGGCCTGACCGGCCAGGCTGTACTGGATGGCCGCGCCGGTGGCACCGTCGGGTGGGCCGGGCCAGGTCGACAGGAACCACAGGATCACGGTCAGCGAGAAAATGATGGTGCCCACGCGGCGCAGGAAGATGCGGGCCCGCTCCCACAGGCCGAGGCCCAGGTTGCGCAGGCTGGGGCAGCCCGTACGGGATCGCCGGGGAGCGCTGGCTCTAAAATGCGGCCGGATTTCGAGAATTGTCTCCGCGGCGACTCGCCACAGGCGATTTTCGCGGCGAAATGGTTTTCTTGGACACACCGGCGGCGGGCGCTTTGACCGGTTTGGCGCTGTGCGAACACACTCCGGGCTTTGCGGTTTTGGGCGGTGCCAGGTTGGACGAACATCGGTTTCTGCATCGTGGACTTCAAGAAGTATCCGGCGGCTGGAGCGGCCACCGGTAGGCCGGCAGAATCTGCACCCTCCGCATCACTCCCTTCCCGCATCGCGGACAGGGCGGCACCTTTTCCTCCAGCGCGGCCGCCCCTTTTTGCCATTCCTGGCAGGCTAGCGCGGATGGCAGCACGGCCGCCATTGGCGCCGTCAGCAGTTGCCGGCACACCGCGAGTTTCTTCTTCCGGTGACAGTTGGCCAGTAACCCAAAATGCCGGATCCGCTGAAAGCCCGGCGGCAGAGTGTGTAACAAAAACCGGCGGATAAACTCGCTGGGCGCAACGGTCATCACCCTCGATTTCTGCTTGTGTTTATGGCGGTACTCCCAGGTATGGGGAGAAAACTACAAACGTACGATGGAGGATCTCATCACGGTTCAGGACGAAATCGTTGCAGAGGTGAGAAAACAGATAAAACCCGGCACCGCGGCCCCGGTTGCCGATGCCGAAAGAGTGCAGACCAATAATCCTGCCGCCTACAGGCTCTACCTTCAGGGGAAATACCACTGGAACAAACGCACCGCACCTGATCTCGAGAGGGCGCTGAATTACTTCAACCAGGCCATTGCGCTTGACAGGGACTTCGCCCTGGCACATCTGGGGCTGGCGGAAACATACATCCTCCAGGAGCAATACGCAGACAAGCGGTCCTCGGACATGCACGTGCTTGCCAGTCACGAAGCGATTCGATCACTCGAACTTGACAATTCCCTTGGCCAGGCGCATGCCGCCCTCGGGATGATCCGGGAGGGCGAATGGGATTGGGAAGGTGCCGATAGAGAATTCAGGCTGGCTATTGAGAAAGCACCGGAGTATGCCACAAGTTATCATTGGTATTATATTTACCTCAGCATAATGGGCAGGCGCGACGAGGCGTTCATATCGTGCCGCGCGATACCAGCGTGGTAGTTAAGCCATAATCGGTGAAAAAGCTGCTCCACGTATCGCCCACGCGGGCAAACGGCTTCAACACCAAAGCATAGCTGAGACTAAAGCCGGTATCGGGGCCGCCGTCCCAGAACAGCACGTAGGTGCGCGTGGCGGGCGTGTAGCGCATCTGCTGCCCGAACTGGTTGTTGCGGGCTTTCTGCCAGGCAAAGCTGCCCGCACGCCGCATAATGCGGTTGAAGTAGTACACCGAGTCGGAGCCGCGCACGCCGGCCGAGTCGAGACGCAACGTCAGCACGGTATCGGCGGAGGCACCGCGGAAGGCGTGTACGTCGCCGTTGGGCCGGAAGGGCCGCCAGTTCTGGGCGGCGGCGGGCAGGGCCATGAGGCTGCTCAAAAGCAGCAATAGGCGGTAGAGTTTTTTCATATAGAAGTAGAAAAGGATACGACTGCCAAAAGATAGCGAATAATCTATCTGCTCGAAACGCGAGAAGGCCCCGCGCTTACGCACGGGGCCTTCTCTATCAAAAGAGCAGAAAGTTACTGGTGCTGCTTAGGCGGCCAGCGACTTCACGAACTTAGCCAGCTTCGACTTGTTGTTGGCGGCTTTGTTCTTGTGGATGATGTTCTTTTTGGCCAGGCGGTCCAGCATCGACGATACTTTCTTCAGCAGCTCCTGAGCAGCCGAAGCATCGGTGGTGGCGCGCAGCTTCTTAACAGCTGTGCGGGTAGATTTTGCCTGGTAACGATTCAGCACGCGCTTAGCTTCGTTGGAACGGATGCGCTTGAGGGCTGACTTGTGATTTGCCATGAGTAGGAGAAATGAACGTTCTGCTCGGTTTCAATTCGGATTGGGTGGGCAAAGGTAAGGCTTTGGATGGAAAGTGCAAACAGAGCGCCCGGAATTTGCGTCTCGCCGCCGAATAATCTCGCGCGCCTTGCTTACCTGAGCAGTAGGCATGCCGAACTTTATTTCCGCAACCGGGTTGACAATCACGCCAGAAGCACTAAATTCTATACAGATCTGCCGGGCATCCTACCAATCACACCGCACCTTCGTTAGCCGCCCTCGCCCATGCCACTCGTTGCCGACTCCCGCTATCAGCCGCCGTTCTATATGTTCAACGGCCACCTGCAAACCATTGTGCCCAGCCTGTGGCGCGAGGTGCCGGAGGTGCACTCTCAGCGCGAGCGGGTGGAAACACCCGACGGCGACTTCCTGGACCTCGACTGGTCGCGGCAGCCGCACGCCGCGGCCGATACGCTGTGCATCGTGTCGCACGGGCTGGAGGGCGACGCCTCCCGGCCCTACGTGCGCGGCATGGTGCGGGCCCTCAACCAGGCCGGCTTCGATGCCCTGGCCTGGAACTACCGCAGCTGCAGCGGCGAAATGAACCGCCTGCTCCGCTCCTACCACCTCGGCGACACCGACGACCTTGACTTTGTGGTGCGCCACGCCCTGGCCACTGGCCCCTACCAGCGCATCTTCCTGACCGGCTTTTCGGCGGGTGGCAACGTCACACTCAAATATCTGGCGAGAGAACCCCGAGCGGGTGCCGTTCGAGGTGGAGCGCGCCGCTGTTTTCTCGGTGCCTACCGACCTTAAGGCCAGCTCCTATCACATCGGCCGCCTCGAAAACCGGGTGTATCTCAACCGCTTTTTGAAAACGCTGCGCGGCAAGATGCGCCAGAAAGCGGCCCTGCTCCCCGACCAGATCGACCTCACCGACCTCGACCAGCTCCAGGACTTCCCGCAGTTCGACGACCGGTTTACGGCCCCAATGCACGGCTTCAAGTCGGCGGAGGACTACTACGAGCACGCCAGCTCCGGCCGCTACCTGAGCGGCATCCGCATTCCGACGCTGCTCGTGAATGCCGAAAACGACCCGTTTCTGCCCGCCAGCTGCTTTCCGCGCGACGTGGCCGCCCACAGCGAGTTCGTGTTTCTGGAAACGCCCTCCGACGGCGGCCACGTGGGCTTCGGCGAAGGCACAGCGATGCGTCA
>CAWHOR010000052.1:0-14224 GCA_963830845.1 uncultured Bacteroidota bacterium | reverse complement strand
GCTAGCAGATGTTTGTCAAAACTGTTCGGCCAATTGCAGCGGGTGAGGAAGTGATGATCAACTACAATGGAACCTGGAATGATGAAACCAAAGTTTGGTTTGATGTGAAATAACGCCAGCATAGCCGCTGGTAAAACTTTTCCCCATATTCACATGGCCTGTTGTTGACATCATCGATGCCGCTAATTTTACAGATTATACGTTTACATGATTTGTGAACTTCCTTTTATACATCATTTTCTGCGGTTGTCGTTTTTACAACTTGCTTTCAGATTTTTTTTCCTTCCCACCTTTCTTGTAGTTTGTTTTGGATTTACAGCCATTGAAAATGTCCATCGACCGGGAATTGCAGCGCATGAAATTTATATCAGTGAAGCCGGTGCTGCCGATAGCAGCAGTTATGTGATGCTGCACTGGAAAATCACTAAAAATGAACAGATCGATCATTTTGAAATTGAACGGATGGATATAAACGGACAATACAAAACAATTGGACTGATCCTATCGGATGATGATGCAAAAACAAATGCTTATTTGTTTAAAGATCGTATTACTGTGAGAGATTTGCATCTGTTTTATAGAATCCGTGTAATCGATAGAACAGGAAGAGTGTTTTTTAGCAACATACTTCCACTCGAACTAAAATCGGCCGGAAAAGAGCGAATCGGGATTTCATACAACAATAACAACATGGGAATCGGATTGGTACTTCCCTCACTTAAAGGAAATTATGTTTGCCGGATGTATAACAGGATTGGGGAAATGGTGAAACTGAAGTATGTAACAACATCAAATAATCAGGTCGACATAAATGACTTGGGAACAGGATCCTATTTTATGGAATTGTACCATCCGAAAACCGGTAAACGATTCTACACGCAGTTCAGCAAACAGTAGAAATTCTGAGACCGTTGTTCTTTACCAACCAATGCCATAATCTTCACCATGGTTACTGCTGCCGCCCCAGAAACTTTTGTGTTTCCAATCGAACCAGATCGCATTGATGGGGCCACTTGTTCTGTCATCGAATGAAAGTGTATAACCCATTTGTCGTAATTCTTTTCGCACCCATTCCGGTGTGTTATCATGCAGTAATAAACTTCCGGGCCTTGGTTGCCGGTCTTCTGTTTTAGTTCCACCCAACGACAGCCACAATTGATTGCTGTTGATATTTGCCGCTTCACATGCTTCCTGTACATTCATACCAAACTCAACAATGTTTAAAAAGAACTGCAACAGATTTTGATCCTGCGTATCGCCTCCCTGCACTGCAAATGATAAATAAGGCTTGCCATCTTTCAGTGCCATGGTTGGCGTTAACGTAACTCTCGGACGTTTGCCCGGTTCAATTACATTAAATGGGTTGAGTGCGGGATCGAGCACAAAACTTTGTCCACGCTGACTCATACCTACGCCTGTATTCCCTGCTATGGTTGCAGGTAACCATCCGCCGGATGGTGTAATGGAAACAACCCAGCCTTCTGCATCAGCCGCTTCAACGGTGGTAGTTCCTCTCCACAAACGGTCCATATAATCAGCATCGGCAGTTGCCACTGCTTCATTTCTTACATCATGTGCGGGAACAAATCCGGGTCGATTATTTGTACTCGTATCAAATGTAAATCCTCTTTTCTTCAACACATCTGTAAACGGATTTGTTTTCCCCTCAAATGGATATGGATCACCCGGACCAATATTCGGCATATTCCGTTCCATTGAAATTTGCTTTGCCCTGATGCTTTGCATATTCTTTACTCAACAAACCTTGCATTGGTTCAGCAGGAGGAAAAGCAGGATCGCCATAATAAAAATCACGGTCAGCAAACGTCATATTCATGGTTTGGTAAACAGTGTGAATATATTTTGCACTGTTATAGCCCATACGCTTTAAATCGAAATTCTCAAGGATATTTAAACTCTGTAATAACATTGGGCCTTGTGTCCATTGTTGCAGTTTATATACTTCAATGCCTTTGTAATTCACATGCATGGGTTCTTCTTCAATGGGTTTCCAGCTAGCTAAATCATTCATGGTGATTAATCCACCTTGTTCCTGACAACCACGTACAAATTCTTTCGCAATATCACCTTTGTAAAAACGATCATAAGCAGCCATGATCGCTTCTTTTCTGCTCTTTCCTTTCTTCAATGCATCTTGCTCCGCCTGTACCATTTTGGTAAGTGTTTCCAACAGATCTTTTTGAACAAAAATTTCACCCGCTTCGGGTGCTTCCCGTTTTTCACCAAGATGTGGCAGAAAAACTTTTTTACTATACGGCCATTGTTTAATACGTTCTTTCCCCCGCTCCATACTGTTGGCCGTTTGCGCTTCTATGGGATAACCTGCTGCCAACTCCATAGCAGGTGCCAACACTTCTTTCAAACTCATAGTACCATAATTTGCCAACATATAACAGATGCCGCCCGGCGTGCCCGGGGTAACCGCTGCTAACGGCCCATACTCCGGAGGAAAATTATATCCTTTGCTCTTGTAAAATTCTGCAGTGGCACCGGTTGGTGCAACACCCAACGCATTGATGCCAATTACTTTTCCTGTTTTTGGATTGTAGATGAGTGCTTGTGTTTCGCCTCCCCAACTCAGCACATCCCACATAGTACATGTGGCCGCTAACATAGCGCAGGCAGCATCAACTGCATTACCACCTTTCTGAAACAGCATACTGCCGGCAGTAGCTGCTAAAGGTTTGCCTGTAATTGCCATCCAGTTTTTGCCATGTAAAACAGGCTTTTGTGTTTGTTGGGCAAAACTGCATTGTGCCGAAAGGCTGACTGCTATAAGAAAAAGAATGACTCTCATGCTGAACAATTTAGTATTTAAAGGTAGGGATAGAATAAGTTTATAAATGATGATTGGATGAACGGCTCTAATAACGGAACAGATGGTGATGTCAAATAGCAGAAGTAAGTGCTACAATCAGTTTACCTGAAACCGGCTTTACAGACTTTTATTCGTAAATTGAAGAGGTTGATTGCTTGCAAATAAATAAATGTGTGACTATGAAATGGATCGTTTCATTAAAAGAAAAAAAGAAAGCTGCTGTGGCGTTATTTGTTGCACTGGCAGTAATTCTGTTGAATTTATTTTTTAACAGCAAGGATTATGATAAACTTGATCAAAATATGTCGTCGATCTATAATGATCGATTGATGCCTGCCGGCTATCTGTTTCAGATCAGCGATCACCTGTATCAGAAACAATTGCTGCACATGGACGAACGAATTCCTGCAACAGACCTGAAACAACAATTGCAGCAGCATGATCGCTCAATAGCAAAACTTGTAAAGGCATACGAAGCAACCTATCTTACTGCAGCCGAAAAACAATATTGGAATAAGTTGTTGCAGAGTATGGCTGCCTATCAGCTTGCTGAAAGTAAAGAGGTGGAATTGCAAACAAATGTAATGGAGACGAATTTTATTAATGCCCAGTTGGCATTGAATCAACTCAATACGTTACAGGCAACTGAGGGTAGTTTGCTGCAGCGAAATTCAAAAGCTATTATCAATGAAACGGTGCTGCATACTTATCTGGAGATAACAATGATTATTGTGCTTGCTGTAATCGTATTATCGTTACTGGCGGGAAGAGAGAATCCGTTTTTTCCCTCAGAGCAGAAGCATCAGTTGAATTGAGTGGTGATTATTTTTTTGTTAGTTGTTCGATATCGTCAAGGTCTTTAAGACGACCTGCTTTTTTTTTCGCTTCAAGCAAATGATTCAGATGAAGTGTTCTAACTTTCAATCCATCGTCTTCAAATTCTGTTGACAAAGCATAGCACTCTTGAAAATCAAGACCTTTCACTTTAGTCATAATGTCTATGGCTACAGGCTTACGACCGAACTTAAATACATCCCAACTTTCGTGAAGTAGATAATTCTCTTTTGTCATATCAAATACAGACATGTGAAACTGTGCAAAAGCTTTTCGTAGTTTCACATAATTTTCTTCTGTACGTTCAACCCAAATATCAAGGTCGCCTGTTACACGTGCATGTCCATGGAGTATTACTGCAAATCCACCAACAAGTATATATGAAACATTATGATTGTTTAATGCCTGAATAAACTCCCGGAAATCATCTTGAAAAATATCTCCCATCAGGAATGTGTTGCTTTTTGGAAAATTGTTTTATCCATTTTCGGAGGATTACTGATGTCAAAGCCATAGGCAAGGCTGGTTAAATAAAATGATATTCTTAACCGTTCTTTCCAATTGTATTGCTTGTAGTCACGCATGTAATTATCTGCTTCCTCCACACTCATCGCCTGGAAAGCAGTTTTATCAAGTTTGTATTTTTTATGTTCAGCCACAGTTAAAAGTAGAAAGAAAACGCAGAAGTTCCGGTATAAAAAATCCCCCGAATGATCGGGGGATTTCATTTATTTGATTGTTCAGGTTTTCATGACGCCCAACCTGAATCAATAATTATCCTTTTGCAAACTCAGAACGGATCACATTCAATGCACCACCAGCTTTAAACCATTCGATCTGCTGTGCATTGTAACTGTGATTAACAGTAATGGTTTCACTGCTTCCATCAGCATGGTTCAACACCAACTGCTAATGGTACTCCCGGTGTGAAATGATGTTAAACCGATCACATCAATGCTATCGTCTTCAAGAATCTTATCGTAATCTTCTTTGTTCGCAAAAGTCAATGCCAACATACCTTGTTTCTTCAGGTTGGTTTCGTGAATACGTGCAAATGATTTTACCAATACTGCACGAACACCTAAATGACGTGGCTCCATTGCTGCATGTTCTCGTGAAGAACCTTCACCATAGTTTTCATCACCTACTACAATGGATCCAATACCTGCAGCTTTGTAAGCACGCTGCGTATTTGGTACTGTGCCGTATTCGCCGGTCAATTGATTTTTTACAGAATCTGTTTTTTCATTGAAGAAGTTGATTGCACCAATCAACATATTATTACTGATATTATCTAAGTGACCACGGAATTTCAACCATGGACCCGCCATTGAAATATGATCGGTTGTACATTTTCCTTTTGCTTTGATCAGCAGTTTCAATCCTTTGATGTCAACACCTTCCCATGCAGTGAATGGATCTAATAATTGCAAACGCTTACTGTCTGGTTTTACATCTAACTGCACAGTGCTTCCATCTTCTGCAGGAGCCTGATAACCGGCATCTTCTACAGCAAAACCTTTGGTTGGTAATTCATCACCACTTGGAGGATCCAGTTTTACCTGCTCGCCTTTATCATTCGTTAATGTATCAGTAAGTGGATTGAATGTAAGATCGCCGGCAATTGCTAATGCAGTTACCAATTCAGGACTTGCAACAAACGCCAATGTATTTGGATTGCCATCAGCACGTTTTGCAAAGTTCCGGTTGAAAGAGTGAACAATTGTATTGCGTTCTGCTTTTTCAGCACCAACCCTGTCCCACATACCAATACAAGGTCCGCATGCATTTGCAAATACAGTCGCACCAATTTTTTCAAATATGCCTAAATAGCCATCACGCTCAATGGTATAACGAACAAGTTCGCTACCCGGAGTGATGGTGAATTCAGATTTTAGTTTCAATCCTTTATCGCTTACCTGTTCTGCCAAACTTACTGCACGACTGATATCTTCATAAGAAGAGTTGGTACAGCTACCAATTAAACCCACTTCAATTTTTGTAGGCCATCCGTTTTTTGCAGCAGCTTCTTTCATTTGAGAAATCGGCGTAGCTAAGTCCGGTGTAAAAGGTCCGTTTAAGTGTGGTTCCAGTTCACTGAGGTTGATCTCAATTACTTGATCGAAATATTTTTCAGGGTTTGCATATACTTCAGCATCGCCCGTTAAATATTCTTTTATTTGATCTGCTGCATCAGCAACTTCTGCACGACCGGTTGCTTTGAGGTAACGGCTCATGCTTTCATCGTAACCGAATGTTGAAGTGGTTGCACCAATTTCAGCACCCATGTTACAAATGGTTCCTTTACCGGTACAGCTCATGCTTGTTGCACCTTCACCAAAATATTCAACAATAGCATTGGTTCCACCTTTTACTGTTAAGATACCGGCCACTTTCAGAATGACATCTTTCGGTGCAGTCCAGCCATTAAGTTTACCGGTTAATTTTACACCGATCAATTTCGGCATCAGCAACTCCCAGCTAAGGCCGGCCATTACATCACAGGCATCAGCACCACCAACACCAATCGCCACCATACCCAAACCACCGGCGTTTACTGTATGGCTATCGGTACCAATCATCATACCCCCCGGAAATGCATAGTTTTCCAACACTACCTGGTGAATGATACCGGCACCCGGTTTCCAGAACCCAATGCCATATTTATTTGAGATAGATGAAAGGAAATTATAAACCTCTTCGTTATCGGTAACAGCTTTTACCAGATCTTCTTTTCCTTCTGTTTTTGCAACGATCAGGTGATCGCAATGCACCGTTGAAGGAACAGCTACTTTTTTACGGCCGGTTGTATCAAACTGCAGCAAGGCCATTTGAGCTGTTGCATCCTGCATCGCCACACGATCGGGAGCAAAATCAACATACGCTTTTCCTCGTTCGAAATCCTGCACATCCACCCCGTTCCACAAGTGGGAGAACAATATTTTTTCTGCCAATGTTAACGGGCGACCCAGTGCTTTACGGGCTGCATCTACTTTGGCAGGCATTTCACTATACAATTTTTTAATGAGGTCTAAATCAAACGCCATGTGTAAGAATTTAAGATTTTTCGAAATATTTCACTGCAGATTAAAGGGAGGCCCGGTTGATCGTTGGCTGGTCTGTAAGCCGCAGTTGCAATTTTGTAATTGATTGGGTTGCGAATTTACCGATTTATCAGCAACTTTTTGAACGAAGTGGGTGAAAGAATTGTATAATCAAGTAATTTCACAGTATAAATGAAAAACATGGGTCGGTTACGTCATCTTATTGAATGGAATATATTTGGAGTTTGCAGCTGGCTGGGCGAACGTATGGGTGTTGCTACCAGCACGATCCGTAAATACTTTATTTATATCTCCTTCCTCACCATGGGGTCACCTCTGATTATCTATTTTTTTGTTGCTTTCTGGATTAACATCCGCCAGTACATTTGGTTCGGAAAACGAAATCCATTGCGTTATTAAATAACGGGATCATTGTATTTGCGATTTCCTTTGTTTAATTTGAGGAAATAAGCAATTTATGTTTTCTTTTGAGTATATCCATTCCAGTTACAGTGACATGATCAAAGATCTTGCTGTTCAGCTGCAGGTTAAACTCAAGGATAATTGGTTGTTTTTTCCTGAAGAAATTGCAAGTGGTTATTACCGGGTTTTGCAGTTATCAAACGGACTGGATGTAAACATCATTAATTGCAGAATCAATAAGGATTGGTATCTGCGTCGAAAAGCTGATACAGAAGAATATTACACGCTACGCTTTGATGAATTGACGGTTGAAAAAGAAATCAGTATTGGAATTGATACGGATGTAGTGGAAAAGAAAAAAGAAACCGTTGCAGTAGCTTATCTCACCAGTTCACTCTTCGACTGGTACTACCATGGAACAAAAGGCACGCATTTTAAAGGCGTAAATGTTTTAATCCCGAAAGAATGGCTGGGCAAGTTAATGGGCATCGAAACGTTCGATGACATACTACCGGCTTATATCGCCTTGAAAAGCCGCAGTTTTACCATGGAGCCGCTCGATGCAGTGTATTATAAACTGATGAGTGAGATCATGGAAGAAGAACCAGATGCAGCCTTTCCTCATCTCTATATCGAAAACCGGGTGCAGTTATTGATGGAGCGTTTTTTTACACGTATCCATTCACGTGTTTCGCTGGCCGATGTACAAAGCAATATCAAACCCGATGACATCTATACTGTACTGGAAATTGAAAAATTACTGGTTGAAAATTTTTCGCACAAACCCCGGTCGATCGAAGAACTTTCCCGCAAAGCAACGATGAGTTCCACCAAACTGAAAAAGATTTTTAAATCTGTTTTTGGTGTACCTATTTACGAGTACTATCAGCAAAAGCGGATGGAACGTGCAGGCGAATTGCTTACAACAGGAAAGTATTCGGTAAAACAGGTAGCAGGCATTATTGGTTACAGCAACATGAGCAATTTCACCACAGCGTTCAGGAAGTATATGAAGCAAGAGCCTTCCGAATTTAATGCAAACTGAATACTGTGCATACCATGATTAATTTTTTTCTGTGATTACGTTACAGCTAATACATACCAGCTATTCAGCAGTATTGCAAAGTCTTTCGCAACAGTTAAATATTGGAGTGAAGGATGGCTACCTGTATTTACCATCAACGGTGGGAGACGGCTACCTGCAGGTTGTGGAACTTCCGAATGGACTGGAAGCATTGCTCTCCAATATCCGTTACAGCACAGATGTTACGTACAGGCGTGAAAAAAGCGAAGACTATTTCTGCATTCTGCATTTCAATGATGTAGAGCTAAGCGATCCCATTCATTTTGTAAGAAACGGAAAACAAATGTTCGACAAAAGTGTAAGAAGGGCAGGCGTGGCAATCAGTTCCAATACGAACGATATGAGCTTTACAGTAAGAGCAAAAACCAACGCAAAGAGTATCAATATACTGCTGCCGGGTAAATGGATCAATGAAAATTTGAACAAGTACAATGAATTGCAAGTGCTGTCACGTTTCAATGCTTTACGAAATACATTAACCCATCCCGAACCATTTGATGCACAGAACCGGATTTTGTTTGATGAAGTATTTCAACCGGAAGAGGGGAATCCATTACATACCATGATCATTAAAAACCGGATCATGTTGTTGCTGGAACATTTCTTATCCAAGATCTACCGGAAAATGCAGCAGGAAACGGATCTGCCTCCCCGCAGAATCAAAGTAACGGACATGAGTAAGCTCATGGAAATCGAATCCTTACTGGTAAGCGACTTCAGCAAACCTCCGCCCACGATCGTATCGTTGGCCGCAAAAACAGGGATGAGTGTATCCAAGTTGAAATCTGCTTTTAAGCGGGTGTACGGCACAGGCATCTATGAATATTTTCAGAAAAACCGCATGCAGAAAGCAAGATCCATGTTGCTCACCGGTCAATTCAATGTAAAAGAAGTGGGCACGCAATTGGGCTATACAAACCTCAGTAATTTTTCACTGGCATTCCGAAAAGAATTCGGCATACTTCCCAGCCAGGTGTAGATTTTTTTTTGGATCTATTACTATTTTCTTATTTTTAGACAACTACTTCAAAAGAAGCTTCTAACCTCCTGTTACAGCATCCGGTTCGTTTTTAATTCTTGCATCCTCTGAGCTACAATCCCACACACTGTAAAACATTTCATAGTTGCACATGAATCATTCCTTACCATTCATTGAACGTACCAACGTTACATGAAACCTTTGTCGTTGCATCCTGATGAAGACGCAGTTTATCCATCCCCACAAAAACAGAGGCTCTTGCACAAGAGCCTCAATTTTTTTCTGAATTGCAGGAGAATTATAAGTCAAACAATAGTCCCAGTTTTACCTGCAGTTGTTGCAAGGGACTGTTGTAAAGCCTTGCTACCGTATGATTGTGAATACGGTTGGTATTAATATTTACAAACTGCATTGTCAATGGTTTGCTGTCGTCGGGTGCAGGTTGGGTTGCTACAGGTTCTTCCAGCTGTTTTACATTCACATAATCAATTCGACCGCCATGGATGCGTGTAACAGAAAGGTTTAATGAAGTGCCGCTTTGTTGGCTGCATTTGCTGCGGCTGCCAAGTTTCATTAACAAACCTGCACCATAACCCCATACCATGGTGCCCTTTCGATAAGTTACTTCATTTTCAAGTGGTGCACAATCGTCACGGTTGTTTTCATCATACACATTAATGCGTACTCTTGTCCCTAACGATTGGCGTCCACCGAGTACCTGTACATACGGTGTAATGTTTTTATTCTTTACCAATTCATATCGCAGGTTGAGATGATTAAAACTGGCGAAGTTGATATAGTTCACCGGGTATTCGGCAGCGGTACTCATATCTTCATTCTGAAAACTCTGCGTTACTTTTTGTTTGCCGTAACGGCCATTTCCTGTTTCAAACGAAGCCACAAATTGTTTTCCTGCAAAGGGAAGGCGGTACCCCACCTGAAAATTAAAACCATGTGCCGGACTGATATTTTCAGCCATGTTGCCGAGCGGTGTTTGGTTGCTGTAACCAAATCCCATTTCTAATTGTGCAAACGATGT
Source organism: uncultured Bacteroidota bacterium (assembly GCA_963830845.1). Classification (GTDB taxonomy): domain Bacteria; phylum Bacteroidota; class Bacteroidia; order Chitinophagales; family Chitinophagaceae; genus Lacibacter. The sequence goes on along the minus strand of CAWHOR010000052.1, from coordinate 3,982 downwards.
AAGGTACAGGCAGGTGCCTGCAAATGCGAGTAGAAGTTGTTTCATACAAAGAGCGTTTGGTGCTCTTTAAAGTTCGTGAAACTTCTTGTTAAATAAAAGCTGAAAATGAGAACAACAACAGAAATTAAATTGCTTTTCTGAGCTTCACTAATTGCTCCAGCAAACCTTTCAGTTTATCCAGTTGCAACATGTTGGCACCATCACTTTTGGCAACTGCCGGGTTGGGATGCGTTTCAATAAACAATCCATCAACACCTGTTGCAATAGCAGCTTTGGCAATGGTACCGATGAGTTGCGGATTACCTCCGGTAACTCCGGTTGTTTGATTGGGCTGCTGCAATGAATGTGTGCAATCCATGATCACGGGCACATTCAATTCTTTCATCCAGGTAATATTGCGGTAATCAACCACAAGGTCCGTATAACCAAATGTATTGCCACGTTCGGTAAGCATGATATTGTTATTGCCTGCTTTGCGAATTTTTTCTACAGCAAATTTCATGGATGGGCCACTCAGGAACTGACCTTTTTTTACGTTCACTATTTTTCCGGTTTCGGCAGCTGCTTCCAACAGATCGGTCTGGCGACAAAGAAATGCAGGGATCTGTAAAATGTCCAGATAAGGAGCGGCCATTGCTGCTTCTTCATGCGCATGAATATCGGATGTTGCACGGAAGATTATATTTCTTTCTTACTTTATCGATCAAACTCAAACCCGTATCATCACCCAAGCCGGTAAAGGAAGAAGCACTTGTACGGTTTGCTTTTCGGTACGATGCTTTGAAAACATAGGGGATGCCTAACTCTTTGCAAATGGTTGAAACTTTATCAGCCACTTCCATCACCAGTTCTTCACTTTCAACTACACATGGTCCGGCAATGAGGAAGAAGTTTTTTTCGTCGTACGATTGGTTGGCAAACAGGTCTTTCAGAAATTGTTCCATGCGGCAAAGATAATAGGGAAGTGGACGTAAGAAGTAGGAGGTACGAAGTGGAGTAAGAGGTATGACTCCGTCAGCGGTTGTAAACCCTGACGGCGGTTCATCGGGTAGACAATTCTGCGCAAACGAATGAATGTTCGTCCAGTTGGTTTTCCGCCTAATTTTGGCGCTCAATTGATTATTGCTATGGTAAAAGAAAAAATATTAGTGATTGGCGCTTCCGGTCAAATAGGTGTTGAATTAACATTGGCACTCCGTAAAATGTATGGAAATGCAAATGTGATCGCTTCTGATCTGCGTGAACAAAATCCATTGCTCGAAGGAACAGGTCCGTACGTAAGTTTGGATGTAATGAACAAAGAGATGCTGCATGTGCAGGTCATCCGTCAGAACATCACACAGATCTATTTGCTGGCGGCTATTCTTTCTGCAACAGGTGAAAAAAATCCCAACCTTGCCTGGAACCTCAACATGACGGGCTTATTGAATGTATTGGATATTGCACGTGAAGAAAAACTGCACAAGGTTTATTGGCCAAGTTCCATTGCGGTATTTGGTCCAACATCACCCAAACAAAATTGTCCGCAGCAAACCATTATTGAACCAACAACGGTGTATGGCATCAGCAAATATGCCGGTGAGTTTTGGTGCAATTATTATTTTCAACGCTATGGTGTGGATGTAAGAAGTTTACGTTATCCCGGTTTGATCTCTTACAAATCTGCACCCGGCGGCGGCACAACCGATTATGCAGTAGAAATTTTTCATGAAGCATTGGAAGAAAATAAATACGAATGTTTTTTGCAGGAAGATACCTACCTGCCCATGATGTATATGCCCGATGCCATCCGTGCAACCATTGAATTGATGGAAGCACCGGCCGATAAAATTTCGATCCGTCATTCCTACAATATTTCATCGATGAGTTTTTCGCCGAAAGAAATTGCAGCAGAAGTGGCGAAACATCGTCCCGGATTTTGAAATGACGTACAAGCCCGATTATCGTCAGCAGATTGCCAACAGCTGGCCGCAAAGCATTGATGACAGTGTTGCAAGAAGAGACTGGGGTTGGAAACACGACTATGAATTACCGGAGATGACAAAGGATATGTTTGAAAATTTATAACCACCTTCACAGTTCTGCAAAGAAGCTGTCGGAGCCATGACGATATAACAAAGCTGCAAGTCGTAACTTGCAGCTTTGTTTTTAGTACTAAACCGGATGATGAAATCCGCTATTCATATGAAGCAATTTCTATTTTCAATCGCCGTCATTCTATTCTTCAGCACAACAGCATTTACGCAATCAGCGACTAAACTCCGCACCGGTTGGTATCGTGCTTCTATTCTTGCGTGCAGATGGCGCTGAAATTATTTTCAATGCCGAAGTACAAATGAAGAACGGAAAGCACGTGATGTATATCCGCAATGCAGCCGAACGTTTATTGGTGGATGATATCAAAATAAAAGACGATTCAGTAAGTATTGAAATGCCATTCTTCGAATCGTTCTTTCGTTTACAATTACAGCAAGATGGAAAGCTGGTTGGCAAGTGGTTTAAAGCAGGCAGTGTAAAAATGCTGGAGTTCCCGGTTGAGTTTGTATATGGAACAAACGAACGGTTTGCTGTAACAGAAGCTGCAACAGAAAACAGTACAGGACGCTGGCAAGTTGCGTTTACCCGGCCTAATGGAACAGATCGGCCTGCGATTGCTGAGTTTCAACAAAAAGGTTCAATACTTACCGGAACATTTTTAACACCCAGTGGCGACTATCGTTTTTTAGAAGGCGTTGTAAATGGCGACAGTTTATTGCTGAGCTGTTTTGATGGAAGCCATGCTTACTTATTTACTGCAACGATTAAGTGGCACCGAAATAACAAACGGAATGTTTTACAACAGTGCATCGCCGGTTGAACCATGGCGTGCAACAAAAAACGAAACGGCTGTCTTGCCCGATACAACACAACTTACCCAATTAAAACCGGGCGAACGAAAATTGAATTTCAGCTTCAAAGATGTGAATGGAAAAAATATTTCGATCAATGATGCACGGTTTAAAAATAAAGTAGTGATAATACAGATCATGGGAAGCTGGTGCCCCAACTGTATGGATGAAAGTAAATTTCTCAGCGGCTTTTACAAGCAATACAAAAGCAAGGGAGTAGAAGTAATTGCATTGGCATATGAATATAGCACCGATTTCAACCGCTCCAAAGCAAGTGTACAAAAGTTTATTAACCGTTTTGGAATTCAATACCCCGTGCTCATTACACCAACAACTGTAAGTGATGAACAGCGTACCGAAAAAACGTTGCCCCAGCTAACGCCTATTCGTATGTTTCCAACCACCATCTTTTTAGATAAGCAGGGAAATGTATCGAAGATCCATCATGGATTCTACGGGCCGGGAAGCGGTGAGTTTCACACAACGTTCAAATCAGATTTCTACCGTACCATCCGGTCGCTGCTGGCAGATTAAGCATGTTTAATTGATGATACAGGGTTATATTTGCTCTCCTCAAAAGAAGGAAGGCTTCTGTATTATTAACATTAAACGACTAAACTGATGGCTGCAAAGATTAAAGTTGCCAATCCCGTTGTAGAACTGGATGGTGATGAGATGACAAGGATCATCTGGAAATTCATTAAAGAGAAATTAATTCTTCCTTACCTCGAACTCGATATTAAATACTACGATCTGGGTGTTGAGTACAGAGATGAAACCAACGACCAGGTAACGATTGATGCAGCCAATGCCATCAAAGAATTTGGTGTTGGTATCAAATGTGCAACCATTACTCCCGATGAGCAACGTGTAGAAGAGTTCAAACTCAAACAAATGTGGAAGAGCCCGAACGGAACCATCCGTAACATTCTGGATGGTACTGTGTTTCGTGAGCCGATCGTGATCAATAACATTCCCCGTTTGGTTACCAACTGGACAGCACCGATCATTGTTGGTCGTCATGCATTTGGTGATCAGTACCGTGCAACAGATACGGTGATCAAAGGCAAAGGAAAGTTAACCATGACCTTTAC
>CAWHOR010000051.1:0-54968 GCA_963830845.1 uncultured Bacteroidota bacterium | reverse complement strand
AAGCGATGAAACCAGTAGCTCACCAGATCGAACAAAGCAACACCAAGTAATAATTTTAACCAGATTGGAAGTTGTATCAAATAGAAAAGACCGATCTTTTGATCGTTGAGCCATTCAACACTAAACACAGTAACATACGACCAAAGAATTCCCAGCAGAAAAAATACAAGATAAAATAAACTGTTTTGAAACAGGTGTTGCGGCCGTTTGTCGAATGTAAATTGATTACCGAGCAATTGTTCAAGCGAATAAAACAGCACCATCAACCCAATTAAAATATAATTGGAGTTGATGGCGAGTAGTGAGTTGATAAATTCCATGCTATAGTTTTACGTATTTGGTTTCTTTTTGAATTGCTGCCACTTTTTATATGTTGCACTTCGCCACAACCATTCAATTGGGCCGTAGTTGAAATATTTCAACCAGATGGTACTTAAAATGATCTGGCCAATAAATACGAATAAGGCAAAAGCAGTATAATACACCGGCCCAACTTCACGTGCCAAACCAAAACCAGCACCATAGAACACAAGCGTACCAATAATGGAGTGTGTGATGTAATTGGTGAACGCCATTTTACCAACCGGTTGTAACACAGCCGTTACTTTTTTACCAACTGCTGTTTGTGCAAACAGAAAAAATAACGCTACATAAGCAAGTGCCAATGGCGCAACGCCTAATGCATACGCAATGGATTGATAAAACCCTTCGATCTTCAATTGATAATACAGACCTGTTTCCATCAACTTCGACAATTGATAGTTGGCAGGCAAACCAATTACCAAACCCGCACCTGCGATCGTCCAGAATAATTTTTTATTGGCGACGAATTGTTTGTACCGATCGTTACTGCCCAGCAAATAACCAAGAATGAACATGCCCAGTACTTTTAGTGCACGGCTTTGAAATAGCAGATCACCAAACCGATAGAACACACCCGCAACAAGACTCTTTAGCTGAAAGAAATAATTGCCTGTTTTCAAGTTGATCAAAAATTCTTCAAATGATTTGGAGCCTGTTAAAACTGAATCTACTTTTTCACCAGTCATATACATTATACCTGCTGGACCCGCCAATACATTCCATTTCATCCGTAAGAAATAGACAAGTACGGGTAAGCACAACAGAATGATGGCGGTGATGAATAATTTCCGTTCACTCCATTTTCTGATCCATAAAAATAAAAACCCAACCAGGGAATAAAAGCAAACAATGTCACCTGTCCACAGCAACAGCAAATGCGCAAGACCAAGCAGAAACATAAACGTTAAACGCCTGCGCATAAACTTTACAGGCGTTAAACCCTTTACTTCACTTCGTTTTAACTGAATGGCCATTCCCCATCCAAACAGTAAACTGAAAATAGAATAGAATTTTCCTTCAATAAAAACGTGTTGCCAAAACTGAAATGTTTTATCAAGCGGATGAAAGAAATATCCGCTGTTGTTCAACGTAGCATCGTAAAAAGAAAAGCCTGAACCCAGGTTGGCTATAAAAATCCCCAAAATTGCGATTCCACGAAGCGAATCCATGATATTTATCCGCTCGTTTAATTGCACAGGTATAAATGCTTGTTGCATGAAAGTGGTTTTGGTTGGTAGATTGGGCGAAATTCGTCGATTCAAAAGAAGGGCATAAGGTAGACAGAAGTTTCGAAGTACGCAAATACAAAAGGCAATCTGTCGGTGCCTTTTCTCACTCTTTATACTTTAAATACTTTTCACCATTGTATGTACTGGTTTGAGTTGTAATAACAGCCTTCGAGCCACCATTTGTTAATACCTCAAAACGAACTTTTGGAAATCCAATTCCTCCTTCAAAGCTGTTGTTTCCTTTGTACGTTAAGCCTGCTATCAGTTGACCATTACGTTTCATAAACAAGAGATCGTCGTTCTGAATAAACTCAATTTTACTGCCGTCGTCAATACTGTACAATCCTGTAATCTTATCATACACTTTTTTATCAAGTGGAATTTCCTTACGCATGGTCACATTAAACACAACTTCACTTTCTCCTGCTGTATTTTTTGTAACATTCAGTATCCTGTTTACTGCCTGCGGAGCAGCGGCCCAGGTATCGGTTTCAACATACTTACCACCTTTGAAATAAAGTTGGGTGATCAGGTCCTGTTGACCGGGAACAGACACCCGCATGTGTATATGAGCTGGCCGCCACGATGCTTCATCAGTTGGATTGGCTTTATAGGGAACCGGTAAAATAGATTTGAATGCATATTTCCCATCGGCTTTTGTTTTTTGTGCACCACGATAGTTGTAATCGTCAGATGCATTATCATATACTTCATGCTCATCGCAATGCCAGATCTCAACGAATGCATTATTGATGGGCGTTTTTCCATCTTCTTTAAAAATGATTCCTTTTAAAACGATTGGTGCTCCATTGGTGCCGGGCAATCTTAGATTAGTTCGCAATGGTGCACCGGGTCGGTAAAATGGACCAAGTATATCGGTGGTAGTTTCGTTATCGCCTTCAAAATTTTTTCCATTCCAGTTCAATCCTCCGAATGCACTGATACTGATAACAGTGAGTGATGAATTTTTGATAAATGTTCTGCGTTGCATAATGATTTGTTTTAGTTGTTAAGAATAATTATTCCACCCGCACCAGTACTCTTCTTGTTCGGATGTTATCACCTATGATTGCCGTATCTCCTTTCAGTTGAATTTGTCTGGGTTGTTCTGTATCGGTATAGAACGGAAGCGTTCCTCCTTTTACATGATGGATTACCCGTCCTTTTGCCGGTTCGTATGTATACGTACCGAAGTATCCGAATGAATGGCTGCTAAAAAATTCATGTAAATTAATCGTGTAAGTTTTAGATCCTTGTTCTGTTACTTTAAGAGGCATATCTCTGGAAACATTAATACTTAATCTGCCACCGGGCGAGTAAATAAAATAACCTCTGGGGTTTTCCCCAAAGCGATTTATCCATTTTTTGGAAACAGAATCATAATCAGCAAACTCAACCAACTGCCATATACCGGCAATGCCTTTGTCAGGTTTTGTTGTTTGTGCAGTTGAGACAATATATGCAAATTGAAAACAGAGGATAGCCAGAATCATTTTTCTCATATTACCGGTTTTACTTATTAAGAAATGCTTTGCTGATGCAAAGTCAGTGTCAAACACATAGGGAGTTAAAAGGAAAGCGTACACACTTTTCAGAAGGGGAGATGGATTTTGGGAAAAAATCGACTACTTAAATCTAATTCTTAATACGCACAGTTCAACGATTTTCTGTTACTAATCCCGGCTGTTTTTCCTAAGGCAACAATTACATTTTATTTTTTATTTCTTTTTCCAGCTCATTACAATTTCTGTGATTAACAATGGTATTGTCCAGCAAAACCAAATAATCGTTACGCCTCTTTCTTTAAATTCCGGCATCAATGATTTTACAAAAACGGAATTGTTTAAAATGCGGAAAAAGAAGAATCCAAGAGTTACTACATAGCTTCGTATCATCCATTCCTTATGCTGAACAATGCGACCTCTCCTCACTGATGTATAGGCCATCAATGCCGTAGAAATCCAGGCAAAGGCTAGAGCCTCTAAACCAAAAGCCCATGAAAAACTTATTTTATATCCACTGGTCCATGCTAAATAAGTTGCACTTATTGTACCGATTAAGATAGCGATGAGATAGATACGACCAAGCAATCTATGCACTTTGATATATCTGCTTCTGAATTTTTTCCAGAATTGAAACGGACCGATTAGCATGGCTGTAATTCCACTTGAAATATGGAAAAACAACGGCCATTTGTAATCCCAAAACCTGCCATAACTTTCTTTATTCAGCGTTAAGTAGGGTACAATTTCCTGAAAAGTAATTGTACAGATATAGAGAGCAAGAAGTAGTAAAATGGAAAGTCTTAGATAGGATGTTGGTTTTTGTAAAACCTGAAAGTTATTTTGTTGCGCCATAATTATTATTTTTAGTTCAAGTTTAATTTGATGCCTGCAATAGTTGATTTCCCGGTCTGTAGCGCTGCAGGCTTATCGCTGCTGGGCAGGTCGGCTTTTCCCTGTTTTATCGAAATAAAAAGGCTTCTACAAACCATTGCCAGGCGGCAGTTTTGCCAGCAAAATCAATGATTAAAAAACTAATTACATAAATACCAATCACAATCAATACAGGTTGCAGCGATTGTTTTTTTGAACGTTGATAAACAGCAAGTGCAAGCAAGAGTATCAGTGCAAAGAGTTGTGATCCATAATCAATAAAGAAGTTGGGTTCTATTTTGTTGGCACTGGCCCAATGACCAACCATTCGGTCCAAAGAAGGGTCAATGGAAGTAAAAATAGCACCGATCATATAAGTTGCATGATGTAGAAATCGTTTGCGATTTGCAATAGCAAGCATGTAAAAGATCATGAGCATAAGAAGAAAAATAATTCCATGCCGTTGTGAACTGGCGACTCTGTTGAGTACCTCTTCAGTAGTAATGTTTAATTTACCCGTTGCTACTTCATTTTGAATGCGGAGAAGTATTCGTTCATACCGGGCCTGAATAAGTATGTAACCTGATACTACGATTAAAGGAATCAGTACATAACTTATTTTGCCAACGACTTTATGAATGCTGGTCTTCTTCTTCATGATCAACCAGGGCTGCACAATACTCATGATTACCCATACACACATAAAGAAGGCATGAACATGCAGTACCGTTGTTTTATTAGCGGTTAGCTTACTCCAATAGCCAGGATAAAAGCCAATGATTACTAAGGGTATTAATAAGAGAAACCATTTTTCAATGTGTGGGAATAAAATTCGTTTCATTTTTTTAAACTAACCGTTTGTTTAAAACTGCGCAGCAATGACTTTAATAAGTAATACAAAACAAACCCCATCACTAATTAAATATGATGAGGTTGTTTATCTATCAACATGGAAAAAGGGCTATTTCGAACTTAAGTCTTTACGCATAAACAATAATTCGCTCCAGCTTTCCTGTGTGTACTCGGCTATATCTTTTAGATACTGTGCATAAGAACCTTCACCGTTCGCAGTTTCATACACTTCTTTGAACGGCTTGCGGAAACCAACAGCCCGTTCTTTCAATCCCTGCTTATACCTTGTTGTTAAGGTATATTGTGTTGGGCCGGAAGAACTGCTTGCATACACAGCAACTGTTACACCTGAAGCTTCCCATGCTTTTTTTATTTTCTTAAGGATAGCCACCACATTATCGCCTTGCCCGGGTTTCGGATACACATGTGTGATCTGAATTTTATCTGTAAAATCGCCCAGCGCTATGGTGCTTAAACTTTCCTGGTACACGGAGTAGCCACCGCTCTGCTTATCAGTTAACCAGATGGCTACATTTTTATTCCAGTCGGTTTGATGTTCGGGGCTGATGTCGCCTCTGGCATCTTCACCTTCCCAACTTTTTGGTCCTTCGGTGATATGATAGCCGCCAAGATCGGGTCCCGATTGAATGGCGAACACACGCCAGTGATTATCGCCGGAATGATATTTTTGGGCATGGTTGGCAACGGCCTTTTCAAATTCTGCGATCTTGTCAATTTTCGGAAATACCCGGTGTGTAGATATTACGTTTTTGGTTTGGCTGATGCCGGCAAAAGAAAACAACAGCAGCAGCAAGCTTGCGCTGAGCTTTGTAACAAGTTTCTGTTTCATACAAATTTGTTTTGGTTTAGGAATAATGTGATAATGGGATCTCTCAAAGCTCCATTCAAACCCAATTTTTTGTGAGTACAAATCAACCATTCAACTTCAGTTTCTCTTCAATCAACAGGACAAATTGTGCAGCAGCAGGATAAATTCATCATTCTGTGCGGAAACAAGTGCTTTAGCAAAAGACAAGTGCAGTAAAAAATAAGGCTTCGTTTATCTTTATAAGCAAATGCACCCAAGCCACATTACGTCTAAACTGTTGTTGATCCTCTTTTGGGTTTGGCTGGCTGTACCTGTCTTGGGTCAGTTGAAGTATAAGCAGCTTACCACCTCTCAAGGTTTATCACAAGGTTATATTTATGATATACTGCAGGACAGAGATGGCTTCATGTGGTTTGGTACAAAAGACGGGCTTAACCGCTACGATGGGTACAGCTTTAAAGTGTATACTCACGACAGCTACGATCCTTACTCCATAAGCAATAACAATGTTAACCGCCTTTTTGAAGACAGTAAAGGAAGGCTTTGGGTAAGTACAGATGATGGCATAAATATTTACGATAAAACCAGCAATCGTTTCCGGCGCATTTTACACTATCCCAAAAATGCCAACAGCCTATCCGGCAATAAAGTTTTTTTACCTGTTATTGAACTGCCTGATGGAAGGTTTCTTGTATTTCCGCAGGAAAAGAGTATAAATGTTATTTCGTTGCCCAATGATTTTCTGGAAAATAATTCCCAACCTGTAATTACACATTTGTCAGCACCGGGGGCGCTAAATGTTTCGTGCATGTATATGGACGGTAGTAAAAAAGTCTGGATCATTTCTGATAAAGTTTATGAACTGCTGCCCAATGATCTGTCGCTTGTATGGCGAAAGAATAGTTTCGTATTTGGTCAAACTGCACCCGCTGCAGATGGCAGTGTGTGGGCCGATGATTTTTTCTTTAGTCAGGTGCAGGATACCAACGCTTATCCGCTGTTTTCAAAAGATATCGTCAAAGGTCATGGCAGAGTTTTTTTTCACGAAATGGATAAAAAAAGATTTTGGCTGGGCATCACCGATTCGGGCAGGCTGGAAATTTTTGATATTAAAAACTGGAAGCGGGGCAGTCCGGTTGACCCTGAACAAACAAGATTGTATGGCTTTTCTGAAATAACACCAACAAGAATTTATAAAGATCGTTCGGGACTTGTGTGGGTGGGCACCAACGGTTATGGTTTGCGTAAGTACAGCAACGACACTGAAAAATTTCATCACATTGCCCGTGCCATGAGTGTGCGAAAAGTAATGGGCCTGCCCAACAACGAGGTCTTTATAAGAGGCTGGGGCGAATTAAGAAAGTTTGATACGGATGGAAACAATTTAACAAGTAAAGAAGAAAAGGAACTGTTTAATAGCAGTGAATTTTTTATGGGGAAGGAATTTACCATTTGGGGGTTACACCATAAAAATGGTTACAGCAGTAATAATTATCATGAAGTAGTTAAAAAATTAAACCTGGTAACAAACGTTTCAACTACCTACAGGATCAATGTGAACCGTGAAGAAGAATTGCTGGAACCAAAACTGGAAGATAGTAAAGGCAATATATGGCTTACAGGTTTTGGCGGAAGGCTGATCGTTTTAAACCCTTTTACTGGAGCGTATAAAAAAATTACGATCAACACAGATGCTGCAAATCCAATGCTGAAAAGTGCGCAGATAACTGCATTGCACGAAGATGCAACCGGTGTGTTTTGGGCAGGAACCGAAAACGGCCTCGCAAAAATTAATTTTCAATTCAATGCTGCAGCGCCACCAAAAATTACATGGTACAAAACAAACGCTGCTGATAAAACAGCGTTGAACTACAGCCATGTGTCATGCATTATCAATGATGCATTCGACAATACTATTTTGTGGGTGGCAACAAAAGGCGGAGGACTCAATCGCCTGAATACAACAACCAATCAATTTTCACATATCAGCACCAAAGAAGGTCTTTGCAATAACGTGGTGTATGGATTGTTGACTGATGATGCAGGTAATATTTGGGGCAGCACGAATAACGGTATTTTTTGTTTGCTGAATAATAAGAAAGAAAAACAAAGCCAATTGTTGTTCAGGCATTTCACAAAAGCGTCCTCCGGCTTGCAGGACGATGAGTTTAATACAGGCGCTTATGCAAAACTTCCCAATGGTGATCTGGCATTTGGTGGTGTTAATGGACTAAACATTTTTAATCCGGCAGCCGTTTTACAAAACGGTATTTCACCAAATGTATTTATCACAAGCGTTTTAGTAGGTAATGAAGTGGTATTGCCCAATGATAAAACCGGACTACTGAAACAAACGATTGAGTACGCTCCATCTATTACCTTAAATCATGCACAGGATATTTTAACACTGGAATTTTCATCGCTTGATTTTACGGCACCTGATCAGAATAAATACCGTTACCAGTTGGTTGGTATTGATAAAGACTGGGTAGAAAGTGGTACAAGACGCAATGCTACATACTTACATCTGCCGGCAGGCAACTATATTTTTAAAGTACAGGCCAGCAACAGTCAGGGTGTGTGGAGTAATAAAATAAAAGAACTGCAGATAAGAGTGCTGCCACCTTGGTGGCGAACATGGAAGGCTTATCTTTTTTATGCATTGTTGATCGGCTTTGCAGCAAGAGCCTATTTTTTATTCAGGATCAACAAAGCGAAACTGCAATCGCAATTACATTATGAGCAGCAGGAAGCAAAACGTGTAAAGGAATTAGATACACTGAAAACACAACTGTATGCGAATATTACACATGAATTCCGCACACCACTTACCGTTATTTTGGGAATGGCACAGCAGGTAAAAGAAAAGCCTGAAGAGCATCTTGATGGTGGAATGGATATGATCGTTCGCAACGGAAAGCATTTGCTCAATCTGGTAAATGAAATGCTTGACCTCTCGAAGCTGGAAGATGGAAAAATGACATTGCATTTGGTAAAAGGGGATGTCATCAATTTTTTGCGTTATGTGGTAGAATCGTTTCAATCATTGGCAGCAAGCCAGCAAAAACAATTTCACTTTTTAGCAGATGCAGATGAATTGGTGGTAGCGTATGATGCAGAAAAGTTACGACAGATCATTACCAATCTTTTATCCAATGCATTGAAGTTTACCCCGGCAAAAGGCAATGTGTATGTAAGTATATCGCAGGAAACAACGGATGAACCTGGTTATACAGTAATGAGTTTAAAAGTAAAAGACACCGGCATTGGTATTCCTGAAAATCAGTTGCAACATATCTTCGATCGTTTTTATCAACTGGATAACAGTCATACACGCAAAGCAGAAGGTACAGGTATTGGTCTTGCATTGACGAAGGAGTTGGTAAAACTCATGAACGGAACCATTGCTGTAAAAAGTCCGCCGGTTGGTGCAACAAAAGGAACAGAGTTCACTATTACATTACCATTGCAAAAAGTAAGTGTGGAAGATGTTGCAGCAAAACTTCCCGCATTTACGAATGAACCTGCTATTGAACCGGTATCTGTAAGAAGCGAACCAGTCATCATTAATAACGAACAGACAGAGCCAACCACGCCGTTGATCTTATTGGTAGAAGATAATGTAGATGTTGTGGCTTATACTGCAAGCTGCCTGCCCCAATACAAACTGGCTGTTGGTAAAGATGGGAAAGAAGGGTTTGAGATTGCAGTTGAAATGATTCCTGACCTGATCATTACTGATGTAATGATGCCATTTATTGATGGGTTTGAAATGAGTAAAAAACTAAGACAGGATGAACGCACCAGTCATATCCCTATCATTATGCTTACTGCAAAAGCTGATATGCAAAGCAAACTGGAAGGATTGGAGAAAGGTGCGGATGTGTATTTGGAAAAACCGTTTCACAAAGAAGAGTTGCTGCTGCGTATTAAAAAACTACTGGAGCTGCGGAAAAATTTGCAGGAGTATTACAGCAAACAAATGGGCATTGCAGATAATGCTGAAACAACGTTAACCAAAGGAACAGAAATTGTTGCAGAAGAAAAAGCCGAGCATGAGTTTGTAAAAAAAGTAAGAGAACTGGTAGAAGCCAATTTTACCAATTATGAATTCAGTGTGGAGCAGTTGTGCAAATTGATCTTTATGAGTCACTCGCAACTGCACCGCAAACTGGAAGCGCTTACCGGTTGTTCGCCCAATAAATTTATTCGTATCATTCGTTTAAACAAAGCAAAAGAATTATTAGCGAATCCGTCATTAAGTATTGCAACCATTGCATTGGATTGCGGTTACAACGATCCCGGTTATTTTGCACGTGTGTTTAAACAGGAGTATGGTGTAACGCCACAGGATTGGCGGGTAACGCTCAATAAATAGAAAGCAATTACTTAATTATTGTTTGGTTAAAAAACTCTTCAACCCCATCGGGGTGAATATGTCAGTAGGGAAAATAAAATAATTTAGATGTAGCTCCATAGGAGCGACATGTTTTACATCGTATACATTATATGCCGCCCCGATGGGGCTAGTTGATTTTTATTCATCCTTTGCTACTGATATTTTGCCTCTCTGAGGCTGTTCCTAAATTGAAGTTGCTATTTCGATAGAGCAACACGGTAATTTCTTATCAGATCACTGCGTAATATTTTGCATGTTTGCTTCAAACACACGTATAAAATTTCCGCCGAGTATTTTGCGAATGTCTTTCTTACTGTAACCCCGTTCCAACAATGCTTTTGTAATAAGCGGATAATCTTCCACTCCATTTAATTCCAGCGGTGCGGCGGAGATGCCGTCAAAATCGCTTCCCATCCCCACATGATCAACACCCACCAGCTTTACAATATGATCAAGATGATCCATGAGTACAGATAATGAAGGACGCATGGCATCCGTAATTGATTTGTATTTTTCGCCCACCATCATGCGTGCATAATCACGCTGCACATTGTTTTGTACCAATGAATCTACTTCGGCTTTGCGTTGCTGCAGAAATACACCCATCTTCCGTTCATAACTGCTGTCGAGAAAACCTGCATAAAAATTCAGGAAGATTACGCCACCGGTTTTTGCAATGGCCTTGATTTGTTCATCTTTTAAATTGCGACGGTGCGGACAAATGGTCCACACGCAACTGTGCGATGCAATGATTGGTTTGGTTGAAAGACTTACAATATCCCAGAATGTTTGTTCACCCACATGACTGATGTCAACCATCACACCCAATTCATTCATTCGTTTAATTACAGTTCTTCCAAATTCAGTCAACCCCTTTTCTGCCTTCGCTGTTAACCGCTCCTGCCAGGGGTTGTTTCATCGGCTGCACTCGTAGCCCATGGCGTGGAATTATTCCAGGTAATGGTCATGTACCGCATACCCCGTTTATACAATGCGTCGAGTTTGGTCAAATCGTTCTCAATCATATGTCCGCCTTCCACACCAAACATGGTTGCAAGTTTTTTTTCGTTGATGGCTTTAGCAAAGTCGGCAGGGTTGTACACCAACATCATCTTTGAAGGGTTTCTGTTTACCCATGCATACACACTATCCATTTCCTGGTTGGCGTACGCATACGGATCTTTCTGTTCGCCATCACAAAAGATCGAGAACATCTGCGCATCCAAACCTCCTTTGAACATGCGGTTAAGATCTGAATGTGTTTTACCACGCAGATCAGTATCAAACTGTACTTTTTTTTCAATGGAGGACGAAGGAATATCATTGTGTGTATCGACCAACACAGCCGATTTGTGAATGCGTTGATGTTTCTGCGCCTGTATGCAACAGGGAATTAACAGAAAGCAAAGAATTCGTAGCAGCATAAGCAGTGAAAGGTTGTAAGTTTGCAGTTAAGATATAACAAATGACGGAGTTAATTTATATACAGCAGGAAGGGTGGTTATTGGATGAGGTACGAAAGCTGTTTAAAGAATATGAGCAGGAGCTGGATGAAGATCTTTGCTTTCAGAATATTGATGATGAAATAAAGTTTCCGCTGCGCAAGTATGGTCCGCCAAGAGGGGTGTTGTACATTGCCAAATGGAACAGTGAAGTGGCAGGCTGTATTGCTTTGGCACCGTTGGCCGAACGTGGTGCTTGTGAAATGAAGCGGTTGTATGTACGTCCGCATTACCGCAAACACAAGATCGGTAAAATATTGGTGGAGCAATTATTGAAAGATGCCGTACAGTTAGGCTACACCAAAATGAAACTCGATACACTCGAAAAACTGCAACCCGCCATACGGCTCTATCAGCAGATCGGTTTCATGGAGTCAACGGCTTATTATACAAATCCACTCGATGGCGTGGTGTACATGGAAAAAAGCCTGGTTTAAATTTTCTTTTTCTTCAACACATTATAACGGAGAATACTATTCTCTTTCCGAAAGCGAAACAACTGGAGCAAGAAGAGCTGGCGAGTGCTTAAGTAATGTTGCAATAGTTTTACTATTTTCGACTGAAACAGAGTTGTAAAACAGGTTACCGGGGTTTATTTTGCAAGTAAAAATTTTTCAGTAATTACTTCTTTTATGTAGTTCGTATATACGTCGGCTCCTGTTACATTCAGATGCATTTCATCAGCAAGGTAGGCGGGTTTATTTATTTCTTTAAGAAACGCACTGCTGTAATGAAGCTTGTTGTTTTCAGGTAGGAGTTTGTAAACAGCAAGCAACCGTTCTTTTTCTTCAGGGTTACTGATGCAAACCGGCAATGAAAAAATAATAGAAGTTCCGGTTTGTTCTGCCTTGCTAAGTAGTTGCTGAATAATTGCCAGGTAAGATGCTGGTATCGTTGTTTTTTGTACCGGGCTGTCTTCAAAGTCTTCTTCTGTTAAAAACGATTGGGGAGAATAGTGTAAGGTTTCGTATTTCTTAAGCTGTCCAAAAAAATCAGTAAGCATATAGTTTCCACTAAATAACTTCAGATAAGGTTTCAGGTTTATGTAGTCAATAAAGTAACTTTCAGTAAATGGTCCATAGATATGATATACATCCTCAAGCGTTGTTTCTTTTACAAGAGGAACTAAAGAAGAAACGGTATTTGCGGGATCGGAAACAAGACTAAACGTGTAAGGCATGCGGCCATTAGCAATTGAGATTTCCATAAAGATTACCGGCGAATCAACACTGCTCATCAGTTTATTTGCAAGAACAGCATTGCTGATAAATGTACCATACCCCAAACCGGCGTTAAAGAATTGGTAGCTGCTGAAACTTTCATTTAACAGCGAATCATTGATGGCGCATTTCATCCGGCTTGTCCCGGTAAAATAAAAGCTTCGGGCTTTTTCTTTCTTTGGCTGGTACAGCGTGTTGAAAATACTTTTTTCTTTCAATCCTGATAGAACTATTGTTTTAACAGCAACTATGATTGCAGCGATGGTTGCAACAAACACAATTAATTTACCCAGCGATGAAAACAATTTTTTCTGCATATTAAAACCTGAAGTAATAAGAGTTAATCGACCAGTTAACGGTAATCCCTAAGATACAAACCGATAATAAAATATAGGCCACCCATCGTATCCATAGGGGTTGTTTTCCCCAATACACTTCCACTGGCTCGTTACCTACTCTTCTTGAAATAAGATCAAAAGGGATGAAGAAAACCAAGATCAATCCAGTATGGATAAGCAACTGATGTTTCCCCTGAGCATCAATTTGTGTTGACGAAAAAAGTGCTTTATATGTTTGTAAAGGATCTGTTGCACTAAACAGTATAGCAATGAACGATGCAATAGAAATATGATAAAACATACCCGCATGTTTTCTTACTGCAGCGGGAATAAAATCGAAGCTTGGTTTAAACTTTTGTTCCAGTATGATCCATGTGCCATTGGCAATACCCCAAATGGCAAAACGCCAGGAAATACCATGCCAGATACCAATTAATACAAACGTAAACAACACGGCAATATTAAATGCCCATCTTGTTTTAATACGTTTTGCAAGAGGGAAAAAGAAATAATCACGGAACCAGTGGTTGAGGGTAATGTGCCACCCTTCCCAAAATTGTTTGCGTGAGGAAGAAGCATACACCCGGTTATTGAAATTTTTCACCAGTTCAATATTAAACACACGGGCAATGCCGGTGAAAATATCAATGTATGAACTGAAGTTGAAGTAGAGATACACAAAGAAAGCAAAACCCTGCAGCAACACATACCAACCTCCGGCATTACTCCGCTCAACTGTTTTCATAAAGAAATAACACTGCTGGGAGATCACAAAGTTTTTAAACAATCCCCAGAGGACCAATCGGAACCCTTCTGAAAAATTCTGATTTGATAGCAACAGATTTTCCCTGAACTGATCAAACAAATTCTTTGCCCGGTGCATGGGCCCGGCAAGTATGATTGGGAAAAATGAAATGTACAGGAGTACAAAAAAGTAATTACGGGATGGCTGGATATATTTTTTACGCACATCAATTAAATAACTGATGCCGTTGAATGTAAAATATGAGATACCTGTTATTTCTAATAATTGCGATTGATAGGCTTTGTATTCAATCGGAATTTCAGGCAACAGGTTTATAACCACCTTGGGTAAAAAAGGCAACAACTTTATGGTAACCAAAGGCAATAGGCTGAGAACTACAAACAGGTAAGAGCGTTTGGTTCGTTTGTCTTTATCATTCCCGCCGGCTTCGGTATAGATGGCTCCCCAATAAATGATCGCTGCAAAAGCAAACAAAACGGCTACCTGCAAACCTGTAAGTAAAAAATAAAACAGTAAACTGGCCAGCAACAAAACAACCCAGCGACAGGAAGGCTTGCAAAAAAGAAATGCAAGAACAGCAAAGGCCGTTACAGAAAACAGAACAGAAAAGCTGATAGATAGCATAGGTTTATTTACGTTCTATTTTCAAACTTTTTAAACCACGCATGAAAATTGTTCGCTGCCACACAGGTTCAGAGCCTTCGGGAAGTTGATAATTCAGCAGTTGTTTGTTGACCGGTTTTAACCAGGTGCGTATTTCGTTGCGTGCAACTCTGGCACCAAGACAGGAATGTATGCCCGAGCCGAAAGAAAGATGCGGATTGTATTTCCTGTCGGGAATAATGGTATCAGCGTTATCAAATACTTCGGGGTCCCGGTTAGCAGAAGCAAGACATAAAAATAATCTTGTTCCTTTTGGAAAAAGTTGACCGTTCAGTTCAACATCTTCGTGCGCTACACGAACGGTGTATTGAAGCGGTGATGCAAAGCGTAAAAACTCTTCTGCAAGAATATTTACTTCTGTATCGCTTGCCGTTTCAATATAAGTGGCAAGCGATGGGTTTCTCAGTATTTCATACAAGATCACACTCATGGTGTCTTTTGTTGTTTCAAGTGCCGCCATGAAAATAACCGTGATGAGTGATATCATTTCATCATCAGTAAGCTGAAATCCTTCGCCATTGTTGATAGTTCGTAAAAAACGGATGAGGTCCGGGTTTTCATTTGTACCCGCCTTTTTATACAGTTCAGCAAAAAAAGAAAACGCCCATTCAAACTCGCTGTTTACTTCACGATAAGTTGTTTTGGAAACAAAGAGATCCTGCGACACAGCCAGCAAATGTGAAAACTGTTTTACCTGATCGTATGTACACATGCCTTGCACGCCCATCAACTCTTCAACAATGTACATGGGTATTTGTGTGGCGATGTCCACCACATCAAGTTCCTGTGCATGTTTGTTTTTTTCAAAGCAAACGTCAACCGCTTTTTTTATGGCAGGCGCAAAATCAAATTGACGGATAGCCGCATCGGCAAGCGACCGCACTCTTGTGTGATCCTGTCCATCGAGATACATGATCCATGTTTTTGTTCCTTTTGCAAGAAAAGGGCAAACCCCTTTTTCAAGAATTATCGGCTCTTTCTGCGCAAAATAATCGCTGAGTTTAGAAGCACCAAACGAGGGGGAACGCAAAATTTCCTTTATATCTTTATACCTGAACAATAGCCATTCTTTATGAATGCCGATCTGCACCGGTTCTGCTGTTCTGCAATTTGCAAGGTGTTCGTACGGGTTATGGAAATATCCCGGCGTATAAGGATTCCACAAAGCCATTATGGAAGTGTTTCAATAGCTACTGCCAGTTTATCAATTGTATTATGCTGCCAGAAAACCGTAGGGTCTATTTCTTTACCCAAAGCAGTTTCAAGATCATACGATAACGTGATCATTGAAAGTGAATCAAGATTGAATGATTCGATCGGGGCACCTGTGTCAATACTTTCCGGTTGTAAGTCTGATTCTTCTGCAATTTTTTGCACCAGCCAGTTCTTAAGTTCCTGGGTGTTCATAAGTGTTGTTCATTTAAATGAAAAAATAGTTGTCTGAAACGGCGAAAATAAAAAACGTTTTTCAATTATGCAGATCCCTTTTCACCCACAAACCACTGTTCTTTGTTTTTAAATAACACATTGAACGTAGTGAGTGAACCGTAGCAACGGGTAATGTATTGCTGGATGTTTACTTTCTCTTCGTCGCTGAGGGTTTTGTTGCTGTTGATGTTTTGTTCCAACACACGCAAACGATCACGCAGCATCACAATTTTGTGAAAGAAATCTTCCACCGGAATTTCTTTGGGCTTGAGTGATTTGTCTTTGGGTTGCAGGAGCATGGTGCCGCCTTCCCATTTTTCACCGAGCGGAACCACTTCGCTCACACCATTCCACAAACGTAAAATTTTCAACAGCGATTGTTCCACTTCACTATGCGTTTCAATTTCCTCCGTTACATTTTCAGGAATGATCTCATCTAAGTTGTTATCCGTCTTATCAACTTCTTTTACACCGCTGTTGATGAAGGAAATTAAATACGTTGCGTAACGAATGCCAACGATCACACCGGGACCGTGTTGTGTATGTTGCAGTCGGGTACCAATGCCAAGATTTGTTTGTTCCATAGCCGAAAATTTTGGAACGGCAAAGTACAACGGAAAGGGGATATAATTTTCGGCTTCTTATAAATGATTGTAGATAATTAATATCTGAAAACAAAATTGCTGAATTAATGAAATAAGTTCAATCCAATGCCGGGGTTTGTCTGTTCCATGTTCGAAAATTTTGGAAGAGCAAAGTACAACTGAAATGGGAAATGAAACAACTGTTGTTGCGATTCATACAGTTTTCGAAGCTGTCTGACCTTTGCAAGGTCCTGACAGCACTGACTCTCCGAATGTCGGAGTCTGATGTCAGGACGTCGTTGAGACGTCAGACATCTTTGTCATGAAGCGCAGCAATGATAGAATAGGTGATTGAACGATGCAGCCCGCTGTGGTTGTGATGCCGACCAACCACATGTGCAGTTGTGTTGATGATTTCTTTTGATGAAGATGTTTACTTGTTGATTGGTCAGGCGACCAACAACGGTGAGGCTTATGCTGTAGAATTATTAAATATTGTATCTATCGTCCCAAATCTATGTACCCTGGCGCCATTAGGATCAGTAAAAGTTACAAAGCAAGATGGAATGATTGTATTTGGAAACTCAGGTTTATGAATAGAATAGTATTCTTTAACAACTTTTATTTCATCCCATTGTCCCCACAAAACTGGTACTAAAAAGAACTTTCTGTGCCTGTTCAACCCTTTTTTAGATAACTTCTCTATAATTTTTTGGGATAATAATATCTCGATTTTATCATCAGATGATATATTTCGTTCTGTTAAATGGATATTAATCACTTCAACTAATTCCTCTTTTTTGGTTTGAGAATTTAAGATTAGAAAATCAATTTTACTTCCATTTTTATTCATGGGATCTACTGGAACTTCTGTACCGATTAACTTAAGTGGCGAGGTCTTCTTTAATCTATGCAGAACGGCTAATTCTCCAAGAAAATTGAGATACTTCAGATCCATATTAGTGAGGAAACCATATATGTTAGCTCTAATTAAAAGTTTTTCTTCTTTATCTAAAATATCTGTCAGTTCCTCAAATAATTTTTGAATGTAATCGAGAAGCCTTATAGCTTGCTCTTCCTTTGCAATGGCAGATGAAATTATGTTATAAAAGGACGCTGGAATTTTGAAAGTAGAATTTGTTCGCAAAAACCTGCGTGATATTCTTCAAATTTTCTTGTATAGCTTTTTTCGATCGTTCTCCAATTAACTGAATTCTTACCAAGCAATTCAAATAGAATTGGGAAATGAATTATTAATTTATGCTCTATATCTAATCGGTGTGTCATTAAAAGCTTTCGTACACGTTTGATACTTTTTTACAGAAGAGCCTCCTGCAAGGGACTCGTCGTGTTTAGTTTATTTTTCTTATTAAACGGCGAGTCGGTTACACCAGACTCGCATGCGAACAAGGCGTAAATACTTTTGTTGGGTATATGGCAAACGTCAATCTGCACCTGAAATATTTGTAAGACGTAATTTCTGACCGTCAAATTTGAAAATCCACCAAAAATTATGCTCACAAATTTCACTTGATGTTTTCGGGTACATCTTCTTTGGAATTTTTCTTGCTTTTGTAATTCTTGTTTGAGTTCATATCCATTCTTAACGTTACATCGTCTTTACTTACTTCTATTTTGTAGGAATAAAAGCAAGGCTCACTTTTAATGTAAGCATTATATTCTAATGTGTCTTTGTACAATAAACTGTCAGCTTCAATATATTGAAAAAGATTGTTTACTTGGTCGACCAAAATACTTGTAGAAATTGGTTTGAAATACTGCAGGAACATTGTCTTTGTCGTTTTATTAGCATTTGATTTGAACTGCTCATTGTATATGCTGTCGTCTATATAGATACTAAATGCTCTGTCCGAAAGAGGGAATGGGAATATATCTGCAATTTTCTCTTTGTCATTTGAAGTAACAGTATGTTGCAACTTTTTTAATTCCGCAATTAAAATTTTCCGTGTTTGTTTTATTGTGTCATTACGTTGTTCTATTGCTAAAGTATCGTTTGTGGATTTTGTTGTGTCAGAATTGTTGCAAGCAAATAGCATTGCAAAAATTGTCAAAATAAAAAAGGTTTGTTTCATAAACTTGGAATAGGAAATGGTGTCAATTTGAAAATCAATGCTTTACTGTTCAATTTTTTGTATTGTTGTTGGTACAATCCGCTTTTACTATTTCACCCTCCACCAAAACGATCCCCCATGCCTCTCCACTCCCGGCAACTCCTTCCACAACGGTTCTAAAATTTTGTTCAGTTCCGCATCTTCACTCATATAAAAATTGGGTGCAAGTATTTCGTAACGATCAGGATTACTCAATAACATGGTCGCTAACATATATTGCTCGGCATAAAAACGATCGCACATATTTTGCGGATAATCGTACGGTAAATAAATATCATGCACCTGTACAACAACACCTTTTTTCAATCGTGGCAGTACTTCCAGAAAAAACCATTGCACATCACTGTTGGCATGTAACAGATGCGAACCATCAAAAAACAACACATCATTCGGTTCCAACTGTTCAAATAACGAAAGCGGTGCCTGTTGCAACGGCACATTCAACCATTCATCAGCAACGGCTGTAATTTCTTTTCGTGGAAAAGGATCGATACAGGTAATGGAAAACGAAAGCTGTTGTTCGGTTTTTGCTTTCGCAGCGATCTTGGTGCTGGTGCCACTGCCGATCTCAACATATCGTTTTGGTTTCAGTTGAGCGAGCAAGCTGTACAGTATCACGATATCAAGCCCGGGAAAAAAACCATTCTTCCACGAAGCAACTGTATGATCTGTTCCTTCGTTGATTGGAATAGTAACGAACTGTTGCTGATATTGTAATGCTGTTGTGAGCAATTGTGCATAGCTGTTCTTATTTGCAGCGATCTGTTGATACAACACATCATGTGGTTGTTGTTTGTTGTACACAGGCGATGGCTGTATAGCATAATCAAGCAGCGCCAGTTTCGCCGGACGAAAAACCGCATTGTATATTTTTTTCAGTTGCTGCATCGTTGAATTTACAGCAAAATAAATCTTTCTATGTAAAAGAGGTTATCTTGCTGCTTTGAATAGTCGTTGAAAAAAACCTGTAGAACATTGATCACTCCGCTTTTCAATACCGGCATTTTATTACGCCTGAAACGGTTGGTAAAAAAGCTGCCTGTTGCACTCACAAAAAATCAACAGTACGACAGCCAAACCAAACAGATCATCCGGAAAGTATGCAGCGCCAACAGCAATACGGTTGATGTGGGCACGCATATGGGCGACATACTTGATGTGTTGCTGCAACAATCGCCCAATGGTACACATTTTGGCTTTGAACCATTGCCCGATCTCTATCAATCGCTTCGTGCAAAATACCAGCAGCAAAAAAATATTGTGTTATACGATCTGGCATTGAGCGATGCAAATGGTAACAGCAGTTTCAACCATGTTACAAGCAACCCATCGTACAGCGGTATTAAAAAACGCAATTATGACCGCAGCAACGAAACCGACGAAACCATTGAAGTAAAAACAGCCCGGCTGGATGATGTATTGCTACAGCAAAACAAAAAGATCGACTTCATGAAGATCGATGTGGAAGGAGCAGAGCTGGGCGTATTGAAAGGTGCAGCAGCGTTGATCAAACGGGATCAACCGGTCATTATTTTCGAATGTGGATTAGGCGGCACAGATATGTATGATACAACACCCGCCGAATTATTTTCATTTTTTACAGAGCAGGGTTACAGCATTTCATTGCTGAAGAATTTTTTAAAACAGGAATCTCCTCTCAACAAAACTTCGTTCGAAGAACAGTACTACCAGAAGTTGAATTATTATTTTGTAGCGGTTCCATTGGAGAAATAAGTGGTTCACGCAGCGTTGCGGAGAGCGCAGAGAAAAACCGTTGTGTCCTTTGTGCAATCACTTTGTGTTCTCGGTGGTACTGCATTTAACAAGCTCATCGCTCACAGCTAAGAACTCGCAGCTTCTTCTACAATCCCTTCTCTTTCTGAAAATCTTTTGCCGCCGTTTGAATGTAGAGAAACAATTCAATATCGATCACCTGCGACAGAATATCATAGTCAGGTTTGTAACGCCGGATAAATTCATCGAGCAATGGTCCATCCGGTAACGTGGTCAATCGAAGGATAATGGTTTTATTAAACCGATAGTCTACATATTTAGTTTGTTCTTCACGGATCAAACGTTCCTGGAAACGGGCCATGCTTTTGTTGCGGCGAAAACGAAACACATTGATGAGTGCATCCAGATCGATGCCTGCTCCCATGCCAGCTTCAGGTGCACTGCCTGAAAAACGTACACCGCCTTTATCGAAGTTGAACACCTTATCATACTGCACACGGTTGTCGATGGAATCCTGTCGGCGGTTTTTTCCATACACAATAATTTCTTTCAACTGTTTGTAACGGCCGGGCACATGCATTTGGATGGAAATATCAAACGCCGCCATATCACGAATGGAAGCAACAGAAAATTTTTGCGTGGGACGATTATTAAAGAAAAAGAAAACAGAATCGTTGGCACCCACATAAATGGAATAGTTACCGGCACTGTCGGTGAAAGTCATGGTACCGCAGGTACAGATCACCTGCACATCCATCACCAGGTTGCGTTTGGTACTGTCGTACACGGTGCCGCTCAGTTGAATTTGAGCAATACTGCTTTTTGCCAGAAAGAATACAATGATATAAAGGGTAAGTTTTTTCAAAACTGCTGCAATGATAATCGCTAAAACTGAAAAAAGCGGAGCTTGTTCATATTTTAGGAAGCTTTTACGAAACCAATTCGTCGATTACTGTTGCATAATGCCGGTGCTCCAGTTCGTGGATGCGTGCTGCCAATGTATCGGGTGTGTCATTGGGCTGTACGTTGCAGGTTGCCTGGAACACAACTTTGCCATGATCGTACAACTCATCCACCAAATGAATACTGATACCGCTTTCCACTTCTTTGTTCTGAATAACGGCTTCGTGTACAAAATGCCCGTACATGCCTTTGCCTCCATATTTTGGTAACAGAGCCGGATGAATGTTGACGATCTGCTGGGGATAAGCTTGAATCAATGCCGCCGGAACTTTCCATAAAAAACCGGCCAGTACAATAAAGTCGATGCCGATGGCCTGCAGTTCATCTACATAAGCATTGCCACGAAAGAATTGTTCTTTGTCGAGAAGCAAAGTAGGAATATGATGCTCTTCTGCAATTAACAACACGCCTGCGCTGGGTTTGTTGCAAACGATGAGGGCTACCCGCACCTTCGCATGATCCTGAAAATGTTCAATGATCTTTCGTGCATTGCTTCCTGCACCCGAGGCAAAAATGGCGATCTGTTTCATGTATGTAGTGGGTTGAGTCGGGCCGCTCCAATTGGCCAATCGATTGATGGATGCACCATCACCGTTTGCCGCAAAATTGTAACTTTCTTCTGAGAATTAGTGAATTAGTATCTGTTCAAACAGAAACCGTGCTGAGCGGACATGAGGCGTTTATGTA
This sequence comes from uncultured Bacteroidota bacterium, assembly GCA_963830845.1. GTDB lineage: Bacteria > Bacteroidota > Bacteroidia > Chitinophagales > Chitinophagaceae > Lacibacter. Next base: position 32,904 of record CAWHOR010000051.1, on the reverse strand, counting down.
TTATCTTACAATTGAAAATTTCATACCCCATCGCTCCCATGCAAAAGTTGATACTGTTTTTGTTTCTGTCCATTTTTGTCCAATCCATTTCTGCTCAAAGCAACATTTGCAATGGCAAAACCTATCCGACGCTCAGCTTTTCCGCAGCAGCCATGCAGAAAATGGAAGCCGATCTGCAAGTGGCCAAAACAAACTATGAGACTGATGGTTCCAATGCTGATCATATAATATGGTATGGCCGACGGCTTGCTTACATGGGCCGGTATGATGAAGCCATTACTATTTTCACGCAGGGAATTGCAACACATCCAACAGATGCCAGAATGTACCGCCATCGTGGCCATCGTTACCTCACAACCCGTTGTTACAACAAAGCCATTGCAGATTTTGAACAGGCAGCGTCGCTCATCAAACGAAAAAAAGATGAGATGGAACCCGATGGGATGCCCAATGCAAAGAATATTCCCACCAGCAGTTTACATTCCAATATCTGGTATCATTTAGGGTTGGCCTATTATCTCACAAAAGATTTTAAGAAAGCAGCAGCTGCTTATAAAAAATGCCTCGCTGTTTCCAGTAACCCGGATATGTATGTGGCAACCGCCAACTGGTATTATCTTACGTTGCGGAAGCTGGATAAAGACAAAGCAGCAGATGCGTTGCTGCAAACGATCAACAGGGAAATGGAGTTGATCGAAAACACCGATTACCTCACCATTTTATTGATCTATAAAGAACAGCAGAACGCTGCGGCCATCCGCACAAAATTTCTGGATAAAGACCTTACGGGCACGCTTTCAAACGCCACCATTGGTTTCGGATTGGGGAATTATTTCCTGAGCATCGGTAAAATAGCCGAAGGAAAAGATATTCTGCAGCGGGTAATTGCAACGCCGCAATGGGGAAGCTTTGCGTACATGGCTGCGGAAATGGCGTTGGAAAAATAAGAATCAAGCACTTTTAACGACTCACTTTATCAACCTCTTCAAATAAGCTGGCCTTGTGTTCCGGAACTCCCCCTTTGGGGGATTTAGGGGGCCGGTCTTTTTGATCTCAACCCCATCCGTTGCCCCATTTTCTTCAAATAGCCGGTAAAAAATTTGAATTGTCCGAACGGGATACTGATCAGCAGCACCATCATCGGCCAGATAAGGGTAACTAATAAAATATAAACGGGGATATAGATCCAGGGAGTTTCAATGCCAAACAGGGGCATAATGCGTTTGCCGAGGTAACCGGTTAAGCTGCCACCAAAGGCAAAGGTGCAAAGTATGAGCGCCAGTTGCAACGGGCCTACTTTCCATTTATTTCGCAGCTTTTCAAACATCAAACAAAAATCGGGGGAAAACTTTGTTTAACAACAATCGGGCATCGAAAAAACTTTATGGAACAAAGGCTTCCATTATTTTCAGGATGAATTGAAAGCAAATTGTTCGGCAAGATGTTCATTGTCAAGTCACAACTACGTAAAATTTTTTTTCAAACTGTGGATATTATGTCAGTATCCTCCCCTATTTTTGCAGCCTGTATAACAGGATATTCTTCCTAATCACAATACGGTTCCAGAACGTTATGAATCAACCAAAATTACTTCTCCGACAGTCGTTTACGCTCTGCCTGGTTTTCATTTCCTTATTCATTGGTAATAAATCATTTGCACAAGATGGTAAAGCACTGTTTCAAACAAACTGTGCCAGCTGTCATGCCGTTGGTAAGAAATTGACCGGTCCGGCATTAGCAGGTGTGGAAGGACGTGGCCCCTGGAGTGATCGCAAAAAGCTTTATGCGTGGATCAAAAATCCGGCAGCTTTTGCAAAAACAGAAGCATACGCAGCCAACCTGATCAAAGAATACAATGGTGTTTTGATGACTGGTTTCGCTGGTTTAGCGGAAGCGGAAATTGATGCCATCATTACTTATATTAATACAGAAGCATCGAAAAAGCCTGAGGTTAAGCACTGAAGATCCTAGTGGGAAACCGGCAGAAGACAACTCACTTCTCTTCGGTATCCTGGCTTTGGTATTAGCCATCGTTGCCCTCATCTTATTACAGATCAACAGCAACCTGAAAAAATTAACCGACGAGAAAGATGGTGTGGTACGTGGTGAGCCGGTTGCTTTCTGGAGAAACAAAGCATACATCGCTACCGGTATTATCCTGTTGTTTTTAGTGGGTGGTTACTTTACCATTCAAGGTGCAATTGGTCTGGGTCGCCAAACCAATTATCAACCGGAACAACCGATCTACTATTCACATAAAGTACACGCCGGTGTTAACCAGGTAAACTGTTTGTATTGCCACGGCGGTGCAATGGAAGGCAAGCATGCCAATATTCCAAGTGTGAATGTTTGTATGAACTGTCACATGGCTATTAATGAATACAACGGCGAAAAAATGTTCCGGGAAGATGGTACAGAAGTGAACGGTACTGCTGAAATTCAAAAACTATACGACTTTGCAGGTTGGGATCCCGCTGCTAATAAATACACCGGAAAAGGTAAACCAATTGAGTGGATTAAAATTCACAACCTGCCCGACCATGTTTACTTCAACCACTCCCAACATACCAAAGCAGGTGGGGTAGCTTGCCAAACCTGTCATGGTGAAATTCAAAACATGGGTGAAGTATACCAGTTCAGCAATCTGAGCATGGGATGGTGTATCAACTGTCATCGTGAAACAAATGTGAAGTTCCAGGAAAATGGATTTTACAGCATGTACGAGAAGTTTCACAACGATATTAAGAATGGCAAAATGGACAGTGTAACCGTTGAAAAGATCGGTGGTACTGAATGTCAGAAATGTCACTACTAAGCCCATTCTCCTAAAGGGGAGTAAGCATGGACAAATTTTCAAATTAGCTATCAACCAAGCATATGAGTAAGAAAAAATATTGGCAAAGTTTCGGAGAGCTGAACAATACAAAGGCATACGTGAATGATGCGGAGAATGAGTTTAAAGAGGAGTTGCCTTTTGAAATGGATGATAACGGAGCCAAAACGCCACGCCGTGATTTCTTAAAATATCTCGGCTTCAGCACTGCTGCTGCTACATTGGCTGCCAGTTGCGAAATGCCTGTAAAAAAGGCCATTCCTTTTCTCAACAAACCTGCTGATATTGTTCCCGGTGTTGCGAATTACTATGCCACTACCTATGTATTAGATGGTGATGTAGTACCGGTGTTGGCGAAAGTAAGAGATGGTCGCCCCATCAAACTGGAAGGAAATGAAATGGGCTTTACCAAAGGTGGCACTTCACAGCGTGTACAGGCATCTGTACTCAGCCTGTACGATACAGCCCGTTTGCGTTACCCCATGGAAAAAACGGGAGATGGTTTTAAAGAAGCGCCAACTTACGAAGCAGTTGATAAAAAAATTGCAGCAGCATTGGCTGCTGCAGCAAGCAAGCAGATCGTGTTATTAAGTTCAACCTTGAACTCTCCTTCTGTTGCTGCCATCATTGAAGAATTCAAAGCAAAATATCCAACGTTCAAGCATGTAACATACGATGCGGTTTCTTACAGCGGTATGATCCAGGCAAACGAAGTAACATTTGGTCAACGTACAATTCCTTCTTATCATTTTGATCAGGCAAAAGTGATCGTAAGCTTTGGTGCCGATTTCCTTGGTACCTGGTTGAGCCCTGTAGAATTTGCAAAGCAATATGCTACCGGACGTAAGATCGATGAGAAGAACCCAACCATGAGCCGTCACTTCCAGTTTGAAGCGATGTACAGCATGACGGGTGCAAGTGCCGATGAGCGTTATACACACAAACCAAGTGAACTTGGTGCGGTGTTGATGAACTTATATGCAAAGGTGGGCGGTGCTGTTACAGCTCCTGCTATTACTGATAAGCGTTTGGCTGCAGGTATTGAAGCCGCTGCCAAAGAATTACTGGCTGCTGGTGGTAATGCATTAGTGGTAAGCCGCAGCAATGATGTTAATGCACAGATATTGGTAAATGCCATCAACGCACAAATTGGTGCTGTTGGTAAAACCATCAACTTCGGTACAACAGTGAACTACCGTAAAGGTGTAGACGCTGATATGGAGCAACTGGTAACTGATATGAATGCAGGTGCAGTTGGTGCTGTGTTGGTATATGGTGCAAACCCTGTGTACACGTACTACGATAAAAAGAAATTTGTTGATGGTTGGAAAAAAGTAGGTTTGACGGTTTCATTCAATGAAATTGAAGATGAAACAACTGAACAATGTCAGTTTGTATTGCCTGCTCATCATTACCTCGAAAGCTGGGGCGATGCAGAAGCAAAAAGCGGTTACCTCTCCTTCATTCAACCTACGATTCATCCGTTATTTAAAACAAGAGCGTTTGCAACTTCATTGTTGAAATGGAGCGGCAGTGCGGAAGCGGATTACGAAACATACTTTAAAAATTACTGGATCACGAAACTGGGCGGACAAACTGCATTCGATCAGGCATTGCGTGATGGTGTAATTGAACCGGCTACTCCGGTAGTTGCAGGTGCTAGCTTCAATGGCGGCGCAGTTGCTGATGCTGTTGCAAAACTCAGTGCAGCTAAAAAAACAGGCAAGCACGAACTGGTGATCTATCAAAAAGTTAGTATTGGTGATGGTAAAATGGCCAACAACCCATGGTTGCAGGAAATGCCTGATCCAATTACCCGTGCATGCTGGGATAACTATGCGATCATTTCTGTAAAAACTGCTGAAGAGTTTGGTTATAAAGCAGATGATGATTATGAAGTAAATCCTCCGAAGCCTGTATTAAAAATTACTGTTGCCGGAAGAGAGTCGATTGAACTTCCATTGCTCATTATTCCCGGTATGAACAGCAGCACCGTTGCCATTGCAACCGGTTATGGCCGCAGTGAAAAAGTGGGACGTGCAGCAAAAGGAGTCGGGTAAAAATATTTATCCGTTTGCCAGCTTTAACGGTCAAACATATGACCTACACTGCTGCTGATGTTACCATCGAGAAGACCGATAAGATGTATGACATTGCACAGATGCAAACGCACAGTACATACGGCAATCGTGTGGAAGTAATCAAAGAAACAAGTCTCGCTGTATTCAAAAAAGATCCGAAGTATTTCATCAACGAACGGATGGCCGAGATCAAAGATTACGGTGGTGTAGATAATTTAGAAGCAGAAGGTACCATGTACCCTGTGTTTGATAAGCCAGGCATTAAATGGGGAATGAGTTTAGACTTAAACCTTTGTAATGGTTGCGGTGCTTGTGTGGTAGCATGTAGTGCAGAGAACAACGTTTCGGTTGTTGGTAAAAATCAAGTGGCGAAATACCATGACATGCATTGGTTACGTATCGATCGTTATTTCAGCGGTGATATGGAAAACCCGGATGTTGTGTTCCAGCCAATGCTTTGCCAACACTGCGATAATGCTCCTTGTGAGAACGTTTGTCCGGTAGCAGCAACCAACCACAGCAGCGAAGGTTTAAACCAGATGACTTATAACCGTTGTATCGGTACAAGATATTGTGCCAACAACTGTCCATATAAAGTACGTCGCTTTAACTGGCACGATTGGAATGGTTCTGACAGCTTTAAAGATAATCAGCAACCGTTGGTTGACTACGGTCGCATCAACGAAGTAACATTGGATATGAACGAAGACTTAACACGTATGGTGTTGAATCCGGATGTTACTGTTCGTAGCCGTGGTGTTATTGAAAAATGTTCGTTCTGCGTACAGCGTTTGCAGGAAGCAAAACTCACAGCGAAGAAAGACAGCCGCCCAATGGTTGACAGCGATATTAAAACTGCATGTCAGCAGGCTTGTCCTACCAATGCAATTGTGTTTGGTAATGTGAATGATAAAGAAAGTGAGATCCGCAAAGTGCGTACAACAGACGCTGCGAACCGTACGTATTATGTACTGGAACAATTACACGTATTGCCAAACGTAAGTTATATGGCGAAACTGCGTAACACCGATCGTACAGTAGGTAATCACGAAGAAGAAGGCGGACATGGTGAAGCGCATTCCGAAGCAAAAGAGGCAGCAGCACCGGCAGCACATTAATAACTGCTGACTAGAATTTACTAAGTTGAAGTGTGCGACGCAACAGAAGACGAATAAAGAATCTGAAGCGAAGTACAAAACATAAAACCAAAGCTGGCAGCGAATAGCTGAAAGCGAAAAGCGAAAACAAGTATGTCATTACTAAGGTATGAATCACAGACTAGGGAACCATTGGTTGATGGTCATAAAACCTACCACGATGTTACAGAGGATATTTGTAAGCCGGTGGAAGCGGCGCCCTCACGTTTGTGGTGGATCGGTTTCATTATTTCGGTGGCCCTCCTCTTATTTGGTGTGGTTAGTCTTTATAAAGAAGTAGTGTACGGTACGGGTATGTGGAACCTGAACAAAACCATCGGCTGGGGTTGGGATATCACCAACTTCGTATGGTGGGTAGGTATTGGTCACGCCGGTACGTTGATCTCTGCGATCCTCTTGCTTTTCCGCCAGGGATGGAGAACAGGTGTAAACCGTGCGGCAGAAGCGATGACCATCTTTGCGGTAATTTGTGCGGGTCAGTTCCCGATCTGGCATATGGGTCGTGTGTGGATGGCCTTCTTCGTAATGCCTTATCCAAATACACGTGGTCCATTATGGGTGAACTTCAACTCACCATTGTTGTGGGACGTATTTGCGATCTCTACTTATTTTACAGTATCTCTTTTATTCTGGTATAGTGGTTTGTTACCTGATATGGCTACACTTCGTGACCGTGCAAAAAAGAAATGGGCAAAAGCATTTTATGGTGTTGCTTCTTTCGGATGGTCAGGTTCTACCAAAGCACTGGCAACGTCATGAAAGTTTATCGTTGGTGTTGGCCGGTTTAAGTACACCGCTTGTATTATCAGTACACACCATTGTATCGTTTGACTTTGCCACGTCGGTTATTCCCGGTTGGCATACGACCATCTTCCCTCCTTACTTCGTTGCGGGTGCCATCTTCTCCGGTTTCGCCATGGTGCAAACCCTGATGTTGGTTACACGGAAAGTAATGCAGCTCGAAGATTATATTACCATCAGCCATATTGAAAACATGAACAAGGTAATTGTATTGACCGGTTCCATTGTGGGCTGTGCGTACTTGACTGAGTTGTTCATGGCTTGGTACAGTGCGGTGAAATATGAGCAAGACATCTTCTTTAAATATCGTATCGCTGGTCCTTACGGATGGAGCTATTGGTTGATGATGACTTGTAACGTAATTACACCACAGTTGTTCTGGGTAAAGAAATTGCGCCGCAATATTGCCTTCACCTTCTTAATGAGTGTGGTGGTAAACATCGGTATGTGGTTCGAACGTTTTGTGATCATCGTATCATCCTTGTATCGTGATTATCTGCCTTCTTCCTGGTCGGTTTACTATCGTCCAACGATTTGGGAAATTGGTTTCTACATGGGATCATTTGGATTGTTCTTTACCTGTTACTTCCTGTTCTCGAAATACTTCCCTGTAATTGCCATTGCTGAGATCAAACACATTCTCAAGAAAAACGGTGAAAGCTACAAGGAACAAATGGATGGAATTGAAGCACAGACCGCAGAAGAGTTTGCGAAAGAACATGCGCATTCACACTAAGCCTCTCTGAAAAGAGTAAGAATAATCGTTGATAAGAAAATAGGTTCACAAGCTAGCAGCTAAAAGCTAAAAGCTAAAAGCGAAAAAAATATGTCTGTAAAAAAATTTGTAGTCGGCTGTTTTGATGATGAAAAAACGCTGTTCCCTGCGGTAAAAAATACCCGCAAGGCAGGTTACAAGATTCATGATGTGTACACGCCCTTCCCGATCCATGGTTTAGATCATGCAATGGGGTTACGTGATACCAGCTTACACACTGCCGGCTTTATTTATGGTATGACGGGTACAACAACCGCCTTAACATTTATGAGCTGGGTGTTTACCAAAGACTGGCCGTTGAATATTGGTGGTAAACCGAATTTACCATTGCCTGCATTTATTCCGATCGTGTTTGAATTAACGGTATTGTGTGCGGCTGTTGGAATGGTGTTGACGTTCTGCTACCTGTGCCAGCTGGCACCGTTTGTGCGGAAAGATCATTTCCATCTGCGTGCAACAGATGATCTGTTTGTAATGCCCATTGAGATCACCGAAAAAACAAATATCGAAGAAGTAAAAGCGTTCTTTCAAAGTGCAGGTGCAGTAGAAGTGTTTGAGAAAGATGCCGAAACCGGCTGGTGGTTGGGTCGCTACGACAAAACCAAAAAAGCATTTGAAAAAGAAGAAATCGTTACAGCATAAACATATTGAAATGCGTTCAACACAGATCGTTATAATTGGATTGGTTACAGTAGTATTGGCAGCAGCGTCCTGCAACAATGGTCCACGTCGTGAGCCGGGTAAGATTTATATGCCCGATATGGCGTACAGCCGTGCAGTAGAAACCTATGCCGATCACAGCCACCTGAAAGATGCAGGCATTAACTACGATGCAACTCCGGTTGCAGGCACCGTAAAACGTGGTGAAGTTGCTTATTTTCCATTAACAATTGATAAAGTTGGTGATACAGCTAACTATGTAGCCGCTAAACAAATTGCAAACCCTGTTCCTGCATTGAATGAAAAAGATATGCTGGAAGCAAAGCGTTTGTACAATGTGAACTGCGGTATTTGCCACGGTGAAAAATTAGACGGCAATGGTCCGCTCTATAATGGTGGAAATGGCCCATACCCTGTTGCTCCAAAAAACCTGGTAGCTGATCCTGTAGTATCAAAAATGCCTGCTGGCCAAATGATGTACTCGCTTACTTATGGTAAAGGCCTGATGGGTAGCTATGCATCGCAATTGAGTACCAAGCAACGCTGGATGATCATTCATTATGTACAAAGTATGCAGCCGGGCGGAGTAAAACCAGCAGCAACAACTCCTGAAGCAACAGCTCCTGCTGCTGATTCAGCAAAAACGAAGTAATTAGAGACCAAACTAACATTCAACTATAAACGAAGTTCAATGGCACTGAAAGAACAATTTGAAATACCGGGCGGATTAAAAAAATGGAGCTATGCATTGATGGGAGTGGGTGTGTTAACACTTATTCTCGGTGTGATTTTTCTGCATCCGTTTTCCGGCGGTCATGGCGAAGAGCATGGTGAAGCGGCCTATGGCGCCACTAAATTCTGGATGGCCCTGATGCACAACAGTATCTATTGGTTACTGGTGGTTGCAGCCAGCTTTTTCTTTATTGCCGCCACAACATTGGCGCAGGCAGGCTGGCCGTTAGTATTCCGTCGTGTTCCTGAAGCTATTTCAGGCGGTATCAATGTATTGGGTCCTGTTGCTTTGGTGGTTTTATTATCGTATGTATGGATCTCCGATGATCATCATATTTACCATTGGAAAGATGTGGAGCATGTTAAGCACGATGAAAAATTATTGCACAAAAGCGGATTTTTAAATCCAACCTTTTATACAGTATTATCTATTGTAGCTGTTTCTTTATGGATCTGGTTTCGTAACTGGTTCCGTAAACTTTCCATGACGGAAGACATGTCGGTGCAAAAGAATACAGCTGCCTATTACAAAACATTAGCAGTTTCTGCAGCCTTTCTCGTAACCTACGGTTTAACTGTATTGAGTACGCTGCCATGGATGTGGTTGATGAGTATTGATGCGCATTGGTTTAGCACCATGTATAGCTGGTACACATTTGCAAGCTCATGGGTAGCAGGTTTATCACTCATGATGTTGTTTGTGATCTACCTGAAAAATCATGGTTACCTCGAGTTTGTGAACGAAGAGCATATTCACGATATCGGTAAGTTCATGTTTGCGTTCTCCATCTTCTGGACCTATCTCTGGTTCTCCCAGTTCATGTTGATCTGGTACAGTAACCAACCGGAAGAAACCGCTTACTTCATTGATCGTTTGGGTTATGGTGGCAAAGGAGATGGTCCATTCAGGGCAATGTTCCTGCTCAATCTGATCATCAACTTCCTTGCGCCATTGTTAATCTTGATGCGTCGTGGTTCAAAACGTAGCTACACAGTAGTTACATTGATGGCGGTGATCATCATCTTCGGTCACTGGTTGGATTTCTATCAAATGATCACACCCGGTCCGTTGAAAGAATTGGGCAAGGCTTCAAACCCTATCAGCCATTTTGTTTACAGCCTTGGTATTGCAGCAGGATTTTTGGGATTGGTGATTTTCCTGACAGCCCGTTATCTAACCAAAGCATCGTTATTGCCAAAGAACCATCCGTTGGTGAAAGAAAGTATTATTCATCACACCTGATGATTGAACAAAGAAAAAAGAATTGACGAACTATAAATAATTTGCGCAAGCTATGAGTACTACAACATATCTGGTAATAGCAGCAGCCGTTCTGGTGTTTATTGTGATCTTTCAAATCGCAAAGGCCAGCGAGTATGTAAGTGTGTTAAAGGGAGAAGAGAGTGCCCGTAAACAAAACAATCGTATCAACGGATTTTTGCTGCTGGGTTTTATGATTCTTGGTTTTATTGGTGTGTATTACTGCAACAAATTGTTGTATAAAACAACGTTGTTTCCACAGGGGGCTGCCTCTGTTGAAGGTGAAGAGATTGATTTTATGTTTATGATGACAACGGCTGTTACCGGTTTCGTATTCATTCTTACGCAGTTCTTCTTGTTCTACTTTGCATGGAAATACCAGGAGAAGGAAGGTCGTAAAGCGTACTTCTTCCCGCACAATAATAAGTTGGAGTTGATCTGGACAGTTGTTCCGGCAATCTTTTTAACGGTGTTGGTAGTATTCGGGTTGAAGTTTTGGTTCCGCATTACATCTGATGCTCCGAAAGGCGCTTTGGAAGTAGAAATTGTAGGAAAGCAATTTGGATGGATGATGCGTTACCCCGGGAAGGATAAAACATTTGGTAAAACATATTTCAGAGTAATTGATGACAGTAAAAATAATTTGTTTGGACAGATATGGGAAGATAATGCTGATTTGAAACTGAAAGCTGACCCTACCAACTTTGACGATGTGGTAACTACACAAACAATGTACATCGTAAAAGATCGTCCGGTAAAACTGATCATTGGAAGTCGTGATGTAATTCATGATGTTGGATTGAACCATTTCCGTTTAAAGATGGATGCGGTGCCCGGTATTCCGACTACACTTTGGTTTACACCGAAATACACCACCAAAGAAATGAAAGAACGTACGGGCAATCCGAATTTTGCGTTCGAAATTTCCTGCGATCAAATGTGTGGTAACGGCCACTACTCGATGAAAGGAATTATTGAAGTGGTTACACAGGAAGAGTTTGATGTGTGGATGGCAAAGCAAAAGCCAAACTATTATGCGGCATTTCCTGATAAAGATCCATCGGCTGTAAAACCTGCTGCTGATTCAACTGCTGCAGTGCCTGCACCTGCAACTCCGGTTGTGGCCATGAATAAATAATTGTATAGTCAACAGAATTGAATAAAAAAGAGATTATGAGTAACGAGACATCACACGTACACACTTCAGTAGTTAGCGTTCCGCATGAAACGCATGATGAGGTGCATCATGGTCATCACCATGAAACGTTTTTGACGAAGTATGTATTCAGTCAGGATCATAAAACAATTGCAAAACAGTTTTTGATCACTGGTATGTTCTGGGCATTGCTGGGAGGTTTGTTCTCTGTTATCTTCCGTTTGCAACTGGGTTATCCTGATGCACGCTTCCCCTGGATGGAAACATTATTAGGCGAATGGGCGAAAGGCGGTCAGCTGCAAGCCGAAGCATATTATGCATTGGTAACCATGCACGGTACCGTATTGGTGTTCTTTGTATTAACTGCCGGTTTAAGTGGTACATTCTCTAACTTCTTAATTCCTTTACAGGTAGGCGCACGTGATATGGCGTCACCATTTTTGAATATGCTTTCTTACTGGTTTTTCTTTACTGCCAGTATCATCATGTTGTCTTCTTTGTTTGTACAAACAGGACCTTTCAGCGGTGGCTGGACAGCTTACCCTCCATTGAGTGCATTGGGTGAAGCATCACCCGGTTCAAAAGTGGGGATGGATTTATGGCTTGTGTCGATGGCATTGTTTGTAGTATCATCATTACTCGGTGGCTTGAACTATATCGCAACCGTATTGAACATGCGTACCAAAGGTATGAGCATGACAAGGTTGCCACTCACCATCTGGGCATTCTTCTTTACAGCAGTATTGGGTGTATTATCATTCCCTGTATTATTCTCAGGGTTTATCTTATTGATCTTTGATCGTCACTTTGGAACAAGTTTCTACTTAAGTGATATCTATATAAATGGACAGGCTTTACCGAACGAAGGCGGTAGTGCAATTCTCTATCAACATTTGTTCTGGTTCCTGGGTCATCCTGAAGTGTACATCATCCTTTTACCGGCGATGGGTATGGCTTCTGAAATTCTATCAGTAAACAGCCGCAAACCGATCTTTGGTTATATGGCGATGATCGGATCATTATTTGCGATCACTATTCTGGCCTTCTTAGTATGGGCGCATCACATGTTTGTTACGGGATTGAATCCGTTCCTCGGAGCATTCTTTGTATTACTTACCTTGTTGATCGCTGTACCAAGTGCCATCAAAGTATTTAACTGGTTAACCACTATCTGGAAAGGAAATATCCGCTTTACACCAGCCATGTTGTTTGCATTGGGTTTTGTGAGTTTGTTTATCTCCGGTGGGTTAACGGGTATCTTTCTTGGTAACTCCGCATTAGATATTCATCTGCACGATACGTATTTCGTAATTGCGCACTTCCATATTGTAATGGGTGTGGCAAGTATGTTCGGTATGTTTGCAGGTATCTACCATTGGTATCCGAAAATGTATGGCCGTTATCTCAACAACACACTCGGCTATATTCACTTCTGGGTTACAATGATCGGTGCATACCTCATCTTCTGGCCAATGCACTACCAGGGTTTAGCAGGTGTGCCACGCCGTTATTACAAATTTGATATCTGGGAATCATTCAAACATTATGATACGTTGAATAAATTCATCAGTATTGTAGCCATCATCGTATTCCTTGTGCAGATTTTGTTTATCATCAACTTCTTCTACAGTATCTGGAAAGGAAGAAAAGTAACCACACAAAATCCATGGGGTGCCAATACATTGGAATGGACCACACCGATCAATCCGGGGCATGGTAACTGGGCTGGTGAAATTCCTGAAGTACATCGTTGGGCATATGATTACGGAAAAGATGGGCAAGAATTCATTCCGCAAACCACACCGGTTAGCGCTGATGAAAGCAAACATTAATTGAACAGACACAAAGTGTCATTAGTATAAAAAACAAATTGAGCAGTCAACCGGAAGATAAGAAACAGGTGAAGTCGGGAGTGATGGGCAAAATTGACGACTATAAACAGCTCATCAAGTTTACGCTCAGTTTTACAGTAGTGTTCAGCAGTGTGATCGCCTACATGCTGGCGCCGAATGTAGTGGCTTATGATTTTGGAAGTATTCTGTTGTTATTTCTTGGTGGTTTGCTGGTAACAGGAAGCGCCAATGCGATCAACCAGATTACAGAAAAGGATACAGATGCAGTGATGAAACGGACGGGCAATCGTCCTGTTGCAAGCGGACGAATGAGTGTACAGGAAGCAACCGCATTTGCATTCATTGCGGCGATCGTGGGCTCTTTGATTTTGGGATTGTATTTTAGTTGGTATGCTGCCGGGTTGGCGTTACTGAGTTTATTTATTTACAGCTTTGTGTATACGCCGTTAAAAAAAGTAAACTCAATCGCTGTACTTGTAGGTGCAATACCAGGCGCCCTTCCTTGTTTGATCGGATGGGCTGCAGCATACAATGAGGATGAGTTTTCATGGACCGGTGGCTGGATCTTATTCGCCATTCAGTTCCTTTGGCAATTCCCTCATTTCTGGGCTATTGCATGGGTGGCACATCAGGATTACAGCAAAGCCGGATTCAAATTGCTGCCATCACAACAAGGACCAACTAAATTTACAGCCATCCAAACAGTTATTTATTCTTTGTTGATGATACCTGTTGGCATGTTGCCTTATTTCTTTAACATGAGTGGTATTGTAAGCATGTGGATACTGGTTGCAGCAAATATGTTTATGGTGATGCAATGTGTGCGGTTATATATCAACATGGATGTAAAGAGTGCAAGGAGAGTTATGTTCAGCAGTTATATTTATTTGCCGATCGTATTGCTTGCATTGCTGGCTGATAAACTCGGCCCCCTCTAACTCCCCCGGAAGGGGAGGATTGCATGACACAAGGCCAGCTTTTAAAAAGGGTTAATGAATTGAAAAAGGTTGAAATAGTGGTTATAAAAGTGATGTTGATGAAGTGGTAGAATCTATTGTTTAACATTGGTATGAAGTACCGTTCCCTCTCTACGGGAGAGGGAAAAGAAGGGAGAGGCTAATATGGAGAAGGTTATGAGTAGCGAACGAACACAAAAAATGCATCCGCATAAATTTACCTTGTGGATCGCCATTGGAAGTATTACCATGATGTTTGCCGGATTTACCAGCGCATACATTGTAAAGAGTAACCAGGCGGGTTGGGAAGCTGTACAAGTTCCAAAGATCTTTTATCTGTCAACAGCATTGATTGTTGCAAGTAGTATCACTATTTACCTGGCACAAAGAGCCATGGCTATTCGTGAAATGGCGAGGTACAGATTGTTGATCACAGTAACAGCAGTGTTGGGGCTTACTTTTATTGCAACACAGTTCATCGGGTTTTCAGAATTGTGGGCAAACAAGATCACGTTGAAAGACAGTATTGCGGGATCGTTCTTTTATATTATTACCGGTGTGCATGCGCTTCACGTAGTGGGCGGAATTATTGCATTGGCGGTTTTGTTTTTCAGGGCGTATAACCCCAAAACAAAATATTACAGTACGGCACCTGTTGAAACAGCAGGACTGTATTGGCACTTTGTTGATTTGTTATGGATCTACCTGTTTGTATTTTTCTTACTGGTATCCTGATAACTGTAAATTGAGAACAATTAAAAACTGATAAATGGCACAAACAGTAGCAGCAAACACAAAATGGTGGAGCGGTGGTAAAAGCCCGTTCAATGTGGAGTATGGCAAGTTGATGATGTGGTACTTTTTAATGAGTGATGCATTTACATTCGGCGCATTCCTGATTGCGTACGGAACCGTACGTGTTTCGAGTATTTCATGGCCCGATCCAAACTTTGTGTTTCAATCGTTCCCATTCCTTGGTAACGGATTGCCGTTGGTGTTTGTGAGTTTAATGACATTCATCCTCATCGTAAGTTCGGTTACCATGGTATTGGCGGTGCACGAAGGCCATCATGGTAATAAGAAAGGTGTGATCAAGTGGATGATCTGGACAATTATTGGTGGATTCGCTTTCTTAGGTTGTCAGGCTTGGGAGTGGACACACTTGCATCACGAAGGTGCATGGTGGGGTCGCAATCCTTTTCCGAATGCAGATGGTACCGTTGCTTCCAGTAACTTTTCCAACTTCTTTTTTACCATTACCGGTTTTCACGGTTTCCATGTATTCTCAGGTGTACTCATCAATATTATTGTAACCATCATGGCATGGAAAGGTGTATTTGAACGCAGAGGACATTACCTGATGATTGAAAAAATTGGATTGTATTGGCACTTTGTAGATCTGGTGTGGGTATTTGTATTCTTATTCTTCTATCTCGTTTAACCTTTTACACAAATCATTCATTGAAATAATTGAAATATGGAACATCAAACTTTTGGCGGTGAAGTAACAATGCCGCACGATGCACCGGGCGACGATTCAAAAAAGCGGATATGGAGAACAACCTGGATTCTTTCAGGGATCACACTCGTTGAACTGGGATTAGGTTATTTATTATTTGCCACTGATTTTTCAGAAATATGGGTGTTGGTGATTAAAGGGATCATTGTAATTCTTTCACTTGCCAAAGCAGCTTATATCGTTTCGATCTTTATGCATCTTGGTGATGAGATCCGCAACCTGATCATGACCATTGTAGTGCCATTGGCATTATTCATCTGGTTTATCATTGCGTTTTTGTGGGATGGAAATTCATGGAAGAATCTCCGTAACGAATACCGACCACTGGATCCGGTGAAGTATGAACAAAAAGCAGAACCGGCCACACACGAAGGTGGATTGAAATAAGCAGGTTTCAGTAATTCATTCGTCCCGGTTTTCCTTTCACAAAAGGAATATCGGGACAATTTTTTTAAGCAGAGAAGGAGCAAGTGTATGAGTAAAAAAGGAATATTCGGTTTATTACTGGCAGTAGGTATACCTGTAGCTGCTTACATGATTGTAAAGTACGCAAGTGAGGACGCCATTAACATGCCCCGGCGATATTTTTATGATTCTGTATCAGAAAACACGGTAAAGGGTAAATTGGTAAAAGATACAGCATGGCATAAAGTAGAGAACTTTACGTTTACCAATCAATTAGGGCAACTGGTAAGTGCCGATTCATTGAAAGGGAAAGTATTGGTGGTGGATTATTTTTTTACCCGCTGCCCAAATCCATGTCCCACATTAACACGTAATATGAAGAAGATGCAGGATGCGTTTTTAAAAACGGATTCGCTCGTTCATTTTATTTCGTTTTCTGTTGATCCTGCAAGAGACACAGTACAGGCATTAAAGCGTTATGCAGATAAATACAAAGTTCGCCATAGTAATTGGTGGTTTTTAACCGGTGATAAAAAAGCGATCTATGACTTAGGCTATAATGAATTTAAGGCTGCCACGATTGATGGCGGCGAAATTGATACAGCCTTCCTGCACACCAGTAAATTTTATTTGCTGGATAAAGACCGTGTGATTCGTGGTTGGTACAATGGTACCGATACGCTGGAAATGGCAAGAATGGCAAGAGATATCGGCTTATTGTTTTTAGAGAAGGATAAAAAGAAAAAGCGAAACCTGTTTCGCAAATAATGAAATTAAAGAGCCATCAGTTATGTCAAGTAGAAAAGAACATCGAAAAGGAATTACTCTGCCAGCCAGTATTAAAAAAAATGACAGACTTGCTTATGTACTCATCTTTACAGTAAGTATCATTGTGTTTGCAGCGGTTGCCTTTCTGAGTCGTGTTGAAGTAAAAGTGAATCTTGGTTTTGATAAACACATCTTTGCCCGACTGAATGCACTCATTAATACATTTGTTGCCTTGCTGTTACTGGGGGCATTATTTGCAGCAAAAAATAAGCGCTACCGCACCCACAAAAATCTCATGTTGTGGGCAATCGTATTGTCTGGTTTGTTTCTGATCTCTTATATCTGTCATCATTTAGTTACTGGTGAAACATCTTACGGAGGAAGCGGGTTGGTAAAACTTGTTTATTACTTTATTCTCATCACACATATTGTATTAGCCGGCATCATTCTTCCGTTTATTTTATTCACCGCCTACCGTGGATTAACCGGCGAATATCACAAACATAAAAAACTGGCACGCATTACCTGGCCGTTATGGTTTTATGTTGCAGTTACAGGTGTGATTGTATTTCTGATGATCAGCCCATACTACACATAAGTAAGTAACAATAAGTGGATCTTATTAAACACAAACAAGTACTTACCATTACATGCAGTTCCTGCTTTCGTAATAATAGAAAAAGCCTTTCTTTCTACGATGTGTTTTTACAAGTGAAGAGGCTTTGTTTTACGTTGTAAATCTCTTTATTTCGCTTCTCCGTTACCGTAAGTAGAAACACACAATCTTTAAGGGAAAATACTGTATTTCTTAAAAATTCGTAATGGATGTGTTATGTTTATGCGTTATTTCGATTGTAACCTGAACTAACAGCTAAAAAATGAAATCCAAAAATCCAATTTCCTTTGCAGGAACTTTCCTGCTATTACTCCTGTCTTTCTTTTCAAAAGCACAATCATTCGGAAGCTTTGCCTCTGCAGTCTGGATTACAGATTGTAATCAAAGTAACTTCTACAATACATCGGGTGCCGGAGCCAATTTAATTGGTCCTGTTTCGAATGTATTTACGAATGCAAATCTTGGTGTGCATACGCAAAATGCAGGAACATTGATCCTGCGTGGAGCTGAAGTGAGAACGTTCAAGAATCCTGCCTCATCGAATGTGTGTTCAGTTCGTTTGAACTATCGTGTGTATCCGATTGGCAGTCCTTCCGGTACATTTAATGTAATTGATCTTCCATTTATTGAAGACTGTAATGCAGGTACTTTTCCATCAGGAGGGCCTTGTAATCCGGGCGATCAAAAATGGAATCGTATTATTCCAAATGGAGCTACAACACCATACGCACCCGTTAATCTTACAGGTTATGCACCGGGTAACTATGAACTGGAAGTGTTTTATGAAATAACCGGATCAAACACAACTACGAACGGATGTGGTGATGTTGCCTATGATAATAACAGCGGTTCAAATTATAAAGCAACCTTTTCAATTCAAGCGCCCAATGTATCAAGTAATAACCCCACAACCTGTAACGGAACGGAAGGCTCGGTAACAATCAATGGGTTGGTGCCGGGCGTTAGTTACAGTATCACTTATACCGATAATGGTAACCCTGTAGGTCCTGTAACAATTGTTGCAAACGGATCAGGTCAGGCAATCATTGCAGGATTAGATGCCGGAGTTTATGCCGGGTTTTCTATTACTGCCAATGGTTGTACAACGAATTTGTTCTCCGGTGTAATTCTGTCGAACCCCATCTTCGTTCCTTCTTTTACATCGATACCTCCATTTTGTGCCGGCACAACTGCGCCAACATTGCCAGCAACATCAAACAATGGTCTTACCGGTACCTGGAGTCCTGCGGTGATTAATAATATGGCATCGGGTTCTTATACATTTACACCCACAGCCGGACAATGTGGTTTACCTGTTACAATTAATGTAACGGTTAATCCGAATATTACCCCAACGTTTAGTTTTGGAACAGCAGTAAGTATTTGTGCAGGAGGAACTGTTCCAACATTACCTAACAATTCAACAAACGGTTTCAATGGTACCTGGAGCCCCGCTGTAATTGATAATCAAAATTCCGGTACCTATACATTTACACCCACGGCAGGACAGTGTGCTACTACTGCAACATTTACTGTAACAGTTAATCCAAATATCACACCCACGTTCAGCTTTGGTACAGCCATCAGTTTTTGTGCGGGCGCTGCTGCTCCTTCATTACCTGGTACATCTGTTAACGGTATTACCGGTACATGGAGTCCTGCAGTAATTGATAATCAAAGCTCAGCTACCTATACATTTACACCCACAGCCGGACAGTGTGCCACCGCTGCCAGCTTAAACGTTACTGTTACACCGAATGTAACACCAACATTCAGCTTTGGAACATCGTTAACCATTTGTTCAGGTGAAGCAGTTCCAACATTACCAACTACATCCGATAATGGAGTAACCGGAACATGGAACCCATCAACAGTAAGCAATACCGCAAGCGGCACTTATACGTTTACACCCACAGCCGGACTGTGTGCATTACCAACAACATTTACTGTAACAGTTAATCCAAACATTACTCCAACATTTAGCTTTGGTACAACATTGACGATCTGTGCCGGTGGAACAGTGCCAGCTTTACCCGGAACTTCAACCAACGGTATCAACGGCACGTGGAGCCCTGCAATAGTTGATAATCAGAACTCAGGAACCTACACGTTTACGCCAACAGCCGGACAGTGTGCGTTACCAACAACATTTACTGTAACAGTTAATCCAAACATTACTCCAACGTTTAGTTTCGGAACATCGTTAACCATTTGTTCAGGTGGAACTGTTCCTGCATTACCAACTACATCCGACAATGGTATTACCGGAACATGGGCTGCATCAACAGTAAGCAATACTGCAAGCGGAGTGTATACATTTACACCAACAGCAGGTTTGTGTGCAACCACTACCACATTTACAGTTACAGTCAATCCGAATATCACACCAACATTTAGTTTCGGTACAACGTTGACCATTTGTTCTGGCGGAACTGTTCCTGTATTACCAACTACATCCGATAATGGTATTACCGGTACATGGACTGCATCAACAGTAAGCAATACTGCAAGCGGAGTGTATACATTTACGCCAACAGCAGGTTTGTGTGCAACCACTACCACATTTACAGTTACAGTCAATCCGAATATTACACCAACATTTAGTTTTGGTACAACGTTGACGATTTGTGCCGGTGGAACAGTACCATCTTTACCTGCAACATCAACCAACGGTATCAACGGTACATGGAGTCCTGCAATCGTGGACGATCAAAATTCAGGGGTCTATACATTTACACCAACAGCCGGACAGTGTGCGTTACCTGCAACATTTACTGTAACAGTTAATCCGAATATCACACCAACATTCAGTTTTGGAACTGCATTGGCAATTTGTTCCGGCGGAACAGTGCCTGCATTACCAACAACATCAACCAATAATATTACAGGAACATGGAGTCCTGCAACTGTAAGTAATACAGCCAGCGGTACCTATACCTTTACGCCAACAGCCGGACAGTGTGCCGTACCAACAACGTTTACTGTAACAGTTGATGTAAACATTACACCAACGTTTAGTTTTGGAACAACGTTAACGATCTGCTCAGGTGGAAGTGTACCAGCATTACCAAACACATCCGATAACGGTATTACCGGTACATGGGCAGCAGCAACAGTAAGTAATACAACAAGTGCAGTGTATACATTTACACCTGCCGGCGGACAGTGTGCCACCACCACAACGTTTACTGTAACAGTTAATCCGAATATCACACCAACATTCAGCTTTGGTACAACACTCAGTGTTTGTGACGGTGCTGCAGTTCCAACATTACCAACTACATCAACCAATGGTATTACCGGAACATGGAGTCCGGCAATTGTAAGTAATACTGCAAACGGTGTGTACACATTCACACCAACTGCGGGGCTATGTGCAGTACCAACTACACTCACTGTAACAGTTAATCCAATACTTACACCAACATTTAGTTTTGGAACAACCCTTACGATTTGTGCCGGTGCAACTGTTCCAACATTAAATACCACATCTACCAATGGTATCAGTGGCACATGGAGTCCTGCAACAATCAATAACCAGGCCGATGGGGTGTATACATTTACACCTGCAGCCGGACAGTGTGGTACTACAACAACGTTAACTGTAACCGTAACACCAAATACAATTCCAACATTCAGCTTTGGTACAACACTAACAATTTGTGCCGGCGGAACTGTTCCTGCATTACCAACTACGTCCGATAACGGCGTAACAGGTACATGGAACCCTGCAACCGTAAGTACTACTGCAAGCGGTACCTATACATTTACACCAACAGCAGGAATTTGTGCAACAACACAAACCTATACTGTAACGGTGAACCCGATCGTTACACCAACATTCAGCTTTGGAACAAGTGCTTCAATTTGTATTGGTGCAACCGTACCAACGCTGCCGGCAACGTCCAGTAATGGTATTGCAGGTACATGGAGCCCTGCAACCGTAAGCAATACAGCTAACGGTACTTATACATTTACTCCAAACCCAGGCGAATGTGCAGTTGCAGCAACCTATACGGTAGAAGTAAATCCTGTTCCATCTGTAACAGCTCCTGCAAATATTACGGTGAATGACGGAGTGATTATACCAGCTACAAATTTTGTTACAACACCAGCAACAGGCGTAACGATCAGCTGGACAAATTCAAACCCAGCGATTGGTTTAGCTGCATCAGGTACAGGCAATGTGCCGCAGTTTACTGCAACCAATACAGGTAACACAGATATTACCGCAACCATCACCGTAACACCACGTATCAATGGATGTGTCGGTACACCTGTAACATACATCATTACTGTAAAAGCATTGAATAAAGATGTGTTTGTACCGAATGTGTTCTCACCAAATGGTGATGGTAAAAATGAGGTGCTGATGGTATATGGTAATTATATCAACAAAGTGGAGATGCGCATCTTTAACCAGTGGGGGCAACAGATCGCTATGATCAACAGCCGTACACAAGGTTGGGATGGTACACATAACGGTAAGCCACAACCGGTGGGTGTATATGTGTATGTATTACGTGCCGAAATGAACGACGGACGTATCGTTGACCTGAAAGGTTCCATCACACTGATACGATAAAAAACCAATTACCGATAAACCTATTTATAATCTTATATCTGATAAACACAATGAAAAATAAAGCCATGAAACAAACCGGAATACTGACAGCATGTTTGCTGCTTGCAAGCGTGCTCCAATCGGTGGCGCAAACAGATCCGCATTTTACACAGAACTATACCTATCCCATGTATACTAATCCGGCAATGACGGGTGGCAGCGATGGTGAGTACCGGGTATCGGCTGTGTACCGCAGCCAATGGGGAAGTGTAAGCAACCCCTACCGTACAAGCGGATTATCGTTTGATACACGCACCAGTAAAAATCTTGCGATTGGTGTAAACGTATTGAACCAGTCAGCAGGTGATGGCGGATTCAATTACTTCAATGCATACGGATCGGTTGCTTACACCGGTGTAAAGTTTGGTACAGATAACAATCACCGGTTGGTGTTGGCTATCCAGGCTGGTCTCATCAACCGCCGCGTAGATCAAAGTAAATTCAAATGGGGCGATCAATGGAATCCTATTACCGGTTATAATGCAAATAATGCGACAACAGAATCATTTGCCAATACCAATTCCACTACGTTTGATGCGGGTGCAGGTGTTTTGTATTATGATGCATCTCCTGATAAAAAGGCAAATGCCTTTGCCGGTCTTTCTGTATTTCATCTGAACCGTCCGAAAGATCCCATCATTTCTACACAGAGTGTAAGTTTAAATACCATTCCATTGCGTTATGTAATGCATGGCGGCTTGAGTTTTAATTTATCAGAACGCACCAGTATTGTACCACATGCATTGCTGATGCGCCAGGGAACTGCTACCGAAGCAATGATTGGCACTTATATACAGTTGAATGTAAACGAAGAAACCGATTTCATGTTTGGTGGATATTATCGTTTCAAAGACGCCATTGCACCATTTGTAGGTGTTGACTGGAAAAATTTTATTGTGGGATTGAGTTATGATGTGAATGCGTCGAAACTTGGAACTATGACAAGAAACGTGAACAGTTTTGAATTAAGTCTTTCGTATGTGAAACGCAGCGGAACAAGAAGCATTATTGACTGGATCCGTTGTCCACGTTTATAATTTCAGAAAAGTAAACGATCAACCTAAAGAATCTAACATGAAACCCAATATCTCTTTTCAATCAACCAAGTCAACCATGACCACTCTCTATAAGACCGCAGGAAAAATTTTTCTGCCGGTTGTTGCCTGCACATTGTTTATGCAAGCACAGGCACAGGACAAACGGATTGTACAAGCCAATGCCTATTACGCAAGCGGCGATTATTATACGGCTGCACAATTGTATGAGCAGTTTTTGAAGCCGCCCGCCAACGAGAAACCAAAAGCTGATTTTCCACTTAATGCCAAACGCAGCAGACAAGGAAGCGGAATGGGAAAAGGTGTAACAAAAAATGACATTCTTTATAAGCAGGCTGAAAGTTTCCGCCTGGCTAATTATTTCCCGGAGGCGGCTGCACGTTACAAAGCAGTTGCAGAGAATGATCCTTCTGCCTATGGTAATGCGTTGTACTGGTATGCAGTATGTCAGCGCAGCCTTGGAAAATATACGGAAGCAGAAGAAAGTCTGAATCGTTTTCTAAGTAATGTAACAGCAAATGATCCGCTGAAAAATGCTGCAGAAAAAGAAGTACAAACGTTGAAATATATCAAAACACAATTGGTACGTCCGGATACAGTGATGTACACAGTCAATAAAACCACTCTTGCAAACAGCACCGGTAAAGGTGTGTATGCACCAGTACATTTGGGCGGCAACCGTTTTTTAATTACCAGTACCGAGACCGATACGGTTGCTGTAACCGGAGTTAACCCGTTTCACAGTCGTGTATATGTAGCTACTTTAGCGAACAATGAATTTAAAGTGGGCGATGCAGAATCGCTTTTATCAACAGACGCATCTGCAAGTCAGGGTGCTGCAAGTATGAGTGCTGATGGTAACCGTTTGTATTTTACACAATGGAAGAATGTGAATGGTAAAAAGGTGGCAACCATTTTGTATGCAACCAAAGAGGCAACTGGCTGGGCAACACCTGTTCCGCTTGCTTCGGTTAACCGTGAGGGTTACAGCAGCAAGCAACCCTATGTATCAGCCGACGGGAAGTATTTATTCTTTGCCTCTGATCGCCCCGGTGGGGCCGGTGGGTTTGATATCTGGTATGCTCCTTTACAGTCCGATGGTACAACCGGCGAAGCTGTAAATACAGGATCAGCGATCAATACAAGCAGTGATGAACAGGCTCCTTTTTATCATACCAACAGCAGTACACTTGTGTTTTCATCGAATGGAAGAGAGGGCATGGGTGGCTATGATTTGTATATGGCAAAAGGTTCAGCAGCAAACTGGAGTGCAGCAGAAAATATGGGGCATCCGGTTAACTCCATCCGTGACGATGTGTATTATCATACAAATGATCAATCATCTGTATTGCGAAATGCCGTCTTCAGCAGCGATCGTGGTTCAGAATGTTGCCTTGAAACCTATACGGTTTCAAAAGCACCGAAAAAGAAACTTGTATCAGGTGTAGTACGTGATGCAAAAAATAATGAACCGGTAAAAGGTGCAACGTTGGTATGGAAAGATGCCAATGGAAAAACGGGAACGGTTGTTACCGATGCAAACGGACGATACAGTTTTGAGTCAGACGGATCGGTAGAGAAAAATCTTACAGTCACAAAAGAACGCTATAATGAAAAAACAACGCCCTTGAAAATTACCGGAACGGATGAACGTGATTGGGCAACCGATCAATTTACGAACAACGATATTACATTGGATCGGAAAATTATTCTTACACCTGAAACAGTTGTAACCGTTTACTTTGATTTTGATAAATACAATCTTAAAGAGGATGCGGTTGCGAAACTCGATTCTATCTATACAATTCTGGTGGCCAACCCGGGGGCATATGTACAGATCAGTGGTTATACGGATGGAAAAGGTTCGGAAGAGTATAACAAAATCCTTTCTGATAAGCGTGCCAAAGCATGTGCTGATTATTTACGTGCTAAAGGTGTAGATGAAACAAAGCTCACATTTGAATCGTTTGGTGCCTGCTGCCCGGTTGAAATGGAACTCATCAACGGAAGAGATAATGCCGACGGGCGTGCAAAGAACAGAAGAGGGTTGATCAATATTTCATATCCGCCGAAGGAAGAAGAATAAAATTTATTACGATGCGCACACTTTTTTTTATTATAGCCATTTTTTTCTTTTCATTTAAAACGAATTCGCAAGATATTGTTGATGTCACTGAACAAACAATAAAAATTGGAGGATTCAAGGAAGAAGAAATATTGTTAGGGTTTGCTAAAGGAGATAAAATCATTTTTAGTTTTAAAGAATTAGGGAAAAAGGAAATGAAAGAAATCGAGATACTCGAATACCCTTCAAATTCAAAATTTTCGGATTATAAAACTCATAAAATTGAGAGTAAGACTATCTCGGTAAACCAAACAGGTGTTTTTGTATTTCGGTTTAAGAATTCTGCTATGAGCGGAAGAATTTGTCAAATTCGAATTCAGCGAATTCCTTTAAGTGAGGAAACAAGAAATTTTAATACACAAGTTACTTGGGAGACAAAACAAGAAACTACATATAACACGTATACTAAAGATGTTGTAGTCGGATATGATACCTTATACACTTAAAAGACAAAAAGAGAGTTAATAAGTACAGAAAAAAAGGAACAACTTATTTTCGATAAAACTCAACGAGTTCACTCGACAACCAATGATAATGGTAATAAAACTTCATTGTTTTTTACACTTCCAGTAAATGAGCAAGGGTTATACAAAACTAAGAAAATCGTATCATGGGCATATTGGGTAGGTGTGGGCGAAGAAGCAAATCAAGCATGGAAACAAAATAGTCAATCTGTAAGTAAGCTAGTAAAAGGTGCGTCAACTTATTTCGTAAGCCCTTTGGGTGCATTGGCTCTTGGTGCTGTAGCTGATCTTCTTATTCCAAAAGTTGGAGAGGATGTTAGCTATGCGGTTTCTGATCAGCTAAATCGAAATCTTTTTCTTGCAGGTCAACAGTATCGAATATTCGATCAAGGGAAAGGAGTTGCTGGGTTTAAAAATTTTGATAATATTGGAATGTCTCAAGGTACGTTCTTTATACTTTTATCAAATGACAATGTAATCCAAGGAATTGATGTTACTGTTAAAGTAGTTGCAATAATTGAAACAAATGAATATGAGGACAAATCATATACTGATGTTAGTATTCAACCAAAATATGAAAAAAAGACTTTTTCTGATCCTATAGTGGTAACAAAAAGAATTCCAGTTATTGAGAAATAGACTAAAAGCCGTATCAAATTTGATACGGCTTTTATTTTGCGTATTTAAAAAGATTCTTCTACTTCTTTGCAGCAATTGAATATGTCCCCACTTCACTCCCATCATCTTTCAACATCTGTATGTTTAATTCCTCTTGGTTGGCATGCACTTTAATGAGTGTACGTTTACCCGCAGTTGGTCCTCCACCGATAATGATTGGATAGTTATGCTTCCCTGCAACAGGCGGGTGCACACCATAAGTATGTGTATGTCCGCAAATGAGCAGATCGATCTTATACTTATCAAACAGCGGTGAAAACAACTTTCTGCAATGCAGAGTTCCATGTGCATCTTCTGTATAAAATGGCGGGATGTGCATCATCACTACTTTGTACTTCGCTTTCTTATAAGCTTTTGATTGCAGCTGCTGTTCAAGCCATACTGCCTGCTGTATGCGGAACTGATCAAAATCAACAATGCCTGCATAAACAGGATGTGTATCTTCTTTGTCTTCTCCGGTATCAAGCACAATGTTAAATACAGGTCCCGATTGAAAGGAGAAGTAAGCACCTTGTGGTGCAGCAAAATAATCTTTCAGCTGGCGTGCATACTTTCCTCTTGTTTCATGATTGCCTCGCACAAACAGCATCGGCTTTTGTGTGGCAAACGATTCAGCACATGGAGAGAGTAAATGATCGATGATCTGTTTTTCATTGGTTTGATAATCGAACATATCACCATTCAGAAAAACATAGTGATAAGGATCGCTGCCGTTTAATTGTAACAGATGTTGAAATGATGCAGGCCGGTCGTGTATATCATTCAACACCAGCCATTGCGTTTCTTTTGCAGCGGGGTTAAACGTCGTAAACGAATATACATCACTATTGATCGTTTCGCCGTACGTGAGTTTATACGGTTGAAAATCTTTGATCTCTTTTGCAATCAGTTTATACTCGTAGGTAGTACCGGGCTTTAACCCGGTCAGTTTAATTTCATGGACACGGTTATTGGCATCTACCAAACCATCTGATAGTGTATGTGCTTTTTGTACAGGCTTTCCCGGTTCATTATATTCAACCCAGCAATAAGAATTCTTGTTTGTGATACAGCGGATATACATGGTTGTATGTTCAATACTATGCAGGTAGGGCTTACAGAGAAAGCTGTGATCATCAGCATTAATCGTTTTAACAGCATCACCTGCAGTTGCAAGAACCGGCATAGCTGTTAAACTAACTGTGCTGAGTGCAGCTACTTTTGTTATGGAGTCAATAAATTTCCGGCGGCTTACTCCTGTCGATTCATCTTTCATAAAAACTGTTTTTTATTCAGCAAAAGAAATGTTGTGTGATTATACTGTGTTTCTTTTTTTCAAACCTGCTTTGTGTCCGCTTACAGCAAAGTATAAAATATACAGGTAGCAAGGGATCACTGCTATAAAATAAGCCAGTTGAAAATCGAGTTTCAAGTTGTCTTTTAAATACGCATAGACCATTGGCCAAATAGCACCACCGGCAATACCCATGATCATTATTGCCGAACCTGTTTTGGTAAACTTACCCAGGTGGCTGATACCTAACGGAAATATAGCAGGCCACATTAATGAGTTAGCTAATCCCAGCAATGCGATAAACGTTACGGAGGCATAGCCATCGGTAACGTAAGCAGCAACACTGAAAATGATTCCGAGTATAGCACAGATACGCAATGCTTTTTGTTGCGAAATATATTTGGGAATGGCAATGATGCCTGCGATATAACCAATCAGCATTCCACCTAATGTGAGCGACGTAAAGAACTTGGAAATATCAGCACTGATACCAAGCTCCTTTCCATACACACCAATAATATCACCTGCCATTACCTCGGCCGCAACATAAACGAAAATGCAAAATGCACCAAGGAACAAATGCGGAAACTGAAAAATACTTGTATGATGAACCACTTCACCGCTTGCATCATCCACTACATCTTCTTCAACTTGTACCTCGGGTAAATGCGTAAATTTTATCAGCAAGGCGAATAAACAAAAAACGATTGCCAGAACAATGTAAGGCATGTTCACCCGCCCCAACACCTCCTGCAACAGTTGTTCTTTTTCAATGCCTGTAGCTGCTTCAATTTGTTTTTCAATGGAAGCCGCATTTTTCAAAAACAAGGTACCCATGATGATGGGAACAAGAATACCGGCTGTTTTATTACAGATGCCGGCAAAGCTGATTCGTTTTGCAGCACTTTCAAGCGGGCCGATAATGGTGAGATAAGGATTTGCCGCAGTTTGCAATAACGCAAGCGCAGAACCTTGTATAAATATGCCCGTTAGAAATAAGGGAAATGAATTGGATTTTGCAGCAGGAATAAATAGTAACGAACCAGCACCTAATATGAGCATGCCCAAAACAAGTCCGTTCTTAAATCCTGTTTTCTTTAATATCCAGGATGAAGGCAACGCCAAAAAGAAATAAGCCATGTAGGAAGAGAACGTAACGAAGAAAGCTTGAAAATCAGTCAGGCCAAATGACAGTTTGAAAAAAGGAATCAATGTGCCATTAGCCCAGGTTACAAATCCGAAGATGAAAAACAGGGCGCAGATCATAATCATTGGAACGAGATTGGTTTCCTTTTTCGGAGGGAACATCTGTATTGTCTGTTGCTGCATGCAGTTATTTTATCCTTGAAAATATGTTAATCAATGCTGAATGCAGAAGACAATCGTTTGCACAAGCAAAAAGCCGCATCAACTGATGCGGCTTTTTTAATAGCATGAAGCAAGGTTTTTGCTTATTCTTTCACTTCCGTCGTCACTTTCGGTGCTTGTTTCGTCCATGAACCAACATCGAGTTTGCGTGGAGTTGGATAAACTTCATCCAGTGTATTCCCATCATACAGTCGTCCGTTCTTCACTACATAACGAATGGTATTGGTGTTGCGGATGTTTTGTAATGGATTATTATCCATGATAACAATATCTGCAAGTTTACCTTCTTCTACACTGCCCAACTCTTTATCTAAACCCAATGCAGTTGCACCAAGAATAGTTGCTGTGCGTAATGCATTCATGGGACTGATACCTCCACTTGCAATACTCCACAACTCCCAGTGGTAGCCGAGACCTTGTAACTGTCCGTGACTACCCACACCTGCCAGTCCACCTTGTTGTACTACACTGTTTACGCCTTGTGCATGTTTTGTAAATACATGATCTTCTGGTGTAAACCATCCACCTAAACCACCTGCTCTGCGACGTGCTTTTGCACTCAACTCTTCATATGGTGTAAAGAAATTGAGCTTTTTATCATGCACCGGGCTTTCTGTTGTGTAATAAAAATTCTCCGCCCATGGTCCACCATACGCAACCAATAACGTTGGCGTGTAGGCCATTTTACTTTCAGCGATTGTTTTTGTTACATCACTATACAACGGGAAAATCGGAATCGCATGTTCATGACCGGGATAACCATCAAATAATTGTGTCATGTTCAGTTTGTAATCCAAGACCACCTTCTGTAGTAGGCATCAGCTTTTGTTCTTTTGCTGCCATGATTACCCATTGGCGATGTTGCCTGTTACCCACCAAATACATTTTAATGTATTGGGTATTGTAATACTTGCTGTATTGTTTTAACACATTGCGTGTTTGTTCAAGGCTTTTTAAATTATACATCCAGAAACCAACACCGGGACCGGTGCTGTAAACACGTGGGCCAGGCATTTGTCCGGCTTCTACCATATCACTCCATGTTAATACATCGCTGGTGGCCGTTTGCGGATCTCTTGTGGTAGTAACACCATACGCAAGATTGGCTGCATAGATCCAGGATGTGTTTTTATGCAAACCCCAATACGTCCACATGTGCGAATGTGTATCTACAAAACCCGGTGTAATTGTTTTACCGGTACAATCAATTTCTTTTGTACCTGCTGGAACAGTAAGTGTACCTGTTCTGCCTACTGCTTTGATACGATTGTTGACGATGAGTACATCACCATTTTCAATCACCTCTTCACCTTTCATGGTGATGATGCGTGCATTCTTCAATAACATCGTACCAGTTGGCAGATCTTTTTGATAATACACTTTCACCTGTGTTTCATCAGGCGAATATTTTTCTTTCTTCTTCAATTCTGCTTTTGCCAGTGCTTCACGCTTTGCACGTGCCGTGTCTGATTTCAATACTAAGGCAAGCGAATCAGCACTTTTCTTTGCTAATGAATCAGCTAATTTTTTTGCATCAGGCCCGAGAGCGATCAACGCTTTCACACTATCAGCCAACCGTTGCGTTTCTGTTTTCTTTGCTGCTTTTACCGAGTCTTCAACAAATTGTGCACGTTCAGTATCATACACCCAATGACCGTTACCTAAACTCCAGTGAATTTTTTTACCATCGGCTTCCCATGCAGGAAACTCACCACCAATTTCTGTAAGTTGTCTTGATGGAAAACTGCTGAACGATGGATCGGCAACATTAATCGTTGGTAGTTTACCTGTTTGCGGAATGGTAACCACATATACATTGTTGTTTACTTGTGCCAACGCCTGGTTACCTTCCGGTGCCATCAAAATAATACCTGCTGCTGATGGCATATTTTGTGGTTCACGGTTGCTTGCACCTTCGGGTAACATACAATAATTAACTGCATCGGTTTTCATCATTGGTTTACCCATGACGTAGGTAACATCATTTGCTGTACCGGTTGAATGTTCATGACCTGAATGATCATCGTGTGCATCAGCCGCCGCACCATAGGTTGTAATACCGGTGATGCGTACATGTGTTTTAAGATCGGTACCATCCCAACGGCAGGAGATGAGTGTTCCGCCTCCACTGTTTAAGAAAATTCGTTCTGTATTTTTTGTAAAATGTACGTTACCGGCATTTACAGTAAGATCAACTTTTGTGAGGGGGCCACCTGTTGCATTCATCCACACCAATTCACCTTCTGCACCACTGTAAAACGGATCTTCTGCATCTTTAAATACACGAAGCGGTGCTTTGAAAAATGCAATGCGGTTGTTGTAACTCCAGGCCGGCTGCATATAAAATCCCAGCTCTGTTGTTAATTTTGTTACTGTTGGTTTATTACCAAACGTTGCTTTCATTAGATGACCGCCTTCGGCTTCACTCCATGTTACAAAAGCCAACTGTGTACCATCGGTACTCCATGCAGGCATGGCTTCTGTAAAATTATGATTGGTTACACGTTTGGGTGTTCCGTTTGGATAATCCATTACATATAAACGGTTGAGTACGGTGAATGCGAGTTTCTTTCCATCAGGACTTGGAACACCATCACGTATTTGAGTAGCAAGAGCTGCACTGGTATCTTTAATTGCATAGTTGAAATACAAACGTGGACCTATTTCCAGATTCAGATCTGCTTCAAATGCAATTTCAGTTACTTTACTGTTTGGATCAACGGGTATGCGCCAGATCTTTCCACCATAACTGGCAACCAGAAACTTACTGTCGGGTGTAAACGCCATACCGGGTAACACACCTTGTGGTGCAATACTTTCCTGTTCATCACGCTGCACCGGATAAGCGAGCCAACGCTCATCACCATTTTTCATATTGCGTAACACCAATCCCGTTTTATCCTGATAGCGGCTGCCATATACCATCCATAGTCCATCTTTACTGAGTGTGGGTGTAAATGCAGAACCATAACGTGTAGTAATGGTATTGGTAATTCCTTTATCACGATCGTATGTGCCGATCTGGTATTGAGGTAACAGTGCGTTGTAATTCCATGAACCGCTCCGCTGACTGTAGTAAACAAGTTTACCATCAGGACTTACAAACGGGTCAATGGTTTTTGCAAATCCATCATACAGTTGCGTGCCACCACCACCATCTTTGTGGTAGATCCATAATTTTGGAAGACGGCGGCCTTTACTGGCGATGATGTAATTACCATCGGGTGTCCAAACGGCTGCAGGAAAATCTTCAGTACGATCTTTTGTTAACTGAACAGTATCCTTTTTTTCTGTATCGATATACCAGATATTATCGCTGCCACTTCTGTCGCTGGTGAAAAGAATTTTCTTTCCATCGGGACTGAAACGTGGATGTGTTTCATACGCAATGCCTTTGGTTACAGCAGTTGCTTTACCTCCTGCAATGGGCATGGTATAAATATCTCCCATCAAATCAAACGCAATGGTTTGCCCATCAGGACTCACATCCACACTCATCCACGTACCTTCTTTGGCCGTGAATTTTACTGTGCGTTCAGGTTTGAGTGGAAGACTGGTGAATGCCGTGTACGGCATCGTGTCTTTTTTTACACTGTCTTTAGCAGGTGGTTGTGCAGCAAGCGGACCCATTAAGCCGATAAGGGTCCACACGAATGCAGTTGTTCTCATACTTTTTAGTTTTGAGCCAAATTAGTATAAGGTATTGAGATTTTTAAGGAATTCTTGTTTAGTGGTTTTTAAGAG
>CAWHOR010000050.1:0-19715 GCA_963830845.1 uncultured Bacteroidota bacterium | reverse complement strand
ATGGCGGGCGGATCATTCGCGCGCAAACCGCGGTCGCCGACGCCGAGGCGCTGCCGTGCTGGCTGGAAACCGCGACCCCGGAAAATGTGCCGCTTTATGAGCGGCTGGGTTTTGCCACGCAGGTCGAATGGGACGTGCCGGGGGGCGGACCGCATTTTTGGGGCATGATGCGGGCGCCCGCCGCTTGAATATTCCCGTCACCTCTCTACGACTTGACGGCGTGGACGGCACCCGATGGTCATCAGGCGCGGACGAGGCGCGGGCGCAGCTGACGGCGGCGTTGACCGCGGTTGGGCGCGGCGACCGCGCGGCGCTGCGCCAGGTCTATGACATGACCGCCGCGAAACTATTTGGAATTTCGCTCCCGTATCTGTGGCGAGAGGGCCAGCGCGGGGAGGATGTTTTGCAGACCGTCTATATCAAGGTGTGGGAGCGCGCGGGACAATTCGACGCCGTGCGCGCCAGCCCGATCACCTGGCTGGCGACGATCGCGCGCAACGGCGCGATCGACTGGCGCCGTTCGGTGGCCGGTCGTGCGGTACGCGAGCACCTTACCCGAACAGGCGGCCTTTGCGGTGGCCGACGACAGCCCGCTCGCGGACCAATCGATGGTCGTGGCCGAGGAGGGCGAGCAGCTGCACCGGTGTCTGGGCGAACTTGAGGATCGGCACCCGCTCGTGCATCCGCGCCGCCTTTTTCGACGGATCGACCTATACCGAGCTTGCCGAGCGCGAAAATGTGCCGCTGGGGACGATGAAAAGCTGGATACGGCGCGGGTTGCTGCGCCTGAAGGTTTGTCTTGGCGATGGATGAGCATGCGACGCCCGCTGAAGAGCGCGACGCGCTCGCCGCCGAACTGGCGCTTGGCCTGCTCGAAGGACAGGCGCGCGCGCATGCGTTGCGGCTGTCGCTGAGCGATCCTGCCTTCGCGGCGCAGGTCGCGGGTGGGAGGCGAAGCTGGCGCCGTTGCATGGCGAGTGGGTGGATGAGCAGCCCGGCGACGCGGTGTGGAGCGGGATCGAACGGCAGCTGGCGGATGCGCCCGCTGACAAGGTCACCGCTATCGAAACGCGGTTACGCCGCTGGCGCGCCGGGGCGCTGATGTCGGGTGCCGTCGCGACGGCGCTGGCGTTCGTGCTGATCACCCAGCCCGTGCCGACCTCAACGCCTGCCGCGCCGCAACTCGCGGTCGCGCGGATCGAAAGCGATGCGGCGGGACCGCTGGTGCTCGCGCGCTATAACCAGAGCAATGGTTTGATGCAGCTGCGCATCCATGGCTTCGAGCCGGGAACGCTGGCGCCCGAACTGTGGGTCATCCCCGAGGGCGGCACGCCCGTCTCGCTCGGGCAGATCGGCCATGCGGGTGAAGCCGAAATGACGATGCCGCCGCCGCATCGCCTGCTGATGACCGAAGGCGCGACGCTGGCGATCACGATGGAGCCGGTGTCGAAAACGCCGCACCCGGCCCCGAGCAGCGTCGCGGTCGCGTCCGGAAAAATCATCACAATCTGAGGTTGCCGTGCATCCGTTGCCGGGTCGGTGCCGTAGCTGCGCCGCATTCCGCATTTCCGGGGTGCCAGAAACCAGAGGATTGTATGATGACACTTTCCAAACTCTCCGCGTCGCTCGCTGCTTTGATGATGGTTGCCGGAGGCGGCGTCGCGCTCGCCAACCCGATGGTCGGCGGCGCCGCGATGTATCCCACCAAGAACATCGTCGACAACGCGGTCAATTCGAAGGACCACACCACGCTCGTCGCCGCGGTCAAGGCCGCGGGCCTGGTCGACACGCTGTCGAGCCCGGGTCCGTTCACGGTGTTCGCGCCGACCAACGCCGCGTTCGCCAAGCTGCCGGCGGGCACGGTCGACACGCTGCTCAAGCCCGAGAACAAGGGCACGCTGACCGCGGTGCTGACCTATCACGTGGTGGCCGGCACGCGTGACCGCCGCCGATCTGGTCAAGATGATCAAGGCCGGCGGCGGCAAGGCCACGCTCACCACCGTGCAGGGCGCAACTGACCGCTCGAGGCCGCACGGATGGCAAGGGTGATGCTCACCGACGCCAAGGGCGGCAAGGCCGAGGTGACGATCGCCGACGTCATGCAGTCGAACGGCGTGATCCACGTCGTCGATAACGTGCTGCTGCCGGGCTAACCCCTTCGTCCGGTAACAGGTGCGGCCCGTCCACTTCCCTCCCGGGACGGGCCGCATTGCGCGGGTAGTCATGTTGAGAACTAAATGAGCGCGCGAGCGGTATAGCCTACGGCCAAGCCGAAAA
The DNA here is from genome assembly GCA_963830845.1 of uncultured Bacteroidota bacterium. Lineage (GTDB taxonomy): Bacteria > Bacteroidota > Bacteroidia > Chitinophagales > Chitinophagaceae > Lacibacter. Next base: position 17,438 of record CAWHOR010000050.1, on the reverse strand, counting down.
TGATGGCAAAAGCCGCGAGGCATCCGAGTTGTAACCAGCGGTGTCGCCCCAATCCTTGGTCGAGCTGTTTTGCAAACAAGAAGTCGAGGACAGCTTGGACAGCGGCCGAGAGAATTTCCCCGATCAGTCGGCGAAACCCACGAACCGCGCGGCGTCGGCGACGCTCTTGCGATTCGACACCACCGCATTGGCAGGAAAATCTTCGTCGGGCCAGCCCATCGCGACGCAGATCATGATCACCTGATCGTCGGGAATATGCGCATGTTCGCGCACCACCGGCGACTGCATAATGCCCTGGCTGTTGATCACGCAGCCCAGCCCGCGCGACCAGGCCGCGTTGAGCCAGCGCCGTGGTCACCGCGCCGCAATCGAAAGGCGCGATGTCGCTGCCGAGCAACACTCGGTCGTAGGTGATGACTATGCTGACCGGCGGCGTTCTGTTACCGATCAATGCATCATCGATCACACTTTTCAACGGAATATCTTTTCCTCCACGATACGCACCATCGCAGGTAACAATAAATTCTGCCTGTGCATCATATAACCGATCGGCTATACTTTGTGCACTAAATCCACCGAAGATCACACTGTGGATTGCACCAATACGTGCACAGCCTAATACTGCATACGCCAGCTCGGGCACCATGCCCATGTAAATACAAACACGATCACCTTTTTTTACACCATTGTTTATGAGCACCTGCGCAAACTGGCACACACGTTTGTGTAAACGGTTATACGTTACAACACGTACACGTTCTTCCGGATTGTTAGGTTCCCAAATGATGGCGGGTTTATCGCCCATTGTTTCTAAGTGGCGATCAATACAATTTTCAGTAATGTTCAGTTTTGCTCCTTTAAACCATTCTACTTTCGGTTCTTTAAAATTCCATTCCAGCACACTGTCCCATTTCTTTTTCCATTGAAAATGTTCAGCAATTGAACCCCAGAATGCATCCGGCTCTTCAACACTTTTTTTATACGCTGCTTTGTATTCGTCGTAAGATTTGATCTGATAGGGATATGACATCATTCTTTATTTGGGCCATAAATATAAAAATATTGCAGCCGTATGCAGCGAATTTTATTCAGCAATGGTCTTTTTATTGAAAGAACACAGACAATACCCTATTGATCTGTTCGATGTCTGTTCATATGGTTGGTTTTTTATGAAAGCCCTTGTTGTTTAGCAAGGGCTTTTTGTTTGTAAAGATTTGAATGGTTACTTTTAACCTTCTTAAGCAAACGATGTTCAAAGCCAATCCCCTCAAATCATTCATAGCGATTGTTAGTTTCCTGTTACTCCATCATGGAATCAGTGCCCAGTGTACCGGCAATGTATTATTTTATGAAAATTTTGGCGGAGGAATCAGTTCGCCATTAACCGGTCCACGCCTTCCTCCTGGCGTTACAACATATGCGTTTGATTCATTAGGAATGATTGATGATGGCCAATATGGCATCAGAAAAACAACTGCTGATATTGCTACCGGCGGGAGACAATTCAATGTTTGGCATATCGGCAACGATCGTTCATCTGGCGGCAATATGATGATTGTGAATGCGGATTTTTCAGCGGGTAAGTTTTATGAAACCGTGGTAAACAATTTATGTTCCGGTTCGCAATTGTATTTTTCTGCATGGATTGCGAATTTAATACCTCTTGGTTCAAGTAATCCTCTTGATCCGGTGATCCGTTTCGAAATCAGCAGCGCAACATCAGGTAATGTACTTACAAGTTTCCTCACTCCGGCTATTCCACGTTTTTCCAACTTTACCTGGGGGCAGTATGGATTCTCATTTTCATTACCGGCAGGAGAAACCTCCGTTATACTTCGCATTTTCAACAATCAGGTCGGCGGTCTTGGTAATGATCTGGCATTGGATGATATTGAGTTTACTTTATGCGGCCCGGCCATGACCCCCTCGATTACAGGTACATATCAAAATACAAACGACGCCTGTATTGGCAGCAACCTGCAGTTGGGTGTTAATGTTGCAACCGGGTTTTATTCTAACCCCGCTTATCAATGGCAGTTCAATAACGGCAACGGCTGGACGAATATCCCCTTTGCCAACAGTACCTCCCTTACGATCAGCAATGCGCAAAGCAGTGATAGCGGTATGTACCGTCTATTGGTGGCAGAAGCTGCCAATATCAACTCTGCCAACTGCCGTGCTATTTCACCGGTAATGAATGTAAATGTGTACCGGCCACAACCTGTACAATTGCAAAGTAACGCTCCCGTGTGTGAAGGAAACCAGTTACTCATAAGTACACCTGTAAATGCTTTGCAGTATAATTGGTCGAAAGGAGCAAACCCTCTCAACAGTTCTACGAATTCATTGCAGCTTGCGAATACATCTGTTGCAGATGGAGGTGTCTATAATCTCCAACTGATTACAAATGGTGGTTGTAGCAGCACTGCGTCAATTAGTGTTACTGTACAACCAAATCTTTTACAACGCACTCTTCCGATTAACACATTGCTTTGTGATGCAGAAACAATAGATGTAGATGCGCAACAACCAACTGCCATCTCTTATTTATGGAACGATGGAACCACAGCAACACAGCGAACACTTTCTGCTGCAGGAACCTATTCATTGCTTACAAGCGATGGCGTGTGCAACCGCACGGATAGTTTTGTCATCACAAGAAATTTTACACCCACTGTTCAACTGATCGCCGATACAACGCTTTGTGTAAACGAAACCTTGGTATTGGACGCAACACATCCGTTAGCAGAATTTTATTTGTGGAATAACAATGCAACAGACAGCAGCATTACGGTTACATTGCCCGGCACTTATTCTGTTGCCGTAGGAAACGGATGCGGTATTGCGGTTGATGAGATCACCGTTGACTATAAAGATTGTGCCGACGTGATTTTTGTACCCAACGCCTTTACACCAAATGGCGACCGGTTAAATGATGTACTCAAAGCAAAAGTTTATTTCCGTATTGATGAATTTGAATTCAGGATCTTTAACCGCTGGGGGCAACTGATTTTTTCAACCAATGATGTAGCTACAGGATGGGATGGATTTATCAATAGCCAGAAAGCGCCTCCCGGACAATATGTATGGACCATCCGCTACAAACGCAACGACAAAACCTTTACCCAAAAAGGAACGGTGCTGCTTATTCCCTGATGCTAACAACAGCAATCAACTGAGTGTGCTGCATTTCATTTATTTTTGACACAAACCAAGCGTATGTCGATCGAGGTAAAAAATCTGTTGAAAGTATATGGCGCACAAAAAGCGGTGAATGATATTTCTTTTTCTGTGAAGAAGGGAGAGATCGTTGGTTTCCTTGGTCCGAATGGTGCAGGCAAAAGCACCACCATGAAAATGATCACCGGTTACCTGCAACCCAGCAGTGGTGAAGCCATTGTGTGTGATGTGAAAGTGAATGAAAATCCAATCGGCACCAAACAGAAGATCGGCTACTTACCGGAAAGCAATGCGTTGTACTTTGAAATGTATGTACGGGAATATCTTGCGTTTATTGCTGAAGTACATAAAGTTGTTAGTCCAAAACAAAAAATCGAAAATGTTATTCAGCAGGTTGGGTTAACACGGGAAGCACATAAAAAAATTGGTCAGCTTTCAAAAGGATACAAACAACGTGTTGGTTTGGCTGCCTCACTCATTCATGATCCTGAAGTGTTGATCTTAGATGAACCAACAAGTGGACTTGATCCCAACCAGATCGTTGAGATACGGGATGTGATCAAGCAGCTTGGTCAAAATAAGACAGTTTTATTTTCCTCGCACATCTTACAGGAAGTGCAAGCGATTTGCGATCGTGTGATCATCATCAACAAAGGAACTATAGTAGCAGACGATCAGCTTTCTAATTTGTTGAAGAAGGTTCATGCCGGTGAAGTGATCCTTGAATTAAAAGAAGACGTGGATGAATCGTTGTTTCAATCTATTCAAAACTGTATTCGTTTAAACAGTACTATCTGGAAATTCAAAACAGATAATCCTGATGCGGTGAAAAAACAACTATTGCAATTATCGATCGAAAAAAATCTGAATGTGCTTTCGTTGAAGAGTGATGAGAATTCGTTGGAAGATGTGTTCAGGAGTTTGACAAGCTAATCTTCTTTAATCAACCTCCCCACCCCCTTCACCAATATCCATCCAATCAACAACAACATCAGCACAGCAATTACAACCGGTATAATAAAACTGAAAATTGTACCACTAATAGCTGCGGCATTTTCTCCCGTTGATACCAGCACATTTCCTGTACCCGCTGTTGTTTTGGAAGAAAACAATCGCAACAATCCTGTTCCTGCTTGAACGGTTCCCGCAGCACCACCTCCTGCAACAATCGCCAGTATCCATTTCAACAAGGGGGTAAATTCAGCAATCGGTAAAAACGATGCAGCTAAAACAGTTCCTGCTGCAACGGCCAATGGTGTGGCAATTGTATCCAGCAGATTATCAACAAACGGAATATAATAAGCCCCGATTTCCAGCACCGCTGCTGAACCAAAACAGAGCACGGCAGGCAAGCTGCCCATCCATTGCATATCAGCAGGCAAGTTGAACCATTGCTGCCAGGCCGCAAAGCTGGCACCCAGCATAGGCACAAATACCCGAAAGCCACAGCAAGCGCTGAGAGCAATGCCCATTGCAACAGAAGTAAGTAATGTTGTATCCATACAATCGTTTGTTGTACTAAAAATAATCATTTCACTGCTCATAACTCTTTGCTGCTGCCGCTGAAAGTCTTTTCTTTGCAGCGCAAACAATAAAGTCAGAAAAGAGAGAAGTCAGAAAGTCCGAAAGAAAACCTCTGCTGATCTCGTCTTCGGAAAGAACACTCTTCCGGTCTTTTCTCTTCCGGACTATAACATTAACTACAAACTGAATTTTATGAGCTTTATCGCCGACATTCATGCAAGACAAATTCTCGACAGCCGTGGTAACCCAACTGTTGAAGTAGATGTAATTACAGAAAACGGAATTCTTGGCCGTGCTGCTGTTCCAAGTGGTGCAAGCACTGGTATACACGAAGCAGTTGAACTACGTGATGGTGATAAAAGCAAATACATGGGTCGTGGTGTATTGAAAGCTGTACAAAATGTAAATGAAACAATCGCTGATCAACTCATCGGTATTGATGTTACACGCCAGACCTATATCGATTCACTTCTGTTGAAAATTGATGGCACTGATAACAAAAGCAATCTTGGAGCAAACGCAACATTGGCTGTAAGTATGGCGGTTGCAAAAGCTGCTGCTGAAGAAAGTGGATTGCCGTTGTATCGTTATCTCGGTGGTGTAAACAGCACTGTGCTACCAATTCCCATGATGAATATCATGAACGGCGGTGCACATGCCGATAATAAAATTGATTTCCAGGAATTCATGGTGATCCCTGTTGGTGCTACTTCATTTAGTGAAGGGTTACGTTGGGGTGTGGAAATTTTCCACCATCTCAAATCAGTATTAAAGAAAAAAGGCTTTAGCACAAACGTGGGTGATGAAGGTGGTTTTGCACCGGAAATTCAAAGCAACGAAGAAGCCATTGAAACAGTATTGGAAGCCATTACTGCTGCAGGTTACAAACCGGGCGAACAAGTGGCCATTGGTATGGATGCTGCCTCCAGCGAAATGTATGATGCTGCTACAAAAACCTATAAGTTTTACAAAAGCAATCCTTCGAAAGTGATCAGCAGCGATGAAATGGTTGCATACTGGACAGAGTGGGTGAATAAATATCCGATCATCTCTATTGAAGATGGAATGGCGGAAGAAGATTGGGAAGGTTGGAAAAAACACACCGATGCAATTGGCAGCAGAATTCAGTTGGTAGGTGATGATCTGTTTGTAACCAATACCAAAATTTTAAAAAGAGGAATTGATACCGGTACTGCAAACGCTATCTTAATTAAAGTAAACCAGATCGGTACTGTTACTGAAACCATCAATGCCGTACAAATGGCGCAGAACGCAGGTTACAATACAGTGATGAGTCATAGAAGCGGTGAAACAGAAGATACCACCATTGCTGACCTGGCCGTTGCATTGAATTGCGGACAAATCAAAACCGGTTCGGCTTCACGTACCGACCGTATGGCAAAGTACAACCAACTGATCCGCATTGAAGAAATGCTGGGAGAGAATGCAATTTATCCAAACGGAAAGATTAAATTTGGTAAGTAAGTTAATTTACAAGTTTGTGGTTTGCAGTTTTCTGCAAACCACAAACTATTCAACTTAAAACTACAAACCTTGAAACTGATATCACAAATACCTCCCATCTTACGAAACAAATATGTTTTAACCATCATTGGTTTTGCGGTGTGGATGTTATTTGTGGACCGGAACGATTTTCTCACACAAGTGAACCGTTACCGTAAGTTATCTGAGCTCAAGAGTAACACTTCTTATTTCAACCAGAAGATTGAAACGGCCAAAACCGAGCTGGAAAACAGGCAAAAAGACCCGGCCGCTTACGAACGCCTGGCCCGTGAGAAGTATTACATGAAAAAGGATAATGAGGACGTTTTTCTCTTTGAGGAATAAAAACAGCCTGCCCCGTACAATACAAGTTTACCAACAGCGTTTAATAGCAAAGCAAATCCTTTGAGAAGCCCCTACGCACCAAAAAACAGGATTGCTTATGACACATAAATTTACGCCGGAAGACTTGTTACAATATCTCTACAAAGAAACAACCGCTGAGCAGAATGCCGCTATCGAACAGGCAATGGCTGAAGACTGGACCCTTCGGGAAAAGTTTGAGGTAATTAAAAAAGCGGCTCAACGGCTTACCAAGTTCAGATTTTCGCCCCGTACAGAAACGGTGTTGAATGTGCTGAAATATGCCAATAAGGATCTTGCAGCCACTGATCTTTCCGCATCAAACTGATCTTTCCCTAATTTCGCCGTCATTCCCAATTCAGAATGACAACCAAAGAGCGTTACCAATCGGTTATTGATTATTTTTCGGTGCATGCACCTGATGCCGAAACAGAGTTGCTGTATGATAATCCTTTTCAGCTACTCGTGGCCGTTATTCTCAGCGCCCAATGCACCGATAAACGGGTGAACCTGACAACTCCTTCTATCTTCGAAAAATATCCTGATGCTGAAAGCATGAGCAAGGCAACGTTTGATGAGTTATTTCCACTCATCAAAAGCATTTCGTACCCCAACAATAAAACAAAACATTTGATTGGTATGGCACAACAACTCGTAAACGAGTTTAACAGTGAAGTACCGTTAACTGTTGAGGAATTGATCAAGCTGCCGGGTGTTGGGCGAAAAACAGCCAACGTGATTACTTCTGTGGTGGATGCACAACCCAACATGGCGGTGGATACACATGTGTTTCGTGTGAGTAAACGCATTGGACTGGTGAAGCAAACAGCCACTACTCCGCTGGCAGTTGAAAAAGAACTCATCAAACATTTTCCTACCGAGCTGGTGTACAAAGCACATCACTGGCTCATTTTACATGGCCGTTATGTTTGTATAGCACGTAATCCTAAATGCAGGGAATGTGGCTTACAGCAAGCGTGTAAGTATTTTCAAAAAAATAATAAATAATTCTGCTTTCTTTTCTCCGTGAATTTTGTGCAATTCTTCGTGTGCTTTGTGCTACTGATCAGCACAGCAAACACAAAGCTTTTTCACTAAAGACACAAAGAAGAATAAACTTATCTTCAAAAAAAAGCAAGGTCTCCGTGCGCTTTCGATTAAACTTACATCGGAGACCTTGCTTAGAAAAAATCTAAAACCGTTCTACACCTTTCACATTCATTTTTACGGAAGTGATCCTGTCCGGGCTTGTCATAAATAACAGTTTATTATTTGCACCTGCAAAAACGTTGTTGGTACTGCCACCGCCAGGGATTGTCAGTATCAACTTTCCGTTTTTGTTGTATGCGTTTAATCCCGGTCCGCCGCTTACGTAAACATTTCCTTGTTCATCCATTGACATACCATCGCAGAAATTCAGATTATTGACAAACGTCTGCATATTGGAAAGTGTACCATCCGAATTGATACTAAAAACCTTGATCTGGCCTGTACCGTCATAGGTCCAATGATTGACGTATAATTTTTTGCCATCTCTGGTTCCTGTAATACCGTTTGGCCATGTGTCAGCATTCCAACCGGGCATTGTAGTTACTCTAACTAATTTCCGGCTTCCCGGCGCCAAATAATATACATGGCCTCCTTTCCCTGTTGCAGCCTGTTCAGAATGTGTTGGCTCCCAGTTTTGTTTACGTGGATCAGTTGCATCCCAATAGTCTCTCGGAAAAATCGGATCAGTAATATAGATGCCTCCGTTTTTCGGATTGATCCATACACCATTCGGTCCGTTTAACAGTTTGCCATTGTAGTTATTGACTAATACAGTATGGCTACCATCCGGAGCAATCTTCCAAAGTTCACCATGCATGTCTGCACAGGCTATCAGGTAGCCATTTTTATCAAAAGCCATTCCGTTAGAACGGCCGGTACCGGTTAAAAATGTAGTGATCTTCCCGGTAGCTGCTGTCCACTTATAAATTTTATCATTGGGCTGATCAGTAAAAAATACATTTCCGTGTTTGTCAACCGCCGGTCCTTCTGTAAAACCAAATCCCTTTTGAATGGTATCTAACACACCCCGCTGGCTTGCCGAAACAAGGCAGGCAGGGTCAAAAAAAGTACTGCCCGAATTCTTTTTTTTAGCAGCTGCTTTTTCAAAAACAGATTCAGCAGTAAGAGCGTCGTCCGTTTGGCGAATACTTTTTGAACAGGAAACAAACACGAAAGTGCATACCACTCCCAGGAAAAAAAACATGTTCTTTTTCATACAACAAACAATTTTAAGATTAAAAAATAAATGAGGGTAAGTGTGCAGCATTCTGCATGGAGAACAAATTATTTATTCTTGTATGTAAATGCTACCAAAATAATACAGCGGGTGATTTTATACAAGGGCATCGTATTTAAATTGGTTTTTAGAATATTCATTTACCAGCTATATCTGCCAATAGAAGATGATGATAACCACCACTAAGTAAGCGGGATGTTGGGTGCTGCGAAGAATAAATTATCTTTAAATAAGACGCAACGTCCTCATGAGCTTTTGGTTCAAATTCTTAAGTGTTATCAATGGGAGACAATGCTGAGAAAAAAATGGGCTTGATGGAACACTTGAAAACGAAATCGACAGAAAATGAAACGCTCCCATAGCAACTATATACTAATTCAATCTTCGTAGTATCTAGGCTTTGCGGGCTTAGGCAATTTTTTTAATCGTGGATAATACTTACTTAGATCACTCCATATTGATTCATGAATGGCTGGATAGTAGTATCGATCAATATAGAAAGTGATATTGTTAGAAAAACAAACTGCCATCACTTCAACCGTGTAGTTACTATACTTATTTAAAATGTTACCTTCTCGATCAAAGTATTTGTATAAAAATTTATCAAAAGGCATTCCTTTCATCTGGTCGAAGGTTTTTTTATTTAAAGGGTATCCGCCGAACTTGGGATCAATATTGGTATCCTTGAAAATATATTCCCCATTGTAAACTGCCGAATAAACAGAATCAATGTACTTCTTTGTGTTTACGGAATCAATTGAGTAATAATAGTAATTATGAATAGATACTACATATACCATTTCGCTCCATTTGTTACCTGAGTTGTCTTTGAAATTGATCATAATACATTCCATCGGAAAGCTGCCATGATTAAGCGTGTAGGTCATAAATTTTGTCTTGCAGGAATCTGTAAGACAAACTGGAGAAGAACTTTGACCGACGCATTTATTAAAAATTAGAAGAAACAATAAAACTCGCATAATTTTTACTTTATTCTTTGCCTTGTTAGTATACTAATGAAAAATCATGCCGCCTTGGCTGTGCATTTTCTTCCCACCAACGTCTCCAATAACTAAAGATTATAACTAGCACTAAGCCAGGTGGGACGTTGCGTGCTACATATTACACAAAGAATAACCTGAACAACACACAATCTGCTACTTCGGAAAATGCGCCACCAACTCCACTTCCAATTTTGCATCGGGCATAAATAACCGAACAATTTGCACCCAGGTAGCTGCCGGAAAATCGCCTTTGTAAAATTGCTTGCGTACATAGTTCAACTGCTTCATCGCTTCAATATCGGTGGTATACAGATTTTCTTTTACCACATGCTGAAAGGTTAATCCATATTGTTTGAGTGAACGTTCCAAACCTGCATATACCTGGCTCACTCCTTTTTCACTGAGTTCAGTAGCTACCGTTCCGGAAATGTATAACACATCACCCACTCTTAGTGCCTGTGCATAACCAGCCGATGTATCCTGTTTGTTGGGATTACCCCAATGCCATTTTTCTTTTCCGATGGTAGCTTTTGTTTGTTGTGCCGAAGCAGTTGCTGAAACCATCACAGCAAAGAGCAAAATGAAATATCTGTTCATGACGATACGTTTTAACTGTAAAGTAAAAAATTGAAGCCGCTAATAAAAACAAAAAATCCATCAGCGGTTCTCTGATGGATTTAAGATTTATTTAAAGTAAGAACAATTACAAATACTGCTGCAACTCTTCGATCAATTCACCTTTTGTAATAGGTACACCTTTGATCTTGTTGTAACCTTTTGCATCAACGAAATACACATCCCGGATGATCCTGATGAGTTGTCCGTTGTTGAGTTCGGGAATTAATACGGTTTCATAATTGCTCAACAGTTCACCAAGGTTGCGTGGGAACGGACGGATATAACGGAGATGAGCATGCGCTACTGATTTTCCCTGCGCCTGCAATTCAGCACAGGCACTTTTAATAGCGCCGTAGGTACTGCCCCAACCGAGTATCAGCACTTTTCCTTTTTCAGGACCACTGTCTAATTGCTGTACAGGAATATGATCAGCAATTTTATCCACCTTGGCCTGTCTTGTTTTCACCATGTGCTGGTGGTTATCAGCATCGTAACTGATGTTACCGGTAATGTCCTGTTTTTCCAATCCGCCAATGCGATGTTCCAAGCCGGGTGTACCGGGTATGGCCCATGGACGAACTAATTTATCATCACGTTTGTACGGTTGTAATTTTTCTTCGCCTTCATCCAATCCCTGTTTGAATTTTACATGGATCTCAGGAAGGTCTGCGCTTTGTGGAAACTTCCACGGTTCAGCACCGTTCGCAATATAACCATCACTTAAAAAGATAACAGGCGTCATGTGCTGTACCGAAATACGGGCTGCTTCATATACCGCATCAAAACAATCGGCTGGTGTAGATGCAGAAACGATCGGCATCGGACATTCGCCGTTGCGTCCGTAATACGCCTGCATCAAATCACTCTGTTCTGTTTTGGTAGGTAAACCGGTTGACGGTCCACCACGTTGGATATTTATAATGAGCAACGGAATTTCCAGCATCACTGCCAAACCCATCGCTTCACCTTTTAATGCAATACCGGGACCACTGCTGGTGGTTACCGCCAACGATCCGCCATAGGCTGCACCAATGGCTGACGTAATCGCCGCAATTTCATCTTCGGCCTGGAATGTTTTTACAGCAAACGATTTGTATTTGCTCAGGTCGTGCAAAATATCAGAAGCCGGAGTGATCGGATACGAACCAAGGAATAATTGCAACCCGCTTTTTTGTGAAGCAGCGATCAATCCAAAACTCACCGCCTGGTTGCCCATAATGGAACGGTACACACCGGGTTCCATTTTTGCCTTCTCTACTTTATACGTTGTAGTAAATGTTTCGGTGGTATCGCCATAATTATACCCGGCTTGCAATACACGGATATTACTTTCCAGTATCTCCGGTTTCTTACCAAATTTCTCCCGCAGGAATGAAATGGTATTCTCCATATCACGGTTGTACATCCAGTACAAAAAGCCCAGCACAAACATATTCTTTGCACGGTCTTTTTCCTTCATGCCCATTGTTATATCAGCCAATGCTTCACGAGTAAGCTTGGTAACATCGATCTTGATCACCTCGTAATTGCTGAGACTGTCGTTTTCTAGTGGATTCACACCTTCCGGATAATTCGCCAAACGAAGATTTTTTGCATCGAAGCCATCTGTATTGGCAATGATCTTTCCACCTTTTTTAATAGCGGTAAGATTTGCTTTGAGAGCGGCTGCATTCATGGCCACCAACACATCGCACTCATCGCCGGGGGTAAACACATTATCACTGCTGAAACGCAATTGATAACCACTTACACCGGCCAGTGTTCCTTGTGGGGCACGAATTTCGGCAGGAAAGTCGGGGAAGGTGGCAAGGTCAATTCCCATCAACGCCGTATTATTGGTAAACTGGCTGCCCGTTAACTGCATCCCATCACCACTATCTCCTGCAAACTTGATAACTACATCGTTTAGTACTTCCTGAGTTCTTGTCATAGCAAAGCAAAGTTAGGTGTGCCCAAGCTATGAAAAAATTTAACTCGTCTGTTATTATCCTGATTTTTTTCATAGGTCAGGTAATTGAAAACATGTAATTTCCCAGCAACGGGTTGTGAGGTTTTTCATCAAAATAACAGACTTACGCCGTTGCCTGTCGATAATGCAAGATTATGAGTAAACCCACTTCAGAAACATTGGCTGAAAAAGCGATCAGGGTGCGGAACAACCGAACAAACCCCGAAGCACCGCTTTCTCCGTATGAAAAAGCAAAAGCCTACCGGGAGCGACGCATTTCGTTTTATGCATTGCTGAAAGATGCATTCCTGATGTTGATCGGTATTTTTTCTGCTGCGTTTGGACTGAAAGGATTTTTGATTCCTAACCGCTTTATTGATGGCGGGGCCACTGGTATTGCACTACTCACAACCGAGCTTTCAAAAATTCCGTTCCCGTTATTGTTGTTGCTCGTAAATGCGCCTTTTGTTTTGTTTGGTTACCGCATACTTGGTAAAGTATTTTTTATCAAAACAACCATCGCCATTATTACGCTGGCCCTTGTAACTGCTTTTGTAAGTTTTCCGCAGGTAACAGACGACAAATTACTGGTGGCCATTTTTGGCGGGTTCTTTTTAGGTGCCGGTATTGGCTTTGCTATTCGTGGTGGATCGGTGATCGATGGTACGGAAGTAATGGCGTTGTTTGTAAGTAAAAAGATCGGCGGTTCGGTGGGCGATGTGATCCTGATTATTAATGTGATGGTGTTTTCAGTGGCCGCTTATATTCTGTCGATCGATACAGCGATGTATGCACTTATTACCTATCTCGCCGCTGCAAAAACAGTTGATTTTGTGGCGGAAGGAATTGAAGAATACACAGGTGTTACCATTATTTCAACACATAGTGAAGAGATCAGTCGTATGGTAACACATCAACTGGGACGTGGTGTAACAGTGTATAAAGGAAAAGGTGGTTTTGGCACGAAAGGATATGCGGACGAACGTGATATTATTTATTCAGTTGTTACCCGTTTGGAGATCAACCGCATTAAAACAGAAGTTCAAAAAATTGATCCCAACGCTTTTATGGTGATGAGCAGTATTAAAGATGTAAAAGGCGGATTGATCAAAAAACGCCGGCTGAAAGGAAATTAACGATGAACGTTCTGCTGTATATTACTGATTGCGTGCAACAGCAATCTTAAACACCCGCATAGAATCATTATTAACTGCAGCCAGTACTATTTTTTCTCCGTTTGCTAAGCGAATGAGCGACATGTCCTTTACATCGCCATTTAAAATAAAGCCACTTGTTACAGGTGAAACTGATGTGAAAGATCGATTATTTCCGCCTCGAAGAAAACATCCATACGAGGCATCATATCGTCCCGTAATTACTTCGGTTTGGTATTCATTACCTGCCAGCAACAGGTCTTTGAATCCATCGTTATCCAAGTCGTCACAAATAATGGCATTTACCGGCGAAAATTGAGCTTCCATTGGCAACACATGTTTCACAAATTTACCATTGCCTGTATTTTCAAAATAACATGAGCGTGTTTCATCGCACTTTAACTGCAAAATTTTATCAGCTGCTTTTCCTTTAAAGATATCCTGGTAAGTAGCGTGTGCGTAATCTTTATTTAAAAGAAATTGTTTTTTGATAGCAGGTACCTGCTCTGCAAAGCGACCTCTGCTAATAGCAGGATACAAATGCTTCACAGCATCCGCTCCTTTTATGTAGTAGAATAAAAAAGGATCGATGCTGCCGTTTCCATCAAAATCAGTAGCAAATAATTGCATAGGCTCATTCGGACTAACCTTGTATTCACAATTCAATCCAAGGTTGCCTGCTACAAGATCCATATCTCCATCGTTATCGATATCGCTGGCAATTAAACTACGCCACATTCCATTCATTTGCGTTAGCCCTGTAGCTACTGTTACATCCATTAATTTCCCTTGCTTGTTTTTAAAAAATTGTACGGGCATCCATTCTCCTGCAATCACAAGGTCTGTTTGCTGATCATTATCAAAATCAGTCCACACTGCTGAGGTAATCATTCCGGCCCTTTGCAAAGCCGGACAAACTTTTGCAGTAACATCTGTAAAAACGCCACTCTTGTTGTGGAGTAAAAAACTTCTGGGAGATAGTGGATATTTTTTCGACACCCTGCCACCAATAAATAAATCGGGGTAACCGTCGCCATCATAATCACCAACGCTTACACAACCCGCAATCGTTCTTACTGAATCAGGAATAGCATTGGCTTGCAATTTAAAATTACCTTTCCCATCATTGGTATACAGCCGGGGTTTATAATAAATTGAGGTGTCTTCAAATTGCATACCGCCATAAGTAACCAGTAAATCGTTATCACCATCTTTATCTGCATCAAACAAAATACAATCCTGGTCTTCTTCAAACTTAATGCTGTCGGTAAGATTTTTTGAAATAAATGATTGTGTCCGGATTTTGTGTGAAAAATTTTCCGGAGAAATTAAATGCGCCGCCAATAAAAAAATCGGTTGTACCATCATTATTGATATCGCCGGTAGTTATAAACGGCCCCATTTGAGAATACTTTTGCGGCAATAATTGTTGAGATGTATAATCGTTATACGGATTTTCCTGATGTTTATAGAACAAACCGCTTTGCCCTGTTATATCTGAAAAAAGATGCGAAGGAAAGACCGTATCAACCGGAGCAACGCCTGCGTTTTTCCATGCAAGTACAAGTGTTGTATCAGCTTTTACATTTTCTAACACCTGCTTTTTTCCATCCGGCCACACAATCACGAGTGAATCTGCATGATCATCTTGTCCTAATCCAAAAACAAGTTGCTGGTCTACTGATGAGAAATATCCACGCACAGGATTTTGTTCCTGCAGTTGCAGCTTGCCGTTAGTATGTACAAATAGCTTTGCGCCAAATCCCTTTCGGTTAAGACTGTCTCCGTTTAGTTGTACACTTAAGAAATGAGAAGTGGAAGCTTTGTTTTTTTGATTAGTATTGTTGAGGAAAACAAATGCCGGTTTATTAATATTGTTTACTACCAGATCAAGATCGCCATCATTATCTAAATCGGCATAAGCTGCACCATTCGACATGGAAGGTTCATTAACACCTCCTGCTTCTGATTGATCTGAAAATGTGAGATCTTTATTATTGATGTATAAATAATTCGGCAGGTTAACATTTTTTAACGAAGCCAGTTTTTTTCTGATCGCTTTTTGCTGTTCTTCCCTTGTTTGACTACTGTTGAATATACCATTGCTGAACTCTAGGAAATCGGCATCAATAAAATCTCTCCCAATGCCATTGGTCACATGGATATCTTTCCAGCCATCATTATTAAAATCAGCCAACAACACACTCCAGCTCCAGTCGGTTGCGTGTATGCCACTCAACCTTCCTATTTCACTGAAAAAAGGAATACCGTTGTTTTCAATTTGGAAATTGCCATTATTCAACTGCAGCATGTTCCGCATAAACTCCGGCTCGTAACCCATTCTTCTTTCCGATTCATACCGGTCATAATTCATAAACGAGAGGGAGGTCTTTTTTCGTCCGTTCGTTTCCGGTAGCATATCAAGCGTCATGATATCCGTTAAGTTATCATTATTCATATCAGCAGCATCGGAGCCCATACTTGAATACGACTGATGCTGCATCGCTTTGTTAATACAATTGGTAAAAGTTCCATTGCGGTTATTGAGCCATAGTTCGTCGTTGGATATAAAATCGTTTGCCACATAAACATCCGGCCAGCCATCGTTATTAAAATCACTAACGGATACACCCAACCCATATCCATCTTCTTTTATACCAGACGCCATTGATACATCGGTAAAAACAGGATGCCCTGCATTAGCACTATCGCCATCATTGCGGTAGAGTTTATCATTAGCAGGTGAGAACCCGCTTTTATCTCTTGGAAAAATAGTGTTCGAATTTTTTGTACTCAATAAATAATTTACAAGGAACATATCCAGGTCGCCATCTTTATCATAATCAAAAAAAGCAGCCTGTGTTGAGTAACCAACATCTGCAAGTCCGTATGCTTCTGCTTCTTCTTTAAATGTAAGATTGCGTTGGTTGATGAATAAAAGGTTTTTTGAACGATTCATCAGATCCTTACCAAACACGCAAACATAAATATCATCGTAGCCATCCTGGTTTATGTCGACAATGCTTACACCGGTACACCAAACATTTGTACCAATACCTGCTTTTTTTGTGACATCATCAAATTGATTGCTTCCTTTATTAAGATACAACTGACTGCTTACCTGATTGCCACTAAAAAAAATATCCTTTAACCCGTCATTATTAAAGTCGCCAATACCAACGCCGCCGCCCATATAACCAAACTCATTAATGAAAGAGTACGAAGAATCATTGTCGTGGATATCATTACTGAAATTGACACCTGACGCCATTGCCGGAAGCTGTGTAAACAATGTATCATTTTGTTTGCGATTACACGACATCCATACAATGATGCCGGTAAAACAAATAAACTGTTTACAATAATTGACAAGCTTGCTCATGCGTGTTACAAGTTATACTTAAAAAAATCAGGATAAGAGACCGGTAAAAAAAATAGAGGCTAAGAATAGCCTCTATGAAAATTAAACTATGCCATTTAATTTATCAAAGGATTTGTTGACGTTTCACTTGAAGGAATTGGAAACAGATCTACCTGGCTCGGAACAGGGTCTGGTTTTATTAAAGGGAAATAACCTTTTTTCCTCCAGCGTAATACATCTATACTGGCCACTTCTTCGGCACCTAATTCAACTGCCCGTTCGTGCATCACTGCTCTCAATGCATCGTTTTTTGTTGAAAGCGTAACAGCCGGCATTGCTACACCCGGACGGCTGCGCACTTCATTGATATAAATTGCTGCCTGCGCCGGTGTTCCAACTTCTGCTTCACATTCAGCAAGCATCAGCAATACCTCTGCATAACGTATTACACGCTGATTGATACCACCGGGATGGAAACCGGAGTTTACATATTCAT
>CAWHOR010000049.1:0-38205 GCA_963830845.1 uncultured Bacteroidota bacterium | reverse complement strand
GCTCCTGCTCCATTTCAGTATAAGTAGTCAGCTTTTCATTTTCCAGCACATCCAATCCTGCACCGGCGATCAATCCTCTTTGTAAAGCATCGATAATGGCTGCTTTGCCGTGTACTTTTCCACGTGATGTATTTAAAAAGAACGGACGTTGCTCCGCTGCTTCAAAAAAAGAAGTGTCTGCATAATGATAGGTTTCGTTGGTAAGCGGCAAATGCATACTGATCACGTGGCCGTAACGCAACACCTGTTCCAGTGATGCTTCTTTTACCTGTTCGCCTCCAAATTCATATTGGTATTTATCATGCGCCAGAATCGTAACATCAAAACCCCGCAGTTTTTTTGCAAAAGCCCGTCCGGTGTGCCCGAAGCCAATAATGCCAACTGTTTTACCATTCAACTCCACTCCACGATTTTCATCACGCAGCCATTTGAGTTGTTTTACTTCGTTGTAACTGCTGTTGATCTTATTCATGAGGTTGAGCAGCAGCGCCAACGCATGCTCACCTACTGCATCGCAATTACCTTCGGGGCTGCTGAATACTTTTACATCCCTGCTTTCAGCAAACGGAACATCAATTAATTCCAATCCGCTGCCGAGGCGACCAATCCAGCGCAGTTCGCTTGCATGCTCCAACAGTTCACGATCAACTTTTACACGTGTTGATACAACCAAGCCTGCGGCATTGTGTACATCCGCTTTTAATTCATCGTACGTGATGGTAGGTTTATAAACCACTTCATATCCGCCTTCCTGCAGTTTCTGCCGCAGGTATTCATGACAACTTGCTGTAATTATTACTTTCACTGTTGATGTTCTGTTGTTGATTGTTGGAATAGATACTGCTGTATGCAAAATCTGTACTGGCTATTGCATCCGGAACGTAAGTTTTGCAAAATCTTCTACTGATAACTGTTCGGCCCGTTTATTAAAGATTTCATCTTTTAAAAATTCTGCATCAAACATACCCCTTACACCATTACGCAACATTTTTCTTCGTTGATTAAATGCTGTTTTCACCAATAACTTAAATTTCTGTTCGCTTTTCATTTCAGGAATAACTGCTACCGGTTTTAATTTAATGACACCGCTGTTTACATTCGGCGGCGGATTGAACGCTGCTGGCTCTACATCAAACAAATATTCCACATCAAAATAAGCCTGCACCAAAACGCTCAATATACCATACGATTTATTACCGGGTTTAGATGCAATACGCTGGGCCACTTCTTTCTGAAACATCCCTACCACACAATCCACCTGCTCTTTCCAATCCAGTACCTTAAACAAAATTTGTGAGGATATGTTGTACGGGAAATTACCCACCACCATAAAACGATCGGTAAACGGCATGGCTGTATCTAAAAAACTCTCATGTAACAACTTTCCTTTAATAGCAGGGAATGTATGTTCGAGGTAACTGATCTTCTCAAGATCAAGTTCTACCGCCTTAAAATCCAGTATTGATTGTTTGAGAAAATATTTGGTAATAGCTCCCGCCCCCGGGCCCACTTCTACTAAACGGGTGGGCTTTTCCTGCATTACGGCATCAACAATGCGCTGGCAAATGGTTTCATCTTTCAGGAAATGCTGGCCCAGTGATTTTTTTAACGTGTACTCCACTTTGCAAAAGTAGCAGAAAAAGCTGCCGTATTTGTTTCCTTAAGCGCAGGCACATTCTTCACATTCATGCTTCTGAAAAAAGCCAGCAACTTCCTGCGGCTTGGTCTTCACCGGCAATCCTTTACATTTGTAATGAATAATTTATACCATGATAATTTCTGAACAAAAACCGGTTATTGGCTTCAGTTGCGGCGACCTGAATGGGATTGGCCTTGAACTGATCATTAAAACATTAAGTGATACCCGACTTTCTGAAATATGTACACCTGTTGTGTTTGCTTCCAACAAAGCAATCAATTTTTATAAAAAATCAGTAGCCGACGGCAATTTCGCTTACCAGGCTATCAGGGATTTCCAACGCCTGAGTCCTAAAACGGTGAATGTTTACAGTTGCTGGGAAGACGAAGTGAGTATACAACCGGGGCAACTGACCGACATTGGCGGCACTTATGCCATTAAATCGCTGAGTGAAGCGGTAAGAGCGTTGAAAGAAAAACACATTGACGCATTGGTAACAGCGCCAATTCACAAAAAGAATGTTCAATCGGAGGAATTTCCATACACCGGGCATACACCTTATTTAAAAGCGGCTTTTGAAGCAAAGGATGTAGTGATGTTTATGGTAGCAGATAATATTCGGGTGGCATTGGTTACCGAACATGTACCTGTTGCGGAAGTAGCACAACACATTACACGTGAAAGCATCGTCAGCAAATTGAAATTGGTGAACCAATCACTCAAAAAAGATTTTGGTATTGATAAGCCGAAAATTGCTGTGTTGGGGTTAAACCCACATGCGGGCGATGAAGGATTGATTGGCAAAGAAGAAGAAGAAATTATTAAACCTGCCATTAAAGAAGCAAAACAAAATGATGTGTTTTGTTTTGGGCCTTACAGCTCCGATGCATTTTTTGCAAGAGGACAGTATGAAAAATTTGATGCTGTACTGGCCATGTATCACGATCAGGGATTGATTCCCTTTAAATCGTTGGCTATTGGTGAGGGTGTAAATTATACTGCTGGTCTGGAAGGCATCCGCACAAGTCCGGATCATGGAACTGCGTTTGACATTGCCGGAAAAGGCAAGGCCGATGAATCCTCATTTCGTGCAGCTTTATTTACTGCAATCGATATTTTCCGCAGCAGAAAAGGCTATGCAGATGCACGAAGCAATCCATTACGGAAAATAAGTGCATCGATGTTTGCACGAGTGGTGGATGAAAAAATTGAAGAAGAGCAAAGTAACCGGTAACCAGCCGAAGCTTATTTCAACATCGCATCGGTAACACCTTTGTTGATGACATAGGAGCTGTAGCTGATTTCTACTCTGCCTTTTTTATTCTTTGGCAGCTCAGGCTTTTTTGTTCCATCATCGTATTCCAATGTAATTCCTTTGGGAAGTTTATAATCTTTGGTGTTGAATGAAAAAACCACCTTATCGGGCAATCCCCATTCTGCATATTTACCAAACTGCATTTCCATATCGTACGTACCGTTATCTTTTGTGGTAGTACTTGCTTTGCGGATCAGGAAATTCTTTTCATCGATATACATCGTCGTTAATACTACATCACTGCTTTCACTCAACGGAAGTAATTTGATGATGCGTAAGGGAACTCCTCCAATGGTTGTTTGACCTGCATCGATTGCCGTATAATCTTCTGTTAACAGGAGCGAACTCACATTTACACTTACGCCGCCTTTTGGTAATAAGGAAATACCACCGTCACGCTTAATCGCAAAACGGTTCGGCTTTTTAAAATACGACTTGATGTTGGCGATCGGCGCTTTGATAAACACCACATCGGTTTTCATTTTACCGGTGGCGATATAATCATTCACCCGATCCATTTTTGCTTTTACTTTCTTGAGTAATTCTTCAGCGGGTTGCGCCTTTACGAATGTTGTAAGAAGTAAGAGGAATGATGTAAGAACAAGCTTACCCGTAAACTCCGTCCGACTGTACTTAAGCTTCATATTCTAAAATATTATACATTCAACATTTCACTTTATGCTAACCGGTTAACTCAACACATCCTTGCGTTTAAAAATAAAGATCGAGGCTCCTACCAACAAAACAATGTGTAACAATAACACACCTGCACTACGGAGCACCGCCGGTAAATTTCGAATAGTACCGGGAATCGATTCGCCATCCGCATTCAACTTCATTTCAAAAAATCCTTTCCACGCAATCATGTGTGAGGTGAAGAAATAGTCTTTTACACTTTGAAACAATGGAATATCCAATGTTGTAAGAATCGTGAATACAATGATCACACTCATGGTGGCAACAATGGGGCCAAGCGAGTTTTCTGCAAAAATGGAAAAGAAAAATCCCACTGCTGAAACAGTAATGAGTGCGATGGCTGCAAAGCCAAACGCAAGTAAATACCGCCAGAAAATATCATTCCCATTGAGGATAATGATCTCGTAACTTTTTGCATTCATCAATCCATCAGTACCAAATATGAGCATTGAAACAAACAGACCAAGTATGGCGATCCAGATGAGGAGAATAACTGCATAGATGGCCGATGCGAAAAATTTGCTCAACAATAATTTGGTACGGCTTACCGGTTTGGTAATGAGTAAACGTAAGGTTCCCATGTTGGCTTCGCCTGCAATCATATCCGCACTCACCAATGCTACAAGCAATGGTACATGTATCAGCAATGTTTGCAAAATAATAAAGCACACAAAGTACCCGTTGAGCGGATTACCTATTACGTCAAAATTATCTTTCACATCTTTCAGCACAAAGTCCATATACTTGGCACCATCTGCATAAATAGCAACCTGTATCAATGCCACAATTGCTAATACCGCAATAAATGCAATATAGGTTCGTGGCCGTTTGAACACTTTAAACAACTCAATTTTTAAAAGGCTCCACATGTTGATTGGCTGTTGTGATCTTTAAAAAATAATCTTCTAATGTGTGTCTTGCTGTAACTCCCAGCAATTCCACTCCGCTTTCTACCAGAAAACGGGTTAATGCAGGCACTTCTTCCTTACGCAACTTCAATTCAATGCCGGCAGCATCTGTTCCCAAAAATTTATCAGCATACAGGCTTGTTTTGATCAATTGCTCACAGGCATTTTTATCACCAGTTTCTACATACACCACCGTATCATCGGGGTGAAATAATTCCTTCACTGTTCCTTCCACTAATTTTTTCCCTTTGTCAATGATGAGCATGCGATTGGCAATCTGTTCTATTTCACTCAGCAAATGAGAAGACACCAATATTGTTTTCTGCATTTTTTCACTCAACAGCAAAATCAAATTGCGGATATCTGCAATTCCTTGCGGATCAAGTCCGTTGGTTGGTTCATCAAGGATGATCAGTTGCGGATCGTGTACCAATGCTACGGCGATGCCTAAGCGCTGTTTCATTCCTTGCGAAAACGTACGCACTTTACTATGTGCCCGATGCGCCAGTCCCACCAGTTCCAACTGATCCATCAACTGTTGCCTGCTGCGTTTTACACTGCTCATTTTCGCAAACAGTTGCAGGGTTTCAAATGCTGTTAAATATTTGTAGAGATCGGGGCGCTCAATTACAGCCCCGGTATTACTTAAAATTTCTTTGCGGTGTTTGTTGAGGTTATACCCAAACACTTCAATCTCCCCTTCGGTAGGCGTAATGAGTGTAAGCAGCATACGGATGGTAGTAGATTTTCCGGCACCATTCTGCCCTAAAAAACCATACACATCACCTTTCCTTACTGTAAACGAGAGATCGCTAACGGCTGTTACTTCTTTAAAAACTTTACTGAGATGGGTAACCTGAATGATCGTTTCCATAATCGTTGCTGCTACAATAACACCGAAGTAAAGATAAGGTTTGCAGCAACGACAAACTTATTTGGGAAGATAAGTTTGCAAGGCT
Source organism: uncultured Bacteroidota bacterium (assembly GCA_963830845.1). Classification (GTDB taxonomy): domain Bacteria; phylum Bacteroidota; class Bacteroidia; order Chitinophagales; family Chitinophagaceae; genus Lacibacter. The sequence goes on along the minus strand of CAWHOR010000049.1, from coordinate 32,688 downwards.
TTCACATACGTTTCAAAAGCCGTAATGCCTTGGGGTGTGATCTTACAAATGGTTTGCGGATAATTGTCTTTAAACTGTTTGATCACATCTACATAACCCGCTTCTTTCAGTTTGCTGATCTGCACACTGAGGTTGCCTGCTGTTGAACCTGTCTTCTCACGAATAAAGGTAAACTCAGCTTCCTTTACACCAATAAGCAGACTCATTACAGCCAGGCGTAATTGCGAATGTAATATGGGATCCAGTTCTTTAAACATGTTGTTCCTTTCTGCTTTGCAGGTATTTGTTACGCAACACAATGCCCGGAATTAACCAGGCAAATGTTGCAGAAGCTGCCATGAGCAGAAAATCAAATTTTGCAATAGTGAATGCACTGATGATGGCAGCGACCCAACAAAAAATTCCACCAAACAACATCAGTTTAAATTTACGGGTAGCGCCTGTTACAATGGTTGGATAACCATATACAAACATGAGATATCCCGAACCATAGGTCCAGAAATTGGGAACGTCTGCTTTACCGGATAGAACTCCATAATCACGCAACAACGGATTTAAATCGCTGGCTGCAATATTGTTGAGCACATTTACCACAAAGATTCCAACGCCAAAACACAACCATACATAACCCATAATATCATCGTCCCAACCTTTTACTTTTCGTTCCCTCCTCTCCCTGATCGAAATAAATATTTGCGGAACAATTGCAAACAATGCCAGTAACCAGATATCGAAAGGTAAACTCCAGTCGTAATGAATAATACCAAATTGAACGAGGCTGCAAAATGCTATAACAGCTCCCCACAAAATGGGACCAATACCCGTATCCACAAAATCACTTTTTGCCCGGTTGATCATTTGCTGAATGATCAGTAAGCTTTCCTGTTCGGTCAATTGCTTTTCCTGCATCAATGTTGAGTTTTAAAACGTGAACGTAAGAGATAACCGGGAATGATCCATGTAGTGATAACTGCAAGCCCTAATAATAAAAATGAAAACTGGTAAGGAATCAACACAGAAACCAATGCCAATACCCAGCAACAAACTGCCCCGATACGTAATGGCCTGAACTTTAAAATAACTCCCGATAAAAAAGTAGGCATACCATAGAGCATTAAAACTAATGGATTAAACAACTGGGGTTGTCCGCTTCTGCCTACAATGATTCCAACAAGAAAACCCATTACTACAAATACCAGCCAAACATAGCTGTTGATCTCATCCGTATACGTTCGAACAGCCGTTTTTTTCTTGACACGGGCAAGATAGATCATTTGATAGATCACCGTTGGAATGGTGAGCATCCACACATACATTACACTCTTTCCATTATCATAAAAATAAATGGCGATAAAACTGGTGATGCTGCAAACAAGAACTACCCAGCCCCACAATAAATACAAATGACCGTTTTCGCTAAAACGGTTTTGTGCTTTGTTGATCATGCTTTCGATCAGCTGCAAACTGTCACGGGTGGATAATTCCTGTTGTTCCATGTTTGAATGTTTAAACGTCAAAAATAAGGGAGTCCCGAAGTGTTTACTCCGGGACTAATACACATTATTTACACGCATTGTATGCCTGCTCGTTCTGTTCCTTTCCCCAATTCGGATGAAGGAGCGACGCAGGTTTGAACGTTTCAAAACGTTTTTTTCCTTCCTCAAATACTGGTTTTGCATTGCCACAACCACCACCAAATTGTTCTGGTGTTCTGCTGATCCCTTGTGCTTCCCACATGTATGGACGTGGATTTGTTGGATCCAGTTTTTTTGATAAAGCAATGTTCTCGGCAATAATGGCACCGTACTGCATGTACCTGCTCATGGGATCTGCACTCATTTTCACAGTAGCGATCATTGATTTTACCAATGCGATCTCTGAATTATTTTTTTCCAGCTCTTCCGCTTTTGCAAGAAAAGCGGTTGCTTTATCTGCCAACGGATCAAACTGTTTTGTATCCTGCAACATAAATGCATGCCACACCTGCGCAACGGCTGCATAGTAAAACGGAAGCCATTGATTTTTTTCTGCGTTGCCAATTCGTTCAAATGCATTCACAACATCCAGCATGGCATCCGGTGTTTTTGCATCGGCCATCGCCTGCATATTTTTTTGCATTGCACCGGTATAACGTTCGCTCTGTGCAACTGCACCTGTGATTATGTGAGCGAAAAGAACAGCAAGAAGTATTTGTTTCATGATTGATGATTTTGTATTGATGATAAAATTTTATTGTTTGTTTTTCAGCTTTTGATATTCCCGTTCAACACTGTTGCTTTTAGGATAAACGTAGGCACCGAAGTAATGCGATGCTATACCAATACCCCAGCCCAGCATTGGCCACACCGGCCAGGGAACTCCCCCACCGTAATGCTTTGCACCATTGATGGACCATAAGATCCAGAAGAATGCATTGACCAGTAAATACGTGATCAGATGTTGCTTGAACGACGCACGCTTTTCTGCGATTTCCCACAGTTGCTTGTCTTTTTCTTCGTTGGAATCAGGGATTCGTTGAAAGTTACTCATGGTTGATAAAGTTGAATGATGAATGATGATTTATAAATTATTATTGATGGCATCATCAGATCGGTCTACACCAAAACTGATGAATGCACCAATGAAAATGAACATACGTGACGGCGGCACCAGTTCTGTTTTGCGCATGCCGTTGGTTGAATAATTATAGCCATACACTTGTTTAAAGTTGAATACATTACTGATGCTTAACACGTACACCGGAAACATTTTTGCATTTTGCTTTCCGATTGCCGGAAGATAATTCAGTGAAAAACTCATGTTTTGATAAGCAGGGATTCGACCTTGGTCAGCAAAAAATGTTTTTGAGGTATTGGGATCGTACTGAATATTATAGTAAGGCCGACCACTTGCATAATTGTAAGAGAAGTTAACATTGGTCTTGATCTTCGTTACAAATTTCTTCACCACCAACGAAGCCGTATGCTTTGCTGCAAAATTTGGTGTGATCGCTGTTGGAAAATTTAAGAAATCACGTTTTGTATCAAGAAAGGAATACGAAATCCAGTAATCAAGATCCTTTACATGTTTCTTATCACGCCAGAACAATTCAAAGCCGCTTGCTTCACCAAAACCACCGTTGCTGCTTCCAATTTCTCTTCCGTTTACATTTGAGGTCTTCAATAAGTTATCGTACTCTTTGTAAAATGCTTCTACACGAAATGTGGTAAGACTGGTCGTTTTCTGATACTGCGCAATGTAATGCGTTGCTTTCATGAATGTAAGCGGGTTGACAGCAGGCTGATAACGTATCTCCGGATTCTGATAAAAAATTCCATACGCTAATGAAGCCTGGCTCTCTCTGCCCAGTTTGTACGCCAATGAAACACGTGGTGCCAGATTGGTTTTATTGAGCATAGCAGAATGTTCAGCTCTTGCTCCGATTTTTGCAGCCAGTTTATTGGTGAGATACACATCCTGCTCAGCAAATAATGAATACACATTTTCAATGAGGCGTGTATTGAACATCATTCCGTTGAATGCAGTGAACGTACTTTTATCATCGCTGTGATTGTACTCTGTTCCAACTCGCAACGTATTCAAACCTCTGAATTTTTTTTCCAATACAATCCGGGCGTTGGCATAAAATCCCTTGCTGTTAATATCAAATTCTTTAAACTCCAATCCTGTCAATAACACATCATTTTTATTTTCATCCTGCATACCAAAGCTGATATCATCTTTGTTGGTTGAAACAGAAACACCCGTTATCAACTTCCATTTATTTTTCAAACTTTCTTTCCATGAAAGATTGTGGTACATGTTTCCGTTTGCCAAAGAAAAACGGTCTTTGTAACCCAATGAGTCAAGACTGTTTTGTGTGAAGCCCAAACTATTGGTAACATAATACCCATAATACTTCAACATACCATTCTTTGATGTTTTGATACGGAAATTAGCATCCAGGTTGTGCGAGGTGGGTGCCTTTGAATAATCCTGTTGCTGTTTGATCACTGCAAATGCTGCTGTAAGATTGGAGTAATTATAATTTACGCCCCATGATGCTGTTTTAGCTTTATTTAATTTTTGAAAGCCGGCACCAAGACTTAACACCGACAGATTTAATGTAGCAGAAGATTGCTCCGGTAAATCAATCGACTCTAATATTAATGCAGATGATAATGCCTGGCCATACAATGCACTGTATCCACCGGTGCTGAAAACCGTTCCTTTAAAGATGAACGGTGAAAACCGGCCACGCTGTGCAATACCTGGCACACTGCTGAAAAAGAAATTGTTGACCAATGTTCCATCAATAAATGTTTTTGTTTCAGCAGCAGTACCACCTCTTACAAACAATCCTTCGCTCTCTCCTACCTGTTGTGCACCGGGCAGCGTTTTTAATGCACCTGTTATGTCGCCATTTGCACTGGCAGTAGTTACAATATCAATCGATGATAATACAGCCGCTACACGGTTACGGTCACTTGCTTCAAAAGAGCCTGCTGTTATTACTACGGCGCTGATCTCTGTGATCTCTTCTTTTAGTTGAATGGGTAATTGCAGATCGCCTCCTTTTAATTCAACCGGCAATTCCAATGGTTTATACCCAATGGCAGAGATGATAAGGATCTGGTTGCCTTTGTCAGTTGTTTTGAAACTGAAGCGACCTGTTGAATCGGCAGTAGCACCGTCGTATGAATCTTTGATACTGATAGATGCACCGGGCACTGGCTTCTTTTTATTGTCCATTACAGTACCGGTGATGGTTGTTTGCCCAAGTACCAATTGGGTGATGATTAGGCTGATGAAGAAGGTAAATGCTTTCATTTCTGATAAATATGTCACAAACATAGAGTAGTTTATTTTATAAACCAAATATTTTATAATTATCCGCCATTTCTGGCGGATAATTCATTTTATTGTTTGACTATTTTCTGTTGAGCTACATTTCCTTCGCAGCTAACCTTTACAATATAAACGCCAGCTTGTAAATGACTTACACTTATACTTTCTGTCTGGCTACTATTTATTTTCAGCGTTTTTGCTGCAACTTGGCCGTTCACCCCAAAAACTTCATAAGTCACTTTTTTGTTTTGCCAGCTTGTTGGAATTGTAAACCTAAGCTCATTCGTTACTGGATTTGGGTAAGTGGCAACTGTAATCCTGCCGGCCTTGCTACTTAAACGTATTCGTTTGATTTCAGAGATTTGTCCTGAACCGTCATTTTCAACTGTCTTTAAGCGGTAATAGATTATCGCATTTGTTTCGAGAACCACCGGATCAGTGAAACTATACTCCGTTCTAGCTGCTCCCGTACCTGTTGCGAAAACCACTCCTGCTGAAGTGAAGTTTTTTCCATCTGTACTCTTTTCTACAACAAAGTGGCTCACATTAATTTCGGAAGCTGCTGCCCACAGGAGATTAACTTTATCAGCATTTAAAGCTGCAGTGAATGATGTTATATTTACAGGGAGGATACTCATAGGAACCACAGTGAATTTTCGAAACCACATCGAGTTTAATCTGATGCCAGATCCATTGCTTGACAATGCGCCTGATTTTGCTCCATATCTGAAATTAATTTTATCTCTGTTGAAATAACGATAGACTGACATTACTTGTGTTGCAGAAGTATCAATGGCAGCAAAATTATTTACAGGTCCAATGAGGCTGGTACCGGTACCGCCTTCATAGGCATGCATACATGAACTGTGTACCTTTCCTGTTCCATCGCAATTCGTATCCTCAATACCGCCAATCAATCCTGTACCACCACAAAATGTACAGATTACAATGGTGCTGGAAGTTTCGCATTCACCACACAAAGCCAGATCGCCTATCGCTCCTGCGGGTGCAGAAACCAAAGAACTTAATGGTGCTAACAAAATTGAATTTGGTCGATCGTAAGTCACGTACTCACTAATGGAGTTGCCGTCGCCGTCCACATCTAAAGCAGTAAAGTCAATTGTATCCATCGTCTGACGGATGTTGGTGCCCGCCTGATAGAAAATTACTTCAAAATCAATATACCAATTTTGATAAGGAGCTACAACACCCGGAAGACCAAATTCGGGTTGAAACGCTTTAGCCCAGCCGAAGGCAGAATTGTCAATCGTTTGCATAACAATATCGGATCTTGAAAATCGCTTCAAACGAATTGTAGCATCTACACCGGTTTTAACATTATTAAATCGGTAAATGGCTCCTTGTTTCAGTGGGGTTCCACTGATCAATACTGGGTCTACAAAAGTAAATTCTGGTCCACTTTGACCAATTGACGCCAGACTAATTAAAATGAATGACAGAGCGAGTAAAATTGTTTTCATTGGTATCATATTAGGGTAATGATAAAACGGTACGGTTATAATTCTTCGCTAAAATCTTAAGAATTCTCAGATATCCAACATTGGGAGGAGTGATAAGGAGAAGGTATAATTCCTTATCGTAATAGTTTCCTACGTAGGGGGTTCTTAGTTTTCTTACGGTTTGTACGAATCTGCCGCTAAGGTAATACCATTAATTAAATTACGCAATCTTTGTAAGTGTTTTTACAAAAAAAACCGTATTTTCTACATAGAAAAAGTGCAAACATCTGAAAATCAATACTATAAAAACATCATTTCAAGACCCTTTTTTCCGCTTCCTGTAAATGCTTCTTTAAAATGAGGGTATCGAAAAGAACGACTGATCAACAAACGGGTTTCAGGGCAGTTTAATGACTGACTTGGTCTATTGTTCGCCGTTGATGAATGTTTCTGCTCCAACATTCCTAAATTCTGCTGTTATATAGGTAGCACCGTAATTTGTATCTTCATCGACAGATAAGATACCTATTTGTGTATTTGCAACTCCACACACTACAGTTTGTCTGACACAGAAGATGACGATTTTATAGATGCTACTTTTTGCTTTAGTAGATTTCGTTCCGAATGTAAAATTGGCAAATGCTAAACTAAGTGTCTATCTTACTTCTGCCCTATCTTTTCCCGTAACAGTAACCGGGCATTGTGAGTAGCATCTGTATCCTCAAACGCATCTTTGGGAATAAGAAAAAAGGAGCGGTCGTCAATGTACAAGTGAAAAAAGTTCGGTGTTTCGATAAAGTATTTAAAAGCACTGTAATTCCAGTTCTTACTGCCATTTGGATTTTCGAGATGCATGTACGTATCGAGGAAAGTGAGGTTGAATGCATCCCTGAATGTTTTTGCACGACTGTAAACAGTAAACGGCAGAATAAACCAAAAAGAAACCATTAATGAAAACCATAAAAAAGAACTGAGCAAAAAAGCAACAGGTGCAATTTTTTTCCAGAAAAACATAGCAGCAGCAAACACTGCAAACACATTCACCAAAATAATAAGGATGCGAATTTCCTTTTTAGAAATAAAATGGTAACGTAATGCCTGGATTACTTTTTTACGATCGTAGCGAAAGGAAATATTCATAACTCAACGTACTTTTCTATGTTTACTTTTCATATCAGCGTGGATATTTCAACTCATTTTCATTTACACTCCACTCACCCAACTTGTCGCCTTTTACACTGAAAAATTCAACAGAGAGCTTGCGTTGCCCTCTTATACCACTAAAATTAAATTTGCCGTAATTCTGTTTTTCATCCAATCCAAATACACGATAAGGATTGTTTGCTTCAATACCTCCGAATTTATGCGTACCTGCTGTTAAAGGCGAAACCGTTACATCATACAACGGATAGGCACCCTGCCGGTTTACTTTGATCACTTCGGTATGATGCCGGTCGCCACTCATAAACAACACACCGGTAATTTTATTTTCCTGTAAAAATTGCATCAACTCATTGTACTCCACAGGGCAGTTCAATAATTTATCAAATGGTGATGCAGGATTCAACACCTGACTGCCGTTAGCGATAATTTTAAAAGGCGCCCGGCTGTATAACAATGAATTTTTTAACCAATCCATTTGCTCCTTGCCCCACATCTGCTTCTCTGCATTTGGTTTTCCATCAATTGAATCTTTCATATTATCTGCACTTCTCCACCAGCGATCATCCATCATAAAAATATCTACATCCGCATAACTGATCATGGAATAAATACCCTCTCCGTTCATGCCATACGATGTATTGAGCCAGTAATTTGTAAACACATTGCGGGAAGTATTTTTTAAGATATAATTCTTACCCATATCGTTAGGCCCAAAATCATGATCATCCCACATCGCATAATGTGAAGTTGACTTTAAGAATTTCTGCAACACCGGTACGGAGCGGTCATGACTTGCTCTGTTCCACAAACCCCATGTATCATAAAAATCTACTTCACGGGTGTACCAGTTATCGCCCATCCACAACATAAAAGCGGCTTTTTCTTTGGCCATGGTTTCAAAAATACTTGAATCACCCCCGTATGGTTTGCCCGGCCGGTCAACAGCCGGCTCATTGATGTAAGCACAGGAACCTGTAAGAAACGAAAAGTCGGGAGCCGGTTTGCGCCATTGCCATAATTCTTTTGTTGCAAACGATCCATCGGCTTTTGTTGGTTTCCGATTCGCAACATTGTTAATGATGAATTGATATTCGTACGTTGTATTTAGTTCCAGCGCCACTACATCAAATACAAGCGGAGCAAACCATTGATCCGTTGTTGTTTTTTTGCTCATCCGTTTGGCAGTTGCAGGTTGTCCTTTTTTCCAAACCCATAAGATCGGCACTGCTGCCGGGTTTTACTTCGATCCACAATTTGGCGGTGCGTAATTCAACCGGGCCCAGCATGGGTCCGCTCATCAATTGTGCATTGGCAGAAAGAGCTATAAAAAAAATCAGTACCGGCAGGTATGTGAAAGAATAAAAGCTTCGCATAAATTCGTGTATAAAGTTGGAAGTAAGTGCCCGAAAGCTGCAAAGTAAATAAAGTTTGTTTGATAACCGGTTTCGGCCGGTGGTTTCCTGTTATATGCATATTAATTTTCATGAGTTCCTGCAAACAACAAAAGCCGCAGGTAACAGTTGACCGTGGATTTTACTACTGGAAAAGTAAACTTCAATTAACATTAACCGAAACAGCCGCTCTGCAACAGTTAGAAGTAAAGAAATTGTATGTGAAGTTTTTTGATGTGGTTGTTGCCGAAGATGGCCCGGGACCATCACCGGTTGCAAAAATTGAACTAGACAGCAATTCATTACAGACCCTTTCTACTAACTATGTTGAAATTATTCCTGTTGTATTCATCACCAATGAAACGTTACAAACACTGGATTCAGCAGGTTTGACGCTTCTGGGAGAGAATATTATTCGTCTACTCAATCGGCGAAGCGAATTAAAAAACCTTCGCCCCTTCAAGGAATTACAAATTGATTGCGACTGGACAACATCAACAAAATTGCAATACTTCTTTTTACTTGAGCAGATAAACGAACGAATGAACGCATCTGACTTTTTTGAAAAAAGTATTCTTTCTGCAACCATCCGACTTCATCAAGTAAAATACAGCAGTAAGTCGGGTATTCCACCAGTTGATCGTGGGTTGCTGATGTGTTACAACATGGGTAATTTAAAAAACCCGGCTACGAATAATTCAATCCTGGAATTAGCCGAGTTGAAAAAATACCTGGGCGGTTTACAGAACTATCCGTTGCAACTGGACTATGCTTTGCCTGTTTTCAGTTGGTATGTTTTGTACCGGAGTGGTCAGTACAAAGGCATCATCCATCAACTTGCAAAAAAGGACCTGAACAGCAGCATTGGCGAATGGAAGCAAAACCGCTTTACATTTCAAAAAGATACGGTATTGAACGGCATCAGCTTTCAAGGCCAGGATCAATTACGGTTCGAAGAAAATACAGCCGATGAATTATTAAAGTCGGCTGCATATATTACGCAGCAATCCGCCACACAACAGCAACACTTTACCGTTTCATTTTATCATCTCGATTCTTTACTTTTAATAAAACACCCCATCCATGAACTGGAAACAATTTATCGTAAGTTTTATCAGTAGCAGTTTACTCTGCGTTCCACAAAATATTATTGGTTGTGGACCAAGCGATGATCCCTACGATTATTATACTTCCTTCTTTTCACAACACCTGCAGAACGATAACAGTTACCGACCGTTCTATTACACGGGCTATCGGTTTTTATATGATGAAGAAGAACCTGTAAGCACCAAAGAAGTCAACCAGCGCAGAGTGGATCACCTATTCCTCCAATAAAGCCAGTAAAAAAGATGTGCAGGCGTTTGTATTAAAATACAGTTACAAACAGTTAAGCAACTTGTATTACCACATTGAAAAGAAACAACCTTTAACCCTTCCTGATTCAGTAAAGCAAAACAGTTTTACGAAATGGTTTTTGCAAAGTAAAGATCTGGAGGCCTTGGGGTATCTCATGTTCGCCAAACAGGTGGAACCATTTGTAATTGGTGATGAAGATCAATGGGAAGAAAGAACCCGTGATGAAGTAAAGATGAAACGATTGATTAAAAACGGTATCCAGCTGTGGACAGCTTCAAAAAATGAATTTATAAAACTTCGTTATGGTTACCAGGTAACAAGACTGGCGCATTACAGTGAGCAATACAAGGAATGTATCAGTTATTATGATACGTACATCAAACCCAATCAAACAAACAGTGTATTACAGGAATTATCACTTGCATTAAATGCAGGTGCCATGTACAAGCTGGGCAACAATGAGGAAGCTGCTTATCATTTTAGCCAGCTTTGTGCAACCAACGCCATAAAACGAAAAAGTAATTACCTGAGCTTTATCTTCAGCACAAAAGATGAAGAAGGAATAAAACATGTTATAAAAGAAGACGTTTTAAAATTCTGCAAAACCAACCGGGAAAAAGCGAATGTTATAGCAGTGTATGCATTTAACAGCCTTGCGAATAATCTGCCAGAGTTGAAAGAGATGTATCAACTGGATCCAACTTCGCCATTGTTGGAATTACTAAGTATACGGGAGGTCAATAAGCTGGAAGAAAAATACCTGCATCCTTCCATTCAGCAATTGAAAGGCAAAAAGATTATGTACTCGTGGAGTTTATTTGGATGGGATGTTGAGAAACCAAACTACGACAGTCTATATGCAGCCAGCGAACAGCAGGCAAAAGAAATGATGGCGTTCTGCCATACAGTTGCAGGTAATGATGCAGTTAAAAATAAAGGATTATTTGAAGTGGCAGCTGCCTACATTGCTTACATGAGTAAAGATTTGAAACAGGCAAACAGTTATTTGCAAACAGCTAAACAATTGCCACTTACAGAAAAGGTAAAAGACCAATGGATGCTCACCAACCTGCTTGTACAGATCAATGAAAAAGGAACACTGGATGCAGCATTTGAAGCAAGTATTTTACCATCTGTACAATGGCTGGAGGCTAAAGCAAAGAAAGATGAGGAATGGAAAAAATTCTATCGCAATTTGTTTTCAGAAATCATTGCCTTGCAATACGAAAAACAAAACGACAACCATAAAGCAGCATTGGCACTTGGGTGTGCAGACAAGATCATGTATGTAAAGTACGATGGCTATGAAGATTACTATTACTGGCGTCAAAACTCGTCTGTCGTACCTGCGCACCAGCCTGAAAGGAAAAGAGATTGAAACATTGCACCAACTCATTACGTCCGCTTCAAAGACAGCATGGGAAAAATTTATGGTTGATAACAACAGTTATACAAAAGATGAAGTGGCCGATGTTGCAGGCACGGCTTATTTACGTGAACAAAACTGGAGTAATGCAGAACGCTGGCTGAAACAGGTAAGCAGCAGCTACTATAAAAAAGATCCGTACAAAACTTATCTTACTGCCAACCCTTTTGCTGATCTGTTGTACGATACTCATGCACCTACCAAACAGGATACTGTTGTTTATAACAAACTGCAATACGTTCGTAAAATGAATGCTCTGCTGCAACAAACAAACAGCGGCACGAACGAGCAAAAAGCAAAAGCATTTTACCAATTAGCAAACGGGTTATATCAATCGAGTTACTGGGGTAACAGCTGGATGTTGCAGGAATATGGCTGGAGCGGTAACGACGGGCTTACAGGTTTAACCGAGAAAGAACCATGGAAGAAAGAGTATTACGGAGTATATGCGGCCGAACAGTATTATTTAAAAGCAAAAGAAATATCTGCCGATAAAAACTTCCAGGCAAGATGTTTGTTTATGGCTGCCAAATGTTCGCAAAAACAGATCACAGTTCCGGTCATACGATGCATACGCTGATTATGAACAATACGAAAAAGCAAATGAACAGTATGCGAAAACTATTCAGCAGAATAAATATTTTCCTGAACTGATCCGCAACTATAAACAAACAAAAACGTACAACGAGGTTTTTAATTCCTGCGTTTACTTAAAAGACTACGTACAGTAACAACAAACTAACTGCCTGCAATAAAAATGCCCCGCTTTAACGGGGCATTTTTAATTATCTGACACGCATACATTTGCGATATTTTCCACTTGCAGCTTCATAGGGCGTAAGGGTTCTACTGCAACTGCTCAGATAAATGATACTTAACAGCAATACAGAAAATACGATTGCTCTTTTCATTGGTACGGATTTAATACAGACTAAAAGTAAACGATTGCAGTATAGCGGCCAACCGTACGCAGTCGTTTCTTTTGAGAAATAAGTGTATTCTCTGATAAAAAAGACACAAATAGCAATACTACGCTGTAGTACTACGATTCATTTTTCAGCATACACGCACAAATCTTCATAAAAATGAAACGCTCCGGAGAACCGGAGCGTTTATTATAGGAACCTCTGTTGAGATTAGATGTTGGGCAGTTATTAACTGCAACCCATACTGTTACCACAATTCAAACATTTGTAACAGGTACCACTTCTGATCGTGATATGTCCGCAAGTGTTACAGGTTGGAGCATCACTCTGCATACTTTTCGCTGCGGCATTCACTGCATCCAGACTGTTATCCATCTTCACGGTATTGATTACACGTTGCGGCTTCTGTGATTGTACGGGCGTGCTTACCACACCTACGTACATCACTTAACTCAGGCGTTTTTTTTTCGTACTCCAGTCCGGTAGGGATATCATCCCAATCATCAGTGCCGGTATTATCAACTTCCGGTTTATCTAATACATGAACCAGATCAGTGCGTCCTAAGTATTCGTATGCAAGACAACGGAACACAAAGTCAACGATCGAAGTAGTTGATTTAATATTCGGATGATCCACCATACCACTTGGTTCAAACTTGGTGAATACAAATTTCTCTACAAACTCTTCTAACGGAACACCGTATTGCAAGCCCACCGAAATAGAGATGGCAAAGCTGTTCATTAAACTGCGCAGCGTAGCTACCTTCTTTCGCCAGGTCCACAAAAATTTCTCCTAATGTACCATCACCATATTCACCGGTGCGGAGGAAGATCGCCTGTCCGTTGATCTTTGCTTTTTGTGTAAAGCCTCTGCGTTTGGCTGGTAATTTTCTGCGTTCTACAATGCGTGCAAGATCACGCTTCAATTTTGTATCGGGTGATGATTGTACACGCTTGTTCAACTCTTCCAGTAATTCTTCAACGGTGAGTTTTGCCATATCAACCATCGGGCTTTCAGTAGATGCTTCTTCTTCCGTTGATTGAGCAGATGCCAGATCAGCATTACCCTTTTTACGTTTATCGCCTTTGGTGCTCAATGGCTGACTCAGTTTTGAACCATCACGATACAACGCACATGCTTTCAATCCAAGCTTCCAGCTTTCGTAATACGCTTCTGCAATTTCTTCAACAGATGCTTCGTTTGGAAGGTTGATGGTTTTTGAAATGGCACCACTCAGGAATGGTTGTGCAGCACCCATCATACGGATATGCCCGCTGTGATGAATATAACGTTCGCCTTTTTTACCGCATTTGTTGGCACAATCAAATACCGGATAATGTTCCAGCTTCAAGTACGGAGCACCTTCCACCGTCATTGTACCACAGATATAATCGTTTGCTTCAGCAATCTGTTCTTCAGAAAAACCTAATGCTTCCAATAAGCTCCATTCAAAATCATTGTATTGCTCCGGCGTAAATCCAAGGCGTTGTAAACACTCTTCGCCCAATGCATATTTATTAAATACAAATCCAATTTCAAATGCACTGGCCAACGTGCCTTCAATTTTCTTGATCTCATCAGCAATAAATCCTTTTTCGCTTAATGATTGCGGGTTTACATGCGGAGCACCATTTAAGGAAGCAGAACCAACGGCATATTTTATAATAGCTTCACTTTCTTTTTCGTTGTAACCTAATTTTTTAAGCGCCGCCGGTACTGATTGGTTGATGATCTTGAAATAACCACCACCACTTAATTTTTTAAACTTCACCAATGCAAAATCAGGTTCAACACCTGTTGTATCGCAATCCATTACCAAACCAATTGTTCCGGTTGGAGCAATTACAGTTGTTTGTGCATTTCGGTAACCATATTTCTCACCCAGTTCTACTGCATCATCCCATGCTTTGCAAGCGCTGTCAATAAATAATCAGGACAATATTTTGCTTTGATACCTTGTGGTTTAATACTCAATCCTTCATACGCATCTTCTGCATCGTAAGCAGCAGCACGGTGGTTACGCATTACACGCAACATATCTTCTGTATTTTCTTCGTAGCGTGGAAATGCACCCAGGAACTGAAGCCATCTCTGCTGATGTTTTATAAGAGATACCCGTCATAATAGCAGTTAATGCACCGGCAATACCTCGTGCCTCTTCACTATCGTAAGGAATACCCATTACCATCAGCATTGAACCAAGGTTGGCATAACCTAAACCTAATGTTCTGTAATCGTATGAAAGTTGTGCTACTTCTTTTGAAGGGAACTGTGCCATCAACACAGAAATTTCCAATACCACTGTCCACAAACGACATATATATTCAAATCCCTGCTACATCGAACACTTGTGTTTCTTCATCAAACAAACGACGACAGGTTTACAGATGCAAGGTTACAAGCAGTATTATCCAGGAACATATACTCACTGCAAGGATTCGATGCATTGATCGCGTCCGCCTTCTGGAGCAAGTATGCCATTCGTTAATAGTAGTATCGTATTGTGTACCGGGATCAGCACAACGCCATGCAGCATAAGCGATCTGGTTCCACACTTCCTGTGAAGGAATTTTTTTCATGGTGCGACCATCGGATCTTGCTTTCAATTCCCAGTCTTCGCCTTTTTCCAATTTCTCAAAAAACTCATTCGGAATACGAACAGAGTTGTTGGAGTTTTGTCCGCTTACTGTTCGGTAAGCTTCACCTTCGTAATCAGATGCATAACCTGCAGTGATCAATGCACCTACTTTTTTCTCTTCTTCAACTTTCCAGTTGATGAAGTCTAATATTTCAGGATGATCTAAATCCAGACAAACCATTTTGGCAGCACGACGTGTAGTACCACCACTTTTGATTGCACCTGCAGCACGGTCACCGATTTTCAGGAAGCTCATCAAACCACTGGATGTACCACCACCGCTCAGTTTTTCACCTTCACCACGAATGGTAGAGAAGTTTGTACCTACACCTGAACCATATTTAAAGATCCTTGCTTCACGTACCCACAGATCCATGATACCACCATCATTTACCAGATCATCACTTACACTAAGGATAAAGCAGGCATGTGGCTGCGGACGCTCGTATGCTGAAGTTGATTTCTTTAATTCTCCATCATTCGCATCTACATAATAATGACCTTGTGGCTTTCCGGTGATGCCATAACTTTCATACAAACCGGTATTGAACCATTGCGGACTGTTTGGTACGCACACCTGGTTCAAAATGCTATACACTAACTCATCATAAAAAATTTCTGCATCTTGTGTGCTGGCGAAATAACCATAACGCTCACCCCATACTTTCCAGCAATTGGCCATACGATGTGCAACCTGCTTCGATGAAGTTTCTCTGCCTAATGAACCATCCGGCTGTGGAACCCCCGCCTTACGGAAATATTTTTGCGCCAAGATATCTGTTGCAATCTGACTCCATCCCTTCGGCACCTCTACATTATTCATCTCAAATACTATCTCACCCGATGGGTTGCGAATTACAGAGGTGCGGTAATCGTACTCAAACAGGTCGAAGGGAGTTACACCTTCTTTTGTGAACCGGCGACTGAACTTCAGCCCCTGATCTTGTTTCTTTTTGCTGGCCATAATGATCTGTAAGTTTTGATGGTTAGTAAGTCCAAGAAATCGTTAAACGAAAGAATACGAAAATATTTTTTCCCAGCTAAAGTTCAAGGTCTTAGATATTAACAGACTGTGGAAATCAGATGGAAACGCAATCCTGTTAGGGCTTTCCATGTGGATATTGAGTTTTCAACCCTCCGGAATCCAAAATGAGCATAAAAAACCTTGGCGATATGAAAAGAATTCCCATAGCCGTGCCTGCATTGGTTTTGAAAGCGTGAGCAACCGAAAATTGCACTAACGTAGTTATCTAAACGCAGTATTTCAGCGACTTTTAAAACCTCCTCCTTTGACCCGATTTTGGTTCTGCGAGATAAAAACCGCCCAATCCCGAAAAGCTGGACATTTTTTTGCATTTTTGCAGGAATAGAATTCGCTGAATGAAGCAAGACATCTATACAGAATTACGGGAGCGGAAACGGAAAGGACAAAAATCATTTGCTGTTTTGATTGATCCCGATAAAGTAAATCCGTCGGCTGTTGAACAACTGGTGCGTCTGTCTGTGGACGCAAATGTGGATTATTTTTTAGTGGGCGGCAGTTTGGTTATTTCCAATCGATTGGATGAAGTGGTGCAGCAGATCAAAGCTTCCTGCGATATTCCGGTGATCCTGTTTCCGGGCAGTCCTTCACAGATCAGCAACTATGCAGATGCGCTGTTATACCTTTCGCTCATTTCAGGTCGCAATCCTGAATTGTTAATTGGTCAGCATGTAATCTCTGCTCCGTTTGTAAAACAAAGCGGGTTGGAAATTATTTCAACCGGTTATATGGTGGTAGATGGTGGTGCACCAACCACCGTATCCTATATCAGCAATGCCACACCTCTTCCTTCCGATAAAAACGAAATTGCCATGTGTACGGCCATGGCCGGCGAAATGCTGGGCATGAAAGTGATTTACATGGATGCGGGCAGTGGTGCCAAACGTGCCATCAGTGAAAATATGATCCAGGCCGTAGCACAACAAATTGAAGTGCCGCTTATTATTGGTGGTGGTATTACTGATCCTGAAAAAGCATACCGCAACTGCAAAGCAGGTGCTGATGTAATTGTGATTGGCAATGCGATTGAAAAAGATGCAACTCTGATTAAAGAGATGGCAGCAGCGATACACAGTGTGCCGGTGAAAGTTTGATCTTCTTTATTTATGTGACTGAGAAAATAGTTCTTACCGCAACTCATCCACCTTCACTCTCGTTGGCGAATCTTTTCCTGCTACAATACTTCTTGCACTCAGTGCAATGGATTTAATGATCATTGTCATGTTATCCAGATCAAGCGTTTCCACTTCGTCGGATACTTTGTGATAGTTTGGTTCGCTGTCCATCTTTGATGTAGAGATGGTATGCGCCGGAACGCCCAGACGTGCAAGCGTTGCATTGTCGGAACGATAGAATAAATTCTGATCGGTGTAGGGATCGGGATAAAATGCAAATCCTGTTCCTTCCAGATTCTTCTGCATAATGGCACCCATATCTGTTTTTTCGAAACCGGTGATGTACGCAGAGTTTTTGCCCCACTTGCTTTCTGTGCCGATCATTTCAATATTAAACATGGCGGCCACTTTACCCGGATCAAACTGACGGGAAAAATATTGTGCGCCATAACCACCCGATTCTTCGGCGGTAAACGCAGCAAAAATGATGGTGCGTTCATTATTGTTTAATGCTTTGTAATACTTCGCTAACAGAATAACTGCAGTAGTTCCCGCTGCATCATCATTCGCACCATTGAAGATTGAATCACCATCAACAGGTTTTCCAATACCAATATGATCGTAGTGACCGGAGAAGATCACATATTCTTCTTTCTTGCTTTTACCCGGAATGATTCCAACAACGTTTGCCAGCTTCTGTTCAGTAATTTCATGTTGCGCTTCAATACTGTAAGCCGACGGATCAATAGTAGTTAAAACAAATACAACATTGTTCTGCATCGGAAACATGCCACGCTTAAAACCGGCCAGCCTTCCGAAATTCCTGCTGTAAGAAGTATCAACCAACACCAGATAATTTTTTCCCGACCGGATGTATTTCTGTGCTTCTGAAAAAAGATTTACACCTGCTGCAATTTTTATTTTCTCATAGCCCACTTGTTCATTGATGGTTACAGCAGCGGTTGTTGTTACTACCACCACATTCTTCGCATCAATTGGTTGTTGATCGAAACTGCAACTGAGTCCTTTAAAACGAGGTGTAAGAATCGTAAACTCCTGGCGGTACGTGCCACTATTGTTCCATGTTTCCAAACCGGCGGCTTTGAACTCCGCAGAAATAAAATCAGCTGCTTTATCGATCTCTGGTGAAAACACTCTTCTGCCTTTCATTTCATCGGATGCGAGCACACGTTCAATACGCTCAACTTCCTTTGCATTGATAATGTTGTCAACGTTCGATTGTGCAAATAAAAACGTGGTTATTACTGTCAATAACCACGTTGCAAAAAATTTCTTCATTCATAATAAATATTTCAAGTTTTATAAACTCATCATTTCTTTAAACTTCACAGCCTGTCTGCGGCTCACTTCAATTTTGTCGCCACCATGAATTTCCAACAACAAACCACCGTTGAAATAAGGTTCTACTTTTTCAATCATGCGGAGATTCACAATATGCTTGCGATTGGCACGGAAGAATATTTTTTCATCCAATCGCTCTTCCAAAGCATTCAGTGATTTTAAGATGAGTGGTTTATTAGGACCGAAATAAACTTTTGCATAGTTGCCCACACTTTCAAACAATCGGATGTCGCTCAACTTTACAAACCAGCAACGTTCGCCATCTTTCACAAACACCTGATCGTTCTCACTCAACATGCTGCGATTAACCGAAAGCGGTTCGCCATCAACGGTTGTTTCTTTTTCTTCTTCATCCAGTTTGTGCAATGCATCCGCCAAACGTTTGGGCTCGATCGGCTTCAGCAAATAATCCAATGCATTTACTTCAAATGCACGGAGTGCATATTCATCATACGCCGTGGTGAAGATCACTTCGGGTGTACGATCCAATTCACTCAACAGATCAAAGCCGGTTTTGCCGGGCATTTGAATGTCTAAGAAAATCAGATCCGGGTTCAATGCTTCGATCTTTTGCAGACCTTCATCTACATTCGAAGCTTCATCGATCACCTCAATATCAGGAAATTCAATCAACAGTTTTTTCAGCTCATTTCTGGCCAATCGTTCATCATCAATAATGATCGCTCTTTTATTCATGGATGGTTGTATTTATACGAATGAAACGAATATTCTAAAGTTACTACAATCCCGCAGGCATTACCACTCTGGCTTCTACTTCATTTCCATTTACATCACTGATGGAAAATCCGGCATTATCGCCAAACATCAGCTTCAATCTGCTTTGTGTGCTTGAAATGCCAAATCCATCGGGATTAAAGTCGCCATTCAAACGGCCTGTATTCCGGATCACCAGTTCATGATGATCGTTCACAAACTTTGAACTGATGTTGATCACACCGCCAGTTACATTTTTACTGATGCCATGTTTAATGGCATTTTCCACCAACGTTTGCAACATCATGGGTGGCACGGGTTGCTCAAGCGTTTCTTCATCAATATCAAAATTCACTTTCAACCGTTCTTCAAAACGCATTTGTTCCAGCGCCAGATAATCTTTTACAATACTCAATTCCTTTTCAAACGGAACTGTCTGCTGCTTTTCCACCTGCATACTGCTGCGCAGAATATTACTCAACTCAGTAATAGCTGTTCTGGCACGGGTCGGGTTTTCATCTACCAATGCACGGATACCGTTCAATGAATTAAAAATGAAATGCGGATTGATGTGCGCCTTGATTGTATTGAGCTCCAGTTCCTTCACGACACTCTTCATCTTCAATGCATCCAGTTGTTGCTTTCGGAATGTTTCAACATAATGATAAATAAAATAGATCAGGTTCCACACCAATAACGTTACAAATGCATTGATAGCCGAACCTACAAGCAGCCGTGTAAAACTGTATTGCTTTTGCTCCGGTGTAAACAGATCCAATATATTGAACAACGAAAGAGAAATAAATGGATACAACATCGAAAAAGCAAGCGTAAGTAAAAGGAAGTAGATCACCTGCCGTTCAAATGTTTTCTGTAACAGATTGAGCTGAATAATCACCCAACGCATAAAATGGGTAATAATCAACCCTAACACGGCAATAATAAGGGAACGCATCACGAAAGCCGGCGTAATGTCCCGGTTGTAGGTCCAAGCGAAAAAGAAATTCATGAGCATATTACCACCCCAGCCAGCCATCTGGCACCACCAATAAGCTCCCATTTTACTGATTCCTATACGCATGTAGCTACAAATCTAACCGTTAAGATATGGGTTTCGCCTGCCGAAAGGTACAAAGGGCTAATAATTTGGGTAAATGGTCAGACGTCTGAAGCAGTTTTTGTGCACAACTTCAACCATTTCACGCTTTGCCTGTTACACAAACATTCCGTTACATTGCATGTAAGTTTTTTACCTTTACTTAATTATTCAGGAATTTATGGAAATAAAACCCGGTTCCCTGTTACAGAAAATTGATTCTCCGGCCGATTTGAAAAAGCTGCCCATGGATCAGTTACCACAGGTTTGCGATGAACTTCGCCAGTATATTATTGATGTAGTGAGTGTACATGGCGGCCATTTTGGTGCAAGCCTTGGTGTGGTGGAATTGTCAACAGCCCTTCATTATGTGTATGATACACCGTACGATCAGTTGGTATGGGACGTTGGCCATCAGGCTTATGGGCATAAGATCCTGACCGGCCGCAGAGATAACTTTCATACCAATCGCAAATACAACGGACTCAGTGGTTTTCCCAAACGTTCGGAAAGTGAATATGATACATTTGGCGTTGGACACTCATCTACGTCGATTTCTGCTGCCTTGGGCATGGCCATGGCCGCCAAGTTAAAAGCTGAAAACAGAAAATCAATTGCAGTGATTGGTGATGGTGCTATGACGGCAGGATTGGCTTTTGAGGCGATGAACCACGCAGGTGTAGCCGATAGCGATGTGCTGATAATTTTGAATGATAACTGCATGAGTATTGACCCGAATGTGGGCGCCTTGAAAGAATACCTGACCGACATTACAACTTCCCCTACGTACAATCGTATTAAAGATGATGTGTGGAAGGCATTGGGCAAACTCCCTGTAGGCAAAACGTTTACCCGTGAAATGGCGAGCAAACTCGAACACAGTATCAAAGGTTTTGTAAACAAAAGCAGCAATTTGTTTGAAGCATTGAAGCTGCGTTACTTCGGTCCGATCGATGGACATAATATTACCAAGCTGGTTGACACGTTGAAAGATCTCAAAAATATTCCCGGTCCAAAACTGTTGCATATTGTAACGGTAAAAGGAAAAGGATACGAACTGGCCGAGAAAGATCAAACCAAATGGCATGCCCCCGGTTTGTTTGATAAAGTAACCGGTGAAATTCAAAAGAAAAAATTCGATACGGTTCAGCCTCCCAAATACCAGGATGTGTTTGGACATACCATGATTGAACTGGCAGAACAAAATGCAAAAATTGTGGGTGTTACCCCTGCCATGCCGAGTGGTTCTTCGCTGAAGTTTATGATGGACAAAATGCCACACCGTGCGTTTGATGTGGGCATATGCGAACAACATGCAGTAACGCTGAGTGCCGGGATGGCAACGCAAGGCATGAAAGTGTTTTGCAATATTTATTCTTCGTTTATGCAACGGGCTTATGATATGGTGGTGCACGATGTGGCCATTCAAAAATTGCCTGTGATCTTCTGTCTGGACCGTGCAGGCTTGGTGGGTGAAGATGGACCAACGCATCATGGCTGTTATGATATTGCCTATATGCGTTGTGTGCCCAACATGATTGTAGCCGCACCGATGAATGAAGCGGAGTTACGCAACATGATGTACACGGCACAACTTGATACACATCAACTGCCGATATCGATCCGCTATCCAAGAGGAGAAGGTGTAATGCCTGAATGGCGGAATGAAATGAAAGAAATTGAAATCGGCAAGGGACGAAAATTGAAAGATGGCGAAGGCATTGCGATCCTGTCCTTTGGTCATCCCGGTAACTTTGCAGCAAGTGCTATTCGTGAATTAAAGAACGACGGGATCAATCCGGCGCATTACGATATGCGTTTTGCAAAACCGATCGATGAAGAAATGCTCCACGAAGTATTTGCAAAATTTGATAAGATCGTAACCATTGAAGATGGTACTGTAGTTGGTGGTTTTGGAAGTGCAGTATTGGAATTTATGGCTGCTCATAATTATAAAGCTGAAATAAAGATCATGGGCATTCCTGATGCATTGGTTGAACACGGCACGCCAAAACAGTTGTATGAAGAAATTGGTATTGATGTAAATGGCATTGCAAAAACGGTGAGAGAAATGATGAATGTAATGGTAACAGTAAAAGCATAATTGTTTTTAAACAGTCAATAAAAAATCCCGAATCACTTGATTCGGGATTTTTTATTGCGGCGTTCGAATTACTGAATCACAGCATTTATTTTTTCCCAAAGTGCATTGTCAAATCCTGACACGGCGAAATTTGGATTGGCCGGATCGGAGGCATTGCCCATTCGGATGATCACCATTTTTTTAGAAGGGATTACGTAGATACGTTGATCTTCGGCTCCCATGGCCGCATACATATCGGCGGGCGCATTGGGTACAAGGTTGCCGGGAAATACCGTTTGTGATCCAGGTACCATAAAGCTGCTTTTTCCATTCAACCACCACAAATAACCATACGACGGATTGATGCTTTGTGAAGTCGTAATGCTTTGTTGAAAGAAGGGTTCGTTGACAATTTGTTCTGCTCCCCACTTTCCTTTATTCAGTGCAAGCAAACCAAAGCGGGCCATACTGCGTGTATTGCTATGGTACACTTTAAAAATAAGTCCGTTGTTCCAAAAGCCATCCATGCCAAGCTTGTCTTTCAGTTTTGCGGCGAAATAGCTATCGTAGGTTTGTCCACTTGCTGCGGCCACCACATCCATTAATCTTTGAAACACGTTGTGATACGACCATCTTGCTCCGGCATCGGCCAGGTAAGTAAGATTGGACTTAATCACCAATTCACTACTATCATTAATACCCGACGTCATGGTGAGTAAATGTCTAGGGGTAATGAGAAGCTCTTTTGCCAGAGGTTCACTTGTCCACCCATTTCCCAAATACTGCGATACTCTTGTATCGATGTTGAGCAGATTCTCCTGTTGCGCAATTCCTGTAGCAGCTGTTACCAATGTTTTTCCTGCACTGTTCCATTGCCAGGTTGCCGTGGCGGTGTGACCATCAAAATATTCTTCCATTACAATGCGTCCGTTTACAAGGATCACAAAGGATTTTGAATTTTTCTGAATAAGGAAATCTTTCAGGGGCTGTATGGCCGACTGATTCCAGCCTAAACTTGCAACAGGCTGCGTTTCCCACGTAGTGCCGGTAATCGGCGGGAAATACATGTCAGCATATTGGTTGGGGTCGGGAGAAGGGTCAGTTGGCTTTTTACATCCGTAAAATGCGAGTAAAAGCAAAAGCAGTGTGAGGTTTTTCATGATTCTTAAAAATTAGGGTATTTGTGTCTGCAGGTACAGACCACAAAAGAAAGGAAACGTTTAATGGAAGGTTTTATTTTCTTTAGGGGATGGAAAGGAATTGAGAAGCAGAAGAATTGATTTGTTAGTCTCTGCTAAAACCCTTTTCAAAGCAGTGAGATTTCTAATTTACACCATATCAAATCCCACTACAATCAAATAACTTTAAGAGGTCTTGAAACATTTTCTAATCATACTCTTGGTTTTAACAACAATACTATCCTGCAAAAGCAAAGCAACTAACACAAAGCCTGCATTTGTTGAATATATTGGCGAACTAAGGTTCAGGAAAACCTATGCAGATATTCAGTTCATGAATAACGAAAAAGAAACAGACGAATACTTAGCGAAACAATCGAATAGCAATCCAATCTTACTTACGGATACAGCTGATCCGATTTTTTTTATAGCAGACCGTTTGAATCAATTAGGATTACTACGCAAAGACACAAGAAACATATACGAACTCCTCCTTCCAAAATTTAATTTTCAAACGGAAGACAGCTCTTCTTTTCATACTTCGTCGGAGACCAAATACAAGCTGAAATTTTATACTGACAGTTCAGGTGGCACAACTTTATTAAAGCTTATCTCAACCAAGGACTCAATTATTATTGATACAAAGTCAACCCCATTACAAGACTTAAACTATACCTTTCTTGATGTTATTCCAGGCGGAAATAAAGAACTCGTTTTCTTACATGATTACTACATCATGAATGGAGATAATTTTGACCTAAAACTGTACATCATAAAATAAACAACCTTTCGATAAACGCTTGTCACCATCCTGCTTTATGCAAACTGGGTAGAGCTAAAATATCTTCCCGGTTCTTAAGCAGCACTGCAGACCTTGACCTTATAGGTCTTACTTTGCCAAAAAACAAAAGCTCCATCATATAATTGATGGAGCTTTTAATCAGATATATGAAACCTTAATTCTCTTCCGGATTCTGCGGATACACAAATGAATCTTCTGCATCTTCTTCCCTGCTTTCATTCCACTCCACAATAAAATTATTTTTTCCTTCACCCACCAACAAGGTCATATAACGTTGCTGCGAAAGTTCAAGCAATGAAAGGAATAAAAAGATGGCATGAATGCGGTTCTCTACCACATCAAATAATTTTTCGAAAGCCATTGTTTTTTCTTTCTTCACAACGTCCAGCATGTACTCACGGCTGCCTTCCATCGTGTAGTTATACTGAACAACAGTATGCACCGGCTTGTTAAAACGATCGTGGTGTTTTTTCATCACCCGTTCAAAGGTCTTCATGAGTTTGAACATGGTAATGGTTTGTATTTCGGTGCCTTCACCGGCTTCTTCACCAATACCGGCGAGTTCGCTGGCAATATTTCCACGTTTCACCATCAACATCCGCATGGCCTCCATTTCTGCCATCTGCACACTGGCTTCTTTGAAACGCTTGTATTCAAGAATTTTATCGATCAGTTCCTGGCGTGGATCAATTTCATTTCCCTGCTCATCAATTTCTTTACGTGGCAACAGCATTTTTGCTTTGATACGCATCAATGTGGATATGAACAAAATGAACTCACTCGACAACTCAATATTCAGCTTTTCAGTTTGATGGATGAAATCCATGAAATCTTTAATGATGCGGGTGATAGGGATATTGTAAATATCCAGTTCATCCCGCTCAATAAAGAACAGCAAGAGATCAAATGGACCTTCAAACTGAGGTAACTTTATCTGGTACGATTCTGTTTGCAATGTATTTCTGTTTTTAACGAACAAGTCCCGTACGAACTGTACAGGACTTGCAAATGTAGGGAACTAAACCGTATTAAAAGTTGGCTGTAAACCCAATACCCATGAGGGATTTGAGCTGTGTGCCCATGAGTCCGCCGGTTTCCACATTTTTTGTATCGTGGTCGTAAATCAAGATCGAAATTATAACTGATGCCGATGTATTTATTCACCTTGAAACCCAGCGTGTTGGTCCAGAATACATCAATATTCTGTGGATTATTTTTGTAATTGCTGAACAGATCCAAGCGGCTGGCAAGGCTGATGTTTTTTGCCAGATCTTTTTTGAGATTGGCCGTTAAAAAGGCACCGATCTCGTTAATGGCCGATTGGGTGGTATCAGTAAAATTAAACAGCCTGCGGATCTCTTTATTGGCTTCGTTAACAAGTACCCAACGAGAAGTAACGGGCGATAGAAACACATCAAATGTTGCATTGGGTTTATACAGAATACCGGGTGAGACCAGTACATAAGCCGGTGCAAAAAAACCAGAGTTTTTTTCTTTTGGATTAACGCTGTAGTTATAACCAAGTGTCATTTGGGTACGGAGGTTTGCCAATGCTGATAAATACCATTTGCTGGTGGCTGTATCGCCTAGCTGGTAACCATATCGTGAAAGCAGATCAATGCGATCATCGTTTTTACGTGTACCAATACTGGTAGCATTTACAATACCGTATTGCGCATTGAGTGTATTATCCCAAACGTTCCGTTCTTTCTTATAATATGCAAAACTGTTGATGAGGGCGTTGATGGAGAAGGAAAACTTCTCTGCTCCGGATGCCCAGTTGCGGCTGGCACCCTGACTGAGATTGAGATTGAACACCCCGCCTTTTGTCCAGCCTTCCTTTTGCTTGGGTTCTTTTTTTACTGTTTTGTTTGATTCGTCTTTTAAGCGTTTTACTTCTGCATCCTGCGAAGTGGCAATAAAAGAAGTTGAAAGCAATACTAAAGAGAAAAGTGTTTTTTTCATTTTACATTTTTTGTTTTGGTGAAGCAAAGCTGATTGAACAGCATGCTCTATTGAATAAAAAAAGCAGCAAAGAACTACTCCTTGCTGCTAAATTATATAGATCTGTTTTACTTTTTTAATGCATCCCTTATTTCACGAAGCAACACGATGTCTTCCGGAGTGGGGGCAGGTGGCGCAGGTGGTTCTGTTTTTTTCATTTTGTTAATTGCTTTAATTACAAGAAACAGAAAGAATGCAATAATGATGAACTTCACTGCAGCAGAAATAGCCATCCCATATTTTAATTCGGCTTCGCCTACCTTAACTGATAATGTATCAAAGTTTACGCCGCCTGTAATAATGCCTACAATTGGCATCAGTATGTGATCCACAACAGCACCAACAATAGCACCAAATGCCCCGCCAATAATTACACCAATAGCAAGATCGACAACATTGCCTTTCATTGCAAAATCTTTAAACTCTTTAAGCATTCCCATAAATATTTTGTTTTAAGTTGTTAGTAATAGTAAAGGATTGTTTTGAGGGCATTACAAATCTTACTAAATAATTTGAGTTTACAAAGTCTATTTTTTCAGGCCGGGATACTGCATATTTAACTTGTTCAAGGTGTCAAATACGGTTTTAGCAATCAAATATTCCTTATACCAGTTCTGATCGCTTGGAATAATTTGCCACGGCACTTTGTTACAGTAATGAAAACAATCCTCATAATATTTCATATATTTTTTCCAAAGCTTTGCTTCTGCAAAATCCCGTTCGTTGTATTTCCACATTTTGCGTGGATCATGTGTGCGCTCCTGCAACCTCTCCTGCTGTTCGGCCGGGGAAATATGCAGATAGAATTTCAGAATTTGCGTGTGATTGTGGTTCACAAGGAGCTCTTCAAAATCATTAATCGCTTTCATTCGCTTTACAGCGGCTTCATCATCGCACCACCCATGCACACGTGTAACAAGAATATCTTCATACTGACTGCGGTTGAAGATTTTGATCATACCCTTTGCCGGAGCAGCTTTGTGTACACGCCATAGAAAATCGTGGCTTAACTCATCGGCAGTAGGTGCTTTAAAGGATGTTACCGATACACCAAGCGGATTGAGGGAGCCAAACACATTCCTCAATGTTCCATCTTTACCACTTGCATCCATTCCCTGAATAATAACAAGCAGTGAGTGTTTACTTTCTGCAATCAGACGATTCTGCAGTTCATCCAACTCAACAAGAATTTTTTCAGTTTCTGCTTTCAGTTTTTCTTTGTTTGCTTTTTTGGGCGCTCTTGTACTTACTGCACTGAGTTTTATTTTTGCCATAGTTCTGCCTTTTTACGAATATAAAACATGCTGCCAGTAATACGCAATTTTCCTTCACCTTTGCAGCTTGCATGACGAATTCAAAACTGTTTAACTGGTTTCTTTTTCTGATTCTTTGCCTGGTTTGGGGCAGTTCGTTTATTCTGATGAAAGAAGGATTGAAAGAACTATCGGCTTACGAAGTAGCGGCCATGCGTATGTTAAGCGGTGGCATTGTGTTGTTGCCATTTGCACTTAACAGTTTTAGACGTATGCAACGAAAAGATCTTGGCCTGTTGATTGTATCTGGGTTGCTCGGCAGTTTTATTCCGGCCATTTTGTTTTGCGTGGCTGAAACAAAAATCGACAGCGCTTTAGCCGGCATGTTGAATGCACTAACTCCTTTGTTTGTTATAATTATTGGGGCCATTTTATTTCGAACATCTGTTCCCTGGAAAAAAGTAATGGGTGTGTTGGTTGGTTTTTGTGGAATGTTGTTATTATTCCTTGCTCAACAAAAAGGGAGTGCTAACAGCGATCTCTTTCTTGCTTCATTGATTGTTATTGCTACGTTTTCGTATGGATTGAATGTAAACCTTATAAACAGGTATTTAAAACACGTAGCATCACTTGATATTGCTGCTATTGCATTTGTTGCGTTGATTATTCCGGCAACAATCGTTTTGTTTGCCGCAGGTTTTGCTCATCACAACTTTTCGGAACCGTCAGTTATCAGAGCTATCAGTGCATCGGCCATATTAGGAATTTTTGGAACAGCCATTGCATCGGTCTTGTTTTACATGCTGATGAAACGGGCAGGGCCACTATTTTCTTCAATGGTAACGTATGGAATTCCCTTTGTGGCTATTGGATGGGGATTACTGGCAGGTGAAACAATTGGTCAGTTGGAAGTTGTTGGATTGTTGATCATTTTGTCGGGTGTATACCTTGCCAACCGGCAATAAAAAAGGGATGCAACTTTGCACCCCTTTCAATTATTTGTAAACGATCTCTTACACCGACATAATCTCTTTATCTTTTGCTTCCAGATGTTTATCGATCTGTGAACTGTATTTATCGGTGAGTGCCTGCACATCCTTTTCAGCATCTTTCGCCGCATCTTCACTCAATCCATCTTTCTGCAACTTCTTAATTTGTTCAATCGCATCACGGCGAATATTCCGCACAGCTACTTTTGTATGTTCGCCTTCTGCATTCACCCGTTTCACTAATTCTCTCCGGCGTTCTTCTGTTAAGGGTGGTAAAAATAGGCGGATAATGCTTCCATCGTTTTGAGGTGTTAATCCAATATTGGAATTGATGATGGCCCGCTCAATGGGTTGCAACATATTTTTTTCCCATGGCTGAATGGTAATCGTTCTTGCATCGGCTGCAATAATGTTCCCTACTTGTCCAATTGGTGTAAGTGAACCATAATAATCCACCACAATACTATCAAGCATATTGGGGTTGGCACGTCCTGCACGAATTTTCACCAATTCAATTTCCAGGTGTTGAATCGCTTTGACCATGTGCTCTTCAGCATCACTCAGTATCAACGATAAATCTTCTGACATACTTGTAAAAATTAATGAGCTGCAAACCTAATAAATTGTTCTGATTGCTGCGATGCAAAGAAAAGTTTGATCGATTATTTTGCAATTTCGCCTTTTTCGACAGCTGCGGCATTCGCATTTGTAGGAAGGGGAATAACCTTTGTTTTACCATTCTCATCAATGTGCTGGCTGGGTGCAAACAATTTTTCACGATAGCTGCGGTTGGAATAAATAAGCAGACTGATCACTGAAAATCCTACGCTGATTAGCCCGAGTAAAAGGAATGTGATATTCAGGTCACGTGCCAAAACAGTTGCACCGGCAATAACAATATTAAATGACACTGCAAGGAAGGTTACCATTTTATGATTAAACCCTTTTGCCAGCAATAAATGATGGACATGGTTACGATCCGGACTGAAAGGAGAGCGACGTGATAAAATGCGGTAAGCAAAAATGCGGAGCGTATCAAATAACGGAACGAACAAGATAGCAAAACCAATGGCCGGTGCCGCTGGTAAATAAACTTTAGCAGTAGGCACTGTAGCTACTTGTATGAACTTAATAACAAGAATAGAGTTGATGATACCAAGTAAAAGTGACCCGGTATCTCCCATAAATATTTTTGCGGGCGAGGAATTAAAGATGAGGAACCCGGCCAAACTTCCCGTCATGGCAAAAGCCATCATAGCATAAAATGGCTGATCGGCCATAAAGAAGTAAATACCAAATGCAGCAGATGTAAATAACCCAAGTGACCCGGCTAATCCGTCCACGCCGTCAATCAGATTGAATGAATTGGTTATAACAATAATTGTGAGATATGTAAACGCAAGACTTATTACAAAAGGCATTTTATCAAATCCCATGAAGCCAAACATGCCATCAATCAAAATATCTCCTTTATAAACAATTATAAACGCTGCCAGCAATTGCCCGAGAAATTTTTTCAGGGGCGTAAGTACTACAATGTCGTCTTTCAACCCAAGGAAAAAAATGACTAAAAAGGCAGCGGCAAAATACTGAACTTCATCCCATCCGGCCGGCACTGCAATCAGGAATCCCAGAATAAACCCTGCAAAAATACCGATACCTCCAAGTGAAGGAATGGGCGTTTTATGTAATTTCCTGTTATCATCAGGCACATCAAACAGTTGCTTAGCCTCCGCTACACGTATAATGATCGGAATAGCAGAATATGTAATGAGGAAGGAAATAACTGATCCTATTAACAGGTGATCCATGCAGTTGATTGTTCAAGTGTGATGCAAATCTATACTATCTGGGCCGAAAGCAGAAACAGATATGGATAAAATTAAATGCCATCGTAGTTTTCCCATTTTTCAACAATCGGCACCTGAATCGACCTTAATTTGGGCAAAAAGTTTAGCCGAATGAACTATTTTTTCTGTTAGCTTTGCCCGCAACTCTAAAAATCATGGCAGAACTGAAAGAAATCGCAACGCAAATCAGGAGAGATATCGTACGAATGGTACACGGATGTCAAAGCGGCCACCCGGGTGGTTCGTTAGGCTGTACCGAATACTTTACCGCCTTGTATTTCAAGTTAATGAAGCACAATCCTTCATTTAACATGGATGGAACTGGCGAGGATCTGTTCTTTCTCTCAAACGGACATATATCGCCTGTTTTTTATGCAACATTGGCCCGCAGCGGTTATTTCCCTGCTGAAGAGTTGAAAACGTTCCGCAAACTGAATACAAGATTGCAGGGGCACCCTACCACCCATGAGCATTTACCGGGCGTGCGTATTGCATCGGGATCGCTTGGACAGGGATTGAGCGTTGCCATTGGTGCAGCTTATACCAAAAAACTCAATAAAGAAAACACTGTTGTTTATTCATTGCATGGCGATGGCGAATTGCAGGAAGGCCAAAACTGGGAAGCGATCATGTTTGCTGCTCATAACAAAATGGACAACCTGATTGCTACCGTTGACTGGAATGGTCAGCAAATTGATGGTCCAACCAAAAAAGTATTGAGCCTCGGCGATCTCAAAGGAAAGTTTGAAGCGTTTGGTTGGGAAACACTCATTATTGAAGATGGAAACGATATGGATCAGATGGTTGCCGGTTTGGAAAAAGCAAAAACCTTTATTGGCAAAGGCAAGCCGATTGTAAACCTCATGAAAACTGAGATGGGCAAAGGCATTGATTTTATGGAAGGAAGTCACGAGTGGCATGGTATTGCTCCAAACGATGAACAATTGGAAAAAGCCCTGACTCAACTTGGAGAAACAAGCTTAGGCGATTATTAATTGAAGCGATTTAATTTTAGATAGAAGCAGAGAATGAAAGTTCTCTGCTTTTTTATTTGTCCGGATTCAATTCATCATTGTGCACGTAACGACACTTTCTGCCGTGCTGCTTTTACCGAAGGCACCCACGATGCCAGTAAGGCGATCACAAAAACCGTGAGCATCACCAGTAAAATATCGGTGAGTAAAATATCGACCGGATAATAATCAATTACAAACGAACCCTGTAACGGAATGAGTTTAAACGTTACCTGTAAATACGCAAACAGCATTGCCAATAAAATACCGATGATACTACCAACAAATGCCAATAACACTCCTTCGGTTAAAAAAATTCGTTGAATAAATTTCTTTTCGGCACCCATGGCCTGGAGTATCTGTATGTCCTGTTCTTTTTCCAGAACCAGCATGGTGAGTGCACCAATCATATTGAACGATGCGATCACCAATATCAATGAAAGAATCCCATAAATGGCCCATTTTTCCAATTGCATAACGGCGAAGAGTGAACGATTTTGCTGATACCTGTTCTCCACCAGGTAACCATTGCCCATGATTTTCTGCAAAGCTGCAATGGTTTCTTTTTCAGCAGATGGATCGGTGAGTTTAATTTCTGCAGCACTGTATTCATTACGTCTTCATACCCAGCATTTCTTTTAAGATCGCCAGATTGGTGATCACATACTTATTATCAAAATCCTGCTGAATCGAAAACGATCCTGTTGGTTGCAGATTTACCGTGCTGATCGATTCCAATGGATTGCTTGAAGTAACCCCACGTTTCGGGAGATAGGCTGTTACCGGCGTAATCGAACGGTCGCTTAATAAGTTCAATGCATTTTCAATGCCAACACCTAATACCAATGCAGGGGTTTCGATGCTTCCCGTTTCAAATTTTCCATTCACCATCATCGATGAAACACCGCTGCTTTTGTTGTACGATTCATCAACTGCTTTGATCACCGCATTGGTTCTGTAATCACCATTTTGCAAGTGAACATTTTCTTCCACCACCA
>CAWHOR010000048.1:0-5003 GCA_963830845.1 uncultured Bacteroidota bacterium | reverse complement strand
GTGTAATATGTGCAACTATCTTATTCATGAGGCCACAAGATAAACACGATGCATCATGCAACAAGCGTTAGTCTTAAAATAAATTTTCATGAATAAAAAGAGCTGCCATCAGCAGACCTTTGCAAGAAGAATCAGGAATTTTATTGTAGAATGAATTTCGATTGATAAACTGTTTTCTCATCCTGGTTCAGCACTTTTATCATGTATAATCCTTTCGTGATGGTTTGTTTTAACTCCACTCCTTCGTACTGACCGGGTCCGCTCACATTCACTGTTTTATTGAAGAGGATCTTGCCGGATAGATCAAGTACCTGAATGGTATGAATGCCTGTACCGGTTTCTTCAAAGTTCAATTGAAACCGATGTTCGGTTACCGGGTTTGGAAACATCGCAATTTTTTGATTCTCCAATGTGAATGGTGAACGGGCAACTATGTATTGTCCTTTGTTAATGGCGGGTCGTATTGCAAGGTTTCCACTGGCAAGATCGGATGCGTTAATACGTTTTGTATCTTCTTTGTAAGCGGGCTGAGCAGTGAGTGTTTCCAAATCAAGATTGTAATAAAGTTGATTCCCAAAACTGCAAGTCATCAATACTCTACCTTCCTGATCAACGGCTGCTCCGTTTACATTAAAGTTTTCAGGCAATCCTTTAACAGCTCCTAAAAGTGTTGCAATACGGCTGGCGGGATCAATGCTGTAAACATATTGCCGATAGGTAATCAAGTACAACAATCCATCTGTACCAGCCACCATATTGCCACCCCAACTGCTGGCTTGGTTGTGAACAGAAAGCTGTCCGTTTCCAACTGCATCAACAAGTTTACCAAGATCAACCAACACCGGTGTTTTCCCTGTACTGAAACGATATAAATGATTGCCATCGTTTGTTGCTGCATATCCGTTGCCATCGGCACCAATCACCATGCGAGTAATATGATTCGCTGCATCATTCATATTCAATCGATTCAGCAATGTCGATGTAAGTGTAAAAAATTGGGGAGAAGAAGGTTGACGCATATCTACCCAACGCAACTCCGGAATTTGCAGAGGAATATAAAACAAACGCTGCTTTACTTCTTCAAATGCAGCGGCGGCAACGGTTGTAGCAGTTGGTCCAATTGGTTTTCCATTGACTGTTCTGGTAATGGGCGTATTACTTGCGGCGTCTGTTACGCCGATTTTTTGTTTTGTCGGATCAAATACCATTTGTACCACAACTCCTTTTTTACTATTCAGCAATTGAATGTTCTCCCAATTGAGTTGATTATCGGGCGCACTGATGACATAGACGGAAGAAGAACGCTGTGCAATCAAAGTGGTTGTAACAGAAAACAAAATGAGAGTTACCAAAATATTCTTTTTCATAATCAGCTTTTTAATTGGAAGGTTGAAATGCAGCTAAAAAGTTACACTCATTTCAGCACAATTCAAAGCGGCTGCTGTTACTATGTTGATGAACGATGAATTGGGAACGATTTGGTTATTTACCAATAGCGTTGAGTGCTTTTTTTACTGTACCATGGGTAAGCAACAGATCCTTGGATGCTTCATAATCCGAAAGACCGCTACGGAGCATGAGCATTTTCACCCCACGGTCAACTAATTTTTCATTACTAAGCTGCATATTCACCATGCGGTTATCTTCCACCCGGCCTAACTGAATCATCACCGAAGTGGAGATCATATTCAACACCAGTTTTTGTGCCGTGCCGCTTTTCATGCGGGTGCTGCCTGTTACAAATTCTGGGCCTACTGTTACTTCGATCGGATAATCGGCTGCTGCTGAAACCGGTGAACCGGGGTTACAGCTGATGCTGCCGGTAATGATATTCCTCTTCCGGCATTCTTCCAATGCACCGATCACATAAGGCGTGGTGCCGCTGGCCGCAATACCGATCACCACATCTTTTTCAGAAACCTGATAGGCTTCCAGATCGGCCCAACCCTGGTCTTTACTGTCTTCGGCAAATTCAACCGCATTGGTAATGGCCTTTTCGCCACCGGCAATAATGCCGATCACCAAACCATAGGGAACACCATAGGTTGGCGGGCATTCGCTGGCATCTACAATTCCAAGCCGACCGCTGGTACCTGCGCCGATATAAAATAAACGACCACCCATCAGCATTTTATCGCTGATGGCCGATACCAACGGTTCTATTTGGGGAATGGCTTTTGCAACAGCCGCCGGTACAACACTATCTTCTTTATTTATATTCAGCAGCAGATCTGCCACACTCATGTCTTCGAGATGATGATAATTCGATTCCTGTTCTGTAATTCGTACAAATTGGTCTGACATATTTGCAAAATTAGCTATGATATTCAATTAAACCCTGCATTGGATTTTTTAATATGCGCCCTACCTGCAGTTCGTACGAATGGCACATGGTTTTCAACACATCTCGGAAAGCGTAGGCTACTCCACCCGTAAAATGTATGGGGTACAGCCAGCTTTCCCTGAATTTGTAGAGATGATTAAAGAAAAATTCATTGAACGAATCTTCAATAATATTCTCAACCATATAATGTCCCCGGTTTTCGGCAAGGAACAAGGCAAACGATGCCATGTAGCGGTTGGGCAACGGTTTCCGGTACACATGATCGAGTATCTCAACCCTGTTTGTATTGTATTTGCTGGTGAACCGTTCCTGCAGATCCACATCAAACGTGTTGTATAAAAAATGCTGGATCACCTTTCGTCCAAGGTAGGCACCGCTTCCTTCATCACCCAAGACATAACCAAGCCCCGGACTGTTTTTTGTAATACGTATCCCGTTGAAGTAACAGGAGTTGGAACCCGTTCCTAAAATACAGGCCACTCCTTTTTCATGACCGCACAGTGCTTTAGCGGCTCCCATCATATCATGATCTACTTTAATTTTTCCAGCCGTAGGAAAAACAAATTTCAATGCCTTTTTTACACTCTTGATATTGTGCTCGCTGCTGCAACCCGTACCGTAAAAATAGATCTCATCGATCCGTTCTTTTTTCATCGATGGTTTCAATTCTTTCATCAGCATGTCGCCAATTTGCTCACTGGTCATCAGGAACGGACTGATGCCTTGCGTGAAGAAGATGGTTCGCTTCTTTCCTTTCATCAAACACCATTCAGCCTTTGTTGCTCCACTGTCTGCTATTAGTTTATTCACACTCATACCGCTATTACGTTTTTCGGGCCTTTGCTGTAAAATATAAAAAATGAAACAAAAGCGTGAGGGCAATATGCTTTATTTTCGTGAAATTCGCCGTTCTTTTTACACGAAAGCGTTTTCATGAATCAAAAGAAAGTACAAGTCTGGTTGCCTGTCCTCTTATCCGTATCACTTATTATCGGGATGTTTTTTGGGTATAAACTCAAAGATAATATGGGTGCCTATGGCCCCTCTTTTTTTGGAAAAGCACAACGCAACCCGGTACAGGAAATCCTTGAACTGGTAAAGCAGAAATATGTTGACACGGTGAACACCGATTCACTTGGTCAGTTTGCCATCCAGGATATGCTCAATCAACTCGACCCCCATTCCATTTATATTCCGCCCGTTGAACTGCAGATGGTGAATGAAGAAATGGCTGGAAATTTTCAGGGTGTAGGAATTGAATTCATGATGCTGAATGATACGTTGCATGTGTTACATGTGTTGCCCAAAGGACCGGCCGACAAAGCGGGCATCCAGATGGGTGATCAGTTGTTAAGTGCAAACGATTCAATTGTATCGGGTGCCAAACGGAAGTATGATGAGGTACGGAAGTTTTTCAGAGGACCCAAAGGAACAGAGGTAGCGGTGAAGTTGATCCGCAATGGTAAACCCGGCGAAGCAACCATTCAACGGGGCATCATCCCGATCAAAAGTGTGGACGCAGCTTACATGATCGAGCCAACCATTGCCTACATACGGGTGAATAAATTTTCCAGCACTACGTATGAAGAGTTTATGCAGAATCTTGAACGCCTGCAGAAAGAAGGCATGAAACAACTCATTCTTGACTTACGTGGTAATGGTGGTGGCATGCTGGATGATGCCGTTCAAATGGCCGATGAGTTTTTAGATGGCAACAAAGAAATTGTTTATACCGAAGGAAATCATACCCCAAACAAAGTTATACGGCACGACGTCCGGGTTTGTTTGAAGAAGGAAAACTGATCTTATTGATCGATGAAGGTTCTGCTTCTGCAAGTGAAGTGCTGGCCGGTGCGTTGCAGGATTGGGACAGGGCTACCATTCTTGGCCGACGTTCATTTGGAAAAGGTCTGGTACAGGAACAATTCAGTTCGAGCGATGGCAGTGCCATCCGTTTAACGGTTTCCCGTTACTTCACTCCTATTGGGCGCAGTATTCAAAAGCCATACAGTCCCGGCGATAAATCAGGTTACCGCTCAGAGGTTAGCACCCGTTTAACCAACGGAGAATTGTTACATGGAGATTCAGCGGCACACAATGGCAAGAAATTCAAAACAAAAGGCGGACGAATTGTTTATGGTGGCGGTGGCATTTCACCCGATGTATATGTTCCGGTTGATACGGCCGATCAATTACCAAAAGCCAATCGCATGGCGATGCGGGAACGAATCAGTGATGCAGCCTATCTCTATTTTCTTGCAAACAAAGCAAGTCTTACGAAATTAAAAGCGCCAGCCGATCTGCAAAATTTTGTTGCGGTTGATCCGGCATCGATCGATATTTATCTGAACAAGTTAGCAGAAAAAGACAGCATTGGTTTTAATTCTCTTACAGTAATGCAACAGGCTACAGTAAGAAAGAATTTCATCAGCTCACTCAGCCGCTACATCTGGCATACAGAAGGATTTATCAAAATGCGGAATCTTTATGATCCGCTTGTTGTAAAAGCTTTGCAGGAATTGAAAAAATAAAAAGAAAGCGATCCGCCTCGGCGGGTCGCTTTCTTTTTGAGATAAGGTTGTTTGGTAAATCGCATTATTCTTTATCCAGTACTTCTTTCTTTTCAATGCGGTACGAAAGGATCAAACCAATACCTCCG
>CAWHOR010000047.1:0-22330 GCA_963830845.1 uncultured Bacteroidota bacterium | reverse complement strand
TACGACAACCTTGCCAACCGGTTAGCACATTATGAAACAACCGGTCCCTGAAATTTGGGAGCAAACTGATGGAACAATCACACACCTGGTTTGCACGGCAGGTACAGGTGGAACCATTACCGGCGCAGCAAAATTTTTAAAGAAAAAAATCCAAACATACAAATCTGGGCAATTGATGTGTACGGATGTTTACTGACCAATTACTTCCGAACTGGTGAAGCGGATATGAATGATGTGCATCCATACATCAGTGAAGGTTTTGGTGAAGACTTTGTGCCAAAGAACTATGATATGAGTGTGATAGATCCCTTTGAACAAGTAACGGATAAAGACGGTGCAGTAATGGCACGTCGACTTGCAAAAGAAGAAGGTATGTTTTGCGGATACAGTGCTGGCAGCTGTATGCAGGGATTAATGCAATTGAAAGATAGTTTGAAGAAAGATGATATGGTAGTTTGTATTTTTCACGACCACGGGAGCCGTTATGTTGGAAAAATTTATAACGACCAATGGATCATTGAACGTGGGTTTTTAGATGTAAAAACATTTAAGGATATTGTAGGTAGCGTGCGAACAACCGCCTTATCACTATTGAGCCAACACATACCGTTGCAAATGCAGTAGAACTAATGAAGAAATATGATATTGAACAAATACCGGTCATTAATGGAAGCGGACCAATTGGCTCCATTTCTGAAAACGGATTGTTTGATAAAGTATTTACCAACCCGGAAATAAAGCATGCCAGTGTGGAAGCTGTGATGGAAGCGCCGTTACCCGATTTTTGTATCGTTCGACACACCTATTGAACGATTAAGTTCGTTCATTACAAAAGAGAACGGTGCTGTTTTAAGTAAAGATGAAGCAGGGAACTTTCACATTGTTACCAAGTACGATATTATTCAATCGCTGGCGAAATAAAAAGTATCAATGCATACAAATAAGAAAGCCGCTGTGACAGCGGCTTTCTTATTTGTATGTGTCAGGTTGAGTTTATTTAAACCCATTCCATTTACGTTTCTGTTTATCAAACACCCAATAAATCCCGTTTGAATAAGAGAAATTAAAATAGGTTTCAATTTCAAAATCGATCGGAAGTTTTATTATCTGGCTCATGTATCCGCTTTTACTGTCGTACAATTCCACTTGCTTTTTTGCAATATTCAGCAAGCCGATCTCTGCATTCTTGATACCGGTGTAAATCAATGAACGGGTATTGTAAGCCTGTTCAAAATCTGATTGGCTGAGACTTGTTGCATCGCCTGCATTCATCGCTCCAAAATGAATTTGAATGCTCTTTCGTTTATCGGTGCCATCGGTGCTATAACAAACCACATTCAATCCGTCTAAGAAGAGCACTTCATTACCATCTGTATTCAATACACCGGCACTGTTATCATCGGGTTGATTGGAACCTTCTTTTTTGATATTGATTTTTTCGGGAATTCCTTTTTTATCCAGATCATACACAAACCAACCAAAATCTTTGTAGCCGTTTCCTTCCAGTTGTTTTGTTTTGGGATTATACCAAAGTCCACGCACATCGATCAACGTTGCCTGCTCATCACCCGAAACAACATCACCCTCCTCATTAAAAATTACTAATGGAAAACTCATATTCCCTGCTTGTGCCGCATAATACAATTTCTCTTTCGGGTGATAAACCACCGCTGCGCCATTAGCACCACCTTCCGGAATTTTCATTTCCATTGCTTTTTCAGCTGAAATGATTTTGAGTTCTTTGTTACCGGCATTGTTTTTTTTCTCTGTATTATCTGCCGCAGCATCACCAATGATACCTGCAACTGCTGCCGGTTTTTTCTTTTGGGCTAAAGCTTCAGTAGATAAGCCAACTAAAAAAAGAAGTAAAAAAGGGAGGATCGATTTTTTCATGCAAATTATTTATAGATGCGAGTTACAACTTTTTTTCACATTTTTCAATACCCAACACTGGGTACAAAAAAGCTTTCGTCTGGAAGAAGAAGCAAATCGAATGGACTTGATTTTACACGGCAAAACTGGTACCACAGCCGCAGGTTTTGCTGGCATTGGGATTACTGAATGTAAACCCACGATTACTCAATCCATTATCCCAATCGATCTGCATGCCGTACAGATACATACCTTGTCCTTTATCCATAATACAGGGAATACCATCTATATCAAAC
The DNA here is from genome assembly GCA_963830845.1 of uncultured Bacteroidota bacterium. Taxonomy (GTDB): domain Bacteria; phylum Bacteroidota; class Bacteroidia; order Chitinophagales; family Chitinophagaceae; genus Lacibacter. Next base: position 20,162 of record CAWHOR010000047.1, on the reverse strand, counting down.
AATTCATCATTGTCTTCTTTTGTATCAAAATCCAACACATAACTTAAACCGGAGCAACCACCACCTTTTGCACCCACACGCAGAAACTTACCGGGCGCCTGCTCTGCATGCAAACGCTGCAACTCTGCAATTGCTGTTGCTGTAAAACTCACCGGTGCACTATTCATTATTTCCATATCATTCTTGTTTACTGCAAATTTACGCCGGAATGAGCATTCCTGCACAATCCTTGTTTTCAACTGCAAAAACCTATTTTTGCTGCAACTCAATCATTTATGGATACCATTTACTACTACTTATTTGGAGGCGCTATTGTTGTTTTTGCAGCATTAGCACTGTATCTGCGTGCAAAAGGGAAAAAAGAATTACTGGAGGAGCAACGTCAACTCGCATTGGAGCAACAGGCACATCAACAACAACAGGCAGCCGCTCCCCAACCACAACGAAAAACAACTGTTTCGGCGAATCCTGAAATGCTTCGGTTACAGTTACAGGCCTATGAACGCATTACCATTCTTTGCGAACGCATTGGACTAAACAATTTATTAGGTCGTTTACCAGTTGCACAACTTTCTGCTTCTGAACTGCAGAACCTGATGATACAAAGCATTAAAGCAGAATTTGAATACAATATCAGTCAACAATTATATGTATCTGCTCCGGCTTGGGATGGCGTTAAAAACTTGAAAGAGCAGAATATGTTTATTGTGAATGAACTTGCATCAACCTTATCCGCCGGTTCAACCGGAGCTGATCTGAGTAAAAAAATTGTTGAGTTATTATCGCATGATGAGCATGTATCGTTGCAAACTATTGTAGCAACACTCATCAACAACGAAGCTAAACAACTGATGGGTTAACCATCATTAACGAAAGAACTTGCTTTATGCATGAAAAAAAGATCACAACGGATTCGGGTATTGAAGTGAAGCCACTTTATACAGCTGCAGAGACTGAGCGAAACCTGTCCCGCCACAGCGGGAGTCGAAGTGCAGCTGTTGTTGATTCGAGCGAAGTCGGGAAACAACAGGAAGAACTACCCGGACAGTTTCCCTTTACACGTGGCGTACAGCCCGATATGTACCGTGGCAAATTGTGGACGATGCGGCAGTATGCCGGTTTCTCTACTGCTGAAGAAAGTAATAAACGTTATCACTATTTATTATCACAAGGTGTAAGTGGTTTAAGTGTGGCGTTTGATCTGCCTACCCAAATTGGTTACGACAGCGATCATGCATTAGCAGAAGGCGAAGTGGGAAAAGTGGGTGTAGCCATTGATAGCATTGAAGATATTCAAACATTGTTTGATGGTATTAAGCTGGAAGATGTTTCCACTTCAATGACCATTAATGCCACCGGTTTTATACTCCTCTCCTTTTATGTTGCATTGGCAAAACAGCAAGGCGCTGATCTGAAAAAAATTACAGGCACAATCCAGAATGATATTTTAAAAGAATACGCTGCAAGAGGAACGTATATCTATCCTCCCAAACCAAGCATGCGCATCATTACAGATATTTTTGAATGGTGCAGCCATGAATTACCAAAATGGAATACCATTTCCATAAGCGGTTATCATATCCGTGAAGCAGGAAGTACAGCGGTGCAGGAAATTGCGTTTACATTGGCGAACGGTAAAGCCTACGTGAAAGCAGCACTGGAAAAAGGGTTAGACATTAATGTATTTGGGAAACGTCTCTCCTTCTTTTTTAATGCGCACAATAATCTGTTTGAAGAAGCAGCTAAGTTTCGTGCAGCCCGTCGTATGTGGGCGCAGATGATGAAAGAACTTGGTGCAACAGATCCGAAAGCCATGATGTTGCGTTTTCATACACAAACCGGTGGCAGCACGTTAACAGCACAGCAACCACTTAATAATATTTCACGGGTTACGATTCAAACATTAGCTGCCGTGTTGGGTGGCACGCAATCATTGCATACCAATGGATATGATGAAGCGTTGAGTTTACCAACGGAAGAAGCCGCACGAATTGCATTGCGCACACAGCAAGTGGTTGCATTTGAAAGCGGTGCTCCTGATACAGTTGATCCGTTAGCAGGCAGTTATTATGTAGAAGCTCTCACAGATGAAATTGAAAAAATGGCCTGGGATCTCATTTCAAAGATCGATGTCATGGGCGGCAGTGTTTCTGCTATTGAAGAAGGTTTTATTCAGGATGAAATTGCACGAAGTGCTTATGAATACCAACGAAATATCGAGAATGGTTCCAAGATCATTGTAGGTGTAAATAAATTCGAAGTAAATGAATCGAATACAACACCTGTTTTCAGAATTGACGACAGTATCCGGGCCATACAAACGGAAAAGTTGAATCAATTAAAAAACAACCGTGATCCCGGCAAAGTGGATCAGTGCCTGCAAGAGATCAACGACAGGGCCGGCAGCGGTGAAAACCTGATGCCCGCTGTAATTACAGCTGTTGAAAACAAATGTACCTTGGGTGAAATAGCCGATGAGTTGAGAGCTGTGTATGGAGAGTATAAGTAACCAACTTATCACAATCAGCTATTCAGCTAATACAGGTTAGCCACGCAATTTGTATATTCATTCATCTTTATTAAAATTTCAACTATGGCATCGAACGATACATCAACTTCGCCGGTAATGAACGAGTATATTGCTGCTTTCCTGAAAGAGCAATCGGTTATATCCATTGCAACTACTGTAAATGACGAGCCTTATTGTGCCTCTTGCTATTATGCATTTGAGCCAACCGAAAACTTGCTTGTGTTTAAATCCGATGCAGATACGAGACATATTGAAGATGCATTAAAAAACAACCGGGTAGCCGGCACTATTCTTCCGGATAAAATCACAAAAGCGAAAGTGAAGGGCGTACAGTTTAGCGGAAACTTTTTAAAAGCTGACGGACCGATCGGTAAGAAAGCAAAGGAAACCTATCTCAAAAAATTTCCGGTTGCCGGGATATTCCGTGGCGATATTTGGATGATTGAAATAACACGGGTAAAGTTTACCGATAACACATTGGTGTTTGGAAAAAAGTTATTGTGGGAACGATAATTTTTTCGAAATTATTCAGCGGATAACAGTTTTGTTATCCGCTTTTTATTTTTATACCTTTCCGTAAATGAACCGTTTTATGTATTTTAAAAAAATACTGTTTTCTATTCTTCTCTGTACATAGCTATCAGCACTTCCTTTGCACAACAACCTCCCGCCTTTATCACCGATAGTCTTGAACGCTACATTGAACGTGGCATGAAAGACTGGAATATTCCCGGCCTTGCCATTACCATTGTAAAAGACGGGAAGATCGTTTTCATAAAAGGTTATGGTGTAAAAGAAGTGGGCAAACCGGAAAAGGTTGATGCCAATACATTATTCATCATTGCTTCTAATTCAAAATTATTTACAGGCACCAGTCTTGCGCTTAGCAGAACATGAAAAGAAATTATCGCTGGATGATAAGGTAACAACACATATTCCCTGGTTCAGGTTGTACGATTCAACATCAACCAAACTGGCAACAGTGAGAGATATGTTGTGCCATCGTTTAGGTACCAAAACATTTCAAGGTGATTTTACATTCTGGAACAGCAACCTGCCCAAAGATTCCATTATCTGGAAAATGCGTTTGCTGAAACCCGAAGGAGAATTTCGTCAGAACTATGGTTACTGCAATGCAGGTTTTCTGGTGGCAGGTGAAATTTTGCAAAAGGCAACCGGCATTACCTGGGAACAATATGTGAGCGATCGCATGCTGAAACCTATTGGCATGACCAATACTCATATGAACACTGCGGGTATGGCTAACCGAAATAATGTAGCTGTTCCCTACTCCAATTCATTCGGGCCATTGAGCAAACTGCCGTATGATGAAATCGATAATCTTGGTCCGGCAACAAGTATGGTGAGCTGTGTGAATGATCTCAGCAAATGGCTCATGTTTCAGTTAGACAGTGGTAAGATCAACGGCCAAGCAGTTATTCCATGGCAGGTATTGCAAAAAACAAGAGACGGCAACATTTTAACGGGCACACGTAAATCGCCATACTACCCTACGCATTTCCGTGCATATGGTTTAGGTGAATACATGACCGACTATAATGGCAAGCAAGTGTATTGGCACACAGGTGGTGCGTTTGGTTTTGTTACCAATGTATGTTTTATTCCTGAAGAAAAACTTGGCATCAGTATTTTAACCAATAACGATAACCAGAATTTCTTTGAAGCATTACGTTACCAAATCATGGATGCCTACTTAGGCGTGCCGTATGTTGACAGAAGTAAAATCCTATTACAGTTTCAACAACAGGACCAGGTGTTGAACGATTCAAAAATGAAAGACTGGGAAGAACGTGTTATGAAAAAACCCAGGCTGCCTGTAAGCGCCGATGCATTTGTTGGTTCGTATTACAACCGTGTGTATGGCAACATGCAGATCGTAAAAGAGAATAATGAATTAACAGTCTTGATGAGTCATCATCCAAAACTGAAAGGCAAACTGGAGTACATCAACAATAAAAATTTCTTACTTACCTGGAACCATCCTTCTTACGGAAAGTTTGCAGTTCCATTTGAGGTCAAGAACAACAAAGTATCAGCCATCGAAATAAAAGCGTCAGATTTTGTGGAATATGATGGCTATGTGTTTCTTAAAAACTAATATTCAATTCCAACTAAACAATAAAGCATGATGAGAAAACTATTTTCCTTTATCGTATTGTGTGTGGCTGTTTCGTCAGCATCAGCACAAAATATTCAGCAACTGATCGATCAGAAAGCAAAAGCATTATTACCCAAAGTAATCGAATGGCGCAGGCATTTGCATCAAAATCCAGAACTGGGTAACCGTGAGTTTAAAACCATGGAGTACATCGCCAATCATTTAAGAAGTCTTGGGCTTGAAGTAAAAACCGGTGTCGCTAAAACCGGCGTGGTTGCTTTACTCAAAGGTGGAAAACCCGGTCCTGTGATTGCGTTGCGTGCAGACATTGATGGACTGCCAATCAAAGAACGTGTTGACATTCCTTACAAATCAAATGTTATTGCTGATTACCTTGGTCAACAAGTTCCGGTAATGCATGCCTGCGGACATGATACACATGTTGCTATTTTAATGGGCACTGCTGAAGTGTTGTCGTCGATGAAAAAAGATGTAACAGGTACGGTGAAATTTATTTTCCAGCCAGCTGAAGAAGGTCCGCCCGGCGATGAAGAAGGTGGCGCTGCCTTGATGGTAAAAGAAGGTGTCATGGAAAACCCGAAAGTAGATGCGATTTTTGGTTTGCACATTTCTGCTGACACAGAAATTGGAAAGATCACATACAAAAGCGGCGCATTTATGGCCAGCAGCGACTGGTTTACAATCAAAGTGAAAGGGAAAGGAGCACATGGTTCCGCTCCATGGACCGGAATTGATCCCATTATGATCTCCGCACAAATTATTAATGGTTTGCAAACCATCGTAAGCCGTAGTTCCGACTTAACAAAAGCGCCCGTTGTAATTACAGTAGGCAAATTCAATGGCGGGGTGCGTGAAAATATTATTCCCGAAGAAGTGAGCTTCAGTGGCACGATCCGCACACTCGACAGTAAAATGCAAAAAGAAGTGCATGAAAAAATAAAGCAAGTAGCGCAAACAATTGCCAGTGCTTATGGTGCAACGGCAGAAGTGGTGATCGATACGAAAACATTGGTGACCTACAATACACCTGCACTTGTTACAAATACATTGCCTTCTTTGCAACGTGCAGCAGGCAATGAAAATACGGTAGAAGAAACCTGGACAACAGGAGCGGAAGACTTTTCCTATTTCGGCGAAAAAGCCCCCGCATTTTTCTTTAATCTTGGTGGTATGCCCAAGGGTGCACAACCAACCGGACATCACACACCTGATTTTGTAATTGATGACAGTATGCTGGATGTTGGTGTAAAAGCATTTTGTAATATTGTGTTTGATTATGGGAAAGTGAAGAAATAAACGCTGGTCGGTACGGCCCTTATTCCTTCAGACCATGATTATCTGCAAGAAAGAAGCCATGTCATTTTGATGTGGCTTCTTTGTCTAATAGGGTTCAGGCCGCTCCAGCGTCCCGACCCAAATCAACGTTTCAAAAATTTATTCCTCAACAACTGTTCCAACACATCTTCCTTTTCATTTCGACTGATGGGGATGCGATGTTCTTTAATTCGTATTTCGTTTCCATCAATGGCATCGATCTTTGCTGCATTTACAATAAACGACTTGTGTGTTTTGATAAATTGAACTGCAGGTAAATATTCTTCCACCGATTTCATGGTGAGATAGCTGATGTATTTTTTTTCAGCCGTATAAATACAAACATAATTTTGTAATGCTTCTACATACTGCACATCATTGAACGCAATACGTACAAAACGATTATCGGCCTTGATATAAAATTCAGTTTGTTGCTGTGCAGCATCTACAGTTTTATTTTGTTGACGCAGTTCGTAATATTCTTTTGCCTTCATGGCCGCTTTCAAAAAACGATCGAATGAAATAGGCTTTACCAAATAATCCAGTGCATTCAGTTCAAACCCATCCAATGCATATTGCGGGTAAGCAGTGGTAAAAATAACCGGTGGTGCCTGTTGCAGCGATTTAAAAAAATCAATACCGGTAATCTTTGGCATTTGTATATCGAGCAACAACAAATGCACTTCACCTTTGCTGATGAGATCGGCTGCCTTCAACGGATGATCAAACTCTCCCACCAATTGCAGAAAATCAATATCAGCAACATACTCTTTCAATCCCTTGCGGGCAAGCGGTTCATCATCGATGATCACAACTTTAATCAACATTACACATGCAGTTTAAGATGAACAGTATAAACCTCTGCTCCGTTTTGTATGTTAAGATCATACTTGCCTGGGTATAATAATTCCAATCTGCGTTTCACATTCTGCAAACCAATACCGCCATTCTTTTCAATTGGAATAGCATCTTCTTTTGAATTCTCTACCTGAAAATCCAACGTGCCGTTTGCTTTTGAGAGTTTCACTTTTACATAGTTTGTTTCATCACTTCGGTGTGAAATATGTTTGAATGCATTTTCAACAAAAGACACTAACAATAAAGGCTCAATTGAAAATCCTTTTACTTCGGTATCTGCTGAAAAATCTACTTTGTAATTGATCATCTTTCCGAAGTTTTTGCAACGCAACATAATCGTTCAAAAAGTCGATCTCTTTTTCAATCGGTATTTTATCACCACCGGCTTCATATAATTGATAACGCAACATGTCCGAAAATTTATGCAATGCCTCCCGTGCTTCTTTGTTTTCTTTATCGATCAAAAAATAAACAGCATTGATGGAGTTGAACAGGAAATGCGGATTGATTTGCGATTTCAGAAAACTTAATTCAGCTTCTGCTTTTTCCTTTGCCATATCCGCCATCTTTTTTTGCATGGCTGTATAATCAAACATCAACTTAAATGCGGCACCTGCCAATACCAGGAAGAAATGCGGTAGTATATTGTCGTATACTCTGCCTTTCCAATTACCGGATATATTTAGCAAGGCAGGGTTATTGGTCATGCGGCCAATGATATTCATCTTCAACAAACTACTAAGGACAATCAAGCTGATGAGTGTAACCGCAAACAAAACATATTTCTTCTTATACAGCAGTTTAGGAATAAGCACATAGTTGGTGAAATACACCAATGCTGCGAGATCGATCACTTTAATAAGCGTCACTTTAAATGCTGTGGCAGGAAGACTATACCCTTCGTAACGGAACAGAAACCATGTACCGAACACCAGCATCCAGATGAGTACATGATGCAGTTTGTATTTCAGAAAAAATGGAGCGTTGTGCATACCTCAAAATAAATGTACAAAATCCACCCGTTAAAACCGATTACAGTTCCTGTTGCTTTTTGCTGACGAAATGCAAACCCGCCGTTCGTCAAGGAACTAATGCAACAGCTGTAAATCACTTTTATGCAAATGTTCCATCAACAATCTTTGTATAACAAACACATTTACCATGAACCATATCATCTTCTTCGCATTTCTTCTGCTGCTTCATTTGCCAACAAGTTCCTGTGCACAACAACAAACAACCAAAGACATAAAAGTTGATCCGGGAGGTTGTGAAGGTTGTGAGGCGATTTACGAAAGCCCCGTTCCATTTGAAAAATTAGAACCAATGATATGGCTCCCCGATTGGAACTTGCCGGGACAAAAACTTGCTGTGAACGGAACGGTTTATAAAGCTGATGGCAAAACACCTGCTGAAGGCGTAATTATTTATATCTATCACACAGATCATACGGGACTTTATCCGCAAAAAGGAGATGAAACAGGTTGGGCCAAACGACATGGCTATTTACGTGGCTTGATGAAAACAGATAAGAATGGCTTTTATAAATTCTTCACGCTTCGGCCGGGATCTTATCCCGACAGTAAGAATCCGGCACATATTCATATCACTATTAAAGAGCCGGGCAAACAGGAATACTGGATCGATGAATTTGTATTTGACAATGACCCATTCCTTACAACAGAAGAACGAAGCCGTTGCCGGAATCGTGGAGGCAGTGGAATACTTACCATGAAACCCGGTGGCAGTTTGGTAAAAGCAGAACGCAATATTTACTTGGGGAAAAATATTCCGGGTTATCCGAAATAACAAACATTGATCATTAAACCTTATTCATTGGACGGTACCGTTGCAAACCATCAGACCAAATTATATTCATTTAAATTCTTGCACCAAATAACAAACTTCCAATCCGCACCATCGTACTTCCTTCTTCAATTGCAATTTTATAATCACCACTCATGCCCATCGAAAGAATGGAAAATTGACTGTTTGCTATTGGCACATCAGCATACCAGTCAAACAATGATTTCAACGAACGAAGCTCACTTCTTACTTTTTCCAGATCATCGCTGAACGATGCCATTCCCATAAAACCACAGATCCGAACATTCTTCAACTCATGTAATCCGTCTGAATTTTTGTTGTAGATCGTTTTCAACTCATCTTCACTTAACCCAAACTTCGTTTCTTCCTGTGCAATATGCACCTGCAACAGCACATCGATCACACGGTTGTTCTTCCCCGCTTCTTTGTTGATCTCTTTCAGCAATTTGAAACTGTCCACTCCGTGGATCAACTGCACAAACGGTGCAATGTATTTCACCTTATTGCTTTGCAGGTGACCAATATAATGCCAACGGATATCATTGGGAAGCCGGGCCTGTTTATCCACTAACTCCTGGACATAATTTTCGCCAAAATCCCGTTGCCCTAATTCGTATAATGCAAGAATGTCTTCAACAGGCTTGATTTTACTAACGGCTACCAATGTAACCTGCTTTGCATCTAATTCCTGTTTGATCGATTGATATGCTGCTGTATTAACTGCCATTGTAGTAGTAAGTGAGTTGCAAAAATAAAAGCTAATTGGCCCCTTTCTCCTTCTCTTTCCCCGAAGGAGAAAGAGCGGTGCTTTATTATACTAATGAAGTATTTGTTCTACCACTTCATCATAAAATTTCTAATCTTCAAATATCAATTACTGTACAATTTCTCAGGCTTTTAAAGTAGTAAGGGCTGAGCATTGATGTTCTCCCCTTCGGGGGTGTTAGAGGGGGCTTACTTATTTCAAAATACTTCTGCTGATAACGATCCGCTGCACTTCACTCGTTCCTTCATAGATCTGCGTAATTTTTGCATCACGCATCAACCGCTCAACATGAAACTCTTTTACAAACCCATAACCGCCATGTACCTGCACAGCTTCGGTTGTAGTCCACATGGCCGCTTCACTGGCAAATACTTTTGCCATGGATGAGCTGAGCGTGTAATCAATGCCGTTATCTTTTTCCCATGCTGCTTTTAAACAGAGTAAACGGGCTGCCTCGATCTTTGTGGCCATATCAGCCAATTTAAACTGGATGGCTTGATGGTGCATAATTTCTTTCCCAAAAGCCTTGCGTTGTTTGGAATAAGCCAATGCCAATTCGTACGCACCGCTGGCAATACCCAGCGCTTGTGAGGCAATACCGATACGTCCGCCTGCAAGCGTTTTCATCGCAAACTTGAAACCGAATCCATCTTCACCGATGCGATTTTCTTTCGGCACTTTTACATCCTGGAACGAAATGCTGTGCGTATCACTTCCACGAATGCCGAGTTTATTTTCTTTCGCACCAACCGTTACACCGGGCAAGTTTTTTTCAACAATGAAAGCGTTGATACCCTTACTGCCCTTTGACCGGTCGGTTTGTGCAATTACAAGATAAACTGAAGCAGAGTTACCATTGGTGATCCAGTTCTTAATGCCGTTGATGACATAATGATCGCCCTTATCTTCGGCAGTGGTTTGTTGAGAAGTGGCATCGCTGCCTGCTTCTGGTTCGCTCAACAGAAACGCACCGATATACAACTCTCCGTCTTTCTTACCCTGCGCCAATGAAGTCAGGTATTTTTGTTTTTGCTCTTCACTTCCATACTCCTGCAAGCCATAACAAACAAGGCTGTTGTTTACACTCATCACTACACTTACGCTGGCATCAATTTTACTGATCTCCTCCATGGCAAGCACATAGCTCACCGTATCCATCCCCGATCCGCCGTATTCCGGTTTCACCATCATTCCCATAAAACCAAGATCGGCGAGTTTGCTGATCTGTTCTTTGGGAAATTTTTGTAATTCATCCCGTTCAATAACGCCGGGTAAGCATTCAGTCTGGGCAAAATCACGAGCCGCTTTCTGAATCATCAACTGTTCTTCTGTGAATTCAAAATGCATAAAAGAATAAAGTTTTGCCGCAAAGATAAGGGGATACTAACAGTTGACAGCTTTCGTATAATTTTGCAACGAATTAAATACCAACTTCAGGGTATTTGTATCTTTAAAAAGCATTGTAACTTTCAACCCAAAATAACCCATCATGAAAGCAATTGGTTTTTTTACACTCTTTCTATTTGCGTTAGCTTTTCAATCTACCGCTCAAACTTGCCTGAGCGGCAATTGCAGTTCCGGTTATGGAAAATTCAAGTATGAAAATGGTGATATTTACGAAGGTGAATTCTACGACGATAAGCGGGAAGGTTTCGGTGTGTACATCTGGAAAACCGGAGAAAAGTTTACGGGAGAAAGTCTCGGGAACACTTTCAGTGGTTTTGGTGTAATGGAGTTTAAAGACGGGACGAAGTATATCGGCGATTTTAAAAACGGTGAGTTTGATGGTGAAGGTGAAAAAACACTTGCCAGTGGCACAAAACAAACCGGCATATTTGGAAACGGCAAATACCTTGGTAAAATATCGTATTACGGCAAAACTGTCGGTACCACAGGTTGTTTGAATGGGGATTGTGAGAACGGATATGGCATGATGTACTATGAAAGCAATGCACGCTATTTTGGATATTTTAAAAACAGTAAACGTGATGGTTACGGTGCTTACTATTGGAATGATGGAACACGCTGGGTTGGTCAGTTCGATCAAAATTTGTTAACAGGCTACGGCACCTACTTTTTTATTACAGGCGAAAAATATGTAGGCTATTTTGTAGATAGTAAACGAAACGGATGGGGTATTAACTACGACCCAAATACCGGGGTGAAAAAAATAGGCTTTTGGCAGGATAATAATCTTGTTACGCCCAAAAGTTCAATGGGAAAAGATGGAAACCCTACCGGCTGCCTTAGTGGTGATTGTAAAAATGGATATGGTAAATATGTTTACAACAACGGTTATTATGAGGGGTATTTTAAAAACGGATACCGCAATGGCCAAGGCAAATACTACTTTGATATCGGCGATTTTTATGTTGGCAATTTTGATGATAATAAGTTTAACGGCAAAGGAATCTACTACTACACAAACGGCGAAAGATATACAGGTGAATGGAAAGACCAACGTACTCATGGTAAGGGTGAGCTTGTACAGTTTGACGGCACGTTAAAGATCGGTTATTGGAAAGAAGGTACTTATCAGGATAAAACCACTACCCCTCCCGGTTATGATGCCTGGGTAAGAAATAATTACAAAACAGGAACAACTTCAGGAACAACTGTTGCAAACAATAACAATAGTCCGACCCCCACAGTTAATAACAATAAGCCTACCAACCAAACAAACAGCAAGCCCCCTGTTGGAAATAACCCAACCACCGGAACAAATAAACCAACCGGGAATAATACCAATCCAACAAATACAAATAAACCGAATAATACCGGCGGTAATACGGTAGCTACAAACACCAATACCAGTGGTTTGGTTACAACCAATTTCAAAAAGAAAATGGCCTTAATTATTGGCAACCAATCTTACCAGTTTACAACGCCACTCAGAAACCCGAAGAACGATGCCCGCTCGATGGCACAGGTTTTACGGGCATGTGGGTTTGAAGTAATTGAGGTGATTGATGGCAGTGCATCACAAATGAAAGCCGCTATACGTGATTTTGGAGCGAAGATCATTGGTGCGGATGTTGCGTTGTTTTACTATTCGGGGCATGGCATGCAGGTAGACAATTTAAATTACATTATACCGATTGACTTTAAACTGCAATCAAAAGCAGATGTTGGTGAGGATTGTCCTTCTGTTACATGGGTTTTAAACAGAATGGAAAAGGCAGCTACCAAATTAAACATCGTTATTCTTGATGCATGCCGAAACAATCCATTCGACCGTGGGTCTTTTGGAGAAGATGATACCAACGAAGGGTTAGCTTCGATTACACCACCTGATAATACGGTCATCTCTTTTGCTACAGATCCGGGTTCGGTAGCAAGTGATGGTGTAGCAGGAACAAACGGATTGTACACAGGTTCTCTCATAAAATATATTTCATCGCCTAATATGCAGATCGAAAATGTTTTCAAGTTAACCGGCCGTGAAGTAAAAGAGAAATCGAGCGGAAAACAGAAGCCATGGCTCAACACAAACTTTTATGACATTTTCTACTTTAAAATGCAATAATCTCTTGCGCATAAAAAAAAATCATGAGCAAGACAACTCTTGATGCAGATTATTGGAGCAATCGCTATCAACAAAAGGAAACAGGTTGGGATATTGGCTATGGGTCCACTCCTCTTGTTGAATTTCTACAATCGATAGAGGATAAAACAATTTCAATTCTTATTCCCGGTTGCGGGAATGCGTATGAAGCTGACTGGTTATGGCAAAACGGTTTTACCAACGTTACTGTGCTGGATATCTCACCTGTTTTGACCGCTGCATTGAAAGAACGGTTTAACAATCAACCCATCAATATTCTCACAGCCGATTTTTTTGAGCATCAACAACAGTATGATCTCATCCTTGAACAAACATTCTTCTGTGCACTTGATCCATCATTACGCAGCAAATATGTTGTGCACATGCATCAACTGTTGAAACAAGGTGGCAGATTGGTCGGCGTTTTATTTAACCGACAATTTGAAGGAGGACCGCCCTTTGGCGGAACACATGAAGAATATGAACCGCTGTTCAGCAAACATTTGCACATAAAAAAGATGGAGCTGTGTAACAACTCCATCCCGCCCCGTAAAGGGTCTGAACTATTTTTTATTGCTGAAAAGAATTAACCTCGTCCCATTTCACGCAGGTAAGCGACATGCGATGCAATGGCCATCCGCATTTTCGGATACTCAATATATTCTACATTGAACTCCTGACAGGTTTGTTTAATAATGCGACTGATAGCAGGATAATGCACATGTGAAATTTTGGGGAACAGATGATGTTCTACCTGAAAATTCAATCCACCTACCAGCATGGAGATCAATTTATTTCTTGTCGCAAAGTTTGCAGTTGTCTTTAATTGGTGAATAGCCCACTCATCCTGCAAGCGGCCATCTTCTTCACTCGGCATAGGGAAATGTGTATGCTCAACCGTATGCGCCAATTGGAACACAATACTGATTACCACACCGGCAAACAACGTCATTACCAGAAAACCTACTAACCAGGGAACAAACCCTGCAAAGTAAATTGGGATTCCAATAAAAATGATCAGGTGAACTAATTTGAACGACCAGAATACAACATGATCTTTCACTTCCATTTTTTTCAATGGCATGTTACCGATCTTCTGCTTAAAATATTTTTGATAATCCATTACGAAGATCCAAAGGATGTACAGCAATGCATATAAAAACCAGAAATAGTAATGCTGGTATTTATGCAGCTTGTATTTCTTTTGTGTGTTGCTCATCCGCAACCACGGCTGAATATCGATATCATCATCTACCCCATCAATGTTGGTATAGGCATGATGAATAATATTGTGTTTGAAATTCCACATAAAGCTGCTGCCGCCCAACATGTTTAATGAAAACGCAGCCATTGTATTGACAACTTTGTTTGTGCTGAAACTTCCGTGTGAACCATCGTGCATTACATTAAAACCAATAGCGGCGATCAATCCACCCAATACTAATGATTCTACAATACCCAACCACAAAACCGGTGTAAAGAAAACCAGGTGAACATAAACTGCTATCAATGCAACACCAAACGCAATTGCTTTGAAATAGAGATTAAAATTTCCGGTGGGCTTTTTCCGTTGTTCTTCGAAGTAAGAATTGACCCTTCTCTTTAATTCTGTGTGGAAGGATTGTGCTGTTACAGCAAATTTAGGAGTGCTCATGTACTAAAAATAATTGAACGAAGGTAACGATTATCAGCCGTTTATCCGCCAAACTGTTGAAGAATGACAGTGGATTAACAGTTGGCACTACAAACAAACATTAGGTACTCACCTGTATAATTGCATCGAACGTGCTGATACCTATGCGTTTCTCCGTAATAAATCCTTCTCCATACTCAACACCTATCCGCTTGCCAAACATTCTATGACGGGAGATAAGGGTATCAAAATAAGCTGGTGTGGAAATATAGGTTTGTGGTTCATCGATCCCCGGATTTGGATTATGAAACTGTGTACCGTATGCTTTGATGCTTTCCACTTTACGATCGAATACAGAAGTGATATCGAAAATAAAATCAGGTTCTGCATAACGATCCTGGATATAATGGAACACATATTTTGGTCGCCATGCCTGTTGTGCTTCAGCATTGAAGCTTGTTTCGATTTTACGAAGCCCCGATAAAAAACTCGCATCTGATACAAGTTTTGATGAACGTCCATGATCGGGATGACGATCAACCATTGCATTACAAATAACGATCTCCGGTTGGTATTGACGGATTTTTTGAATGATCTGCAGTTGATGTGTTTCATCGTTTTGAAAAAAACCATCACGCATGCCTAAGTTTTCACGTACATGCACACCCATAATTTTTGCTGCAATTGCTGCTTCTTCTTTTCTTGTTTCGGCTGTACCTCTTGTGCCAAGCTCACCACGTGTAAGATCAATCACTCCCACTTTTTTGCCGTTGTTGATTTCAACCATCAAGGTTCCGGCGCAACTTAATTCCACATCATCAGGATGAACACCAAAGGCGAGTATATCTAATTTCATGCTTTAAAATTTGGAGTGTGAAAGTAGGAAATAAGGATAGAACAACAAGGAAGTAAGACGCATTTACCGCTCTAATTTATTAATGAAGTCTGTTGTTTATCAGTTGTTTTTATCCTGTGAAATTTTGTTTCCTGCGGCAGCTTGCTTGTACCGATGGAATACAAGGTATCATTTCTTAGCTGCAATTGTATTTTGTCAAAGTAAACTTGTATCGTGTCTTGAGGCCCTGGCAGAATCGGTGCTGGAACAAAGTATTCGACTCCAACAAACGAAAATGAATCGTCATCATTTTTTAGCTTACCGTTTGTTTCATGTGTTCCTATATCACTTATTGTGTCTATAGCCTCAATTAGCTTAGTCGGCTTGAAGGGGTCAAAACTTGTCAGAATAATTGAACCATGAATATTTATCCATTGTCCTTGAGAGAATTGTTGCCCGTAGCAACCTTGGGTATGGAAGGTAAATGTGCCGTTGGGGTGAAATGAAAGCTCCGAAGAATACCAAATAGAGTTTTTGTAATTCCACTCTCCAATTAAAAAATTTCCAGCGTGTAACTCAAGAGGTCGTGAAACGACAGACCTTATCCCATCACGCTCCTTTTCTGTATCGCATTGTGTCAAAAGAAACAAGGATAACGTTGCTAACATGAAATCTTGAAGTTTTGGCATATTCATTAGCTACTTTCAAAAATGTTGCAATCCGATTAGCGACTCCTTGATGGCGGGGCAACGTTGGTATAACCCGGCGCCCCTAAATACATCCGGTCGTATTCCTGAACAATAGCTTCGATTTGTTTATCGTATGCATCATCGTTGGGGTTCCAGCCTTGTTTTAAACTGCTTCCAACAACAAACATCAGTGTTTGATAAAACCCAGCAGTGAAACCACCTTTCATTTCACGAACAATTTCAAAACAGTTATCGCCGGTTTGCCGATGGATCAATTTCATTAACACCTTGCCTTGGTAAATGGAAAGATCAGTCACTTTACTGGTGAAAGCAGCACGCAATTCCTTTTCTCTTGATTTGATGTATTTCTTTCGTTCCGCTTTGCCTTTGATATGTTCGAGATGTTTGTTTACATCGATCATCACCACTCCTGCTGAGCGTGCGTATGGATAGGTAAGATAAACGGCATTGCGAAGACGTGTCCAACTGGCCCAGTATTTGGCAGCATCTTTTGGATTACCACCCCAAACCAGCACTTCTCCCATTTCCCGTCCGCCAATGATCTCTCCATCAATGATCATCGCTTTTACAAAAACGGTATCGTTGGGACCGTACTCAACTTTGATGGTTTGTTTTGTGGGAATTGAATCCGGATGTGCCGGTAACGGAGCTCCCTGCCCGAGTGCAGATAAACTGCCCAGCAGAAGAAACCCTAAGAGTACAGATAAATATGATATTCGTTTCCGGCGATTCATTGACAGTGTAAATTAAGCATTCTCACCTGTTCATACAACAGACAGGAAGAATGTAACCGACGCTGCCTTGTGAAATTTTTCTTAATTAAACTGAATGGAGGCGGGTAAATGGCGTTTGTTGAACTTGTGCGTGAGTATCAGATGATTTTTAACCAAGATGGTGCGTATATTTATGTGTTGTAGGCAATGCAGGACACACCCTGCTATTTTTGACCAGCAACAAGTTTATTTAAAAGTTCTCTTTGTTCAGCTTGTAATTGACCATAGGCATACGCAGCCATTGACACAGCATTTAATTGATTGCCATATTGACTATGTTGCATAAATTGACCTACCGTGCCATCTTCATAACGAACACTATCTTTTGTAATTACAAGTATATCTGCAATCTTAAATTCCTTTCTTGCTTCTGAAACCTTGTCGTAAAACTTTTGTAAGGCTTCATTTGCCATATCGGGTGTTTCGTGTGGTTCACTCATTTTGTAATAATTGTCGGGGTCATTTTTAAATTTACTTGCCATTTTTTTATTTTTTAGTTGTTTAAAATTTTAATATTTCGGTGGACAAAAAGCACTGCCTACAACAAAGTGTTTTGCAAAATGGCGGCTGATGAATAAATACTGTTTTTTAGTTTTTCAATTTAGCTGTGGTAAGTTTGCGAGCAGACGAATATCTATGTCCGCCACTTCGCAAAGCACCACCGTTGTGTGCCATTCTACCAACATTCCGTATGACAACTTACATTTGACAAAACAAATTAATGTACGATGCCTCTTTTAGGAAACTCAAAACAGAATAAAGATAAATCCCTTGAAGATTTTTATCACGACTTAAAGAAAGATAAAAGCAATCCTGTTTGGGAGAAAATAGGAAATGATATGTTGGCATTTATTGAAATGATAAATGAGACCTTTCAACAAACTGAAATTTGGGGTCTGACATCTCACTCACGTTTAGTTTTACAGACACAAGATAAATGGGACGCTAAATGGTTTGTAATTGTTAATTGCATTGGAAGTAATGAATATTATTTTGAGTATTTAATGACAGACGATAAAAAACCGTGGGACTATGCAACCGTGAAAGGTGTTACGCAGACTTTGACTGACGCAAAAAAATATCTTTTAATTGCAATGAATGAAAGTGGCGGGTGGGCAGACAATCAAGAACTAAATAAATTGCTTTTAGACAACAATCTTTCTTAAGCTACCAACCATGTTTTGACACTAAACGGCAGAACGACACGATGAAGAACGGCACACAACATTGGGTTTTGTGCAAGTGTGGCTTGACGGAATAACAATGAGCAGCAGTAATTTTTCTGTACTTCAGTTCGGGGCTTGACGAATAAAGCCCAGCTTTGGTACTAACTATTTAACTTTATCAAAAAGCCAGGCAGCGGTTCCGGGCGGACGGAATGCTAATTCCACACCTGCACAAAGCCCTGCCCGTTAGCGGTAATTATATGGTGACAAAGAACTTTAAAATAAAAGCAGAAGAATTTGTTGACCTAGTTCCTCCAATGGGTAGTTGTTTTGCGACAGACAGAATAACTGTTGACGGAATGAAAATTGGCTATATGTATCGTGAAGAATCAGAAGAACAAGTGGACAGCGGTTGGCAATTTTTTTCAGGGACTGAAGACCAAGAATATATTGACAACCCCAATAATACAATGATATATAATGTGAACACTATTGCCAACTATGACAAAGCGATAATCCCATATTTAGACCTTCCATTTGGAACTGAGTTGGAAAGAATTGAGGACACGGATAAATTTCAAATCATAACTAAATAACAATGCCATTCCCAATAGACATAAAATATATTATTGAAACTGAGCAAGAACTTGGACTTGTGTTTCCCGACCGCTTCAAGCTTAAAATGACACAAGAAAATGGTGGAGAACTAATGACCGAGGATGATGATTGGCAACTGTTTCCATTTTTTGACAAATCAGACAACAAAAGAATGAGCAGAACTTGTAATCACATTGTTTTGGAAACTAAACAAGCAAGGTCCTGGGACAATTTTCCCAGCAACGGAATTGCAATTGCATCAAATGGGTCTGGCGACACCCTAATTTTATTGCCATCTGACAATGACAACAAAAAACTAAAAGAAGAAATTTATTTATGGCAACACGAGACAGGTGACATTCAGGAAATTGCCAAGACTATAAACGAATTGACGGAAGAATAACTACCGCTAACATGGGGTTTGGCGTTATGGCGGCTTTACGAATATATCCTGATCGATATAACATTACTCAGCGACATATCCAACTGACGAATAAAGCCCAGCTTTAGAATATATTTTCATCTTCATATCTTTGATCAGCAACATATCCGGGCTGACGTAACACGGAATATCGCCACAACGCCAAGCCCTAACGTTATATGCCATTTTAAAAAGACATACGTTGATTAAGCAGTTAATGATAGTGAGCTTCTTTTTTTTGATTGGTTTTATTTCCCGTGGACAGATAAAGCCTTCTTCGGCCAATGTCGTTTTCAATGTTGACTTTGATTATTTGGAAGGTTGTGAAAACGGAAAGGGAGATTGTAAACCTGTTATACTAATAAGACATACAAAAGAAGACCGCATTACTATTACTTTTCCAAGCGGCGGAACACAGTCTGATGTTTATTTACGTTCCTTTAAAAACAAAAATTTAGAGTTACACGACAGAAATATCTCAGGGGGAAAGCCAGTACTTAATCTAACATCTTTAGACGATGGAGAGTACTCAGCTAGAATGGTGAGTTGTGGACTTGGTGGCAGTTTTGTCGTTAAAATCATCACTAAGCAACGATGAGAAAATATATTGAAGTTTTTGTTTTGACATTTATCGTCTTTGCTACGTTGACCTTGGCAACAGCAAAAATTGAAACGCCTTTTGACGGACACGACACATATGGATTTCCATTTACATTCTTTACTAAATTTAGTGGAATGTGCATGCCTTGCCCTCCTAATCCGACAGAAACAAATTATTTAAATCTGCTTATTGACATTTTAGTCTCTCTCATTTTCGGATTTATAATTTGGATAGGTTACAAGAAAACAAAAGTTGCCTTACGCAAGAAAAAAAACGGCATATAACATGAACTGTGCAAAACCAACCATTTTTTCTGACGCAGAAATTGAACCTGTAGCCATCTCACACGTTGCATTCCCCGTCTCATGGTTGCGATAACAACAAAAAACAACTCGATCAAACCGTCTTCAGCTCCGACTTCCTGTTCTTCTAGCAATACGTGGCTCCTCG
>CAWHOR010000046.1:0-17214 GCA_963830845.1 uncultured Bacteroidota bacterium | reverse complement strand
CTGTGGCATGGTTTCAAGATCAGTACTGTACTTGTGAATGGAACGTCACAAACCTTTACGCATACAGATGATGACCTGATCAACATTACATTGCCTCAACAGTTAGCAGCAGGTAAAGTAAAGGTTAAGATCAGTTATGGTGGCAAGCCCGGCATTGCAGTACGGCCACCCTGGGAAGGAGGATTTCAATGGTCAACTGATAGCAAAGGCAATCCATGGATTGCTGTTTCAAACCAGGGCGAAGGTGGAAAAACATTATTCCCCTGTAAAGATCATCCGAGTGATGAACCAAACGAAGGTGCAGATATGATGATCACCGTACCGAAAGGATTGGTTGTAACCGGTCCTGGTTTGTTGCAGAAAGTAACAACGAAGAAATCGAAGTCAACCTATCATTGGAAAACAAATTATACCATCAGCAACTATTGCATCCTGTTCAATGTTGGTAATTATAAAGTTGCGAAACGAATTTATACAACGGTGAATGGGAATAAAGTTCCAATGGAATATTATGTACTGGAAGAAAATTTTGATAAAGCAGAAAAACTGCTCGATCTGTTTGAACAATCCTGTCGCATACTGGAAAAATATTTTGGCGAATACCCATGGGTGAAGGAACGGATCGCTGCCACCGAAACACCGCATTTGGGAATGGAACACCAAACGAATATTGCTTATGGGAATAAATACAATTACCAACAGTTAGGGGGTAAAGATTTTGATTGGTTGCTGCATCACGAATTTGGACACGAATGGTGGGCCAACAAAGTAACCAATCGTGATTGGGCACATATGTGGATACAAGAGGGTATTTGTGTTTTTGGCGATGCCATGGCTACACGTGAACTGGATGGAGAAGAAGCCTATCGCAAACGGATGCAGCAAATAGCAAGGTCTACACAAAACCGTTTACCGATTGTGCAAGGTGAAGCGATCGATAGTGATCAAACCTATCAACCCGATATTTATGGGAAAGGTGCGTTCTTTATGCACACGCTGCGATTTGTAATGGGTGATAAAGTGTTTTTCCCGACATTGAAAAAGCTGGCAACTGATCCGCAATACACGTATGACAATACTGTTACAACAGCCGATGTAGAACAACTCTTCAGTAAAGCAAATGGAATGAGTTTACAGCCCTTGTTTCAATTGTATTTGTATACAACCAATAAACTGGAAGTGCATGTAAAACAAACAGGAGAGAATAAATACATGGTTCGTTTACTCAATCTTGATATGATGTTGCCAATGGAAATTGAAACTGATCGGGGTATACAGAAAATGTTAATTGATAAAAAGGGGGTTGAAATTACCAGCAAGTCCATGATAAGGGTTGACCCAACTGTTTTTTATTTAAAAAAGGTGATCATCGAGTAAATTGTAAATGGAATTGCCATTCGATTAGTCATTCAACAATCGCATACGGTATGCATTCATAGCTGTTGTGCCGAGTTTTTTCAGTAAACGATAATTTACCACCAATCCAACCGGTGCGCCGATAAGCGGAATAAGTTGCGCCATTTTAGCAAGATCAATATAGTCACGGTATTCCTGTTGAAAATTGCGCCAGTCGAACTGATTGATATCGTCGGGCAGTTGTCGTTTCTTGGTTTCCCAATCCGTCATTTTCAAATAGATTGTTTTGCGATGGGCGTGACTGGAAAAAGCAAGCTCAAAAATATGCAGCAGGTATACCCGCTCTTTGTAATCATTTACATCAAACCCATACAGGCTGGCAATATCAAACAGCAACTTTAGTTTGATGCCGATGAGAACAGGGAAATCTGCAAGGCCAAGAAGAATTCCTCCTGCACCTGCAATTCCCCCTTCAACAGCTGCTGTTTTTTTATATGTTTCGATTTTCTTTTCAATGGTCCGTTCCCTTTCCTCCAGACTCTTATCTAAAAGCGGATCGGCAGTTGTATGTTTCGCACCAAACAGTACCGCTTTAATTAATTGCTTAATGGTTGCAGTTACAGCGATATGAATTTTTTCAGGTATCCAGTTGTTGATCTTTGTTTGTATACGTTTCGACAAACCATTGAAGAAAGAAGGTTTGCGTAACATCTCACGTTGCCATGCCTGCAATTCTTTTTGTACTGAATTATTGTATGTATTCATATATAAGATCAATCAGTAAAGGTAAGTTCAATAAAAAAAAGTCCGTGCAGGCACGAACTTTTTTTATACAATGCGTTGTTTATGTTTATTGCTTACTGATGCGGTACATGCTTCCACTATCCGTTACAGCATACAACATGCCGTTGTAGTAAGCCACATCACGAAAGCGCTCGCCTTTATCCGCCAGCAATCGTTCTTCACCTACAACTTTGTTATTGACAATAATGAGTCGTGCAATATGTGTACTGCTTTGGCCACTAATAAACAAGTTGTTTTCCCACTCCGGAATAGCGTTGCCTTTATAAAAACTCATACCACCCGGCGACAATACAGGATCCCAGTAGTAAACCGGTTGTTCCATTCCTTCTTTTTGCTGGATAGCATCGCCGATTTTACCGCCGCTGTATTCAATGCCATACGTAATCGTTGGCCAGCCATAATTTTTTCCGGCTTTGATCAAATTCAATTCATCGCCACCACGTGGACCAAATTCTGCTGCCCATAATTCACCTGTTACAGGATGAATGTCCATGCTTTGCACATTCCGGTTGCCATATGAATAAATTTCAGGCATGGCACCAGCCTGGTTCATAAACGGATTGCCGGGTGCAGGTTTCCCTTCTTTGGTGATCTTAAAGATCTTTCCCAGGCCCGATGAAAGTGATTGCGCCTGTACACGTCCTTCTATCACAGAACGTTCACCTGTACTTGCAAACAGATTGCCGTCTTTATCAAAGATCAATCGTGAACCGTAATGATAACTGCTGTTTTTCAGCGCAGGCGTTGCACGGAAAATCACAACAGCATTATCAACAGTGCCTGCCGTTTCGTTAAGTGTTCCTTTTGCAACAGCCATCAGGTTACCGCCATCATATTTTTCTGAGAACGACCAGTAAATAAGTTTGTTACTTGTAAAGTCTGGATCCAATGCTACATCGAGTAAACCACCTTGTCCACTTGCATCAACAGCAGGAATTCCTGTAATTTTTTTGATAGACACACCATTGCCGTCAAACAATTGCATAAAGCCCGACTTGTGTGTAGTGAGTAACCGTCCATCAGGCATTGGAATAATCGCCCAGGGCCGGTCTATTTTTTCAGCCAGTTTTTCAACTTTATAAGCCGTCGTTGTTTTTGCACCCGCAATTCTTGTTTGCCCGGTAAAAGCAGGCTTGTAGGTTGTGTTGGCTTGCTTTGTTTCCACCGGCGGAAGTTGAGTGGTATCACCGCTGTTATTATTTACTGAAGTAGCGGTTTTATTGGCGCATCCAAAAGGAGACGTAATAAGAAGGATCGCTGATACGTAAAAAAATTGTCTGGCCTGCATGTGTTGTTATTTAATTGAGTGGTAAAAGTAAAGAAAGTCAAACGATTAAAATGCCTGTCAATACAGGTTTCGGTAACAAGGGTGATTTCTTCGTACTTTCAAATTCAAATCACAAATAAATAATAAACAAAATGAATGCCATAGAAACGAAAGTAGCGTATATAACAGGTGGAACGAAGGGGATTGGTTACGGAATTGCCAAAGCCTTACTGGAAAAAGGGATGAAGGTGGCGATCACCGGCCGTTCGCTGGCGTCGGCTGTAAAAGCCGCTGAAACCTTAAGCACAGATGCATCGAATATACTTGCGTTGGAGTCGGATGTAAGTTCATTGGCATCGGAACAGCAGGCCATTGCTGCAACTATTAAACAGTTCGGGCAACTGGATGTTTTGGTAGCCAATGCGGGTGTCGGTCATTTTGGATCAATTGAAACCATTACTGAAGAGCAATGGAAAGAAACACTGGATACAAATCTTACCGGTGTGTTTAACAGTGTGAAAGCAAGTATTGAATCGCTTAAACAAACCAAGGGGTATATTATCACCATTGCAAGTTTGGCCGGTACGAATTTCTTTGAAAATGCTTCAGCATACAACGCCAGTAAATTTGGATTGGTTGGTTTTACTCAGGCGATCATGCTGGATCTGCGTAAGTATGGCATCAAGGCTACCACCATTATGCCCGGTTCGGTAGCGACTCATTTTAATAACCACGTTCCAAGTGAAGCGGATGCATGGAAAATACAGCCGGAAGACATTGGAGAATTGGT
This sequence comes from uncultured Bacteroidota bacterium, assembly GCA_963830845.1. GTDB lineage: Bacteria > Bacteroidota > Bacteroidia > Chitinophagales > Chitinophagaceae > Lacibacter. The sequence goes on along the minus strand of CAWHOR010000046.1, from coordinate 12,997 downwards.
AGTTGATATTCTGCAAATGAATCCACGTACACTGCCAAGTAAAATTGAAGTACGGCCAAGTATGCCCGGAGGTAAATAAGTTGGTTTTTCTTTTTTGTAGTTAATGCGTAAAACATGAAACAGGATCGAAAAGATTTTTTAAAGAAAATGGGAAGCGGATTGCTGATAGCCGGTTTGCCAACTGTTGCTATGGCAAATGATGATGCAATAATTGACAGTGATGATTTTATTGCAGAGGCCGATGCAACAGATGAAAAATTCTGGAAGAAAATAGCAACGAAGTATTATGATGTGGCAGACGATCACATCAATCTTGAAAATGGTTTTTACGGGATTCAACCAAAACCGGTATTGCAGGCCTTTCAAAAAAATGTGGCGATAGCAAACAAACAAGCTGCCCGTTTTGCACGGAAAGAATATCCGGCGATTGCTGCTGCAGCCAAAAAAGAAGTCGCTGCATTTTTAGGTGTTGCAGATGAAGAGATCATTCTTACACGCAATGCAACAGAAGCATTGAATATTGCGATACAGGGTTATCCGTTTCAGCAAGGCGATGAAGTAATACTCAATCAACTCGATTATTTCAGTATGATCGAAACCTTTCGCATGCTGGAGAAACGTGGAGCCATCCGTGTGAAAGAATTTGAAATGCCGTTGCTGCCCAATAGCGAAGAAGAGATCGTTAAGTTATATCGTAAACAGATTACTGCTAAAACAAGAGTGATCTTACTTACGCATGTTTCCAATATCAATGGATTGATTGTGCCGGTTGCAAAAATTGCAGCCATGGCAAAAGAAAGGGGAGTAGATGTAATGACCGATTCTGCACATGCGTTGGGGCAACTAACATTCAACGTGAGCGAATTGAATGCAGACTTTGTTGGATTGAATCTGCACAAGTGGATCGGCAATCCTGTTGGTGCCGGAGTGCTTTACGTAAAAAAAGAACGCATCAAAGAGATGAAAGCTTTGTTTGGTGATACGAGTGCTGCCGAAACAAGTATCAACAAGCTGGCGCATTTTGGTACTACACCGTTTGCTGTGATCATGACCATTCCAACAAGTCTTGCCTTTCAACGGCAGTTGGGTATTGAACGTATTTCAGCAAGGCTGCATTATCTCAAAAGCATGTGGGTAAATGAGTTGAAGCAACATCCGAATGTTGAAGTAGTGGTTCCTGCTGCATTTTCCTGTGCAATCGCTTCCTTTCGCATCAAAAATAAAACAGCGGCAGAAGTAGCCGACTATTTATTTAGTCAACATAAGATATTTACCGTGGCCCGCACATTAGAGAAAGATGGTTGTGTGCGTGTAACGCCTGCTGTTTATAATTCGGCAGATGAGATAATGCAATTTGTTGCAGCGGTGAAAACATACGCAGCAATTTAATATTACTCCGGTTAAGCAGTTTTGTTTACAGCTTCATGCGTTTATTGAAAGTATGCTTACACATCCTTGTTAAATCAATTTTTTTTTGATGTTGTGCTGAACCTTTTTTGTTTGATCGTGTAATTATCGCCATAAAAACACACATCATTATGAAAAAGTTTCTCATGTTGTCTGCAATTGCGATTGCATTCACTTCAGTTGTATCTGCACAAAAAACAGTTGTTGATATTGCTGTTGGTTCTGAAAGTCATACCACATTAGTAGCGGCTGTTAAAGCTGCTGATCTGGTAGCTACGTTACAAAGCGCTGGTCCGTTCACTGTATTTGCTCCTGTAAATGCTGCGTTCGACAAATTACCTGCAGGCACAGTAGCAACATTATTAAAGCCGGAAAACAAAGCAACACTTACAAAAGTATTAACCTACCATGTAGTGGCAGGTAATATTGATGCTGCTGCTGTTGTAAAAGCAATTACAGATGGAAAAGGCAAAGCTGTTTTAACCACAGTAAGTGGTGGCAAGCTCACTGCTTCACTGGTAAATGGCAAAGTGATTTTAACGGATGAGAATGGTGGCACAGCAACTGTTGTAGCAACTGATCTCAAAGCAGGCAATGGTATTGTGCATGTAATTGACGGAGTAGTTCTTCCGAAGTAAGTTCTTCAAATCAATAATGAAAGGCTGGTAGTTTACCGGCCTTTTGTTGTTTTATTAACCTGTGACTTCTGTTGCCTCTTCGTTAAAGACGGATTCTTATTTTTTTCACGATGTTGAAACAGTTTCTTCATCTTTGTGAAAATTGAATGCATGAAACAGATATTGAGACAAATGCCTGTCAAACTTATACAGACACTACTTGTGTTGTTCATTTTTGCAACGGATGTATCAGCGCAGCAAAAAAGAGAATTTTATCAACTTACAGTTTATCACTACAGCAGTGCTCAACAGGAACAAGTGTTGGATACTTATCTGCAGCAGGCATTGATCCCTGCCCTGCATCGCATCAATATTCAATCAGTGGGCGTATTCAAAGCCATTGCGAACGACACAGCAGCGGTGAAAAAACTATATGTGTTGATGCCGGTTAAATCATTAACGACAGTTACTGAAATAGCGAAAAAATTATCATCCGATAAAGCCTACCTCGCAAGTGGTGCCGCTTATCTGAATGCGCTGTATACGGCAGCCCCTTATCAACGCATGGAAACCATTCTGCTGCAGGCATTTTCCATGGCACCTGTGATGCAACTGCCAAAACTCACATCGCCAAAGAACGAACGTGTCTATGAATTACGCAGTTACGAAAGTGCCACAGAAAAAATCTTTCAAAACAAAGTACACATGTTCAATGAAGGGGATGAAGTGGGCTTGTTCAAACGGTTAAACTTCAACGCCATCTTTTATGCAGAAGTGGTGGCCGGCAGTAAAATGCCCAACCTCATGTATATGACCAGCTTTGAAAACATGGCCGACAGGGACGCCCATTGGAAAAGCTTTGGTGCTGATCCCGAATGGAAAAAACTATCAGCCATGCCGGAGTATAAAAACAATGTATCGCATATTGATATCATGTTCCTGCGACCAACAGCGTATTCCGATTATTGAGTTTGCTTTTGTTACTCTTTCACTTGCGGTCCGCTGAACTGACAATTAATAAACGTTGCCCGCCCGACAAACTTCATGGGATCGGTTTTGCCGTAGTAACGGAACATGCAATTGGAAAAAACCACTTTTTCATTGTTACTGTTCAGCAATGTTTGCCGGCCGATCTTATTGGGATATACAAAATGAAAGGTGCTGTTGCTGATGTTCAACGGTATCTGTGTGCTGATGTTGCCGATACTTCCCAAACTCTCTGCAAACAGATTACTGATGTTGGTGCTGTACCAACCCGCTTGTGAAATGTCAAACAAGCGAATGCATCGTCCGGCAATGTTGCCGCCATCAATGGTATAACTGCCTGCCTGTGCTTTTCCGTATTTACCGGCCACATACAAGGTATGGATGCTGCCCCAACTGTAAATGCCACGGATCACATTTCCTTTTTCCTGCGCCTGCCCCGTTGCAAAACCAACCTTGGCATTGCCGCAACGGATATTTTCAAACAACAGAATATCTGCATTCACTGTTTTACCATTCGGACTGATGAGATAGTTGATCGTAAAGTTGCCGATGTTCAGGTCGTGAACTTTAATACCTGTTGAGCCGCTTGCATTTCTACTGCCATCGTAATCGATAACCAAACCTGCATACTGTGGCGTACATTTTCCATTGGCATCATTGAATTGACCGAACGGAATATTGTAATACACCGAATCAACAGCAGCAGGTGCTTTGAACATGCCGAGAATCGTGAGGTTGTTGATCTCGCTTCCTTTGTTGAGTTGTAAGCCCAATGCAAAACCATCGGTGGCAGTGTATTGCAACGTTGTACCGGTGCCACTGTCCCAGAAAGATGATTCGCCATAGATGTGAATGGTACAGCCGCCATATTGTTCTTTGTATACACTTGCAACGGTCAATGATTTGCTGAACGGGTACACACCACGTGGAATAAAAAAGTTGCGCAATGTACCGCTGTTGGCCAGCACCGTATTGATCCCTTTTTGCAGTACACCAGCATTGTCTTTTACAGCTCCTGCACCAAACCATTTTGCACTGAACACATTGGTATAGGTTCCTTCAGGCGAAACAGTAAGCGTAGTGTCGAAGATCCATTGGGTATAAGCCGCATCAATAATGCCGCCTTTGATGGTACCGGTACCCTTGATCTTTCCCTTGCTGCCGAATTTGAGAATGGCACCTTTCGGAATGATCCAAGTAGTATTGACAGTGGTGTCGTTGTTAATGAAAATATCCTGTGCGTTGGCAATCGGGAAGTATACAACTAACAGAAGAACGGAGAGCAAAGCTTGTTTCATAATCGCTGGTTGTTTCAGTAAGGATGTAGAATAGAACGTAAAAGTAAGGAAGGGATTGTTAAAAGGAGCGAGAGGCGTGAGTGTTGAGGGGTGAATGGTGAGTAGTGAGTGAGCAACACGCTCCAACCTGTGGTGGACTGTCGACCATCGACCGTCGTCTTTCTTCCAACCTCCAACCTTCCGCTGCCGGTAAACTGTCGACTATCGACTCTCTCTGCTATAAACCAGAAATCTCAACCTTCCGTAACTGGTGGACTATCGACCATCGACTATGGACCTTCTTCCACCCTCCAACCTGTGGTGGACTGTCGACCATCGACTGTGGACTTTCTTCCCATGAACATTTCTTTATTTCAACATTTTGCTTTATTTTGAACCACGCAGCACGTGCAACCGAAAACCACCGGAACAGCCAGAGCTAACAACACCCAAAACTCCACGCTACCCCCGGATTAAATCTTGAATGCTGCACAGGAGAAGAGAATGCTTGATGTGCCGGGATACTCCAGAAATTTTTAGTGAGACAGGATTTATAGTACGGTCTTGTGTAAACGGATTGTTCCAGTAACAATACAAAATGTATAATATTAACTAGTTAACTGACAGGTACTATTTTATTTATTATAGTACACTTAATAGTATGAATATTAGTATTGGCCGTCATTTTGGATGACACTTTACGAAACCAAAATCTTTAGTTACAATGAGTAAATCAACCAAAGACTTCGACTTTGAATTAGACTTGATATTTTCAGGACAAAAAAATCCTGTTGAAGCTTTTGGACAGATTGCGAAAATGTATGAAAGGCTGTTATCTATTGACCAGCAAATTCTTTACAACATTTTGCCGAGTGCTAAGTTGGAATATGAACTCATAGACCTAGAATATTCTTCTATAAAATCTAAGGTTAATCAGGTTTTCAAATCAATTCCTGACGATGTTTTAAAAGATATATTGAATCCTGCAAAACTATTTGGACACCTTTTAGTATATGCAAAAAAAAGGATTATAAAAGCAACAGAAACTAACGAAGTACAATCCGTTGAAAGTTTGCAGAAAATTACTAACGACATAAACAAGGAAATTAAAAAGCTGCCAACAACGACAATAATCATTTTAGAAGTCAATAATTACTTTGTTCTCAATGCAATCAATGAACTCAGCATTGAAGGTCATAAGTTGAAAAAAGAAGAATATTTTGACTATAAATCAAAAGCTGGAAATGCAAGGATTGGGAATAACAGTTCTGTAAATATGGCTAAGCTACTTTATGAGCTTGGTGGTCAGACACTGGAACAACGAAGAATTGAGACGCTTAAAGTTAAAACGCTGGATTTACTTTCAGATAAAGCTAGTTGGAAGCTCATAAGACAAGGTAAACAAATTGAGGTTAAAATTCTTCACAAGGGATGGCTTGACGATTATCATAATAGAAAAATAGTTATCCAGCCAAACGACTATTTGAAGCTTGATTTAAAGATAACATACACAACTAGCAGTAATACCTTAAAACCAATTGTTTGTTACGAAGCATTGCAAGTTTTGGAAGTTATTCCGCCAGAACAGATAGAGGGAACTAACCAACATAACCTGTTCGACGTGTAGAAAAAGAATGGACAACATTGGTATTGCCAATAGTTGGGCTTTAAATTGAAACAATGAGCAGCGGTAATATCTCGTCCTGAAATAGGTTGATGAATAAAGTCCAGCTTTAGTTCTTAATATTAAAATTTAGAAAAGAGCCAAGAGGTAGTTCTGGGCAGAAGAGTATAAAAAAGCAGCATCGGAAGTATTTGGCTGCTAGCGACAAGCCTTGCGGGCACTTCCTAATTATAAACCAAAAAGCCATATGACAGAAAACAAAATAAATAAGTTGTTAAACCTATACAGAAAAATATCAGCTTTCGGACCTTCCAGAATACAGGATTCTAATTATGCAGATAGATATTTAGTCTCATTCACAGAAAAGGACTTTTTTGAAAAACTGTATATCCCAACAAGTTTAGAGGCTGACCTTTACAAAGAAGTCGATGACTTAAATAATGGAAATATTGTTGCTCTTTGTGGGCCTTCAGGGTCAGGTAAAAGTACAGTTTCTTTAAAAGTGAAGTTTGATATTGAAAATCAGCTACGAACCAAACTGATTTTTTTAGACTTACGCATAGAAGAATCTAGTAAAACGTTTGATAAAGTAACAACAATAGATGATGAACAAATTAGAAACTTATTACTAAGTCAATTCGAGAAAGATTTTCCGATATTGCTGAATGATGAAAAAACTTCTGAGAGATTAAGCTTATATTATTTCCTTTTATCACCCGAGCGAGAAATTGCAAAATTAAAAGAAGCACAAATATTTTTACCCTTACAAAGTTTAAATAATAAAACTGCAAGACTCTACAACAGGATTTTGCAAAACTCTGTAATAACTTTTAAGGAGTGGTTCTTTGATAATTCAAATCACGGCGACTTAACAGATATCTTCACTGAATTAGATACCTTAATTGACATTTCACATTATGTAGCTTACATAAGGCATCAAGATAAATACGACAAAATAATATTCTGGCTTGACAATATCGACGCTTTCACAAATGTTCAGCAGACACAAATAGTCGATGTTTTGGAAAAGCTTCAAAGAAATATTTTAAATTCTACCAAAATAGTTATAGCAGTTAGGGAAGAAAACATCTATAGAGTAGGAAGATTTACTGATAACTTTAATGAACCTTTTGTGTCACAAATTACTTTTAAAGATCCGGATAATAACGACGCATTTACAAATTATGGGGCTATAAATGTTCCTGTAATGTCTCCAGAAAATATTTCTAGACTTATTGAAAAGAAACTTGACTTCACTTATGAGAAGTACATTAAGTATGGCGATAAATTAAAAAGTCAATTAAATAGAATAGACGCAGAAATTGAAAATAAAAAGCGTACAAATATTTCTGAGTACAATATAAAAAGAGAACAAATTTTAAAACAACGAAATAAACTCCTTTCCGACATTAATGAACACGAGAATAATGTAATAAGTAATCAAGAGTTTGCAGAGGTAAAAAAGCTATCTGATAAAATCATTGATTGCTTTACAAAAGAAAAAATAATTTTCTTAGCAAATAATTCGTTAAGAAATTACTTGAAAATTCACTCTGAATTTTTGTCTTACTTAGTTATTCATCAATTGTCAAAAAGCAAAACACTTAATTCCGAAGAATATTCAACCTCGCAAATAACAACTCTTTTTTTATCTTGGATTCATACAGTTAACGAATACTTCGGAATCGAAACTTTCAACATTATCGAAGAACTTGGGCGTTTCCAAAACAATATTACAAAAAATAGAATTGGCTGTTTTTTGCCCTATTTAGTTTTGACGAGAATATGGAATGATTGCATCCATCTTAATGGCAAACCAAGTCCAGAAAATAATCCCTACGTGTATAATATTATAAATGATTTGTGTTCTGATTTTAAGTACACACAGCAAGAGGTTAGGCAAACTATTTACGATCTTTATAGGCAAGTTGGGGGCAAAGGGAACTTTATCACATTTAGAACTAAAAAGTCAATTGAAACACCAGAAGATTTAGATATTAGAACAACTGTTAGAATCACATACAGAGGAAGAGTTACTTTAGGACATATTACAAACTCATATGGATACATTCGGGAGTGTTCAGAAAGATTCAGGAATATAAACGAAACAGATATAACTACAGAGGAGTTAGTTTTAATCAAGTTGACGCAAATTTGTGAAATACATCTTTCCTCGCTCCTTCAAATTAGAAACTCTGTTTTTAAAAACGATGTCAATTGGTATTCACATTATTTAAGAAAATATGGAATACCTTTAAAGCCAACTTTTGTAAGAAACTATGAGATTGGTACAACCTTAACTAACACCAAATTTAATAGATGCTTATACTTAGAATCTGTCTTTGATTCTCTTAATAGTTATTTTCATTTACCCAATCAATATCAAAGAGAGCTTACATCTTTAAGTGGACAATTTCAAAAATATCTTTCTCAACTTATAAATAATGAGTATTTAAAAACAATAAAAATCGAAATTAAATGAGTACATCAAATGAAATCAAAACACTTGTTGATGAAATTAACAAATATTCTGGAACTCAGCGAGGAACCGAAGCAAAAATGAGGTATGATATTATTAAACTAGAAGAAGAAAGAAAGAGAAATAAATATTCTTTTATCAACACTCTAATATTGTCTTTTATTGCTGTTGTTAACTTGGTTCTTGCATATTTTAAATATATTGAGGGTAAATAAGATATCATCTTCTGGTGCATTGTATCGTACCCATTGGCAAAGGTCTGGCATATACATCCCCTCTCTGGCATAGGTCTCTGACCTGTTGCCAACCGTTACTAAATTGTACAACAAGTGGAGTTGAGTAAAGTTACGCAGCGTCACAGGTCGGGAGACCTGCGCCAGTAAAATGAATTACTACTATACACATCAACTTGATTTTAAAGAATGACAAAATATGAACAAAATAGATTTACTGCTATTGTAGTGGGAATATCTATTCTTATAACGCTAATTTTTATCTCTATATTCCTGTTAAACTTTTATAGTCATGGGATATCGGAAGAATTAAGTGATTGGGCTGATTTTATGACATATTTTAGCGGAGGCCTCCAAACTATATTCATTGCCATTAACCTCATTGTACTTTTAAGAATTACATCGATAGCAAACAATATAAATGAAAAACAACATAGTGAAAATCTAAAAGTTCAAAAACTAACTGTCCTTACAAATCTTCGGTATGACGCAATTAAAGAAATACACAGCAGGTTAGATTTCGTCAAATCAGCATTTGAAAAGGAGAAGATCTACAAAGTGTCATTGGTTTTAATGGAACAATCAATCAAATCTTTTAAAAAGAATAGTGAACATTTATTCCCTGACTTAGAAAAATCGACCCAAAAGATACTCGTTATAGTTTATGCAGTTCTTGATACGGGTACAGAAGAAGAAAAAAAGTTAATAAGACTTTTGTACACCGTGCCTCCTGATTTAGCAACACTATTCTTTGATTTAAAAAATGAAATCGATAATTTCATTGCTAGTCTTCATGCTGTTACTTTAAATAGCCTAAAATAAATACTCTCCGTAGGCTCAGGGTCTGTTGTATCCGCCCTCGGGGAGTCAACATAACTAAAACAAATCATGCAACAAGCAAACAAAGACATTCTACTGAAAACAGAAAAGCATCTGGAGCAACAAAGTAATCAGCTGATTGCGGAGCTAAACAAAATTATCGAAGGAGAGTGGGGACTTACCAAATCAACAGATGTTGACAAGGTTGAGTTGTTGGATATTGAAGTGTTTGTTGACGGTTACCGGTTAGCCTTGTATCCGATGGACAGAAGCGGAACCCAGCTTGGATACAAAAGCCTGTTACAGGATGAATATGCGGAAGGCTTATTGAGCGATGAGGAAGTAAACCCCAACCTCGATCTGTATGATTTTACCAATGAAGATCACAACCGGGAATTGTACGAATTCGACAAAGCACAACAGGAAATTTTCTTTACATGGTTTACAGCCTGCTGGAATAAAACAGACAATCAGCAACTAACAATACCAATCTATCTGCAGCTGCATGATACCGATGATTCGTTCCATTTACAAACGAATAAGTGGGTGAACGAGAAGTAAAAATCCCGGAGTACACTGCATAAGAACCCGGACGGACAGGAAATAAAACAATCAATAAATCAAAAAACAAGCAAGAACCATGTGGGTACTTTCAATCATCGTCGGCTATTTCGTCATCGGATTAATTATTCATTATTTGATTATACCGGTTCGTTTGCCGGTATACAGCGACTATTTTAAACCGGGACAATCGTTCCATTCAAAACTGGAAGGGACTCACACAAACAGTAGCAAAGCTGGAAAATGGAACGCTCATTACAACCATAACATTGCAACCCGGAGCAACCGGGCCTGTAGCACATACGCACGAAAAATTTGATGAGTCGTTCACCGTACAAGAAGGAACACTGTCAATGCAATATGGCGCAGAAATAAAAACAATTACAGCCGGGCACACAGTCGTGATCCCGAAAAACACAGTACACAGACCTTTTAATGAAACAGATGCTGCTGTTGTGGTAACAAGTGAAATGCCGGTTGATTTTGCATACTGTCTTTCTCAGATCTATCCGTTTTGGGATGAGACGTGAAGCAAATACAAAGCCGCCAAAAATTCTTTTTCAGCTGGCAGTTTTTGGCAACCGATTCGATTCGTACCCAACTGTTGATGCTCCACCCAAACCGGTATTGAAGGCATTGAAATTTTTACTGGCACCCACTGCCAGACTGTTGGGGTATAAGATTTACAATGAAAAATATAAACCCCAATAACTGAGTATGCTACCCGACTCGGTTCGTGTCTTTACAAAAGTAACAATGCTCTCTCTGGCAGGTCTCTGACCACTCTCTGGCGCAGGTCTCTGACCTGTTGCCAACCGTTACTAAATTGTACAACAAGTGGAGTTGAGTAAAGTAACGCAACGTCATGAACGAAAAGTAAAAATTCCTGCCCAAACTATTTTTTAAACAACCAGCAACCTTTATAAACGGATATACGATTCTACATTTGGTTGTTCTTTCCTTTTTTTAATTGAAAACGGGTTCGTAATTTTCTGGAAGATATAGGGAGAAATACATGTTGAATAATTAAATGAACTATGGGTTTAAATTTTAAACAATTTTAAACTTTAATAACAAAGTATGAGAAGATTATTTTTTTTACTCTCTGTTTTTACAGTTCTGTTGTTTTCTTGTAAGAAAAAAACAACCGAACAACCCATACCGGCAACGGTTACAGATGCCAGTGGTAATGTATATGCGACCGTTAAAATCGGCAATCAGGTATGGATGAAGGAAAATTTAAAAACATCAAAGTTAAATGATGGCACACCCATTACGGAATACAGAACGTTTAATCCAAATAGGTCAACCTTCCCTTGGTTCAGTACCACTAATCCGCAAATGCTGTTTCAATGGGCCACTGCATTTGATTTGAATAATTTACATCCCAACGATCTGCCCTTTGATTACAACGGTGCCCATTACAACAATGAAGTAATTCAATCGGGAAAATTAGCAATACCCGGCTGGCGCATACCTACTCAACAGGATTTTGTTGTGTTGAAAAACTTTTTGGCCAGTCAGGGGCATGCAGGAAATGAGGCTACCGTATTAAAAAGTAAAACAGGGTGGGTTGCTTCATTAGGAAATGGAACAGATCTGTTTGGCTATGATGTGCGACCTGCAGGTAATACCATTGTTAATGGCGGACCGGATTTTGAACAGGCCATTGCCCGATTAGCTACTTCAGACAGAAATGCAACCAATACCACAAGGAAAGCCGCTTCGTTTAGTAATAACGGAACAATGGTATTCGAAGACCTTGACATACGGGTTGGTTTAAGCATCCGTTTAATTAAAGAATAAGCAATGCTTCAATGCGGTTCGTGAAAACATGAACTATAGTAATCAGTTTTTCAATCGTTACTAAATTCTACACTAACCAGAATGAAGTTCAGTAACGCATATGCACAGGTCGGGAGACCTGCGTCAGTAACACATTCGTTACGAAGAAAGCTGCCCCTCGTTTACCGTCATTGCGAGGAACGAAGCAATCTCCCGTTACGGAGAAAGAATTGAGAGCAGATTGCTTCGTGCCTCGCAAAAACACTTTGGTTGAGATTTTCATTTACTGCTGCACCGCACCAAACAAATCGCCTTTGTTCCAGGTGGGTCGTTCAGTTGTTTGTGCAATCGAATAACTGATGAGAAAATTCAACTGCACATAGGTTTTTGCTGCGGTAAAGTTGAAGATGCCATCCAATCCATCGACACTTTGATGATAGTATTTCGCACGCCATTGTTTGATAAACGCATCCAGATCAAAGCCGGGAATATTGGTTTTGTTGCCATACTTGATGTGCAGGGCAGGAATTCCATTCATCACGAAACTGTATTGATCACTTCGTACAAAACGGTTTTGTTCCGGCTCCGGATCTTTTTCTACATCGAGCTTTAAATACGATGCAGCAAATTTTACATTGTTCATAATACTTGAATGTTCGGCACCCAACGGCACAACTGAAAGCAACGGAGCGATCACGGTTGGCATATCGGTATTTACATCAGCAACGATCGATGCTTTTGGAACAGTAGGATTTGCTGCGAAATAAGAAGAACCCACCAATCCCATTTCTTCAGCAGTAACCATCACGATCAATACCGAACGTTTTGGTTTTGCGCCTGATGTCTTATAGATACGTGCAATCTCCAGTAAGGAAGCAACACCCGAAGCATTATCGTGTGCACCATTGTAAATCGAATCACCATTCACGGCACGGCCAATACCCACATGATCCAGATGCGCTGAATGTACTACGTATTCATTCTTTAATTCCTTATCAGTACCGGGAATCAATCCCACCACATTGTAACTTTCAAAATCGGTATGCGTTGTTTTGTAGGAAGCAGCAATGCTGTACGGCAAAACAAACGACGATGCTTTTCCTTTTTTAATATCAGCCAACACCTGCTCCATATTTTTTCCGGAGTGCATCAACAAACGGCTGAGCAATGCTTTGCCGCCGTTGAGTACAATGTTGAGATTACCGGTA
>CAWHOR010000045.1:0-28657 GCA_963830845.1 uncultured Bacteroidota bacterium | reverse complement strand
CAAATTTCCTATCTTGCAGTATGTTTTTACAGAAACATATCACTACAAATAACCTGCTGCCATATTTCCTCAACCTGATCGCTGCAGGTGAAGGCAGTTTGCCCGATTACTAATTCGCTTTATTCCAACTTGTTTTCAGTATAACTGTGCGTAGACATTCGTATTCATTTTATTTAATGAATGATGACACGTTACAGACTGAACAACTCCCTGTTTTCACTATATTCAAGAACGAAACACTTATCATTTAATACTTCTTTTATGGCGCAGCATAATTATTACGTTGAAAACGAATTAGGACGATTACGAAAATTATTAATTCACAGTCCTGATGGCGGTATCGGAAAAATCATTCCCGGTACGTTTGCCGATAATCTGTACGATGATATTGTACACCTCAACAAAATGCAGAAAGAGTACAATCATTATGTAAAACTCTTACTCTATTTCCTCGATCCGGAAAAAGCGAACTATATCAACAACTACCAGCAAACAGCCGAAGAAGATAAAAAATCCTGGTGCTATATTCCCGGCAAAGAAGAATATTTCAACAGCGACAAAGTGCTGGACACACAGCAACTCCTGGCTGAAATTATTAAAGATGAAAAGGTAAAACTGCGGTTGATCTCGGCTATTTGTTCATACGAAGAATCGAGCTATGCCATACAACAGGTATTAGAAAATATTAATGATGCCCCATTGCTTGCGAAAATTTTCATTACGGGTATTTTACCTGCGGAAGCAATGGGTACACAGGAAGATCAATACATCTTCCCTCCTATTCCCAACTTCATCTTTACACGTGATATCGGCATTATGGTGAAAGATCATATTCTGCTGAGCCGCATGGCGACTGTTGCACGCAGAAGAGAATCGTTGCTCACCAAATTTTTATCGCTCTATTATTTCTTCAAAGATGAACCACAAAAAGTAATGGAGATCATTGAAGAGAGCGACTTCTTTCTGTATGAAGAAGAAGAACGTAAACACCGCATCATTACCATTGAAGGCGGCGACGTAATGATGATCCATCCCAAACATTTTGTGATCGGTTGCAGTATCCGTACCAGCAGCAGTGCAGTAAATGAAATGGTGCATACCTTGTTCAGCAAACCTGAACTGGGAATCGAAAAAGTATCGGTTGTGAAAATTCCAAAGAACCGTGCACAGATGCACATCGATACCATCTTCACACAAGTGAAACGAAATGTGTGGGTATTATATGGTCGTTTTTCAGCAACGCATTCTAAGGGCAGAACACATCAGCCGGCACAGTTATGTCAACAAGCTGTCACACAATCCCCGTCAGTTGGAAATGGAGCAGGTAGAAATTCTGCAATTCCAAAAACCAACAAACGAACCGTATATTAAAACAAGAGATTACAGTGTCTCCAAAAAACTACCGGGCATAGAATCGCTGTTACGACAAATAAGTGTGGAAGACTTTGGTGCCAAACCGGAAGATGTAAAAATTATTTACAGTGGCGGCAACCTCTTTCCGCATGATGAACGGGAACAATGGACCGACAGTTGTAATGTTGTTGCCATCAAAGAAGGTGTAGTGATCGGTTACGACCGGAATGATAAAACAGCAGAAGCATTTGAAGCAGCAGGCTTCAAGGTATTGACCACAACAGAAGCATTTAAACAATTTCAAAACGGTGTAGATCCTGAAACGATCGAGAATACTTTGATCTTATTACCAAGTGCCGAACTGTCGAGAGCAAGAGGCGGCAGCCATTGTATGAGTATGCCTCTATTAAGAGATAAGTTATGAGTTAAAAGTTATGGGTTACGGGAACATTCAACACATAACTCATAACCCGTAACTGTATTCCCCAATGAACTATGAACCATTAACAATGAACTAAAATGCAAACAACCTCACACATATTAATGATCAAACCCGTTGCCTTTGATTTCAATGCAGAAACTGCGGTCAACAATGCATTTCAGCAGCAAGGCAGCAATGAAAATGCGCAGCAAAAAGCGGAAGCAGAGTTTGATGGTTTTGTACAGAAACTTTCTGCTGCAGGTGTGGATGTTACAGTTGTGCACGACACACCTGATACCTCATACCCCAGACAGCATTTTCCCCAACAACTGGATCAGCTTTCATCAAGATGGAAGCATTGTGCTTTACCCCATGTATGCTGTAAACAGACGAGCCGAACGCAAAGAACATGTACTTAATACCATTTCCGCAAAGTTTGACGTGAAGCAGCAGATCGACTTTACTTCAAAAGAAAACGAAGATCATTTTCTGGAAGGTACCGGCAGTATGGTGTTAGACAGAGAAAAGAAAATTGCCTACGCCTGTCTGTCACCACGCACTGATAAAGCTGTATTTGAAGAATGGTGCAGTAAGATGAATTATATAGGTTGCAGTTTTTATAGTGTTGATGAAAAGGGTGGCGAAATTTATCACACCAATGTGATGATGTGCGTGGCGGATCAATATGTAGTGATCTGTTTAGACAGTATTCGTGATGCAGCAGAGCGTGACAATGTGTTTAATACCATTGCCAACAGCGACAAAAAGATCATCGAAATTTCCTACAAACAAATGAATCGTTTTGCAGGCAATATGTTGCAGGTTGAAAATAAAACCGGTCAACGTTATTTAGTGATGAGCAGCCAGGCATACAATGCATTGACTCCTGCGCAAGTGAAAGAATTAGAAAGCTATAACCCCATCATACATTCCGATCTTACCACCATTGAAACAAATGGCGGCGGCAGTGCTCGCTGTATGATGGCGGAAGTATTTCTCCCTCTAAAAAAGTAATTGAAAATTTACTACAGAAGCCGGTCAATCATTGTTGGTTGGCCGGTTTTTTTAGTACAAGCAATTGACGCAACACTGCCTGCTCCTGTACTAAAAGATTTTTTTGCAATTGTTCTACTGCTTTACGATCCTGTTGTTTTACGGATGAATCTTTACTCAGAAAAAATTGTTCATCGAGTAACCATTGCTGCAAATCTACCAAGTCGTGCCACATGCCGATCTGCTCCTGCAACTGATCAATGGTATGAAACGAAAGCACCGTCATTACTTTTAATTTGTCCTGCTCACCGATCCAATGATGCGCATATAACAATTGCTTACTCAGCTTCCGTAATTCGTGCCAATCATCTTTTACAACATGGTTCACCTGCTCATGTAATTCTTCTTTCAACTGTACGGCATACTCCGTTACGACACTTGATTTTATTTTATGAATTTGCTTCAGTACATCTTCACGAATGGATGTAAGCAGCTTTTGAAACAATGCTTTTTGCTGCAGAAATAATTCTTCGTCTTCAGCAATTCGCTGCGCAAGCGAAGCAGACTCTATCAAATGCAGATATCGTTTTTTCTTCAACCACTGTAACTGAAGTTGTGCTTCACGAATAGAACCGGCAGCATGAAAAATAAGTTGTACTTTTTTACGGATCTGTTTTGCTTTTGCAGGATGCAGTGAGGATAGAAAAAGAAGAATGGCTTTTATTTTTTTCAGGCTAACCCGTAGCTGATGAATGATCTCTTCATCGGCACCCGGCGTAAACGTTTCCAGCATCTGGCGTGCAGTTTGCAACTGCTTTTCTGCATAGTCCTTTAGCTGGTTCATATATCATTTTTTGTGTGAGATACGCCTCCAAAATCATTCCATCAAACGCCAAACACCCGTCGTAATCCATCTTCCAGTTTCACCGGTACATAGCCAAGCTCTTTTACTGCTTTGGTGATAATGAAACCGGTTTTAGGTGGGCGTTTCGCAGGTTCCCGGAAAGTGTCGGCTGTTACACGTTCAATGGATGAAGAATTAAGCTTTAGAATACCCGCTACTGTTACAGCTAATTGATAAGGTGTACACATCTCCCGTCCTGAAATATGAAACACACCTTTTGCATGTTTCATCAACACCAATAAAATTCCTTTCGCCAGATCTTCTACATAAGTGGGCGTACGAAACTGATCATCTACCACCTTAATAATTTCACCTGCTGTAAGTTTATCTTTCACCCATTGGATAAAATTGGGACGGCCGCCGGGAATTTTTCCGCCATACACTAACACAGTTCGCACAATGGCCCAATGTAAACCACTCATCTCCACCATTTCTTCGGCCAGTAATTTACTTTCTCCATAATCATTAATGGGATTGGGAGTTGCCGATTCATCGTACGGACCATCATTTCCGTCAAATACAAAATCGGTACTGATATAAATAAAATAAGATTTTGCTTTTTGTGCTGCTTTCAACAACGTTCGTGTGGCACCCACATTTGTTTTCCAGCAGTTGGTTTTGTCAGTTGCACAATCGTTTGGTTGTGTAACAGCCGCCGCATGAATCAGAATATGCGGCGAAACCTTCTCCACTAATGCCTGCGTTTTTTTAAAATCGGTAATATCCAGCTGGTGATAAGTAACCCCATTTTTGGCGCCATACGATAAACGGCTGGGGCCTTTGCCGGTAGCATGGATCACAAACTTGCCCTCATTCACCAACTGACGAATGAGGTGTTGACCCAATAATCCGTTTGCACCGGTTAC
This sequence comes from uncultured Bacteroidota bacterium, assembly GCA_963830845.1. GTDB lineage: Bacteria > Bacteroidota > Bacteroidia > Chitinophagales > Chitinophagaceae > Lacibacter. The sequence continues at coordinate 24,120 of CAWHOR010000045.1, read as the reverse complement.
AAACACTTTCATAAACTGAATATAAGAAATGAATTGAAACCTGTTATTAAAAATCAATGCAATACAACCGAATTCTGGCAGAAAGCTTCATCAAATCGAATTGGATTCCCGTCTAAAAAAGGCATCTGCTAACTGCAAAAGCTGGTTTGATGTTAATTGATTGCGCTGCAAACGTTTGAAAACCATTAGCGAACAATCGTTATCATGGCATTTCCTTATTTTTGGCACTTCGTGAAATTCAGTACTATCCGAAAACGATCTACGCTTTCCTTACACCTGAATGACTAATTGATTAATAATGAGCAAAAAAGTAACGAAGATTGGCGTTTTAACCTCTGGCGGCGATTCGCCGGGAATGAATGCAGCCATCAGAGCTGTAGTACGTACAGGCCTTTATCACAATATGGAAGTATTTGGTATCATGCGTGGTTACCAGGGAATGATTGATGATGACATTGTTCCCATGCACAGCCGCAGCGTAGCCAATATTATTCAACGGGGAGGAACCATCCTCAAAACTGCACGGAGTAAAGATTTCTTTGAACCAGCCGGTCGTAAAAAAGCATTCGACAATTTAAAGAAACACGGCATTGATGGTTTGGTAATTATTGGTGGCGACGGCAGTTTCCGTGGTGCACAAAAATTTTCAAACGAACACGATATTCCCTGTATCGGTTTGCCCGGCACCATTGATAAAGATATGGCGGGCACCGATTTCACCATTGGTTTTGATACGGCAGTGAACACTGCTGTTGAAGCCATTGATAAAATTCGTGATACGGCTGATGCACATGACCGCCTGTTTATTATTGAAGTAATGGGCCGTGATGCAGGTTATATTGCCTTGCACAGCGGCATTGCTACGGGTGCTGAACATATTTTAATTCCTGAAACAAAAACCGACCTTGAGTTGGTAGTTGATTCGCTGGAAGAAAAAGAACGTCGTAAAAAATTAGTGAACATGATTGTGGTGGCTGAAGGTGATGAAACAGGTGGTGCAAACGAAGTAGCCACTATCATCAAAAAACGTTTACCACATCTTGATACACGTGTTTGTATTCTCGGACATATTCAACGTGGAGGCTCTCCTACTTGTCTGGACCGTTTGATCGCAAGCCGGCTGGGTTATGCCGCTGTTGATGCATTGATCGAGGGCAAACACAATACCATGATCGGCATCATGAATAACAAACTTCATTTTACTCCGTTGGATAAAGCTGTAAAAGCAAAACAACGCATCAGCGATGAGTGGATGAAGATCGTGAAGATCCTGGCCAGTTAAGAAAACACCTCAGAATTTTTAGTACAATTGAACGGCGACTACGCCAAACACTATAACGATTAAACTAAACCAAACAAACTTTCAGACTATGTCGAAGTCAGTTTCAAAATATTTGCACACAGAAATGGATAAGGAAGCAGGAAAACGCCACATGGGTCATCGTACAAAAATTGTGGCTACTGTTGGACCCGCTTGCGATACATACGATAAACTTTTAGAACTGGTACGTGCCGGTGTAAATGTGTTTCGTTTGAACTTTTCGCATGGTGCACACGAAGACAAAGCACAGATCATTGAGCACATCCGTAACATCAATAAGAACGAACCGTACAACATTGCCATCCTTGGCGATCTGCAGGGACCAAAACTCCGTGTTGGTGAAATGGAAGGCGGTGGTATTGAAGTTTCAGAAGGTGATGTATTAACATTCACCAACGAAAAATTGATCGGCACCAAAGAGCGTATCTATGTATCGTATCCCGATTTGCATAAAGATGTAAAGCCGGGTAATATCATTTTGATCGATGATGGTAAGCTCGAGGTAAAAGTAATTGGCATCACCCGTGAAAAAGATGTGCAGGTACAGGTTACATTGGGCGGAAAGCTTTCCTCAAAAAAAGGGATCAACTTACCCGACACAAAAATTTCTTTACCTGCGTTGACCGATAAAGATCTGGCTGATCTTGAATTTATCATTGATCAGGAACTGGATTGGGTGGCGCTTTCGTTTGTACGAAATGTAAAAGACATTATTATTCTGCGTAACAAACTGGATGAGCGCAAAAGCAAAAGCAAGATCATTGCAAAAATTGAAAAGCCTGAAGCCGTTGCCAACATCCGTGATATCATTATCGAAAGTGATGGTATCATGATTGCACGTGGCGATTTGGGTGTTGAACTTCCGGTTGAACAAGTACCGTTAATTCAAAAAGATATTATCAAGAAATGTATCCATCGTGCCAAGCCCGTAATTGTGGCAACGCAGATGATGGAAAGTATGATCGACCGTGTAAAACCAAACCGCAGTGAAATTACTGACGTAGCCAATGCGGTATTGGAAGGTGCTGATGCAGTGATGTTAAGTGGCGAAACAGCAACAGGTAATCATCCATCGCTGGTAGTGGAAACAATGGTGAAGATCATTGAAGAAGTGGAAGGAAGCTCTTACTATCGTTACGATCGTGAAGAAGATCTGAAACCACAACCCCACTCTCCTTCGTTCTTAAGTGATGCGATCTGTTACAACGCTTGTGAAATTGCAAAAGATGTAAATGCAAGTGCATTGATCGGTATGACGTTGAGCGGCTACACCGGTTTCATGTTGAGCAGTTTCCGTCCGAAAGCACCGTTGTTCATTTTCACAAAAGAACGTAAGCTGGTAAATCAGTTGAGTTTAAGCTGGGGCGTTCGTGCATTTTATTATTCAGAAGAGATCAGCGTGGATGACATCATTGCCGATCAGATCAATATTTTAAAAGAGCGTGGTTTTGTACAAACAGGTGAAATTGTTGTGAACACAGGAAGCACACCGGTTCATCTGCATTTACCAACCAACCTAATCAAACTGACAGTAGTCGATTAATCATCTTTTTATACAGATACTTTTCAACGCCCCGTTTAACGGGGCGTTTGTGTTTGCTGATTTTGTATTTTCATTGCTCATGCAGGATGTGATTTATATACCGGTTAACGAGACTTCGGTATTGCTGTCATTTGGTTCAACCATTGAACGCAGTATTCACGAACGATTAATGCAGGCAAAGCAATTGATTGAGCAATATCCATTCGTTGGATTTATTGAAACAGTGCCGGCCTATAATTCACTTGCTGTTTATTATGATCCGTTGCAGATCATCAAATCAGAAGAAAGTATTTCAGCAACAGTGATCGATCAGTTGAAAAAAATCTTACAAAAAGAAAGCATTACAGTTGATTCAGTTGTTGAACAATCAGTGATTACGATCCCCGTTTGTTACGATGAACTATTTGGCATCGACTTACAGGAACTTTCTGCATCGCTGCAACTTACCATTGAAGAAATTATTCAACTCCATACAAGTAAAGTATATCATGTGTTTATGATTGGATTTACGCCCGGCTTCCCGTATATGGGAACAGTAGATGAACGATTGATCACCCAACGAAAAATACAACCAAGATTACAGGTTTCTCCCGGCTCTGTTGCCATTGCCGGAAATCAAACCGGCATCTACCCGTTTGCAACACCCGGCGGCTGGAATATTATTGGCAGAACTCCCATCAATATTTTTGATCTGCAAAAAGAAAACCCATTTTTACTAAAAGCAGGCGATGAAGTAAAATTTATTCCCGTTACAAAAGAAGCATTTGAAGCAACCCATCTTACATATTGAACAATGTGGTTTCTTAACCACGCTGCAAAATACAGGGCGTACCGGCTACTTACAATTTGGCGTAAGCAAAGGCGGGGCAATGGATGACTATGCAGCCCGACTGTCAAATACATTGATTGGAAACGATCTGAAAGAAGCTGTTTTGGAAATCACCCAATCACCACATCGCTTTCTTTTTTTACAAGATACATTGGTTGCTTTTACCGGAGCTGGATTACAGCCAAAGGCAGAACATACAGTCATTCCACTCAATCAACCGGTCTTTATTTCAAAAGGAACAGTGGTCGAATGCAAACAACCCATTCCCGGTTTTCGGTTATACATGGCCGTGGCAGGAGGTTTTGAGGCAGATGAATTTCTTCAGAGCAGTTCAACTGATCTGTTGGTAAAAGCGGGTGGCTTTCAAGGCAGACCACTAAAGAAAAATGATGAACTGAAAACAAAAACTGTTTCAACTTCTTTACAGAAAAAATTAATGACAGTACTGAAAGCGGGTGCTGTTGTTACGTTACATGCTGCAATTCCTGATTATTCCGTCAGTACTATTCGCATCATCAAAGGCCCTGAATGGAATTATATGAATGATGCATCCAAGTCAATTTTAGCAGGAACTACATTCAGCATCAGTCCGCAAAGCAGCCGCATGGGATATCGGTTACAAAAAGAAGCATTGACAACTTCGCAAGCATGTGAGATCATTTCTTCTCCTGTTACTCAGGGGACAATGCAATTAACGCCATCCGGCGAACTCATCATTTTAATGGCCGATGCGCAAACAGTTGGCGGCTATCCACGTGTTGCACAAGTATGTGATGCTGATCTTTCACTACTGGCACAAAAGAAACCGGGAGATCAGATTCATTTTCAATTGATCGATCTGCAACAGGCAGAAGAATTATATTTGAAACAGGTTGAGCAATTAACAAACATCAAACAAACGCTGGAACAATTGTATGCAGGTTGATTTGAATTGTGATTTGGGCGAAGGATTAGCAACTGATGAGCAGATCATTCCGCTCATCAGCAGTGCAAATATTGCCTGTGGTTTTCATGCAGGAAATACCGACACCATGAAACGAACGATCGAACTTTGCATGAAGCATGGAGTTGCCATTGGTGCTCATCCTTCCTGGCCCGACCTTGAAAATTTTGGTCGTACTGAAATGCAACTCATCATCAGACGAAATTTATAGTATCGTAACAGAACAACTCGAAATCATTTCCGCAATCACAAAGCAACTGGGCGGCAAACTGCATCATGTAAAACCTCACGGTGCCTTATACAATCAATCAGCAAAAAATAAATCGATCGCTGCAGCCATTGCAAAAGCTAGTTTACGATTTTGATGCTGGTTTGTTCTTGTTTGGCTTGAGTGGCAGCATTTCATTAACGGAAGCAAATTCATTACAGTTAAAAACGGTGCACGAAGTATTTGCTGATCGCAGCTATCAGGACGATGGCAGCTTAACACCCCGCTCTCAACCCAATGCTTTTGTTGAGAACGAACAAAAAGCAGTACAGCAAATTTTACAAATGATCAATGAACAAACTGTTACCAGCACATCGGGAAAAATCGTTCCTGTAAAAGCAGATACGATCTGTATACATGGCGATGGAAAAAAAGCCTTGGCCTTTGCAACAACTATTTCATCAGCACTGAAACAAGCAAATATTGACATCAAAGCAAACTAACTGGAAACAATTGGGCGGCAAAGGTGCAGGTGCTGCTTTTCTAATGGCAACTTCTGCTATTGGCCCGGGCTTTTTAACACAAACCACTGTGTTTACACAACAGCTGATGGCGAGTATGGGCTTTGTGATTCTTATTTCGGTGATCATTGACATCATTGCACAACTCAACATCTGGCAAATACTTACGGCCAACAATAAGCGAGGATCAGAGTTGGCAAATGAGGTGATTCCCGGAAGCGGTCATGCGTTGACTATTTTAATTTGCCTTGGCGGATTAGCATTCAACATTGGTAATGTATCAGGTGCTGGGCTGGGACTAACAATTCTTTTTCCTATCAGTTTAAAAACAGGAAGTTTGATCAGTGCAGGAATCGGTATTATTCTTTTCCTCTCAAAAGACACAGCGAAAGCAATGGATCTGTTTGTGAAACTGTTGGGGATAGTAATGCTCGGCTTAATGATCTATGTTGTAATTTCTGCACAACCGCCAATTGCTGAAGTAGCATACCGAACGGTTGTTCCTTCGATCGTTAACTTAACATCCATTGTAACATTGGTTGGGGGCACAGTGGGTGGATACATTACATTCGCCGGCATTCATCGCATACTGGAGGACCGATCAACTACTGTAAGTATGAAAGAAGTAAAACAGAGTGCAGTAAGTGGTATTGTCATTACGGCATTCATGCGTGTACTTTTATTCCTTGCTATTTACGGTGTGTTGTACAAAGGGTTTCAATTGGATCCTTCGAATCCCACGGCCTCTGCTTTTCAATCGGCAGCAGGTACCATTGGCTATAAATTATTTGGAATTGTTTTGTGGAGTGCCGCCATTACTTCATTGGTTGGCTCGGCATTTACATCGGTTACGTTTTTAAAAACATTGCATCCTTCTTTCAACAGACAACCACGCATTACCACGATCATTTTTATTTTGATTTCAACCAGTGTAGTACTGCTGTGGCAGAAGCCGGTTTTTATAATGGTGATCGTAGGAACTCTCAATGGTTTTATTCTTCCGTTTTCATTGGGCTTGATGTTATGGGTGATGATGAAACGAAAGCTGGAGCATTACCAACATCCTGCGTGGTTGTTGTGGAGTGGATGGATCGTTGTAGCCGTGATGCTGTGGATGAGCATTGTTACATTTGTAAATGAAATTCCGAAATTGTTTTAAGGTTTACCGCTAAGTCACAAAGGCACAAAGTCGATCGATGAATAAGTTAATCATTTTCATACAGGTTTTACGAGGTTCTTTGAACTTATTCGCCTTTTGATTTTTTACATCCTGGCGCCTTTGCGTCTTAGCGGTCATTGATCTGTTTTCATGAAGAATTCTTCAACACATAGCATGTATTTCCTCGCTGTACTTTGTCCAGCATCGATCGATGAAAAAGTGCAGGCACATAAATTATGGATGCGGGATCGGTTTGGCTGTACAGTTGCACTAAAATCTGCTGCACATATCACACTCATCCCTCCGTTCTGGATGGGACATACACTGGAGCAAAAACTGATTCACACATTGACTCATCTCCAAATAACGATTCCTTTCTTTGCCATTCAACTTCACGGATTTTCGCATTTCAGCAACCGTGTAATTTTTATTGCGGTGAATGAGAATACTCAATTGAAGAGTTTGCGTAAAGCAGTGGAAGATCATTTCATTCAACCATTTCATGGCATTATCAAGCCAGATGATCGTCTATTTCATCCACACGTAACCATTGCCAACAGAGATATCAAACCCGGCGACTTTATCAAAGCATGGGATCATTTCAAACGCCTTTCGTTTGACGAAGATGTTGAAGCAACCACCGTTTCATTACTAAAATTGAGCAACGACAAATGGGCTGTAATTGCAGAGCAACCTTTATCCGTCCGTTGAATCATCGTATCATACTATCAGGTAACTCTACCGTACCAATCACCGTGCAACCGATTGTACAGAATATATGAGTGGTCATCTCCCTTTGAATCAAAATCAATACCTTTCAAACTAAATTTCAACGCATGAGAAAACTTTTGTTGATCTTGTTATTGTTTGCTTTTCTTCTTTCAGGAAGTGCACAAACACTCAACCCGCAGGATTCTGCGTGGATAAAAGATAATTACACAAAGAAAGAACTCTACATTCCCATGCGGGATGGCACCAAACTGTTTACAGCAGTGTACACTCCAAAAAACAGCAGCGAAGCGCATCCCATTTTAATGAATCGTACACCCTACTCCTGTGCTCCGTATGGCGAAACAAGTTTTCGTGCATTCTGGGATAATCATTGGCGTTATTACATGCGGCGCAATTATATTATCGTTCTGCAGGATGTACGTGGCCGCTGGATGAGTGAAGGTGAATTTGTAGATGTGCGTCCTTACAATCCAGCTAAAAAAGGAACTGAGTTTGATGAAGCCAGTGATACATACGATGCAATTGACTGGCTCGTAAAAAATCTTCCGAATAACAATAAAAAGGTGGGCATCTTCGGCATATCGTATCCCGGTTTTTATTCCACCATGGCTGCACTGAGTAATCATCCCTCACTCGTAGCCGTTAGTCCGCAGGCACCGGTTACCGATTGGTTCATGGGCGATGATTTTCACCACAACGGTGCATTCTTTCAAATGGATGGTTTTTCATTTTATTCATCATTTGGCAAACCACGTCCGAAACCAACAACAGTTGGCTCTCCCGGTTTTCAATTTCCAACAAGAGATGCATATAAATTTTATTTAGAAGCAGGCTCTACAAAAAAATTAGCAGAGTTGATCGGCGACAGTATTGCGTTTTGGCAGGAAATGTACAAGCATCCGAATCTGGATGAATGGTGGAAAGCACGCAACGTTCGCAACTTTGTACAGTATGTTCCATCACATACTGCAACACTGGTTGTAGGTGGTTTGTTTGATGCGGAAGATACCTATGGTGCATGGCGCACGTATGAAGCCATTGAAAAGAAAGCAAAGAATAATAACCGGATCGTAATGGGTCCCTGGCATCACGGTCAATGGGCCCGTGGTGATGGAAGCAGTTTGGGTAATGTGAAATTTGGCAGCAATACATCTACGTATTATCAAAACGAAATTGAATTGCCGTTCTTCATGCATCATCTCGAAGGAAAAGCAAATATTGATCAACTGGCAGAAGCAACGATCTTCTTCTCCGGCGAAAATAAATGGCGCAATTTTTCACAATGGCCTGCTGCCAATGTTGAAATGAAATCAATGTACTTACAGGAGAACGGACAACTCAACTGGAACAAACCAACTGTAGCTAAAAGTTCCACTGATTATGTGAGCGATCCGGCAAAGCCTGTTCCGTACACAGAGGATGTACACTTCAGCCGTACCATTGCTTACATGACCGATGATCAACGTTTTGCAAACCGCAGAACGGATGTGTTATCGTTTCAAACAGATGTATTAACAGAAGATGTAACACTGGGCGGTACCGTTATCGCTGATCTGATCGCCAGCATTTCTACAACCGATGCTGATTTTATAGTGAAGCTGATCGATGTATTCCCCAGCGATTTCAGTTATCCGGGCGCAACTGCTGCTGCAGGTCGTGTAGGTGGTGGCAGTTATCCAATGGGTGATTACCAGATGCTGGTGCGTGGTGAAGTAATGCGTGGACGTTTCCGCAACAGTTTTGAAAAACCGGAAGCATTCACGCCAAACAAAGTGGAGAAAGTAAAATTTGAATTGCCGGATGTAGCACACACATTTAAAAAAGGCCATCGTATCATGATTCAGATACAAAGCAGTTGGTTTCCGTTAGTAGATCGCAACCCGCAAAAGTTTGTAAACATTTATGAAGCTGATGCAAAAGATTATATTAAGAGCACCATTAAAATATGGCATGATGTAAAAAATGCATCCAGCATTATTCTGCCGGTATTAAAATAAACAATCACTTATTCAGTAAACTAAATTAAACGTCCTCACAGATGAAAAAATTCGTAGCGATCCTGCTTGTATGTTCGTCGTTCATTGCCTCCGCACAGGAAATTAATATTATTCCGCAGCCACTGGAAGTAAAGCAACCGGCAAAAGGAACGTACACATTAAAACAAACAATTACCTGGAGCAGCAATTTCCCCGACAATGAAGCTGCAAACGCTGTTACAAGCTATCTCGCAGAATACTTAAAAAAATATTATAACATCGAAGCCGTAAAAGCAAAAGGCACCAAAGCTGATATTGTTTTCGCATCAACACGCATACCTGCAGGTGGCGCATTGGCTTATCGTTTAAACGTAAGTAAAAGCGGCATCCGTATTGAAGCAAATTTTGACGAGTCGGCTTTTCATGCGGTACAATCGCTCATTCAATTATTGCCTGTTCAACAAAACGGAACAGCGGCTGTGCCTTTTGTACAGATATACGACAAAGCCCGTTTCGATTATCGAGGGATGCATCTGGATGTGGGTCGTCATTTCGAGCCCGTTTCATTCATCAAAAAATATATTGATTATCTCGCTTTGCATAAGATCAATGTTTTTCATTGGCATTTAACAGAAGATCAGGGCTGGCGTATCGAGATCAAAAAATATCCTAAGCTCACTTCAATCGGCGGTAAACGTAATGGTACCATCATGGGCCGTTACCCGGGAAAAGGCAACGACAACAAGCCGCATGATGGTTATTACACACAGGAAGAAATTAAAGAAGTAGTGGCTTATGCAAAAAGCCGTTTTGTAGAAGTGGTTCCTGAAATAGAACTGCCTGGTCATAGCAGTGCGGCTATTGCAGCGTATCCATCGTTGAGTTGTTTTCCAAACCGTACAACAAGCATTCCATTGAATATGGTTTCAATGAAAACGGTACAGGAAGCACAACAGGGTCGTGTAAAATTTGTACAGGAAACATGGGGTGTATTTGATGATGTGTTCTGCGCAGGAAAAGACGAAACATTTGGATTTCTTGAAAATGTTTTGGATGAAGTAATAACAATGTTCCCGTCGAAATATGTACATATAGGTGGCGATGAGTGTCCCAAAACACATTGGAAACAATGTCCAAATTGCCAAAAACGCATGAAAGATCTGAAGCTGAAAGATGAGCATGAACTGCAGAGCTATTTCATTCAGCGGATTGAAAAATATCTGAATGCAAAAGGCAAAACCATTATTGGTTGGGATGAAATTCTCGAAGGTGGTTTAGCACCCAATGCACAGGTAATGAGCTGGCGTGGCGAAGCAGGTGGCATTGCGGCAGCAAAAGAAAATCATTATGTGATTATGACACCGGGCAGCCACATGTATTTCGATCACAAACAAACGGCGAATGAAGATTCAGTAACCATTGGTGGTTTTACAACCGTACAAAAAGTGTATACCTACGAACCTATTCCAAAAGAACTACCGGAATCACAATGGAAGTTTGTGCGTGGTGCGCAAGCCAATGTATGGACCGAATACATGAACAACGCAAGCAAGGTTGAATACATGATTTTTCCACGTATGGCGGCTTTAAGCGAAGTATTATGGACTGCAAAGGAAAAACGGAATGCTGCTGATTTTGAAAAACGTTTACTGATTCAGTTTAAGCGTTATGACATGTGGGGGGTAAATTACAGTAAAGCATACTTTGATCCAACATCAACAGTAGAAGCAAAGAAATAAATTCATCGGAAGTAAAAGACCGGATATAAATCACAGCCCTGTTGAGAGCATTCAACAGGGCTTATTTTTTATGTAAAAAATGAACTATTAAATCCTCACAACAGTTCCTTCACAATCGTCTCCCACTCCTCCTGCAACGTTACAGAAGGTCTTGCTTTACCTGCACGACGGTACCAGTAATCAGCATTGGCAATATCGCCTTCTTTACGATGCAGGTAGGCATGAACCCAACAGGCCGTTTCATCGTGCAAATGATCGATCATGGAATGGGCTTCATGCCAATCGCCTTTCGCATCATACCACAATGCGTTCAAATAGACAGTAAGTTTTTCCGGCGGTTCGTTATGTGAAATGCTGTTTATAAATAGTTGGAATTGCATGCGGCCGGTTTATGTTTGTAAACCTACACGAAATGAAGTAGCCGGCAACTGATAACAATTAGCTTTCTTCATCAAAATAGATCTTGTAATACTTTTTTCCGGTGCGTTCATCGTAGCCCTGCTCAATTAAGCTCTTATCGCCGTGAATATAGATGTGAAAATTCCTGTCGAGCTTCAGAACACTTTTAAACACCCGTGCCTGTTTCTTCACCGCATTGGATGATATTGTAAAATCGGTTGCAATATCCAGTTCCTTTTCCCGGATATATCCATCTTTGAATTTATTGAACGAGTTGATCACGGTATCATGGCCAAACACTTCGGTTGTAAAATCAGTTTCATTGAACTGCTCCTGCGATTTAAAATAATCAACGGAACGATTCAGGTAATCGGCCTGATCGGCTCTGCTTACCTGAAAGTCTTCTTTCATGGCATCGGTGATGTACTGTTTGGTAAGCGTCAGAAAATTTTGCGTGATATGATAACTGTCGGATGCAGGACGCAAGCCCAGAAAATCATGCAGCCAATACCGTGCTTCATTTGATTTATTGGTATGATCGATGGACAGCACACGGAAACCATCTTCAACTGCATCATTGAAGATCAATGCACCTTTGTCGAGCTTGTGAATATTGATGCCCTCTTCCACTTCCAGATCAAACAACTGTTGCTGCTGATGTACACGAATGAACTTTTCTTTTGTTTCTGATTTGAACAACCCTACCGCATCCAGATTCTGATTTTCAAAAATGATATCCTTGAAATAAACCACATAAAATTCACCTTTCTTAATGAGCGGATGTGCAGAACGATCGAACAGATAGTTCGCTAATTCAACCGATGAATGATGAAAATCATTCCCCTCCGTAAACATCTGTTGTAAAATTGTGTAACAGGTATTGTACTGCAGATTGGATGGATGTGTGAATTGTTCAAAGCCATGCACTTTGGTAAACGGCTGTACAAAATAATCATTCAATACAGCCTTCAGCTCTTCATTCAACTCCAACGAATGGTTGGATAATTGCGGTGCGGTTTCGTTCACCTTGTTGCCTACGAGATGAATTGATAGCTGTTCAATACTGGCCTGGCTGATATTCATTCCATTCTGTTTTCGTGTAGTTGCCCGATATGGGGGCCGAAAATAAAATAATAAATGAATCGGAGCGAATAAAATGAATTGAATGCAGCTAAGCGGCCCACAAACATGAACCGCCGCTGCCATTCGTTTCAATGGAAATTTAAACTTTCTTTTTGGAAATCACTGTAAACTTTTTGGAAAAACTATTTTCCGATCAATGAATGCGATGTGGAAAGATAAAAGCACAGCTGCTACTCATTACCACTTGGCTGCCTTGAATACTTCTCTCCCATCCACTACCGTCAGCAATACGTTTGTTTGATGGATGACTGCAGGAGGAATGTTGAACAGATCCTGCGACAGCACTACAAAATCGGCCAGATAACCGGGTTGTAATTTGCCTTTATCCGCTTCTTCAAACGATGAATAAGCACCGGCAATGGTATAGGCCAGCAAAGCTTCTTTCAGACCGATACGTTGTTGCGGTATCCAGCCACCTGTCGGCAATCCATCCGTTGTTTGTCGGTTTACAGCTACATGTAAACCGTGGATGGGATTGAGATCAATACAAGCGGGCCAATCGCTGCCAAATACAAGTGTTGCTTTTGCCTGTAACATTGATTGCCACGCAAAGGAAAAAGGTAATCGTTGTTCCCCAACTGCTTTTGCCCAAACAGCAATGGTGGCAGGATCAGCATGGATGGGTTGCATAGAAGGCAACACATTCAGTTGTAGAAATCGTTGTACATCCTCCGGCTTCGATTGTTCGATATGCTCCACCCGATGTCTGGTGCCCGTATAATTATTTTGTTTTTGTGCTGCTTCGTATGCATTCAATGCTTCGTGTACGGAACGATCGCCGATTGCATGTGTATAAATGCGAAAACCAGCTTTATCAAAAGCGTTTACTAATGACCGGTATGTTTCAACTGGTAGAGCAAAGGTTCCGTTTTTTGTTTTTCCGTCTTCACCTGCATCGCTGTAATCATCGATCATTACAGCAGTGTGTGATTCAATCACACCATCGAGCATAAATTTAATGGCATCGGCCGTAAGCATGCGATTGCCTTTGAATTTATTTTTCAGTTGAACGTAGTTAGCAATATCTTCCGGCGTTGTATTTTTATTGGCACTGAACGCTGCTGCATAGCGAAGCGTCAGTTCACCTTTCGTGTAGAGTTCGTTATACAATTCAAACTCATCGATAGTGCCACTTGCATTCTGCACACTGGTAATACCGAGTGATGCGGCGTACTGTAATCCTTTTTTAATGGCTGCTAACTTTTCTTCACGTGTTATAGGCGGAATAAATTTAGCAACCAGTTGCATGGCTCCTTCGCTTAATGCGCCGGTGGGTTCGCCTTTGGAATCTTTTACAATAGAGCCAAAGCCTGTGTAACTTGTTTCCTTAGTAATACCTGCGAGTTGCAATGCCTTTGAATTCACCCATGCACTATGTCCGTCGTATGCACGAATGTAAACCGGACGATCACTGATCACTGCATCCAGCATTTCCTTGGTTGGCATACCACCCGGGAAAATTGTGTATTGCCATCCCAAACCGGTGATCCATTTAGCCGATGGATTCTTTTTGCCATAGTTCACCACCTCAGCAACAGCCTCATCCGGTGTTTTACTTTGGTTGAGATCAACTGTACTCAATCCCAATGAACCGGATAGAAAATGAATATGTGCATCGTTGAATCCGGGCATCACCAATTTTCCATTCAGTTGGTATTGCTTTGTTGAACTGCCAATCATGGCTTTGATCTCTGTTGTTGTACCTACTGCTACAATTTTATTGTTACGCACAGCCATTGCTTCTGCAAAAGGTTGTAACTCATTGCCGGTGAAGATGCGGCCATTCAATACTACCAGATCAACCGCATCGGCTGTTGGCCGATCTTGTTTGAATGATAAAAAAGCAATGGTTGAGATACCTAACAGCAGAATGATTCGTAACATAGTTTGTAGTTAATTTCAATTATTAACTCATCCGGCAACTGAGAACTTTATACAGTTTTCTTTGGCGGAAGATCAAAGGCAACTGCTTCATGTTCAAAATGCCCTTTGTGTGAACCATCACAAAATGGTTTGTTCTGCGATAAGCCACAACGGCAAAATGAAATAATTTCTCTTCCCTGCAGATTATATACTGCTCCGTTTTTATCTACCACTTCAAAATCGCCTTCTACTTTTAATGATCCGTTGTTGTTGACTGTAATTTTTGTTTTTGACATCTGCTTTTATTTAAATGTATGTTCAGCTAATGAGTATGAACTGAATAATTGCAACGATACAACTTGTTTTGGTTACCACAGGAGAAACGAAGAGATATAATTCCTGTTCAAAAAAAAGAGCAATGTATGTTGCTATGAGTTGTATTAAACCCGTAACGACCCCCGAAACCCTCTTGCGCCATAATAAGATTCGGCACCATTGTGATACACAAACACCGTATTGTAGCGACGATCGCAAAATAAGTGCTCCATTGAGCTTTCGGATTTCGGCCGGAGTTTCGATCCAGCTCGATGTTTTCAAATCAAATTCTCCCAGTTGTTGCAACCCACGGTATTGTTCTTCCGTTAAAAGTGCAATGCCCATATCGGTCGCCATTTGTACCGCACTGTTCGCCGGTTTGTTTTCTTTTCGCTTCTCCAATGCTTCATGATCATAACAAATACTTCTGCGTTCTTTTGGACTTTCGGGTGAACAATCATAGAAAATATACTCACCGGTTTTTTTATCAAACCCAACCACATCCGGTTCGCCTCCTGTTTGTTCCATTTCATTGAGCGACCATAGTTTGTCAGGATTTGCATCCAGCTTTGCCTGTACGCTTGCCCATTCAATTCCTTTGTGGCGTTTTGGGTTCTTCTCAAAACGCATTTTTAAAATACCGATCAGTCCATCACGTTGTGTTGCTGTCAGTTTCGTTGTTGCTTTTTTGATCTTGCTCATGCGGTTCATTTTGACCAGTTGGGTAAATAATGCTTCACATAAATGTACGATTCATTCAACTGCGATCGTAAATTCCCTTCTCAAACAAGTGCATAGATAGCAATCGTTCCCGGCGGAGATAGTGTTATTTCTTTCGCACCAGATATAGTCGAAATGTATCATTATCTTTTTTATGATAGTACAAGGTCCGTTGATCGGGGGCAATTGTAGCAGCTTCGGCAAAACCTGTTATGCTTTTTATTTTTGTTGGGCTGCTGAAAGGTTCATTTATAGTTCCTCTTGTTGAAACAAAGATTTCCGACAATGAAGTGGCAGTAACAGGCAGTTCCAGTCGTGTGAAATATAATTCAAGTTGGTTAACCGAAATACAAGCTGCATATTCAAGTGCATCTGTATTGATATTTTTCATCAGCTCATTGCTGTTTACTAACCGTTGAAAACCCGGGCCGCTTTTTTTCGAAACTACCAGATCGGCTGTTGTTGGAATACCTGTTTGGGTAAAGAGTGCATCTACAAAATAAAGAAACTGTCCGTCTGCACTTACTTCCACATCGAAATTCACCCAACCCGGCTGCAACTTTGATAAACCGCTCATCAATTGAACATTTGTTGCGGTGCCGTTCGAAAAATTACTTTGATACAAGGTAGAGAGCGTGTTGGCGTAGTTACGATTCGACACAAAATACAGATTACCGGCATTGTCCATTGTTGGAACACCTTCGATATCCGTTGTATTTACACCTGTAATTTCACCCTTGTATTGAAACGTGGTATCATCAATTTTCGTCGCCCAATGAAGATTTGTATTTTCCGGAAGTGCATTGAGGTTATTAAACATCAGGATATTCCCATCTCTTGAAAGAAATGGCTCCATCATGTTGCCGCTGTATCCAATCATTTCCACTTTGAGCGGCTCACCAAATTCAACTACAGGATTTACAATCACTGGTTTGTTATTCGGTTTGCAAGCTGACAATGCTGCGAGCAAAAAGATGGATAAGTATTTCATCACCTGGTGTTTACTATTCTTTTCAAAACAGTTTAAAAAACTGTTCAGCTCATATAGTTGCAATTCTGCCTGATTATGAGAACTGATTGCAACACTCAAATGTACAATTCATTGAAATTCGTTTGCAGATATCTGTATAAAAGTCCTCATTTGCAATTCAACTAAGACAGGTTCTTTTTTTTGACTGGGCGGCTAACCTCGAACCCGGTTTCATTTATGAGGGGCTCTCCGTTCAAACTGTGTTTTGCCCGGTTTTGTACTACTGCAGCAATTTATATTTGATAATGCTGTAAGCAGCTATCACAAAGAAGGATTAGCTGCATTGCTGTACAAACAGTTTTAAACAAACGAACATGCGAAGCCATACTATTATTTTTCTGTTAACGATTGCCTTTGCTTCCTGCAAAAAAGAAGCAGATCAGCCAACCAATAATCCAATCAATAATAATCCCGTCACAAACCCGCAGGGGAATTATTCCGGAACAAAGCTCACCGTTTCTTCAGCAGAGAAAGTTGCTTCACCCTGGGTAGAACTTTCGGCTGATACTGTTTATACATCCGACAATGCAGTGTCAGCATTATTTAAAACATTCCCTGCAGGTTTTGAAGACAAAGCCGTTTCATTTTTTCTGCCGAAAGGTTATATGGCTGTATTTGCTGCTAATGCTGATGGTACCGGTGAATCGGTTAGCGTAGTTGCAAAAGACAGTGATATCAAAGCCAATTTACCTGCACGTATGCGGAATAACATTTCGTTTATCCGTTATATCAAAATCAGTAACCCCGATAAGAAAGGAACTGCTTCGGTAAATGACGCAGCAGTAAAGGCCTTTGCTGCGCAATGGTATTATGGATGGAGCATCAACAAATCTTCGTTTCCTGATCAGCAATTTATTCCCATGACATGGGGCAAAGGTGCCTGCACGCCTGCAAATGTGAAATACCTTGTGGAGCGGAATGATGTTGATCATTTACTCTCGTTCAATGAACCGGATAATTCTACACAGTCGAATATACCGGTGATCGACACAGCTGTTCAACGTTATAAAATTATGCAGAAGACAGGTTTGCGATTGTGTGCACCTGTTACGGAACAGGACAATACGTTTGGTACGGGCAAATGGCTCACCAATTTTATGGCGCAGGCACAAGCGCAAAAATTAAGAGTTGATGTACTTCCCATTCATTGGTACGATTGGGGCAACCAAACCAACAATGGTGCTACCGATTCATTAACGGCTGAAAAAGTGTTTACACGTTTTGTAAGCTTTGTTGAAAAAGTACGCCTGGCATATCCTACACTTCCAATATGGGTAACGGAGTACAATGCAAATCCAAACCGTTCTTCCGATGTTATTCACAGGTATTTCATGAAACTGTCAACCGAATGGATGAACAACACTTCGTATATCGAACGGTATTCGTATTTCTTTCCTGCTGCCGTTCCTGCGGTACTGCCAGACAACAGTCTTACTGTTGCCGGTGCCTATTGGAAAAGTTTGCCTTCTGCTAAATCATTGTCGGGGAATATTGTGGCGGATGTAGTGTTGGTGCAATAAAAGAAGTAATTGGTATAATGTTATACAGGGTTGCCAACCTTCCAAAGGTTGGCAACCCTTTTTGCTTGCAGCAACCACTCTGAATAGTATTTCCTACAAGCTGTAGCCAATTTCCCAAATATGCCCGAAGGGATCTTTGAGTTTTCCTATTCGCCAATCCGTTTCGGTTGTCATTGGACAAATTTCTGTGGCGCCCAGCTGTACTGCTTTTTCAAATAATTCATCCGCATTGATGGTTTGTAAAATTATTCTTACGGGGCTGTTTGATTTTTCATCCGGACTTATAGTTCCATTTTCCGGTTCTTCGTCGCCCACATAAAACAACGCCCCTTCAATTTCAATGACGGAGGATATTTTTTCACCCGGCATGTCAAACCGTTTTGTTTCAATGGCACCAAATGCAGCACAGTAAAATTCAACTGCTTTTTTTCCATTGTTGACGGTAAGAAAAGGCGTTACTGTTGTTTTGTTATTGATGGGCAATGTGCTGATTTTGTTTGGGATTGTTTATGAAATAACTATTGCAGCTTTCGCTGTTTCAAAATTGCTTCCAGCTCTTTCAGGCGTTTATTTTTAGGATCGTTCACCAACCTGTAAATAATGTACAAGGGAATGAGCATCAAAAATCCAAAATTGTTATTGAAAACACTGTACACAACAATACCAAAAAGAAAACCGACAAGGAATGCATTGGTGATTGAAAACGATTTCAGCTTTTTTGCTTCTGCCAATAATTCCTCATCGGATAATTTCGAAAGATCAGTTTGTTCCATTCGTGTTTACAATTTAGGTTTCTGAGCAAGTTATTTGCATGCAAAATAATTGCTGTTTGGCACAAAAGCAAACAGAGAACCTGGCATCGGCAGTATGACAATTTCGACAGATGGATTCAATTGTTGATACGATCTTTTCAGCTTGCACTGTTCGCTGCATCAAATTCCACCATCCATTCAATGCCATATTTATCCCGGAACATGCCGAAATAAGAACCCCACGGACTATCACTAATGGGCATTTCAATTTCGCCACCGGCCGAAAGACCACTATACATTTGATCGGCTTCTGCTTTACTGCCTGCATGCAGTACAATTTTACTTCTGTTTTCCCGCTCGTTGGTAGGTCCCATAAATGCAGGTACATCGTTGCCCATCAACGTACTGCTGCCAATCGGTAAAGCAATGTGCATGATCTTATCGGCTTCCTTTTCTGATGGTGTAAAGTGCTCATTGGCCATGTCTTTAAAACGCACGACTCTTGTAAATGAACCGCCAAGAACAGACTGATAAAACAGAAAGGCTTCTTCAGCATTACCGTTAAAGTTGATGTGTGGATTGATGTGTGCCATATGTTTTGTTTGATATTGTTTCAAAGCTACCAATTAATAGTAACCATTTGAAGGTATGATAGCGACAAAAAGGAGGTGGATTGCGGCAAGGGCTTGTTGGTTACTTGTACCAGCGGTGGTGGCTAACCTTGATTAAATTTCGATTTACCCTGATAGGCATATCTTTGTCTACTTACACACTGGCTGTGCAGTTGCCACTTCTGAAAATAAAACAAGAAAGAACAGGAAGCAATACGCTGCAGCCATGCGTCAATCATTCACTCATTTAAATTGAAATCAATGTCGAAAAAGAAAGTTGAACCCAGAAAGAATAAGCCGACAAAAAAGAAAAGCTCTGCTCAGAAAAAAGCAGATCCCAAGAAAAAAGCACGGTAAGCTAAAAAATGCAGACAGCCCGGTTCACAGAGCCGGGCTTCTTTTTACGTCCTGATTTCTGAGCAATGTCTCTCCATGCAAATGGATGCTATTTAGAACAAAAGCCGACGGAGGACGTTGCGTATGTTAATTAGTATTTATTTCGTTAATCTAATTGATGATACTTTTTGCTCCGTAGTACGCAACGTCCCCGCTCATCTTAGTACTAATAATCATCTTTGTCTGTCGGGAGACGTTGCTGAGAAACAAAAATCTTACAAACAAAACCCCGACAGCATATCCTGCTGTCGGGGTTTCAACTATGAACTATTAACTATTAACCATCAACTACCCACTACTTCCAAATCGCCCCCACTCCTGCTTCACTCAACTTTTTATTCAATGCATTCAAACGTACTTCCAATGCATCGGCCCGTTGCTTTAATGCAAACCATTGTACATCGTATTCTTTTTTCAAATCAAGGTTGGGTTGGTTTACTCGGGGGATATCGCTTTCGGTTTGGTTAATGAGAAAAAGATAGTTGGCGGTAAACTTATTGGGGAAATTTTCTACATCATCATAGGCTTTGCTTTTGCGTTGCACAATGTCTTCGTCCCAGGCTTTCATGTCTTTACTTAAAGAGTCAGCTTCTTTTTTCAGCGCCGCATATTTCGCATCGGTTAAGTTCTTGATGAGATCATTCAACTGCAAACGTTTACCGTTTAGTTTGTTGATGAGGTTATGCATCACCGTTACATCAGCTTCCATGGTACTCATCAATACATCGTAAGCACTGTATTCAGCAGGCGTTGTAGGGTACAAAGGGTTTGCTGCTATAACAGCCGTAGCAGTTGTTTGCTGTGTACCTGCTTTAATAGTTACAGTGTAAGTGCCGGGTATGGCTTTATGTCCTGCATAACTGCTTTCGATATATACATTCGGTATGCCGGGCATGGTTGCATGACGCATATCCCACACAAAACGATTCAATCCTTTTGTTTTGCTGAGTGAAGGATTCGGAGATGGTGCACCATCGTAATAGGCAGCATTATCAGACACGGAACTAAAGCTGCGGATGAATTTTCCTTTTGCATCGGTGATCGTCATCGTTACAGTATCGGTTGCTTTCAACTCCGGCAAATTGTAATACAGCACCACACCATTGGCAGGATTAACACCCACACTACGGTCAGTACCGTTGGGACTTGCTGCATTCATCGCACTGAAACCATTGGCGATATAGGCATCTTCCGGTTGATAGATTTGTAATCCGCTTTGTTCTTTTTTGTATTGACGTAATACATGCAGATCATCGAGCACCCAAAAACTACGGCCTGATGTTGCCGCAATGAGATCGCCTTTGTGTACACGCAGATCGGTGATAGGTGTAACAGGTAAATTCAATTGAAACGGTTGCCATTGTTTACCGCCATCAAATGAAAGAAAGATGCCCAACTCTGTACCTGCATATAACAGATCTTTACGTACCTCATCTTCACGCACTACACGTGTAAATGCATTGTTAGGTATGCCGTTTACCAGCTTGGTCCATGTTTTACCATAGTCGGTTGTTTTGTAAATGGCTGGTGCATGATCGTTAAACTTATAACGTGTGGTCGCAATGTAAGCCGTTGCTTTATCGTGTGGTGATACTTCAATGGCATTGATCAAACATTCCTGTAAACCTGCAGGTGTAATGTTTGTCCATGTGGCACAACCATCTTTTGTGATATACACATACCCATCATCACTGCCTGTATAGATCACACCTTTTTCATGCGGTGATTCCATAACATAAGCAAGCGTACCATAATTCTCTGCTCCTACTGCTTCATTGGTATACGGCACACCGCCTTTGCCTTGTTTTTCTTTTTCGTTGCGTGTAAGATCGGGTGATACTTCTTTCCAGCTGCGGCCCATATCGGTTGTCTTCAATAACAATTGTGAACCATGATAATACGTATTGGGTTCATGCTTGCTCCAGATGATGGGTGCATTCCAGTTGTAACGGTACTTGATATCTTTTGCATCTTGTCCGAGATACTGAATGGGCGCAGGCATAATATTGGTGCTTGCTTTTGCTTTTGTATCGAGCACTTCAATGGTACCCTGATAACTTCCGCCCAATACATAACGGGGATCGTTAGGGTCAAATGCAAGGAAGGCACTTTCGCCACCTGCAGATGCTTCCCAATCGCTGGCAGTGATACTGCTTCCGCCAAATGAACGATGTGGAATAGAAACAGATGTATTATCCTGCTGACCTGCATAGATGCGATATGGAAATTGATTATCGACATTGATACGGTAGAACTGTGCCGTAGGCATTTGATTTTGCGGACTCCATGTTTTTGCAAAGTTCACCGACACTGCACAACCACCATCGTTACTGATGATCATGTTGTTTGAATTTTTCGGATTGATCCAGAGATCATGATAATCGCCATGTGTACCACTGAGGTTCTCCCATGTTTTACCACCATCTTTTGAACGGAGTGCAGGCGCACTTAATACATAAATGATTTGATCGTTATTCGGATCAATAAACAGTTCAATATAATACCATGCACGTTGAATCAAACGATGATCATCAGTTATCCTGCTCCAGCTTGCACCTGCATTGTTGCTCACAAATAAACCACCTGCTTCTTTTTCACTATCGCTTTCAATGAGTGCATATACTTTTTCCGGATTGGAACGACTAACGGCAATGGACATCTTACCCATTTCTGTTGGCAGTCCTGTTGTTAACTTCTGCCATGTATCACCACCATCGACACTTTTATACAAACCACTTCCTGCACCACCGCTGATCACCTGCCAGGGCTTGCGGCCATGTTCCCACATCGATGCATAGATGATGCGTGGATTGTTCATATCCATACTTAATTCATTGCAACCTGTATTTTCATTTACAAATAATACATTCTTCCAGGTGGCTCCACCATCTGTTGATTTATAGATACCACGTTCTTTGCTCTTGCTATACAACGCACCTTGTGCTGCTACGAGTAATGTGTTGGGATCTTTTGGATGCACTACAATGCGTGCAATATGTTGGGTAGATTCAAGACCCATTTGTTTCCACGTTTTTCCTGCATCTGTACTTTTGTACACACCATCGCCATGATGTGTCATTACTCCACGCACTGCATGTTCTCCCATGCCAACATACACAACATTGGCATCACTTTCAGGAACAGCTACTGCACCTACACTTCCTGTTTTAAAATAACCATCGGAGATATTGCTCCAGTTGAGACCGAGATCATCCGTCTTCCACAAACCGCCACCTGTTGTACCCATGTAATAAGTATTGATATCGCCGGGCACACCGGTACCACAGTTGGAACGTCCGCCACGGAAGGGACCAATGCTGCGCCACTTTACAGCAGAGAGTTGTTTGTTGAGATCGGATTTTGTTGTGTCGGGTTTTGTTTGTGCGTTGATGGTTGTTGCTGTGAATAGAAGAGCAACGAGAAGATATTTCTGCATGCGTATAGTTTTGGAACGGGTAAGATAAAACAAGTTGGGCAGACAGGTTTCACGAATTATATAAATGAGCCACGAACCTGCCTATCGGCAGACAGGTTACACGAATGAACACGAATAGAATGCTCGCTTCGCTTGCATTTGGTTGCACGCAGAGAATGCAGAGCAGCACAGATGATTGGCCGCAGATGGACACAAATGAACGCAGATAAATAAGCAACGGAAGACAGTGGTATTGTGATTTTCTTTATCTTGTCTGCATGAAAAAGTATGTATTTCTGCTGCTTGGTTTTGCAGCATTCCAATCCACTGCGCAACAGGTAAAAGTTTCAAAGAACATTCAACAGGCCATGAACAGGATCGATACCAATACGATCCGTTCGCATATTGCTTATCTGGCCGATGATAAATTAAAAGGTCGCTTACCCGGCACCGAAGGTTATCAGATGGCGGTTGACTATGTAGTGGATCAATATAAAAAAATGGGTGTTGCACCCGGCGGCGACAATGGCGGTTATACGCAGAAGTTAGTATCTGCGTCGTTCGTTGCTGAATAATAAATCGGCAGTGGCAGTGTTGAAAGATGCAAATGGCAATATCGATTCATTGCAATTTGCTGTTGACTATTCCGCAACTCCGCACCCGATCCTTGCAACTGCAGCATCAGAAGGTCAGCTGGTATTTGCAGGCTATGGTGTGGAAATTCCCGGACAGTATTCTGATTATGCAGGTATTGATGTAAAAGGGAAAATAGTGGTGCTGGTGGCGGGCGCACCGGATGGATTGATCTCCACCTTAACTGCACATTTCTCCAATGCAGGAAACAAAACAACCACTGCTTTTCAAAAAGGTGCAGCCGGTGTTGTATTGATCAATCCGGCAACAAGACCAACGGGTAACGCAAACCAGGTGATTCAATCGAATGTAGCGTTGAACCCTGCGAAAACAACAGCTTATGGTCGTGGCT
>CAWHOR010000044.1:0-24129 GCA_963830845.1 uncultured Bacteroidota bacterium | reverse complement strand
ATGTCCTCTGCTTTGGCGGAACGAAAAATGGCGCGCCCGTGGGCGACGCCGTGGTCTTCTTCAATCCGGAACTCGCCCAGGAATTCGCCTATCGCTGCAAGCAGGCCGGACAGCTCGCGTCAAAGATGCGCTTTCTTTCGCGCCACGGGTGGGACTGCTAAATAGAACAACGCGCTGGTTGAAACACGCCGCCCACGCCAACGCGATGGCGGAACGGCTGCACGCCAGCTTGAAGGACATGCCGGAGGTGACCGTCCTGTTCCCGCGCCAGGTTAACTCCGTTTTCGTGAGCATGGATCCCGCCATCGCGGACGCCCTGCGCGCCAAAGGCTGGATTTTCGACAGCTTCATCGGCACGGGCGGCTGCCGGCTGACGTGCTCGTGGGACACCACCGAGGAAGATGTGGACAACCTCATTCGCGATTTACAGGAACTCCTCCAAAAGAAACGGGCATGAAGCAGATTTTTACAACAGCCCTGGTCTTGCTTTCCGTCGGCGCGACGGCTGGCGCGGAGATTATCCCGCCCGGCTTCAAGCCCGCCTCGCCCGGCCTCCACGCCATTGTCGGGGCGCGCGTGATCGTGAAGCCGGGAACCGTCTTGGAAAAAGGCAACATAGTCATCCGCGACGGGAAGATCGAATCCGTCGGCACCAATGCGCCACCCGCCGGGGCGCGTGTCCGGGATGGAAGCGGGACCTGGGTTTACGCCGGATTTGTCGAGGCAAACTGGCAGGTCGATGGCTCGGGCGCCGCGCATGACAGCGAGGATGAGGAAAACAAACTCACCAGCGGCAATCGGTTCTACGGGGTCACCGGCGCTGAAAAAAGCAGCTCGCCCGCGTCCTCATGGCAGAGCTCCCCAGGCGTTCAGTCCCAGCGGCGAATGATGTTGGATTACAAAGGCGGCTCGAAACTCGTTGAACCGCTCAGAAATCTGGGCTTTGGAGCCGCGGTGGCCGCCCCGTCCAAGGGGATTTTTCGTGGCAGCAGCTCCTTGGTGTTGCTGAACAACGAGCCGCCCGCCCGCTCCACTTTGCGCGCGGAGGTTTTCCAGCATCTGGCCTGGCATCCACTGACCGGCAAGGACAAAAGCTACCCGCGCTCCCTCATGGGCGTGATTGCGCTGACGAGGCAGACATTTTTCGACGCCCAGTTTCAAGCCGGTGCCAGGGACGGACGGCAGACGGATCCCGCCTTGGCCGCGTTGGGCGAGAGTCTGGCGGGACACCAGCCCGTGCTGTTTGAGCCAGGCAGTGTCCTGATGCTCGACCGCGCGGCCAAGATCGCCGCCGAGTTGCACTTGGACTATCTGATGATCGCCTCCGGACAAGAATGGCGGCGTCCCGAACTGATCGCCGCCACAAAGGCGCGCTTGATCGTGCCGTTGGATTTTCCAGAAATTCCCAAGTTGCCTGAGGAATCCGATTGGGAGTCCGTCACGCTGGACCAGCTTCGCGCGTGGGACTGGGCTCCGGAAAATCCAGCGCTGTTGCGAAAAAACGGGATCACCTTCGCTCTCTCCACCACGCAGCTCGGCGATAAAAAGGAATTCCGAAAGCATCTCAAGAAAGCGATCGACCGAGGACTCTCACCGGACGACGCGCTCGCCGCCCTGACCACCGTGCCCGCTGGATTCGCCGGGGCATCCACCCAGCTTGGTAGCATCGAAACCGGCAAGCTGGCCAATTTGCTCGTCGTCAACGGCGGCAGCTATTTTGAGCCCACCAATGAAGTCCGCGAAGTCTGGGTGGCGGGCGAGCCCTTCCGGCAGCAGTTGGAAACACCCAAGCCCCCGAAGAAGGACGCGGCCAAGTCCGATAAAAAGCCGGACGAGAAGCCCAAACTCGATGACACCAAACGTGTCGCGCACTCGCCGTCAGAGTCGCGCGGCCCGTCCGCAAGCCCCAAAATACTGCTCGTGCGCAATGCCACGCTTTGGACCTCGGCCGGCCAGGGAGTTTTGACCAACGCGGATATCGTCGTGAAAGACGGCAAGATTGCCTCCATTGGATCGAACCTGGCCGCGCTCGATGGCGCCACGGTCATCGACGCGGCGGGCAAACACGTTACTCCAGGCTTGATCGACTGCCACAATCACTCGTTCGAGCCGGCGTAATACAAACTGATAAAACAAATACACAATCGCAAGGGCGATGGATACTTTTAATAAATATTCTATTAGTACTGGCATTATTCAGAAATTGATAATTTGGTAATTGATAATTTTTAATCAGCTTCTCTTAAGCAATCACTATGCATTATTAATTATGCATTATCCATTATTCATTATTTCCTCCCTTCAATCATCTCTACTATTTCTTTCAGCTCTTTTGGTGAAAGCTTTTTCTGCTCCACAAAAAAGTTCACCAGCTCTTTGTATGAGTTTTCGAAATACTCTTTTACAAATCCATTCATGAATTTCTTTTTGTATTCTTCTTCTGTAATGGCCGGCTTATATAGATATGCATTACCAACCAGCCTGCTGCTGAGGAATCCTTTCTTTTCTAAATTCTTAATGGTAGAAGCAAGTGTGGTGTACGGGATCTCTTCATCCAAATGTTCAAGGAACGACTTTACATTTCCTTCACCCTTTCGCCAAACGGCCTGCATCGCTTCTTCTTCCTGTTGTGTGAGTTTATCCAGCATCTCTACGAAGTTTTCGTAAAGCTACGGTTTTTTCGTAGACCTCCAAATTTATTTTCCGCTGTTTTGTT
Source organism: uncultured Bacteroidota bacterium (assembly GCA_963830845.1). Classification (GTDB taxonomy): domain Bacteria; phylum Bacteroidota; class Bacteroidia; order Chitinophagales; family Chitinophagaceae; genus Lacibacter. Next base: position 21,413 of record CAWHOR010000044.1, on the reverse strand, counting down.
AAACGATTGAGAAAAGCAAACTCAGAGTTGCCAAACTTTGGCAGCCACAAAAAAATCAATCAGTAAAATTCAAGGTTGGCAACCCATTTCAACCGCTTGACAAAGCAAAGGCTGATCAAATTGACCAGCCTTTGCTTTACTATCCGGGGTTACCAAACTTACATATGTGTAATTAAATATGATTACGAGCTAGGTTGGCAACCTTGGTTATTTCTCACACATTTCTTTCAGGTTACGTAACCCGTCTTCAAATTGTGCATTTAGTTGTTTGGTGATCGATGGTCCCATTAACCGTGCAACCGGAAACGGAAATGCGCCGCTGTTGCGCCATACTACTTTTGTACCTCCTTCCACTTCGGTAAAATCCCAGGCATCGATGGCTTGCGATTTGAACGGCTTCAGAAATACAAGGTCGAAATTAATTGCCTTACTTGGCACAGTTGAACGAACAGTTAAACTGCCTTCTCCTACTTTTTTTCCATTCCAGTAATATTTATGACCCACGTGCATTGAATCACCGGTAATGCTCGTTTGTGCATCAGGGTCGGTTTTTGCCCAAGGATTCCAGTCCCGGTAATAATTCAGGTTCGCTATTTTGTTATACACCTCTGCAGGTGGCTTGTTGATGATGGTTGATTTCTCAACGAGGTATTTACCAGGTAGCACAGCAGCTACCAGCAATACAAAGGCAACAATGCCGAGAATAACATACAAAATGATCATATGGGTTGTTTTTGGTTCCTTTAAAGATAGTAATTCCTTCTTTTGTCATTTCGCCTTTCGTCCAATACCTTTGCGCCACATTTTATTTCACTTAAAAATACTTGGTCCATGAAAGTTACTGTAGTAGGTGCCGGTGCCGTTGGAGCTACCTGTGCTGATAATATTGCCCGTAAAGAATTGTGTTCTGAACTTGTACTGCTCGATATCAAAGAAGGCGTTGCCGAAGGTAAAGCACAGGATATGATGCAGACAGCTACCTTGCTTGGTTTTGATACAAAGATCGTGGGCAGCACAAACGACTACAGCAAAACTGCCGATAGTGATGTTGTTGTAATTACTTCAGGCTTACCACGTAAACCCGGCATGACCCGTGAAGAACTGATTGGTGTAAATGCAGGTATTGTAAAATCTGTTTGCGAAAACATTCTGAAATATTCTCCCAACACCATCATTATTGTGATCAGTAATCCGATGGATACAATGACCTACCTCGCATTAACATCAACCGGTCTACCAAAGAACCGCATTATTGGTATGGGCGGCACACTCGACAGCAGCCGTTTTAAATATCAACTGAGTCAGCATTTGGGTTGCTCACCTTCTGATTTGAATGCAGTGGTTGTTGGTGGACATGGTGATACTACTATGATTCCTTTGATCCGCATGGCTACCTGGAACAGTGTTCCGGTAACAAAATTCTTAAGTGCAGAACAACAGGAAAAAATTGTAAAAGATACAATGGTGGGTGGTGCTACACTTACTGCATTGATCGGTACATCTGCATGGTATGCGCCGGGTGCTGCCGGAGCTGCATTAGTAGAAAGCATTTTGCGTGATGAAAAGAAACTCTTTACTTGTTGCGTTGCATTAGAAGGCGAATACGGACAGAAAGATATTTGTCTCGGTGTTCCTGTTACAATCGGTCGTAATGGTTGGGAAAAAATTCTTGACTTTGAATTGAATGCTGATGAACAAGCTGCTTTCAACAAAAGCGCAGATGCAGTAAGGAATATGAATGATGTGTTGAAAACACTGTAACAATCAGCTAATTTGCTGATTAGCTGATGTGCTAATAAAAAAACGGTTTCACAAATGTGAAACCGTTTTTTTATTCAATAAACTGAAAATAAATCCAGCTTTAATTTTCCTGTTGGTATAAATCTTTCATCACCGCAATTCCTTAGCCCAGGCTTGTGCTGTAGCTGCAATGGATGCAACATCCTGCAACTCCATGCACTTGAAATGTTTTTTGGGGCAGGCATCGTGGCCAATTTTTGAACAAGGCCTGCAACCAAGATCGTTTACCTGAAACTGAGTAGTTGTAGCCGGATTGTTTCCGTAGTAAGGCGTCATACCAAATGCCGGAACAGTATTACCCCAAACACTGATGATGGGTTTCTTTAATGCAGCAGCAATGTGCATAAGACCCGTATCATGGCTGATGATGAGTTTTGCCTTACGTACAAGATCGGCACTTTCGTTAATTGAAAATTTACCGCAAGCATTATAAATTTTTACAGCATCAATCGCTGCAATTTCATCACCTGCTGCTTGATCGTCTGGTCCGCCTAATAATACAATTGGATGCTGCAAAGCGGCGCATAATTTTTGTAATTGATGTACCGGTAATTTTTTAGTTGCATGCGCTGCACCAATAACCAAACCAATGTACCCTAATGCATGTGCATGTGGCAGATCGGCCTGTTTGGTTTCTTCTTCAACCGGAATAAAATAGTCCAACCCCTTTCCATCATTCTTTACGCCGAACGATTTTAAGGTATCAAGACAACGATCAACAATATGCACAGCCGGCATACGGTTGATCTTCAAATTCGTGAGCAACCATTTCTGCACATTCAGTTTATCAAATGAAAAGGATTTCACCTTGAGTTCCTTCTTAATCTTTAATGTGCGCAGGTTGTGATGCAGATCAATGATGTAATCAAATTTTTCTTCTTTCAATTGATGCAGCAGCAGATCCCAATCATTGTTGAGATAATGGAATTTATCAACATAAGGATTCGAAGCAATGACTTTATGAAAACTGAATTTTGTGAGATAGTGTACTTCAGCATCGGACACCTGTTGCTTTAAACAACGAACAACCGGTGTGGTTAACACAATGTCGCCGATGGAGCTGAATCTTATGATTAGAAATTTCATTTCTTGAAGTTCATGGTTAATGGATCATAGTTCATGGCGCTACTATGAACTATCAACTTTTTCTACGGCAACATCTCTTCGCCTTCTACGTAGTTCAAATCTTTATGAAAGGTTTCTTCTGTAAAGTAAGCTGCTACTAATGTAACACTGATCACTACAACGGCGGTAACAATACCACTTTGTGTAAGCCCCCAGCCCCATGATTTCTGAAACAGGTTGAGGAACATTAAATTGATCAACGGCAATGCACCACGTACCATGTTTGGAATAGTGGTAGCAGCAGTAGCACGAAGGTTTGTTCCGAATTGTTCGGCACCCATTGTAACAAAGATGGCCCAGAAGCCCGTACTGAAACCGAGCCATGCACAAATGGCATACATTGCTGTATCCGAATTATTGAGTGGTGAAAAGAACAAGGCAATTCCAATAATCGTGAGTCCGTAAAATATAAACAACGCTTTCTTTCTGCTTTTGAAATACTGGCTTACAAAGCCAATCAAGATATCACCGATTGCAATGGCAGCATATGCAAACATGATAGCTCTGCCGCTATCGATCTTAGTATCGCCATAAAATTCTTTAGCAAATCGGTTACTGAGGTTTACCAAGATCCCGATCACATACCAGGTTGGCAATCCTATCAAAATCGACAATATGTATTTACGGAAACGGGCAGCATTGTTAAAAAACATCAGGATGTTTCCCCTCGATACATTTTTATCTTTCACTTCATTAAACATTCCACTCTCGGCAACGCTCACACGAAGTAAGAGTAAACCGATACCCAGTCCGCCGCCAATTTTATAACAAAGCCGCCAATCATCTGTAAACTGATAAGTGAAATAAGCAAACACAGCACCGAACAATCCAATGCCAGCTACTAGCGATGTACCGATACCCCGCTTATTCTTCGGGAGTAATTCGCTCACCAATGTAATACCTGCACCTAACTCGCCGGCTAAACCAATACCGGCAACAAAACGTGCATATGCATACTGATCAACCGTTGTAACAAAGCCTGTAACGAAATTGGCTATTGAATATAATAAAATGGAACCAAAGAGAACACTTAACCTTCCTTTCTTATCACCAATCACACCCCATAAAATTCCGCCAATTAACAACCCTACCATTTGCCAGTTAATGATTTTTGTACTGGCAGCAATCATGGCAGCCGTATCGGCTTTATCAACTCCAACGCCAACTACGCTTGGCTCACGCACAATCGTGAACAACAACAAATCATAGATATCTACGAAATATCCAAGTGCAGCCACGATAACGGGCAGCGATAATACTGAGGTAGATGGGCGGGCAAGCATAGTAAAATTAATCTGCGTTGGTAATGGGTCGCTCTGACTTTTTTCCAAAAATCACTTTCCATAATACCGGCGCTGTTGTAACTGCAATGATGATAATTACAATTAATTCCAGTTTATCTTTTAACTCTATACCAAACTGATTTTTTACCCATATCTGCAAAAAGTGACCTGCGAAGATCATACTCACTACCCATGCCACACAACCCACCACATTATAGAACACAAACTTTTTGCGATCCATTTTTACAATACCTGCCACGATTGGTGCAAAGGTTCGTATAAACGGAAGGAATCTGGCAAACACAATGGCACCACCGCCATACTTTTCATAAAAATCATGTGCGTCGTGCAGGTAACGTTGTTTAAACAGGAAGTTATCTTTCCAGTTATACATGGAAGGACCCACTTTGCGGCCGGTCCAGTAGCCAACGAGGTTACCTAATATTCCTGCCGCTGAAATCAATGCGCAGAGAATAATCAGCTCAAACCATTCATTCCTTGTACCGCCCATTCCAATCAGCTTTAAAAACTCATGCGCCAGATTACTGCTGTAAATACCTGCCACAAATAATAAACTATCACCGGGTAAAAAGAAGCCGAATAACAAACCTGTTTCTGCAAAAATGATGAAGAGTAATAACCACAACCCGCCATACTTGATATAAAACATGGGGTTGAGAATATCTTTCCAGGTAAACTGTTTGTATAGTTCAACCGTCATCCCATCAGTTAACTCAGCTGCTGCGTATTTTTTCACATCATACTCTTTGCCGGCAAATGAAATGGAGTCAGATGAATTAAGGGTTAGCAAAACTGAGCCATCTTTTGTTGTTGCATATTCCACTCCTTCCATTGTAAACTTGTCGGCAGGAGCTTCATATTGATTAAATACCCGAACCTTTACCTGCCGCTGCGCAGATAGCTGATTTGTACAGAGAAGTACCACGAACAATAACAAGGACTGTAATAATCTTTTTTTCATCCGAATACGATTTTTTTGATTTTTTATCTGCTGAAACTATGTGTTTGAATTTATGTCGAATCAATATTACACTGCTGCCACGTCTCCATCTCCCAACTCACCTTCCCATTTACTTACAACAGATGTTGCCAGGGCATTACCCACCACATTGGTTGCACTACGGAACATATCGCAAAAGTGATCGATGGGAAGAATCAATGCCACACCTTCAGGCGGAATATTAAACATGGCACAGGTAGCAAGTACCACTACTAATGATGCACGTGGTACACCGGCAATTCCTTTACTGGTGAGCATTAATACCAGTAACATCACCAACTGTGTGCCCAAGTCAAGATCAATACCATAAGCCTGCGCAATCGCTAAACTGGCAAAGGTCATATACATCATACTGCCATCAAGGTTAAACGAATAACCAAGTGGTAATACAAATGCTACAATTTTATCTTTACAACCAAAGCGTTCAAGCTCCTCCGTTAGTTTTGGGAAAACCGCTTCACTGCTTGTTGTACTGAAGGCAATTAACAGAGGCCCACCGATACGACGAAGCAGCACCCGCATCCGGCTGCCGAGAATCAGATACCCTACTCCAATCAGCAACATCCAGAGAATGGCTATACCCAACAGAAAATAGGCAAAATAAATAAGATAAAACTGGAAGATGCCCAATCCTTTTGCTGCTACCACTGCTGCCAGTGCGCCAAATACACCAATGGGTGCAAAGTTCATCACATAGTTTACCATTTTTAAAATGATGTGTGATGCAACATCCAATGCTTTGATCAATGGCTTTGTATAATCGCCAATAGCAGCAGCTGCCACTCCAAAGAAAATGGAGAACACAACGATCTGCAGTATTTCATTGGTGGCCATTGCCTCGAAAAGACTCTTTGGAATGATATGCTCTACAAAATTCTGGATGGAAAAAGAAGATGTTTTGGTCATTAAATCTTTTACACCTTCTGTATCAGCCAGGCTGAGATCAATATAAGCACCGGGCTTAAATATGTTTACCAATAACATACCCAACAACAATGATGCAAGCGAGGCTGTAATAAACCAGAGTAAGGCTTTTCCTCCTACCCGGCCTACTGCTTTTAAATCGCCGAGTTTGGCAATCCCCACCACCAACGTAGCAAACACAAGCGGCGCAATAATCATTTGCACCAGACGAATGAAAATACTGCTGAGCAGTTTGATATTCTTAGAAAAACTTTGAATGGTTTCACCGGGTGCAGATACATGCACGATATAACCAACAACAATACCCAGCACCATGGCCAGTAATATGTAGATTGTTAAACGATTTCCCTTACCCATGCGTTAGAATTAATGTGCCGCAATATACGGCTTTCGGGTTGCAACCAAACTTACCCAAACCGTTAATAAATCTTTTGATGGTTATTTGTAATAAATCTCTATTTTTCCAGCTTATTACTGTTAGTACACTAAAATCTATAACCAATCAAGTATGAGTTTATTTGCAAAAAAACCATTAGATCAAATGCTTGCACAGGCCGAAGGAAAAGGCTTGAAGCGTACCTTGGGTGCAGGTAATTTGGTGGCGCTGGGTATTGGTGCCATTATTGGAGCAGGGCTGTTTGTTCGTACAGCTGCTGCTGCCGGACAAGCTGCGGGTCCGGCTGTTACAATTTCGTTTATCATTGCTGCTGTAGGTTGTGCATTTGCCGGTTTATGTTATGCAGAATTTGCCGCCATGATTCCTATTGCCGGTAGTGCGTATGCTTACAGCTACACAACCATGGGCGAATTGGTTGCATGGATCATTGGCTGGGCTTTGATTATGGAATATGCACTGGGTGCGGCTACTGTATCAATTGCGTGGAGTGAATATTTAAATAAATTATTCGGGGGCAGAATTCCATACGAATGGAGCCACTCTCCTTTTGAAAGTTTTACTGATTCAGCAGGTGTTTTGCATTCAGGAATTATGAATGCACCGGCATTGGTGATCTTGCTGTTGCTTACATTGCTATTAATTAAAGGAAGTCAGGAGTCAGCATTTGTAAACATGATCATTGTGTTTATTAAAGTAGCCATTGTTCTTATTTTTATTGCAGTAGGTTGGCAGTTTATTGACCCTGCCAATCACACACCTTATTTAATCCCAGAAGGAACAGCACCGGTTGTCGATAATGCCGGAAAAGTAATTGCCGATTACAGTGGCGTGTTTAAACACGGCTGGGGCGGTGTACTTGGTGGTGCTGCCATTGTATTCTTTGCGTTTATTGGTTTTGATGCAGTAAGTACTGCTGCCCAGGAAGCAAAAAATCCAAAGCGTGATATGCCGATCGGTATCCTCGGTTCCTTAGTGGTATGTACCATTTTATACATCCTGTTCGGGCATGTATTAACAGGTGTTGCCAACTGGAAAGATTTTGTTGACCCTGAAAAAGGAAGAGAAGCATCAGTAGCATATGCAATTTCTGAATACATGACTGGTTACGGATGGTTGGCAACAGCAGTTACCATTGCAATCCTTGCCGGTTTCTCTTCTGTTATTTTAGTGATGTTGATGGGCCAGAGCCGTATCTTCTACACCATGAGTAACGATGGATTGATCCCGAAAGCGTTTGGTGAATTACACCCGAAATACAGAACACCGTATAAAGCCAACTGGATACTCTTCATTTTCGTTGGACTGTTTGCAGCGTTTGTACCGGGACATGTGGCCGGTGATCTTACTTCATTCGGCACCCTCTTTGCCTTTGTATTGGTAAGTGCAGGTGTTTGGATACTGCGCAAAAGAGAACCAAATATCGAACGCCCCTTCAAAGCCCCATTGGTTCCAATTGTTTCAACGTTAGGTGTTATCATCTGTTTGGGAATGATCGTTGCATTGGATGCTCAAACACTGAAAGTAGCCTTTGGCTGGATGGCTGTTGGCTTGGTTGTGTACTTTGTGTACAGCCGCCACCACAGTAAATTGAGAAATCCGGGTGAGATACTGCCTCATGCTTCTGATTTTGAAAAGCGTGATTAACTTGAATTTCAAATCATAAAAAAACCGTCCTGCAATTGCAGGACGGTTTTTTGTTTACAGGCATTCCACTAAATTTGCGCCCTAATCATTTACTATGGGACGGATTTTTGAAGTTAGAAAGAGCAGCATGTTTGCCCGCTGGGATAAAATGGCCAAGAACTTTACCCGTATCGGTAAAGAGATCATTATTGCAGTGAAGGCAGGCGGACCAGACCCTGGCACAAATGCAGCACTCCGCCGTTGTTTCCAGAATGCAAGAAGTGTGGGCATGCCCAAAGATCGTGTGGAAGCAGCCATTAAACGTGCACAAGGAAAAGAACTGGTGAACTATGATGAAATTTTGTATGAAGGTTATGCGCCGCATGGCGTTGCTATACTTGTTGAAACTGCAACTGATAATCATGTACGTACTGTAGCGAATGTAAAAAGTCATTTTACAAAAGGGCATGGTTCAATGGGTAACAGCGGCAGTGTAAGTTTTCAGTTTAAAAAATTAGGTGTGTTTAAACTGAAACCGGAAGGTTTGAATGCAGAAGATCTGGAACTGGAGCTGATTGATTTTGGTTTGGAAGAACTGGGTGAAAGTACTGGTGAAAATGGTGAAGAAATTTTGGTGGTGCGTTGTGCATTTACTGATTTTGGCAATATGCAAAAAGCACTGGAAGAAAAAGGTATCACTCCCATCAGTGCCGAACTGGAATGGCTTCCTTCCACAACTGTTCCAGTTACCGACGAACAGGCGGAGGATGTAAGTAAATTAATTGAACGCCTTGAACAGGATGAAGATGTGCAGAAGGTGTTTCATAATATGGGCTGATGTGTAATGAATATAAATGTAAACGGGCTGAATTTCTTCAGCCCGTTTGTTTTTGCAGCAGAAAAGCATTAATCACATATCGTTAAGCCCTGCATAAACAGTTTTGCCTTTTCTGCATATTGTTTTCCGGGTTGATTTGGAAATTGCGCATTCACACGAAGAAGCTTTTGCTGCGTTACTTTTTGCTGAGCAAGTTGATTGTTTAAGCAGCTTAGTTTTTCCTGCTGTCGCCGATAGCTGCTCGATTGCCGGTAGTTAGCATCTGTTTGCCTGCTTAAGCGCTCCTGCTGTTTACAAATATCAATCTCTGTTTCATAAATTGACAGTTGAATTACATCCTCATAGTTGATCATCGTTTGCGCCTGTGCCTGTTGTGTACCTGCATTCTGCTGTGTATTTCCCTGTCGTGAACGTTCAAGGTTTTCCTGTCTGCGTTGCAATGCTTCTTTTTGAAAATTAATTGAAAGCCGTTCCTGCCCGGCACAACTGCCCGATTCTATTTTCGATTCTTTCTTTTGCAATTTTTCCCGTTCACGTACAATTGATTCCATGCCACGGGTGTAATGTTCATCTTCAAATACTTTAAAAGGTGATGGATCAAAACAAATATCCGTATCCTGTATATCTGTTACTTCAGCACTATAACCAGGTGCTGTAACCTGCATTATTATAAATAATCCTTTATCGCTGTATTGATAACCCACTGCATAACTGCCGAGAAATTTCTTTGGCGACATCAGTATTCGGTCGGGTTCTGTTTTACCGAAGAGCCACCATGTTTCCGGACGACCTTCTGCTTTGTACGCCCATGCTTTTGCTTTACCTCCAACAAACATTCTGCTTTCGGCTCTTCGTGTAAGCGTAATCGGTTCGGCTGAACTGATGAACTGGTATTGATACGTTTCACTGTTGCTTGTTGTTACCCAATGCTCCAAACGATCTTTCTTTTTTGCATTGAAATAATTATACGTGTTGCCTTTTAAGCCAATCAATACTAACCCAAATTCAGGGCGACTGATATTCAGATCACACGGAGGAGCAATGCCACGTTTAATAGGTGTACTTGCCATCAATCCTTTTTCTGTGTTGATGAACAAACAACCTTCGGAAATTCCAGCAGATGTTTGCGTTTTGAGTTTAAAAATTTTATCAAAACAGATACGCTCTCTTGGCACAATGGTTACTGCAGTTGCTCTTCCTTCTAAAACAGGTGCCTGCATAATAGAAAGTAAAAACGGACGATGTGGCGAACGTGACCATGAAGTATCACGACGGGTTGTATCCCGTTGTGCCATTATTGAAACCGAGATCAATGAAAATAAAAGAAACAGTATTGGTTTCATTTTTTCTTAATTTAATTATCGTACAAGTGTTTTATTTCGTTCGCACAATTGCCAGAGATTCATAATATAATCTGCAGCCGAGAAAAAAACCTGTCGTTCATTTTTTGACATGCCCTGATTTTTTAAATCCTGAAAATAATCAGGAAACAAACCAATATGTGCCACACCATCTCTGTTATAATCCCATGTTCTGTTCGCCGGTCCAAAGCTGTATTTCGTCATTGCCGATTCACTGGTTGAAGGAAAATATTTTACTGCCGATCCGGGACGTGGTGATGGCATTACAACGAACCCATTGATATCGCTACCCATTGTAACTGCTCTGTTACCCATCATGGACAATGCTTTTCGGTAGTTGGTTAAGAAAGCTGCCGAATTACTTTCACCAATACCTAAACCAAATACACCTCCAATGTTTCGCAGCCGATCCATTTGTGCCCTGCTTCGGTTGTTTTCATTCACTTTATGATCGGCATGTGCATTATACCCTTCCCGTAAACCATTGTGGCCTGATATTAAAGGGTACCTGAATTCTTCTGCAATTGCAAATGCATCAGCAACAGATTTTTCGCTCATGTGATCAATATCAATGATCATTCCCAGCTTCATCATTTCACGTACTGCAAATTTTCCCATTGGTGAAAGACCATATTTATTTACATGGCCACCACTAACTGCATTGTAAAAATCCCAGCCCGGCTCACTTAGTAAACTGGTGATAATTTTAAACTGCGGAATACATTTTATTTTTCCTTCAATACAATTGATCAGATCAATTAAAAAAGGAAAATGCATTTCGCCAATAAAATCAAGCAGAGGTTTTGCTACCAGTGTCAACCCGGCTGTTGTTCCGGGTGGCAGATCTTCATGTAACAATTTCAATTTATAATTGATCCGGGGGTCACGTGCCGTTTCTACTTCCAGCATAAATCCCGACGGCAATACACTGCCATCGGGCATAGGTCTTGTTCGTGCATATTTATTACTGAAAGCAAATAGTGCACTGTAAACTGCCATGCCGCCAAATGCATTATCGGTAAGATGAATGGGGAAAATATAACGCACTCCATTTGTATAAAGCCGTTGAATCTCTGCTCTTACTTTCGCTTCTGTTGCACCGTTGCCTGCATAATTAAAGTTGCCAAGATTATCAACTTCCACTCCCAATAAAACCGCCATTTTACCCGATTGAATAATACGACGCATATCCGCAGTAGTGAGTGCAAGCTCCATAAAATCATCATGTCGCAATACAAACCGTTTGATTTCTTCGATCTGCAAATTATAGGCCGACACATCATCATAAGGCGGTTCGCCTGCCACCATATTTCCTAATAATTCATTATTAACCGCAAGTGTTACCAATACACGCAAGCCACCTTCGTATGCCCGTTTGATCCAGTCAACATACATCTGCTGATGACTCATCGATGAAAAATGTGGCCAATGAACAAAATTTGGGTAACCTGCGTGCGGATGATCGCCATGCATATTAGTCTCAAATGGAACTCGGTGTACATACGAACCATCAAATGCAACGTTGATAAGCATGGCACGCAAATAATTGCCGCAGGTATTATCGAATCCCCAGCCACCATGTGCTGCGTTGCAATTACCAAGTGCCTTCTCAACGGAACCAGCACGTACCATGGTAGTGTTACAATCTTTTGCAAACGGATCACCATGATCGGTATGTATTGTGCCAACCGGCATAAGCGATCCTACATCAGGTGCACCATACATCAACTTGCCACCCATGCTTAAATGACTCATTAAATGAGTATGCGTATCTGCAGCACCAAATAATGGCGTATAATAATCAACATATACCAGTTGTTTCTTGTTGTTTACAAAATCATCTGCTTCAATACGGTGTACACGAAGTGAATCTTCACCTGCATAAGCGGTTGGTGGCTTATCGAGAAAACGAAAATCATCTACATTAATAAAGCCCCATCCATTGTTGGCTGTTGAATTGTCTGTAACATGAATTACATAATAAGCAGATGTATCAATGCGGCCAATATTCCACCACTCCCTACGGAACTGTTCGTTGTTGTGTCCTGTTTTGGATTCTAAACCTGGCACTGGAACATACAATGTATCCATTGATGTTTGAACAGGCCGGTTTTGTGCGCCGGGAATTTGGGTTTGCTGTATGGCAATATCGCCACTGATGCGTGGGCGAATTTGCATACGCAATAATTCTACTTTTAAATGCTGTTCATCATCGCCCCCACCAATTAAAAAGCTCAGGTATTTTTGAAAATGATACACTTTAAATGGTTCTGATGTAAGTGTGCCCGTATAGCGGCTGCTGTTTCGTTTGCGTAATTCCCAATTGCCACCCATCATCCCTTTTAAAGATGTTACCCAATAACGTTTGTGATAACCTCTGGCATAGTCAAGATCTTTCCAGTAATCGCCACCAACCTTTACGACTTTCATTTCGTTCCATGTAAGTTGGTTATTTCCTTCATGTGAATCCTTAAATGCTTCTCCTGTTTTTTTCCAATGTGGAATTGTTGGACCCATCTCAAAATCCGGGTTCTTTAAATATTCAAACTGACGAACCGGTTGCAGTATTGCAACGGTTTGGTTTGCTGCTACCATTATTGAGTCCTGGTTGCTATTTCCGGTATTTGTAAACACCACATCATAAATGGTTTTATTGTAGCGTACTTTACATGGATAGAGTTTACGGAACTGAACTGTATCAACCGTGCTTTTGTACCGAAATTTCATAGTGGTACCACTAAAGCTGATTGTTTTGTTTTGCTTCATCCGTTCAGCAGTAATACTATTCATATCGCTGATGCATTCTTTCTGAACAGCAGCACCGGTTTTTTTATCAGTAATAATTATTGCAGGCTTATTCTGTTCAAAATACTTTCCGTCTAAATCAAAACCAATGGTATATGATGTGCTGGCAAACAAAGCCCCATACATCATTCTTACCTTCGCTGTATCACTTGCTTTCTGTACTTTAAAAATTATACGATTTCCTTCCTGCCGTACATAACCCGATTGTTTCAATGCCTGCAGCATACGCTCTGCATCACCAGCTGGTTGCTGTGCAAAATGAACCACCGGAATGATGAAGAAAAAAAACAACAAACAATTTCTCATGTGCAATGTGGATTACTGTTTAATGAATTCAACTCTCCTGTTCTTTGCTTTGCCATCAGCAGTTGTATTTGCTGCTACCGGTACCGATGCACCTTTTCCTTCAGTTGAAATACGATCTTCATCAATACCAAAATTGTTGATGAGGTAACTGCTCACTGCTTCTGCTCTACGTTTTGATAAGGAAAGATTATCAGCAGGTTTTCCATCACCATCGGTATGGCCAACGATCTTTATTTTCAACGTAGGATTACTCTTCAAAGCCTCACCTATCTGATTGATAATAGTGAACGATTCTTTTTTGATAATGTCTTTGTTTACATCAAACAGAATTTCATTGGTTGATGCTTTTCCTTTTTCTAACAGATCTTTTACTAATAAACTTCTTGCATCCACATCGCCAGATGCAATACGGAGATTGCTCACAAACATTCCTATTTCAGAAGCAGGTATTACCGAACCATTGGAGAGATAAAATGTATTTCGCAGATCGGCTGTTAATGCCGTTGGCAAGTCAATGATCTTTGTTTTATCGAGATAAATACGCACTCTTGCTTTATTAACTGCAATGCTTACATGCAGAATTTTATTGGTGTAAGAAACAATGGGAAAATCATTCTTTGTTCCGGTTGGGTCTTTAAAGCCATATTCGATCAGCTTTTCATTTGCATCACTGTAATGCCAGATAGTGGTGTAAAATTTATCACGGTAAAAGAGATCTTCACGCAAGATGTTTTTTACCGGTGTAAACCCAAATTGAATAAAAGGAGTATTTCGATCGCCCTGCTTCATTAAAAAAAGATCGAATTCAATTGTACAGTTTTCAGGCAGTGGTTTGTTTAAAACAGGATGCACCACTGAACCATGTGCAATTTCTAACCACTTGCCATCTTTACCATTAATCGTTGAAATACGGCCGCTTCCATTGGTGTTCCACTGTGCAGGGAAATCACCATCGGCATCTTTTTCAAACCGGTCTTCAAATAACACTTTCCCACCAGGCACAAAATCAGAAAATGTTTTTGATCCGGCAGGTGAAGTAGTATCGCCTTTTGCAGAAGAAGCTTTTTTTGTCGGTAGTTTTTTTCTCGTCTTTTTTTGTTGCTTTCTTACCGGCTTTATTAATGCCTTCTTCTGTTTTATTGAGTCCTTTGTCGATCGTTTCGTCCACCTTTTGATTCACCCGGTCGTTCACTTTTCGCTTTACACGTTCACCAATGCTTTGAGAAAATAGTGAAAAAGGTAACAGAATACTCAGGATAATCAGTATGCGTTTGAACATGGCATTTGATTGAATGTGATTGATTATTGTTTAATATACTCGTAGGTGGCAACTGCACCAGAACTGGATGTACGCTTTACAGGATAGCCGTCCCCGTTGTATTCATAGGTATAACTAATGGCTGCTGTTGAAGCAGGAGAAACTACCACACGAGTAAACGATAAGGGATTCGATTTTGAATTGATGCCAGACATCACAACAGGCACCGTTTCAAAAGGCGACCGTTTGTTATCATAGGCGGTATAATCTCTTGTTTCCACCAATGCACCATTGATGCCGTAATATTTTACTTGTGTAATATTGTCATCAATGTTCTTCCAGGTTTCCTGTTGAGGTATGATGGCGCCCGTAGATAAGTTGCGAATTGAATAAATGATTCGGCCGCTTGTATAGGTGTAGTTATATTCTGTCTCCAGAATTTCACCGGCCGGGAGCAGTCGATAAGTCATCGCTTTACTAACTGTTCCGTCTGCATTGTAGGTATAAACCCCTTTCTTATCGTTGGAGGTACCTGTATAATCGGCCAGCAACTCTTCAATGAGACCTGCAGCCGTATACTTCGTGATGGTGATGGAGTAATTGTTAGCCGCAGAGCTATTGTCTGTATAATCGGTTCGTAGCAGTTTACCTTCAGCATTGTAACTGTATGCTACCGAACCAAAAGAATAAACCTCCTTCTTCAAATAAGTTTTGCGATTATCGGGTGATTGATTCTTTTTTTTACAGCCGCCTGCGACTGCGGAAATAACAAAGACTACTGCTGCGAACAATATGTTTTTCATTTGAAATGTTTCCATAAAATTGGAAAACATTTAACCGCCGGTCAATTCCCCTTTTGTGTAGTAGCGACTGACTTAATCTATCTTAATGATTTTGTGACGGAGGGCTTTTGCAACGGCCTCTGTACCGCAGTTTACATGAAGTTTATTGTAGATATTGCGCAGGTGTTTCTTTACCGTATCAATTACGATATTGCATTTTGCTGCAATCATTTTGTATGAATTTCCCTGCACAAGCATTTCAAGAATTTCTTTTTCCCGGTCGCTTAAATTGAACGGATCAGTTATCGGAAGATTCTGTTTCCGGAAGTGTTGAAATACTTTCTGCGCCACAAAAGGGCTCATCGGGGCTCCTCCCTGCATCACTTCCAGCAATGACTGTATTAATTGAACCGGTGAAGTATTCTTCAACAAATAGCCATCAGCCCCGGCACATATGGAATCAAAAATACGGCTATCATCATCAAACACTGTGTGCATTACCACTTTAATATGCGAAAATTTACTTTTGATCTGCCGAACCCCTTCAATACCGTTCATGCCGGGCATATCAATGTCCATCACCACCAAATCGGTTGCACTGCTCTCCACCTGTTTTACAGCCTGCATACAATCAGCAAACGCACCTGCAACAGTGAAGTTCACTTCATCATTCAACAGCATTTCAAGCGATTGACGTAAACGTGCATTATCCTCAAAAATCAAAAGACTGTAAGCCATCCTGCAAATTATAAATGAACCTGCTAAATTACAACTACTCATTTGGGTACTAGCCCAACGGCATATTTAAAAAAACAACTGTTCCTTTTCCCGGTTCTGATTCGATTGTTAATGATGCTTTCAAAAGCGTTGCTCGTTGTTGCATATTCCGTAAACCGTTGCCGTCTTTCACTTTATCCATATGAAACCCATTGCCGTTATCTTTAAGCAAAACACTCATACTGGTTGAATGAATCAACACTTCCACTTTAGCATTGGCAGCTTTAGAATATTTAACCAGGTTGTTTACTGCTTCTTTAAAGATCAGGTACAGATCACGGCGCTGATCCATTTCCAGTTTTACCTCTGATGCATCGGGTGGAAAAATCAATTCATAACTGATATTCTTTCCATCCATCATATCAGCCGCATAACGCTTCATACGTACAAAAAGATTATTCAACTCGTCATAACGTGGGTTGATATTCCAAACAATATCACTGAGGCTTTCGCTTACATGCTGTATATCATCTGCTGCCTTATTTAGATATTCTTTAGCCTTATGCGGATCTGCAGCATTTCGTTTTGCCAGCTCGGTGAGTATATTAATGTTGCTGAGCGATGCACCAATATCATCGTGCAGGTTTCGGGAAATAGAATTACGTATTTCCTGCAGGTGTACCTGCTCTTCCAGTTTTTTCTTGATCTGGAAACGATTGAATAATACAACAGCTAATATTAAAATCAATAGTGCTCCGGCAATTAACAGGTTGCGTAGTTGTTTCTGTGTCTGGATTTGCTTATCCTGTAATTCCTTTTCCTGTTGTGCCAGTTTTAATTGTTGCTGATTATTTTTGGTGACCAGCAACTGCTTTTCCAGCTCTTTATCCTTTTCGTTTAACCGCAGATCCTGTAACTCCTGTTGTTGCATCAGCAAACTGATCTCACTTTCCTTTTGCCTGGCTAATGAAAGATTACCCATGATCTCGGCTTTCTGTTTTTCTATTTCAAGTTTACGTATACGCTGCTCTGTTTTCAACCGCTCAATCTCAATATCTTTCTTCTCTGTTTCATACTTTGCTTCAATGTCAGCAATTGTACTGTTCGTTTCAATTGACACGAGACTATCCCGATATAGAATATGCTTTTTATAATCGTCTAATGCTTTTGCATAATCTTTATGATTGTTGAAAAAAGCTGACCGGAAGTAATATCCATCCCGAATATTCATTCTGGAATTAACACGCTGTGCAAGCTCGATTGCTTTGTTATAAAACGATACTGCACCGGCACTATCCGCTACTTCTTTTGAACTGGATAAAATGGCAGCGGAAATATATCGTCTTGAAAGCATCACATTGTCGCCTGTTTGTTCCAGTATAGCAATAGCTTTTTTTTCATACGCCAGTGCTTCATTATTTTTCCGTTGCTGGTTCATTAATAACACCATACTTGTGTACGCATGCGCCAGTTTATTTTTTGACCCACTCATACCCGCATACTTCAGCCCCAGTTCACCATACTGTTGGGCCTGAGAAAAAGAATCGGCAAAAAGGTAGATCTGAGAAAGATTGTTATAACTGGTAGCAAGTTCTTCATAATTACCCAGCCGTTCACGGATCAATACGGCCCGTTTTGCATATCTGATCGCTTCCTGCTTTTTTCCAAGTTCATAATAAAGTCCGGAAATATTATTGAGCGTTTGTGCAATCCCGTCTGCATCATCGATCTTTTCATAAAGCGTCAGCGCTTTTGTTTGCCAAAGCATTTGCTTTTCAAAATCGCCCATTTCCATATAAGCCTGCCCCATACTGTTGTAAACAGAGGCTGTATTGGACGACTGTTCATTTTCATAACCTGACTTCAACGATTTTTCAAGCAACACAACCGCTTCTTCATATTTTGAAAAATAACTTGCGTGCAAACCCATCTGATGATATACTGCTGCGAGCAAGGGGCCATCCTGTAATTGTAATGCGATCTTAAGTGCCAATGAATCGTACCGTAATACCTCTTTATTCTCCGACTGTTTAAACAACAATTCAGCTTTTTTCAAAACAGCATAGCCTTCACCTCTATCGAATTTCAATTTCCTGCTTTGCTCAACAGCAGTTGCATTTACTTTCAAAGCAGAATCGATTCGGCCAACAGCCGCCAATTCATCTGCACGGGCAATTAATGTATAAACAGAGAGCGTATCCTTTATACTATTTTTCTGCGCATACAGGTAGCCGACATTGAAACATGAAATAGTAAGCAGCAAAAAAAGGTGCAGATAGCATCGATACATAAAATGCCTGTTATGAACCGTAAGGTAAAACATTGATTCGTTAGTTCATAGTACCACTTTGGGTACTATGTTTTCGTATTTTTATGCAATGCAAGAGACCGTAAACAGGCTGGTTTTATTTGATGGCGTTTGTAATTTCTGTAATTTCTGGATTCAGTTTGCATTAAAGCGTGATAAAAAAAGAAAGCTGACATTTGGTTCGCTGCAAAGTGATACAGCACATGCTGTATTACCACAGTTCAATATTGATCCAACAGTTCTTACCTCTGTCATCTTTATTGAAGATGGTATTGCCTACCGGGAATCAACAGCCGCTTTAAAAGTATGCAGGCATTTAGGTGGAGGCTGGAAATTATTGTATGTACTTATTATCATCCCCGCATTTATCAGAGATGGTATTTATAAATGGATTGGAAAGAACCGTTATAAATGGTTTGGCAAACAGGAAAGCTGTATGTTGCCAACAGCTGAGCAGCGTGCACGATTTGTGGATTAGACGATGACGACGGACCACAGACGACAGACCATTACATCTTGCTACTCACCACATGCCCTTCGATCGTTACGGCGTGCAGTCACCTTCCCGGTAAATAGACAGCGGCAACACGCCAATCGTACCTCTTACTTCTTACCTCGTACTTCAAGATTCAAACTCCCCTTTCATATAAAACACACATTCTCCACCCATCATTACACGTTCTGCGCTTTTCTGTTCACAAACCAAATCGCCGCCACGTTTACTCAACTGCTTTGCCATCATTTTTTTCTTATCCAGCTTTTCACTCCAGAAAGGAATTAACTGCGAATGTGCCGAACCTGTTACAGGATCTTCATCTATACCTGCAGATGGAGCAAAGAAACGGGACACGAAATCGACTTCATTTCCTTTGGCAGTAAGGATCAGCATTTCACCTGTCTTCTTCAAAGCTGTAAAATCGGGGTTGGCGTTAATCACTTCTTCTTCGGTTGCTACTTCAATCAACAGGTCACGGTATTTGTAAGCACCCAGTATTTCTTTTACCCCGAGTATTTCTGCAATACCATCAGGATAATCATTAATACGTTCAGGCTTCCAGGAAGGAAAATCCATTTCATAGTTCGTACCATTTTTCGCAACGGTTAAGAACCCGCTTTTGGAGCTGAATGTTACAGATGGTCTATTATAACCAAGTTGTGTGTACAACACAAATGCACTTGCCAACGTAGCATGGCCGCATAAATTAATTTCAAGCTCGGGTGTAAACCAGCGGATATCATAATCAGCTCCATCAACTTGTGATGGAACAAAGAATACAGTTTCAGCAAGATTGTTTTCCATCGCCAGCTTCTGCATCAATTCATCATCGATCCATTTTTCCAATGGAACAACAGCTGCCGGATTTCCTTTGAATAAAGTTGAAGTGAACGCATCAACCTGGTATAAATTCAGTTTCATATATGTTTTTGAAGTATGCAAATTAGGAAAGTATCACCGACATGAATATGTGATTTTAGATCAACGGTGTGAATGAATTCCTAATAAAAACGTGGCAATGCCAATTTATAACGAACAACAATGATCCGGAATGCAACGATGAATACGATGGCTATGACCGTTGCAAACGGACTGAACATATCAACCGTTAACAACAAGAGGTAAAGTATTCCACCCAAAATAGAAACGGAAGCATAAATTTCCTTGCGAAAAACGAGCGGCACATTATTCAGCAACACATCTCGTATTACACCGCCAAATGAACCGGTTATTGTACCCAATGCAACACAGATACCAGGGCTGAATTCCAATTGAAGTCCTTTCTCCACACCTATCAGTGTAAATAATCCAAGACCAAAGGCATCAAATAAAAACAACGTACTTGTAAAACGCTTGAGGTAGTTGCCAAAGAACATCGTGCCAATAGCAGCGGCAACAATTACAATGGTTGTAGTTCCGTTTCGTAACCAGCTTACAGGTGTATCACCAATCAACACATCCCGTAATGTTCCGCCACCAATTGCTGTAACAAACGAAAGAATAATTACACCAAACGGATCAAGCTTTTTCTCCATAGCAGAGAACGCCCCTGATACGGCGAAGGCAAACGTTCCGAGAATATCGATAATGGAAAGGAAGGACATGTGGTGAATGATTTATTAAAAATAAGCAATTGGCAATAGCTAATAGGCAAGAAAAACAATGGACATTAATCGTTAATATTTGTCGGGATTTTTCAGCATGTGATTTAAAAGCTTTCCAACCTGACTATTTAAATCACACAATTCGGCATGTTTTTCATGAGATATGTATTGGCAGGCCAATGCAAAGTCTAACCATCCTTCCGTTTCAGAGTTTTCCATATCCGAATCAGAAACTTTTGCCACAAAATGAGCAGGATACATTTTCTTTCGATATGCTTCACGTAAACAAATGCAAACACTTCTTGATGAGCGTCTGATCTGATCGGTAAGAGAATAAGTTTCTTCTTTCGGAAATGTTTTGGTCAGTTGAAAAATTTGCATAGCAAGTGCAAAAGAAAGCTGATACACTTTGGTATCTTTCACAGTTTTAGCAGCCATATTATTGGTATTTGTTTTACAAACAACAACGTGAGCATTGCCAATTATCTATTGCCCTTTGCCAATTCCCACCTTATTCCCTCATCATCTCCTGCAACACAGTAATAATTTCTTCAACATTTGGTTTGCTGAAGTAATCGCCATCGCTACCGTAGCCAGGACGGTGTGCTTTACCAGTGATAGTACGTGGCGCAACATCAAGATATTTATAACCGCCTTGTTCTTCCATTACTTTATTGAACATATAACCCGCAGCACCACCCGGCACATCTTCATCAATGAAGGCGATGCGGTTTGTTTTCTTTAATGATTCAAGAATAACATGAT
>CAWHOR010000043.1:0-7426 GCA_963830845.1 uncultured Bacteroidota bacterium | reverse complement strand
TCATTCACCAGTGACCAATCTTGCCTTTGTTCAAACCATTTTCATTGATCTCCATCAACACATTGCCTCGTACATTTTCTTTAATGCTTTCGTAAGCTGCACGTTGATCGGTATCCATCTCACACCAAAGGATCGATTCTGTTTTTGCAGGAAGATCAGGCGCTGCCTGTTCTTTTGTTCTACGCAACACAAAGGGGTGAATCAATTTTTGCAAAGCCTCTGCTTTTTCTGCATCAGCTTTTTGCTCAATGGGAATTGCATATTCCCTTCTGAAAAATTCGTTGCTGCCCAATAAGCCAGGTAACAGAAAATGCATTTGGCTGAACAGATCACCTGTTCCATTCATCACCGGCGTACCACTCAACGCAATTTTAGTTTTTGCAACCAGTTGCCAAGTCGCTTTGGTAATTTGTGCTGATGGGTTTTTGATATTCTGACTTTCATCGATCACGATTGTATTCCAGGGAATCGTTTGCAGCAATTCTACATCCTGCCGCAACGTACCATAACTGGTGATGATGATCTTATTGCTTACATCTTTCAATTCATCTTCATCTCTGCCGGCACCATGAAACACAACTGCGGTTACTTCAGGCGCAAATTTTTCCAACTCCTTTTGCCAGTTGTACAACAAACTTGCAGGAGCAACAACCAAATGCTGATCGGTTGGCTGCTCTTCAATTTTATGTAAGAGAAAAGCGATGGTCTGCAAGGTTTTGCCCAACCCCATATCATCGGCCAAACAACCACTACCACCGATCTCTGATAACAAACGCAACCACTCGTAACCTTTCTGTTGATACGGACGCAACTGTTCAACAGTTAATCCTTTGGGCAATGCGTACAATGCATCTTCCTGTTTTTCCCATTGCTTCCATTTGCTGTACCATGCTGCGCTGATATCCGTTTTGATTGATGTATCGCTACTTGAAGTTTCTACTGTTGCTTCACTCATCAGCAACCACTTCGGGACAAGCAATTCTTCTTTCCGTACTTTGCCATGACGGATCATCATACCGTATTGCTTCAACCACTCTTCGCCCAACACACCCAGACTTCCATCTTTCAACATCACCGCTTTCTGTCCGTTCATTAAACTTTTCTGCAAGTAGTTTAACGGGATGGCTTCTTTTCCAAACTGCACCGTCATTGAAACAACGATCCAGTTGCCTTCCACTTCCTGTTTGCTGATCACCGTTTCGGCAATATGAGGCGAGTAACGGAAATGCTTCATCAGATCAATACCAAGCAGATCGATATTCATCTCAAGCAACTTATGATATACTTTTAAAAACCAACCTTTCTTTTGTGCTTCTGCGAAATTCAAATAGAAAAAACCGTTGTTTTGATTCGCAAACTTTTCATGGAGTGAACGGAGAAATTCCACCAGCTCTTCTTCTTTCTGTTTATGACGAACAATGGAAATGGTTTTATCCGCTGATTGTTGCTTGGTTACTTCTTCAAACGGACCATCCACCACATACCCATCATACACAAATCGTGGTTCCAGTTTTAAGAACGTATTATTTAGCTCACTCAACATCACCTGCGGCTGCGGTTCAGCAATCAACTCTTCGCCTTTTGCAAGGATGGATGCATCCACTTTCAGCTCCCACTCTCTTAATTTATTCAACACTTGTTCAAACGCAACAGGATCGTTGGTTCTCCATTGCTTTGTATCCTGTTGCTGCAACCATTCAATGGCATCATGACTTTTTGAAGTGAGTTGATAATAACAGGATTCTGTCTCTAATAAAAAATGATAACATTTGAACTCAGTCAACGGCATGCGTTCTTTCCCTTTCACCACATACACTTCGAGTTGAAAATGTTCTTCTTCTGCAATTGCATGAAAAGCAAGTTCAACAGGGTATGAATAAAAAACACATTTCACTGTTTGTGCTGCGGGATGATAAAACTCAACGCCCTGCAATTGCCGCACCGCACTCATCATCGATTGCAGTTTACGAGTCATCGCTTTTTTCTGCACCAGCGATCGTTCTTTTTCATCTTTGATGTATTGTGATTGACCAATGATGTCAGCTTCGGTTTTTTGCCATTCCCATTTCGAAAAACTCAGCAATGTTTTCATTCCTTCATCAGATAAGTTGGGGAAGAAAATTTTCAACTGTGCACGGTTCAGCGGTTGTTCACCGGGAGTTACGCCGGAAGGGGTTTTGATCAGTTGCCTGATCTCCAGCATGGGCCGTTTGGTAAACAGATGTTTCGGCTGAAAGAGTAAATATGTTTTGGTATTGCGGTTGTCCATAGAAAAGAAGGGAGCAAAAATAAGGGGTTGGAGTTAGACCTATGAGGTTTGCCGGTCTGGTTATCTGCGCTGCAAACCTTATAGGTCTAACCGTTTCTTTGTTATCTTTGCTGCCCTCATGGCAGCAGCAAAATCAGTCGCATTTCACACACTCGGTTGTAAACTCAACTACTCCGAAACTTCCACCATCAGTCGTCTGATGGAAAATGAAGGTTTTGAGAAAAAAGAGTTTGATGACCTGGCCGATGTGTATGTGATCAACACCTGCTCTGTAACGGATAATGCTGATAAAGAATGTCGTCAGCTCGTTCGCCGTATTCAACGTAAGTCTCCTGAAAGTCTGGTGGTGATCACCGGTTGTTATGCACAGTTGAAACCAAAAGAAATTGCAGAGATACCCGGTGTTGATCTGGTGTTAGGTGCTGCAGAGAAATTCAATATCGCATCGCATATTAAAGAACTGTCGAAAGGTGATAGTGCAAAGATCAGCAGTTGCGAAATTGAAGATGTAAGTGGTTTCAATGCTTCTTATTCCATCAATGACCGCACACGTACATTTTTAAAAGTGCAGGATGGTTGCGATTATACCTGTTCGTTCTGCACCATTCCGCAGGCACGTGGTAAAAGCAGAAGTGATAATGTGGCGAATGTAATTGCTAATGCAAAAGAAATTGCAGCAGGTGGCAGTAAAGAAATTGTGTTGACAGGTGTGAACCTTGGTGATTTTGGTAAAGGTGCTGATGGTAATGGCTCACTATCGATTTATAACCGTGATGAAAATTTCTTTGATCTGATTCAGCAGTTAGATGAAGTAGAAGGTATTGAACGTTACCGCATCTCTTCGATTGAACCTAACCTTCTTACAAACGAGATCATTGAATTTGTAAGTAAGAGTAAAAAGTTCATGCCGCATTTTCATATTCCATTGCAGAGCGGAAGCAACACGGTATTAGGTATGATGCGTCGTCGTTACAAGCGTGAACTGTATGCCGAACGTGTTGCACTCATTAAAGAACTGATGCCGCATTGCTGCATTGGTGTGGATGTGATCGTTGGTTTCCCCGGCGAAACAGATGAACTCTTCAATGAAACATTCGACTTTCTTCATTCACTTGATGTTTCTTACCTGCATGTATTCACTTATTCTGAACGTGACAATACACATGCACTTACTCTCGCTCCTGTTGTGCCAATGACCACCCGTTACGAACGCAACAAAACACTGCGTAACCTTTCTTACATGAAGATGCAATACTTCACACAGCAACATACTGGTGAAACCAGACCGGTGTTGTTTGAAGGGCATAGCAAGAATGGAATGATGGAAGGTTATACCGACAACTACATTAAGATCACAACTCCCCACAAAGAAGAATGGGTTAATGAGATTGTGGGTTGGAAAATCTAATCAGAAAAATATTCAAACTCAGCAATCATTTTCACGGTATCAATATTTACATAAATATTATCATGCTCTTTATATGAGCCTAAAAACCTAAACCCATTTTGATAACGATACCAAATACCAGCTTGATCGCCCTTTTGAATTTTTTGAGAAGCATAAACCCCCGAATCACTTTTAACAGAAGAATTAAAGTACACTGACTTAAGGACTGAAAGCAAAATTGCTTCCTTTGATTTATTATTCAATTTCAGATGGAGAATTCTAACATAATCTTGCATCATATCCTGATACTCGTCCTTAACAATTTGGGCTGAAGAAGGGATCGATATATCAGTATTTTCTTCAAAAACACTTTTATTCCCAGTGCCACAAGAAACAATACCTATTAGTAACAAGAAGATAAAAACAAATCTCATAAAGATTATTTCAATAACTCCTCCACATTGCGCTGCAATATTGCTTCCAGTTTCAACTCCACTTCCTTTTCATTTACCATCAGATCCTTCAGCGTTAATTTATTCAGGAGATTATCGAGTGTGTACTGGATCATTTTCCATAATGAACGGGTACTGCAATCAACAGAATTGGTACACAAACGTCCAAGCCCAGTATGAGCATCACAAAACTGCTGATCAAACAACGTACCACCCAATGCTTTCAACACATCATTAATCACAATTTGTTCAGCAGGTTTCGCCAACACATAACCACCTTTGTAACCGGGAGTGCTGTTGATAAATCCTTCCATACGCAGGGTGCGGCAGATCTTTGCAACATGCGGTTCAGTCAGCTTCTCGGCTTCACTCAATTGCGGAATACTTAATCCTTCAACTGGATTAGCTGATGCAATGCGGATGAGTATCCTGATACCGTACTCTTCTGATGAAGTAATTTTCATTTTGAGATGGTTTATGCTTGTGTTGCTAATGGATCTACCTGGTATAAATTTTTAAAATAAGTTCTTAGTTCTTCACGCTCTTCGTCTGTTGTTTGCTTCGTGCAATGCTCGTTGTAAGCTGTGATCAATGAGTCAGCAATTGTACCTGCATCAGTTGTTTCAATCTGGTGACGTTGCAGGTGTAGCAAAGCTTTCCGTCTTTCACTAAAATGATATTGGGTGAAGAAGGTGTAACTCCGTTCAGATATTTCGCACGGAAATGTACCACCGCTTCTTTTTCCATACCTGCAAACAAGGTTGCTTTTACATCGGGTACCACATGATTAAAAAAGCTGAGCAATGCGCCCGGGCGACTCACTCTTGCACTGCAACCACATACACTGTTCAACACAACCAATACTGTTTTGCCGGGATTACCTGCCAGTACTTTTTCTACTTCTTCCACCGTCATCATTTGTTCAAAACCAGCATCCACCAATTCTTTACGGTAAGGTGCTGCTATTTGTTCGGGATAGCTGGGGCCTTGGTTGCCCATTAAACTATCTAATGAAATCATTGCCATAATAATATTTTTTAGTCTCCTATCTAAAGACAGGAGTAAGTCATTACATAAATCCTAATTCCAATGCTGCCACTTCACTCATCATACTTTTCTCCCACTTCGGTGTCCAGGTGATCATTACATTCACATCTGTTACTCCTTCTACTTCTCTTACCTTTTGATCTACTTCAACCGGTAAAGATTGTGCAGCCGGACAACTTGGTGCTGTCAACGTCATTGTAACATTCACATAACCTTTGTCGTTGATGTCGATATTATAGATCAATCCAAGATCATAGATATTCACCGGCAACTCGGGGTCAAAAACCGTCTGCAGTTTTTCGATGATCTTTTCTTTGATATCTTCTTTATTTAAACTCATCAGTTCTTTGTTGCTTGTTGTGCTAAATAAACTGTTGCATCTAATTTCATTTGCTTCACCATGCTCAGCAAACCATTGCTTCTTGTTTGAGCAAGGTGTTGCTTCATGCCGATCTTATCAATAAAATCCAGCTTTGCATCAATGATCTCTTTCGGTGCATGTCCGCTCAATACACGAATAAGCATACTCACCAACCCTTTTACGATCACTGCATCACTTTCTGCACGATAAAACACTTTGCCATCTTTTAACTCACTCACCATCCATACTGTACTCTGGCATCCTTTGATCTTGTTCTCGTCTTTCTTGTGCTCATCTTCCAGTGGTTTCAACTTCTTCCCCATATCGATGATGTATTCATACTTTTCATCCCATGTATCGAACAGGGAGAAATCATCAACTATTTCATCTTCTATTTCTGCTATACTTTTTATCTCTGCCATTTTTGTGTACCAGCTTTAGTAATTCTTTTATTCTCTGTTGCGTCGCACACTTTTACTTTCAGTAATTCTATTCAGCAACCCACCCCTGTCAATCTTTACTAAGTTTATCATCCTTCAGCCCCTCCAAGGAGGGGATTTACATTATCCCATTCATCCTTTCATCCTATAAATCCCGGTTCAGACTATCTTAATAACTTAATTGCTTTATGTAACCCTGCGATCATTACATCAATTTCATCCTTGGTATTGTACATCGCAAAACTTGCTCTTGTAGTGCCGGGAATACCAAAGCGGTTCATTAATGGTTGTGTGCAATGGTGACCGGTACGTACCGCCACACCTTGATTATCCAACAGAATACCTAAATCTTGCGGATGAACCCCATCCACTACAAATGATGCAACACTTACTTTATTCTTTGCTTGTCCAATCAAACGGATACCATCAATGTTTTGAAGTTCTTCCGTTGCATATCTGCAACAGTTCTTCTTCGTGCATACGAATCTGTTTTTTGCCGATGCGTTGAACAAAATCGATGGCTGCTTTTAATGCAACGGTATCTGCAATATTAGGTGTGCCTGCTTCAAACTTGTAAGGCAATTCATTCCAGGTTGTTTTTTCAAACGTAACATCTTTGATCATTTCACCACCACCCATGAACGGCGGCATAGCTTCCAGTAATTCTCTTTTACCATACAGCACACCAATACCCGTGGGGCCATATACTTTGTGTGAACTGATTGCGAAGAAATCACAATCGAGTTCCTGCACATCAATATCCAAATGAACAGTTGATTGTGCACCATCCAACATTACAATTGCTCCAATCTTATGTGCAGCATCAATCATTTCTTTTACAGGATTGATAGTGCCCAATGAATTTGATGCATGCACCACAGAAACCAGCTTCACTTTTTCGTTCAGCAGTTTGTGAAACTCATCCATCATCAATTCACCGTTATCATCTACCGGAATTACTTTTAACTTTGCACCCGTCATTTCAGCGATCAACTGCCAGGGAACAATATTGCTGTGATGCTCCATACCGCTGATGATGATCTCATCACCGGCTTTGAGATTAGTTCTTGCCCAAGTATATGCAACGAGGTTGATGCTTTCGGTTACACCTCTTGTGAAAATAATTTCTTCACGCTGTTTGGCATTGATGAATTGCTGCACCGTATCTCTTGTTGCTTCGTAAGCAGCAGTTGCTTCTTCAGCCAGTGAATGAATACCACGGTGGATATTCGCATTAAAAT
The DNA here is from genome assembly GCA_963830845.1 of uncultured Bacteroidota bacterium. GTDB lineage: Bacteria > Bacteroidota > Bacteroidia > Chitinophagales > Chitinophagaceae > Lacibacter. The sequence goes on along the minus strand of CAWHOR010000043.1, from coordinate 229 downwards.
ATTGATAGTAGCCAGTTAAAGCATCAATCACTTCAACAGGTTTCTGTGTAGTGGCTGCATTATCAAAATAAACCAAAGGCTTTCCCTTTACTTCACGATTCAAAATCGGAAAGTGCCTTCTTACCTGATCTACATCAAACGCAATATGTAAAGCTGTTGTTGACATATATTTCTATTTACCACGAATGACACAAACTGACACGAATGTCTTTTCTGTGCTAATTATATT
>CAWHOR010000042.1:0-11294 GCA_963830845.1 uncultured Bacteroidota bacterium | reverse complement strand
CCATCAGAAAATTAGTTCCTTTTGCAGAAGCAGCTAAAAAAAGAGGAACCAAAGTATTTCATCTCAACATCGGTCAACCGGATATCGAGACACCACCTGCTATACTGGATGCTGTGCGCAATGCCGACATCAAAGTGTTGGAGTACAGCCACAGTGCCGGCAACGAAAGTTATCGCCGCAAGTTGGTACAGTACTATCAAAAAGTGGGTATCGACGTAACCTATGATCAAATCATGATCACCACTGGGGGCAGCGAAGCCATTCTGTTTGGCTTTTTTACTTGTTTGAATCCCGGAGACGAAGTGATTGTACCCGAACCATTTTATGCAAACTACAATGGCTTTGCCTGTGCAGCAGGAGTAAACGTAATTCCCATCACTTCACATATTGAAACCGGTTTTGCCTTACCTCCTATTGATGAATTTGAAAAAGTTATTACATCTAAAACAAAAGCTATTATCATTTGCAGTCCGAATAATCCAACCGGTTATTTGTACAGCAAAGAAGAAATGTACAAGCTGAAAGATCTTTGTCTGAAACATGATCTGTATCTCTTCAGCGATGAAGCCTATCGGGAATTTTGTTATGATGGCGACTATGTAAGCGCATTACATATTGAAGGGTTGGAACAACATGTTGTGTTGATGGATACCATCAGTAAACGATACAGCGCCTGCGGTGCACGATTAGGTGCGCTGGTTACAAAAAACAAAGCCGTGTACGATGCAGCCATGAAATTTGCACAGGCCCGTTTGAGCCCGCCAGGTTTGGCACAAATCATGGGCGAAGCCGCCATTGATCTGCCGGAAAGTTATTTCGAAGCACCAAAAGCCGAATACCTCTACCGAAGAAATTTGTTGGTAAAACGATTGAACGCAATGCCCGGTGTGTTTTGCCCCAACCCGGGCGGATCATTTTATGCCATGGCTAAATTACCAATTGACGACAGCGATACGTTCTGCCAATGGCTGCTTGAATCATTTTCCTACAAAGGACAAACTGTTATGCTGGCCCCTGCTACTGGTTTCTATGGTACACCCGGCCTTGGAAAACAGGAAGTGCGGCTGGCGTATGTACTAAACCTGTCAGCATTGGACCATGCCATGGATTGTTTGGAAGAAGCCCTGAAAGTTTATCCGGGACGAACTGAAATTTGATTTCAACAATTAGCTGTATTTCTCTATTTTTGCAGCCCCAAATAGGCCGGGGTAGCTCAGCTGGTTAGAGCATCGGATTCATAACCCGAAGGTCGGCAGTTCAAGTCTGCTCTCCGGTACTAATAGTCCCGCTTTTTGCGGGACTTTTTTATTGATATTTGTAGAATGGGATTATCCATTCACTTCAGTGGAACACTTCTCTCTCCTTCTTTAATGTCAGCCTTATCAAATGAAGTGCTTGACATATGCAACAGTCTTGTATGGAGTTGGCAATACATCAAAACAAAAGAACTCAATGGAATTGCTTTTACTCCGCCGGAATGTGAAAATGTATTTCTAACATTTACAGCCGAAGGCAACCTTTGTTCTCCCCTGCAAATAAACATGGAAGAAACATACAAGAAGGCAGGCCTTGATCCATCAATGATTTACTGGTCGAGTGTAAAAACGCAATATGCAGGCATAGCCATTCATAAAGTATTAATAGAACTATTCCGCTACCTCAGCAAGACATACTTCAAGAGCTTTGAACTAAAAGATGAGGGATTGTATTGGGAAACAAATGAAGAGGCTGTACTGAAAAAACAATTCCAAGCTTATGAGCTTGCATTGCTAACTGTGACAGACGCTTTAACAGGGTTGCAAAAACAAACAGGAGAATCAACAATTCAGTTGACTGAGCGTATAGAAGAAGTATTGAAGCAATTGATAAAACGAAATAAGCAATAATACTTTTACATTTTCTTCCTTTATACATCATCGTTTCAACAACATCAACACCGAACCCGCCAACGTAAGTAACAGCACCATCTTCCGAAAATGCTCGTCTTTGATTTTCCCGGTTAAGTGAATACCACTAAAAAAACCGATTGCCAATGCAGGTAATAAAACCAGATCGGTTTGTAACGTTTGTGTGTTAATATTTTTCCAGTAAAAAACCTGGAATGGAAGTTTAAATAAATTCATCACTAAAAAAATCCATGCAGCTGTTCCAATAAAATCGTTTTTCGGTAAACGCATCGCAAGAAAATACAGATTGGCAAATGCACCGGCAAGATTGCCGATCATTGTGGTGAAGCCGGCAGCTAAACCTGTACCGGTTGCAAACAATGAATGCTGCGGAACCGAAGTTGATTTTCGAAGTTCCAACCATAATACAATAGCAATTGTAATAACGATGATAACAGCCATTACTTTTCGAAATACAAGCTCATCCATATCCTTTCCTAAAAATACACCAAGCAAAATACCAATGATCATCCATGGAATTACTTTCCAAAAATGTTTCCATTGTGCATGACGGTTATAATAGGAAACAGCACCAACGTCGGCTACACACAATAAGGGTAATACGATACCGGTAGACGCTTTACCTCCAAACACCAATGCCATAATGGTTACGGCTAACATATCCACGCCTTTGAGCCCGCCTTTTGCCAAGCCAATTGCAAACGCCGCTATAAGAATGAATACCCAATATGAAACGGAATACAAAGAGAAGATGTCCATGAACTGTAAAGAAACGGAAAATCCAATGATCTGCTACCCCCGGAATAATTTCCACAACCGCTGTTTCACTTTTTCTGCATTCGGCAGCATCGCAGCTTCCAGTCCCGTGTTCATTGGCACGGCCGGCAGATTCAACGCACCCATTACTTCAACCGGCATATCGAGCCATTGAAAACAGTTGTAACTGATGCGATGTGCCAATGCTTCTGCAAATGAATTATTCTGTTGCTCTTCAGTTAGCACCAAACATTTGCCATGTTTTTTTACCGTTGCAAAAATCAATTCCTCATCCAACGGAAAAAGTGTACGCAGATCTATTACCTCCACGGCCCCATCAAATTGTTTCGCAGCGGCAGCAGCCCAATATACACCCATGCCATAGGTAATAATGCAGCAGCTTTCACCTTCTTCAATCAAGTCTTCATCTGCTGCTACAGCAATGCGTGCTTTACCTAACGGTAATAGATAGTCGCTGGAAGGTTCTGCTGTTTTTGCATCTTCTGTACCCGGTACTTTACTCCAATACAAACCTTTATGCTCCAGCATTACTACCGGGTTCGGATCGAGGAAGGCTGCTTTCATCAAGCCTTTCATATCGGCTGCATTCGATGGATACACTATCTTGATTCCTTTAATGCTCAGCAATGTTGATTCAATACTTCCGCTATGGTACGGACCTCCTCCACCATACGCACCTATGGGCACACGTATCAACGTTTGTATCGGAAATTTTCCGCAACTTAAATACGATGACTTTGAAATTTCAGTTACGAGTTGATTGAGCGCAGGATAAATATAATCAGCAAACTGTACTTCCACGATCGGCTTGGCACCAACTGCACTCATGCCCACTGTAGATCCTATTATGTATGCTTCCTGGATAGCGGTATTAAATACACGATGATCGCCAAACTGTTCAGCCAAAGTTGCCGCTTCACGAAACACGCCGCCGAGTCTTCTTCCTACATCTTGTCCGTACACCAATGCCTCGGGATACTCCTGCATAATTTCACGTATGGCAAACAACGCCGCATCCACCATCACTATTTTTTCTCTGCCTGCCGGTGACCGTTCGCCTGTTTCTTCTGTAACAGGTGTTGGTACAAACACATGTTGCTCCACTGTTGAGGGGTCTGGTTCAGCGGCAGCAACTGCTTTTGCAAAATCAGCTACTACCGTTTGCTTCGCCTCATCAAATATTTGTTGCAACTCTTCTTCGGTTATGCCACACTGTAAGCAAATTTGTTTCAGCTTTGGAAACGGATCATCGGTAGAATGTTGATCAAGATCTTCTTTACTTCTGTAAAATTCTTTGCGAACACCACTGGTATGATGATTTAACAACGGCACATAGGCCTGTACAAGATAGGGCTCCTGGTGTGTGCGTACATGATCCACCACGTGTTGCATGGTTTCAAATGCTTCCGTGAAATCACTTCCATCACACCTTATGCGATGCATGCCGGGAAAGCCTCCTGCATATTCATACGCATCCATAGCTCTTGCTTCTTCTGCACTTACACTAATACCCCAGTTATTATCCTGCACCAAATAAATGATCGGCAATTTTTTCAGCACAGCAAACTGAAAAGCTTCACTCACCTCACCTTCGGTAACACTTGCATCACCTAACGAGCAAACAACAACCGGATGTTCTCCCCGATCGTTTACTTGATATTTTTCTGATTCTAGTTTTTTTAAGTATTGTAAACCTTGAGCCAACCCGGTTGTAGGAATTACCTGCATGCCCGTGGCACTGCTTTGATGGATAATATTTGGTTTACCTTTTCCCCTGTAATTGGGATGCGAATAATATTCTCTTCCGCCTGTAAACGGATCATCTGCTTTTGCCAACAGCTGCAGCATCAGCTCGTATGGTTCAAAACCAAGACCCAACAGCAAACTTTCGTCGCGGTAATATGGGCTTACCCAGTCGGCAGCGGTTAATTGAAAAGCTGTAGCCAGTTGGATGGCTTCGTGTCCACGGGAAGTGGAGTGCACATATTTGCAAACAGAACGATTGCTCTCATACGTTTCGGCCATGTGTTGCGCATAACACATGAGTTGATAAGCCTTTCGTAAAATTTCCTGGTTCATCATTCGCAAGCAATTGAATTGCAAAATAAGGGGAACTCCAACAAAAAAGCCATCCTGTTAAAAGAATGGCTTAAAATCAAATGATTTCGCTTTGCTTACTTAACTTCTAATTCCAGTAAGCTGTCGTTTTCAACAAACCCTTCCAGCATATCACCTACCACGCACTCACCTACACCTGCCGGCGTTCCGGTGAAAATCAAGTCCCCGATATTGAGTGAAAAGAATTGAGATACATAGGCAACGATCTGATCGAATGTAAAGATCATATTTCCTGTATTGCCCTGCTGTACAATTTCTTTGTTTTTATATAAGCAGAAGTTGATATCGTTCAGGTTTATGCCCTGCTTGATGTCAATAAATTTTCCAACCGCTGCAGAGTTGTCCCAGGCTTTGGAAATTTCCCAAGGCAATCCTTTTTCCTTTAATTGCTGTTGAATATCACGTGCAGTAAAATCAATTCCAACAGTATAAGCATTGTAGTATTTATTGGCATGGCGTTCCTGAATGTACTTCCCGTTTTTTGAAACCCGGAGAACAATCTCTGCTTCGTAATGAAGTTCGTTTGTAAACTCAGGATAATAAAATGGCATGTGGGGCTGTAGAAATGCACTTTTGGGTTTCAGAAAAATAACCGGCTCATCCGGCACATCATTTCCGAGTTCTTTGGCATGCTCAACGTAGTTTCTTCCTACGCAAAAGATTTTCATTGGTTCAAATGGTTTTGGTTCAGAATCAGGTTTGTGAATGGTCTTTGTGAGGACAATGGATTTTACCGATGCTGAATCAACATCTTTGAGTAGGTTACGAAGTTAATATTAGAAAATTGAAAATTAAAGAGTTATTTCAATTTTGTTTGCGTGGTTCATGGTGCGGTCGATCCCTGTTAGCACAAAGCTTTCCACCACCTCTACCGATGCTTCGATTTTCTTTTGAACGATGGGCAATTCATCTTCTGTCCAACGGCCCAATACATAATCCACCTGCGTTCCTTTTGGATAGTTATTGCCAATGCCAAAACGCAAACGGGGGTATGCTATCGTTTGTAACGATTCATGAATACTGCTAAGTCCATTATGCCCCGCATCACTACCGCCCGGCCGTAAACGCAGTTTACTCAGTGGTAGTGCCAGCTCATCTACAATCACCAATACATGCTCCAGGGCAATTTTCTCTTTGTCCATCCAATACTTCACAGCCTTTCCACTCAGATTCATGTAGGTTGAAGGCTCAATTAAAATAAGGGTTTTGCCTTTTAGCTTTACTTCAGCAATTGAAGCCAGCCGGTCTACCCTGAACGAAGCACCGTGTTTTGCAGCCAATGCTTCCACCACATCAAATCCAATATTGTGACGGGTGTGTGCATACTCTGCACCAATATTTCCCAAACCAACGATTAAAAATTTCATGTTCCAACAAATATCAAAAACTTCAAGTGAATCCAAAGAAAAATCCCCCTTGTAAAAAGGGGGATCAGTTTATTGAACAGCGGGTGCTTACTTTTTAGGAGTAGCTGCTTCTTCCTGCTTCAACTGACGTGTTAACACAACAGATGCAATAGGAATACGTGGAGAGTTCAACACTTCCATGTTCGGAGCTTTCACATCTTCCACACGAATGTTGCCATTCAGTTCAAGAGGTGTAAGATCTACTTCAATTGCTGCTTTCAAATCTTTTGGAAGAGCTTTGATTTTAAGTGATTTGATTTTGGTAATCAACTTACCACCATCTTTCACACCTTTTGCAACACCTGTAAATTTCAACGGAATAGTAGCGATCACTTTTTTGTCAGCAACCAGTTCCAGCAAATCAACGTGTGCTAATGCATCACTTACTTTGTCGAATTGCAGATCTTTCAGAATTGTTCTGTAGCTCTTGCCATCAACTGTTACTTCAGCAATCTGGAAATCGGGCGTGTAAACCAAAGTTTTAAATGCTTTGGCAGGAGCGTAGAAATTAATTTCTGCTGAGCCTCCATAAATTACACCAGGCACCATTTCCTGAGAGCGAAGTTGACGGGCGGCTTTTTTCCCGTTTTCGGTCCTCAAGTGACCCTCGATAGTAATTGTCTTCATTGTTTATCTAATTTAAAAATTTACTTTTTTGTTATTTATCCCTGCGTTGCGCATGCATAAATAAACTGGTGATACTTTTGTTTTCAAATGCGTTGCGAAGTGCTACACCAAACAGATCAGCCACACTCAACACTTTGATTTTTTTACTTTCTTTCAACAGTGGAATTGTATCACAAACCACTAACTCTTCCAATACACTGTTCTCAATGTTTTCGTAGGCTTTGCCACTCAACACCGGATGTGTAATCAATGCCCGTACACTTCTTGCCCCTTTTTCTTTTAAAAGAGCGGCCGCTTTTGCAAGCGTTCCTCCGGTGTCGCAGATATCATCGATCAACACCACATCCCGATCTGTAACATCACCAATTACCACCATGCTTGCTATCTCGTTGGCTCGCTTGCGATGTTTATCACAAATCACCATTTCGGCTTCAAAATAACTCGCCACTTCTCTGATCCTGTTGGCACTTCCCACATCGGGGGCCGCAAAGGTAAGGTTTTCGAGCTTCAAACTCTCAATGTAAGGGATAAAAATCGACGACGATTCCAGGTGATCCACCGGTATGTCGAAGTAGCCCTGGATCTGAGCTGCATGCAGGTCCATTGTAATGACTCTGTCGGCACCAGCCGCTTCTAACATGTTGGCAATAAGCTTGGAGCCTATCGCTACACGAGGCTTGTCTTTCCTATCCTGACGGGCATAGCCATAGTAAGGGATCACAGGAATTACTTTGTAAGCCGATGCACGTTTGGCCGCATCGATCATCAGTAACAATTCCAGAATGTTTTCAGCGGGTGAAAACGTACTCTGTACCAGGAAAACGATATCGCCACGGATGCTTTCCTGAAACATGGGCTGCAATTCGCCGTCGCTGAATTTTTGGGTAAGACTTTGGCCTAATGGAATACCAAATTTGGCTGCTATTTTCTCGGCAAGGTACTTTGATGCTGTGCCGGAAAATATCTTGGCAGATGGGTTCATGAACTATAGTTTGTAAAGGGGTGAAATGAGGGGGCGAAGATAAGTGCTTCAATTCAACTTCTGCCGAAACACAATCCACCGCTTTTCAACAAATAAAAATGCCACAGGATGAACCTGTGGCATTATGGCGGTTGTCCAACTTTTGAAAATCAATAAGCTTCCGCCAATTCGTTCAAAAAATTAATTGATCTGCACCAATGTAACAATCTTCTGTTCATTGGCAGGTTTGTTATTTTTTTCAGCTGTTTGCTCAATGCCTACACTCGTTTGCACAACATGTGCACCCATTGACATTACGAAAACAATTGAAAAAATAAGATTGCCCACAATAGCAAGAAGTGTAAGTAGAGATCGAATTGATTGACCAGCGGTCTGGGGCTTCAGTCGCATAAAAAATGGTTTATCTGGATAATTGGATAAGTGAATTTAAGATGTTATTTTGGAACATGCAAGACAGCAAAACCACCATCAAGCAATGGGCAGCCGACGACAGGCCCCGTGAAAAGCTTGTTCTGAAAGGTGCAGATGCGCTCAGCAACTCCGAATTAATTGCCATTTTAATTGGCTCAGGTACCACAAAAAAATCGGCTGTTGATGTAGCTAAAGAGTTGTTAACCAGATCAAAAGACGACATCAATGAATTGGCAAAACTAAGCCTGAAGGACTTGATGAAAACAAATGGCATTGGTGAAGCAAGAGCTGTTACTATTGCGGCAGCACTGGAACTTGGAAGGAGACGGCAAGCAGTAGAATCACTGAAAAAAAGCGTAAAAACAAGTGCAGATATCGCAAGGTTTTTCCAGTCGCAATTGAAAGACAAATTACATGAAGTATTTGCCGTTGCCTATCTCAACCGGGCCAATAAAATCAACCATATTGAAGTGATCAGCGAAGGAGGCATTACAGGTACCGTTGCAGATCCACGCATTATTTTAAAGAAAGCATTGGAGCACAATGCAGTGAATATTGTACTCTGCCACAACCACCCCAGCGGCAGTTTAAAACCAAGCCGTGCCGATGAAATGTTGACAAAGAAAATTAAAGACGCTGCAGTACTGCTCGACATGAGTGTGATCGATCACATCATTGTAAGTGAGGATGGGTATTACAGTTTTGCAGATGAGGGAATTTTATAAAATTGGATTAGAATAGAAAACCAAAACCCTGCTGAATCAGCAGGGTTTCTATTGATACATCGTTAAAGATTAAAACGGAAGATCATCTGAATCAGCACCAATTGGTGGTTCGTTCATTGGTTGTGCCGGCGCATTATAACCACCACCCTGTGGTTGATAGCTACCACCACCGTTTCCGCCTTCACTGCTTTTGCTTCCCAGCAATTGAATGCTGAGTACACGTAATGACAGAGAGGCTCCGCTTTTACCATCCTGTGTTTGATAGGTCCGCACTTCGGGCGCACCTTCTACATATACCTGTGTTCCTTTTTTCAAGTAAGGGGCAATACCAGTACGGTCGCTCCAGTAAGCACAATCTACCCAAATGGTTTTTTCACGCTGTGCGCCAGTACTGTCTTTAAATTTTTCTGTGTGAGCAACGGTGAAGTTCATCACATTCTTTCCATTCACTGTGTTTGAAACACAATCCTTTCCGAGGTTTCCGATAACTTGTAACTTAATCATAACTTAATTTTTGGTGCTGAATAAATTTATAGAAAGGCCAAAGTATGAATTTTGTTTGATATTCAAAAAGTGATCGTCCACATTTTGAAAAAGGCAGTACATGTTTAACCGAACGGGATATGTAACAGTTTCTTTACAAATGATCCCCTGCCAAAAGATTTGCAATTTTTCCCAACTGTTCACAACTGTTTAGAATTCATAAATCAACACATTAACAAGATTAGGTGATTCGCCGAAACCTTTTCAAATTTGATGCAGATGAACCAGGAGATCACAATCGAAAATTTATTGGAGCAGGGTCCTGTTATTGAAGCAGAATTATTCCCGGATGAAGCGTCGTTTTTGAATCAAAAAAACTTTGGTACACCCGAACCACATGCAAGGGTAAAACTATTGGTAGATACCGGCTCCAATATTTCCGGTATTGATCGTTCCGTCGTCAATGTGCTTTCATTGTCGCCTTATCAACAAAATGTAGAAGAATGGGTTCGTGGCGAAGCGGGTAGCTGGCAGGTAAAACGTTACAACTGTGTACTCTATCTCCCCATCTTTAAAAAAAAGGCATTAACGGTTGAAGTGTTGGAAGGCGATTTCAGCTCGGCACCCTACGATGGAATCATTGGCCGTGATGTACTTCAGTTTTGCGATTTCAGATACGACGGTCAACGTAATGTGTTTACGCTTTCTGCAAAGGGCTTCTAGAACAATAATTCCCGTAAATTTGCATCTTGCTTTTTTTTGAATAAAGCAGTTTAATTGAATTTGTATGAGCCGGAAAGGAAAAGTGTTGGTAGCAATGAGTGGCGGTATTGACAGTACTGTTACAGCTCTCATGTTGCATCATGAAGGGTACGAAGTAGTGGGCATTACCATGAAAACATGGGACTATGCAAGTAGCGGAACAGGTGCCAAAGGAAAAAAAGAAACAGGTTGTTGCAACTTAGATAGTTTTAATGATGCACGTGCAGCTGCGGTGCAACATGGTTTTCCGCATTACATTCTCGATATACGTGATGAGTTTGGCGATTTTGTGATTGAGAATTTTGTAGATGAGTATCTCAACGGCCGCACTCCCAACCCATGCGTGTTGTGCAATACACATATTAAATGGCGGGCTCTTTTAAAACGGGCCGATGCCATGAATTGCGATTTTATTGCAACCGGACATTATGCAAATGTGCATCAGCACGAAAATGGTCGTCACTACATCAGTAAAGGTGTGGATGAAACAAAAGATCAGAGTTATGTACTGTGGGGATTGCAGCAAGATTTGTTGCAACGCACATTGCTGCCATTAGGCGGCTATCGCAAAACAGCGATCAGACAGATGGCATTGGATTATGGCTATCCTGAACTGGCGAAAAAAGCAGAGAGCTACGAAATTTGTTTTGTGCCCGATAATGATTACCGTGGTTTTTTAAAGCGACGTGTGGAAGGATTGGAAGAAAAAGTGAACGGCGGAAATTTTGTTGATAAAACAGGAAAAATTCTTGGTCAGCACAAAGGCTATCCGTTCTATACCATTGGTCAACGCAAAGGCCTCGATATTACATTTGGCAAGCCTGTGTTTGTAACCGAAATTCTTCCCGAAACCAATACTGTTGTGCTGGGCGATGAGGAAGATCTCAACAAACAGGAAATGCAGGTGGGCAAGATCAATATGCTGAAATACGATACCATTACACCAGGCATGGAAGCTCTTACCAAGATCCGTTACAAGGATAAAGGCACTTTATCGAACCTGTACCCAAATGCTGACGGAACGGTGAATGTTCGCTTTTATGAAGAAGCTAAAGGCATTGCCCCGGGCCAAAGTGCCGTGTTTTACGAAGGCGAC
>CAWHOR010000041.1:0-60436 GCA_963830845.1 uncultured Bacteroidota bacterium | reverse complement strand
TAATAAGCATGAATGGGTTGATTATATGCTTCCAGTGTTGAACGCCAGGTACTGTATGTTTCGGTGAACATACGACCTGTGTCAAGTGTAAACACATCGATGGGCAATTTTTCAGAAAAGATCAAATGGCTGATGGCCTGATCTTCCAAACCAAAGCTGGTTGAGAAAACGATGTTGCCGTTGAAGCGATCGCTTAACAACTGAAGAGCCGCTGCAGGGCTTTTGCCTTGCAGCAGACTTTCCAGTTCAGTTATTTGTTGTTGTAAACTCATGATCAATTAAAGTTTAAACCTGCTAATTCAAGACTCTTTTTTTTCAGCTTGCGAACTTCCACATCTTCAATGATAGGTTCTGGAGAAAGAATAAGCGATGTGCCGTTTTCTCTCCACCAATTATTTTGCTTTAGTTCGGTTGCATGCAACACACCCACTAAATATTTCCGATCACTTTCAGCATGCCACTCTTCGATCCACTCAAACTTATCTTTTGGAATATAATTCCAATCGTCAAAGCTCAAATACACTTTCAGGTAGTAATCGTTGGTGAGTTCATTTGGTTGATGATAATACAATTTCTTGTACTCGTATTTGTAATCATAACGCAAAGCAGAAATATCACTCAACACAGCGGATGCTGTCGGGAATGAACCCGCACCTTTGCCATAAAAGAATTGCTTATCAGAAAACGAACTTTCTACCACTGCTCCGTTGTATTCGTTCTTTACAAAGCTTAAATGATCATCATGCTTCACAAACTGTGGTAATACAAACGCTGCTACTTTTCCGTTCTGCAATTTCTTCGCCTGTCCCACCAAACGGATTTCTAGGTTTTTCTCACGACCTACTGAAGCATCTGAGCCCTGGATATTCTGAATACCGGTAAACAATACATCATCGGGATGCGATACAATACCGTACGCATGTAATAACAGGATTACCCATTTATTAACTGCATCCCAACCATCCACATCCAATGTTGGATCAGCTTCTGCAAAACCTAATTGCTGTGCCTGCAATAATGCCTGTTTGAAATCGAGTTTCTCTTCGAACATTTTTGTGAGAATATAATTGGTGCTGCCGTTTACAATTCCACGTATGCCGTGCAGCAGATCATTATCATAATACTCTTCGAGGTTGCGGATAACCGGGATAGAAGCACAAGCTGATGCTTCATACAGGAATGAAATGCCTGTTTCAGTTTGTAGTTTCAATAACTCAGGCAAATGCTCAGCGATCATCTTTTTGCTGGCACTTACAACTTCTTTACCACTCTTTAATGCTGTTGACACAATGTAAAAAGCCGGTTCACTTTCGTTGATCACTTCCACGATCACATTTATTTCAGGATCGTTCAACAACACATCCCTGTCTGTTGTAAATAACTCATCGGGAGCATTGCGTTTTTTATTCGGATTCTTGATACACACTTTTTTAATGCGTGCATTCAACGATGGTGTTTGCTGTAATACTTTGTACAACCCTTCTCCTACTACTCCAAATCCAAACAGTCCTATGACCAATTGTTTATCTGATGACATATTAATTTGTTAATTGTTTTTTTAAATCTGTTTTCTGTGTTTGCTGTAAAAAATGATTGATGGCTTTGCTGATCTGATCGTACTCTAACAAGAATCCATCATGACCATAAAACGATTCAATACTTTTAAAACTTGCACCGCTAATGATGTTTGCAAGGAACTGCTGCTCACTAACCGGGAACAACACATCGTTACTGATACCGATCACCAATGCTCTTGGCTGTAATTTCTTTTAATGCTCCTTCAATAGAAATGCGGCTGCGGCCCACATTGTGTGAATCCATTCCTTTGCTGAGAAAATAATAACTGAACGCATTGTAGCGCTTTACCAATTTATCGCCCTGGTAACGTTGGTACGATTCACTTTTGAATGATTCAAGCACATCATTACTTTCTTCGATCTGGCTGATGCCATACGCATCATAGTGACGGTACGAAAGCAAGGCAATACTTCTTGCAGCTTTCAATCCTTCAGTACCTGCATCTTCTGCTTTATTTTTCCAGGTTGAATCAGCTTCAATTGCCAAACGTTGCGATGCATTGAATGCAATACCCCATGCTGAATGATAGGCATTCGTTGCAATGGGAATAATATGTTCGAACAACTGTGGTTCTTCAATTGCCCACTCTAATAATTGTTGTCCGCCCATGCTGCCACCAATGCCAATGTATATTTTTTCAATACCTAAAAATTTGCGCAATGGATCATATGCACGGATCATATCCCTTGTGGTAAACCATGGGAAATCGTGATAGTAAGGTGCATTCGTTAATGGATCAATATCCAATGGACCAATAGCTGCCATATGCACTGCCCGGCATGTTTACACATACAATAAAATATTTTGCAGGATCAAATAACTTTCCTTCGCCAACTAAACCGCTCCACCACTCAGACGGATCGCTGTTGGCAGTTAATGCATGAAAAATCCAAACGGCATTGTCTTTCGCTTCATTCAATTCGCCCAACGTTGTGTATGCCAAGTGATATTGGTTGAGCAATGCTCCTGACTCAAGTCTGAATGGTTTATTGTATGTAAAAATTTGTAGTCGACATCTTTTATTATCATCGTCTCCGAATAGAGGAGCACCCGACTGTTGTGTTACTCACTGCATCGTTCTTTATTAAGCATTTCAACATTTAAGATCTAATCGACTCTGACAGCGTACTTGTTATCCGCCTGCATAAATAAGCAAGGGCTGTACACAGATGGCCTTCCCTTTCGGGGAGGTCAGGAAGATTTTATCCTACCAATTCTTTTTCAAATACTTTTTGAAAAGCCTGTTCCAGATCTGCTTTAATATCATCAATATGTTCAATACCTACACTTAAACGAACGAGATTTGGTGCAACACCTGCAGCAATCTGTTCTGCTTCACCTAATTGTTCGTGTGTTGTACTTGCAGGATGAATCGCCAATGTTTTTGCATCACCCACATTCGCCAAATGACTGATCAGTTTCAGTGAATTGATAAACTTCGCAGCATTTTCTTTTCCACCTTTAATAGCCACCTGCAATACACCACCGTATCCATTGGTGAGATATTTTTTCGCCAGTTCATGGTATGGATTGCTCTTCAAACCGGGATACAATACATACTCAACAGACGGATGTTGCTCCAGCCATTCTGCTAATTTCTGTGCATTATCAACATGGCGTTGTACTCTAAGCGACAATGTTTCCAAACCTTGCAATAATAAAAATGAATTGAACGGACTTTGTGCAGAACCAAAATCACGCAAGCCTTCAACTCTTGCACGAATGATGAACGCAATATTTGGTAAACCAAGTGGATTGCCTTCGCCAAATACATCCCAGAATTTTAATCCATGATAACCTTCACTTGGTTCAGTAAACTGAGGAAATTTTCCGTTGCCCCAATTGTAATTACCACCGTCAACAATTACACCGCCGATAGTTGTACCATGTCCACCGATCCATTTGGTAGCACTTTCAACCACAATGTTTGCACCGTGTTCAATTGGGCGGAACAAATAACCACCTGCACCAAATGTGTTATCAACGATCAATGGAAGATCATATTCTTTTGCCAGGTCAGCAAACTTTTTAAAATCAGGAATATTCAAACGGGGATTACCAATTGTTTCGAGATAAATCGCTTTTGTATTTTTATCGATATGCTTTACAAAACTTTCAGCGTCATCACCATCAGCAAAACGTACTTCAACACCTAAACGTTTGAATGCAACTTTAAACTGATTGTATGTACCACCATATAAATAAGAAGTGGTCACAAAATTATCACCTGCCTGCAAAATATTATTAAGTGCAAGAAATTGTGCAGCCTGTCCGCTACCTACGGCCAATGCTGCTACACCCCCTTCGAGTGCTGCAATGCGTTGTTCAAACACATCGGTGGTGGGATTCATGATACGTGTATAAATATTCCCAAACTCTCTCAGGCCGAATAAGTTTGCTGCGTGTTCGCTGTTATCAAACCCGTAAGAAGTTGTTTGATAAATAGGTACAGCACGTGCTTTTGTTGTTGGATCAATTTGTTGGCCGGCATGCAATTGCAATGTTTCAAAATGAAGTGTGTTGCTCATAATTAAGATTTAATAATTGAAGAATGAAGTAAAGAAGAAAAAGTGTGTTTTACCTCCCTGACAGGCAGGGTCGGAAATGATATGTATGCCTTACGGCATACAACAAATACAACAACACTGCATGGCTGCAGCTAAAGAAATGTATGTATTGTTGTTGTTCTGCATGAAGTGTGAATACCCGACAAAAGTAGTCGGCTTTACTGATTTATACAAACGCTGATTTGTAAAAGTTTTGTCAATGTGCGAAATAACAATTGTTTGTTTCATCTGGTTGTTGCCTTTTTTTGATGCGCCCTGCAACACCTATCAAAGAAAATTTATCGGCGGCTTTTGCTTCAGTTAAACAACTGTAAAAACAAAAAAGCTCATCCGATACAATCAGATGAGCTTCATTATTTTAATAAAAACATTGAGCGTGCTATCTGACTTATCTTCCCCTTGTGGGGATGGAATTGGCACCTTTTCTCCAAATCCAGCATTGCTGAACGAGAGAGGTTGCCAAGGCTTCATTGGGCCATTACCCTCTGCCTTTCTTGATAAGTGATGTAAAGAACTATTGCAAAATTAGCAGCAAATCATCCAAACAACCAAATTTCTTTAACTAACAACCGTTTTAACGGCTGTATGCAATTCCCGTGTAAGGATCAATGCAGCTAAAACCGATGGAATCAATGCCCTGAGTTGTGCTTTTCGTTCAGTATCGGTATGATAAAAGGCGGGAATCGTTGCACTTACTTTTCTGGACGGAGCTGCTTCATTTTCAAGCATCACCTCAATGCCGTTTTGTTCCCTTATTGTAAAACGAAACTGATCATGTTCTTCTGTAACTGCTGAACCTTTCCGCATATCATCATCATCGTACTGGATTCGCCCTAGTGTGTACCCATACTCGTTTCGAATAAACTGGAACAGCTTATTAAACATTCGTTTCCCAATGAAAATACTGCGTTTGATGGGTCCGCTTTCTAAACGAAAGCTTTCTGTGGCGGGACTCAATTTCAACGTAAAGCGATGTTCCGCCTGTCCATCATGAAAAATCATAGGAACTGCGTTGTAAACTGTAATGCTCATAGCTGGTTAAGTTTTAGAATCGTTGGTTGGCTAAAAATCAAGTAAAAGTTAGTGTGAACAGCTGCAATTCAAAACAGAAATAGCATTGAGTTTTCCACATCACAAAAACTTAATATTGGAATTTTTCAGGTTGTGGAAGTATCGGCGCATTTACGATAACCATAACTCCACAGACAATTGATTGAAAATCATCAAATGGCGATTCCTGAAACCTAATAACTTTAGTAAAGGATTTCACGGTAAATTCGCTTCCCGGCAAAGTTTTAGCCAAAAGAAAAAAATATGAGCGACACAGCAAATGATCAAATAGAAGTTTCAGGTGCACGGGTACATAACCTGAAAAATATTGACGTAAGTATTCCGAAAAATAAACTGGTGGTAATTACCGGTATCAGCGGCAGCGGTAAATCATCCCTTGCATTCGATACTATCTATGCTGAAGGACAGCGCCGCTACATGGAAACATTCGGTGCCTATGCCCGACAATTTGTAGGTGATATGGAGCGACCGGATGTAGATAAGATCACCGGACTCTCTCCCGTTATTTCAATCGAACAAAAAACAACGAACAAAAATCCACGCTCAACAGTAGGTACTATTACTGAGGTGTATGATTTCCTCCGCCTTCTTTATGCAAGAGCCAGCGAAGCCTATTCTTATAATACGGGAAAGAAAATGGTGAAGTGGAGCGAAGAAGAAATTGTAACGAATATTCTGGATCGTTTTGATGGACAAAAAATTTCGTTACTCGCCCCATTGGTAAGAGGACGAAAAGGACATTATCGTGAGTTGTTTGAAGATATCCGTAAGAAAGGCTTTGTAAAAGTTCGGATCGATGGCGAGATCAAAGATCTTACTCCAAAGATGCAACTCGACCGCTACAAGATCCATGATATTGAAGTGGTGGTTGACCGGTTAAAAGCCAGTGATGATTTCAAACTTCGCATCAGCCAGAGTGTACAACAAACATTAAAGCTGGGAAAAGACCTTATGCTGATTGAAACAGAAAAGAGTGGCGTTGTTTCGTATTCCAAACAGTTGATGTGTGAAGATACCGGGCTGAGTTATGAAGAGCCTTCGCCTAATGCATTCTCATTCAACTCACCTTATGGCGCCTGCCCTACCTGTAAGGGATTGGGAAATGTATACACCATTGACATGGAACTTGTACTTCCTGATCAAACATTAACGGTGAAAGAAGGTGGTATTGCCCCATTAGGTGAAGAACGTGATGCAAGTGTGTTTCAACAAGTGATCGCCTTTGCAAAAAAGTACAAGATCAAATTAGATGCGCCTGTAAAAAATATTCCGCAGGAACAACTCAACTTGCTTTTGTTTGGCGATAAAAATATCAGTCCCACATTAGAAGTGGATGTAAATGATGAAACGCTTCCGTTAGAATATACCGGTAGTTACGAAGGCATTATTCCCATGTTGAAGCGTTGGTTTGCTTCGCCACAGAGTACGGAGGGCCTGCGAGATTGGGTAACGCAATTTATGACGCTCAAAACATGTGGCAGTTGCAACGGAGCAAGATTGAAAAAAGAAAGTCTTTGGTTTAAAGTTGAGGACCGCAACATCTCTGAATTGAGTGACTTGAATCTTGATAATCTTGCTGCCTGGTTTGATGGACTGGAATTACGCATCAGCAACAAACAAGCTGCCATTGCAAAAGATGTGTTGAAAGAGATCAGGGAACGACTTCAGTTTTTATTGAATGTTGGATTAACTTATCTCACGCTAAACCGCCCCAGCCGCACATTGAGCGGTGGTGAAAGTCAGCGTATACGATTAGCAACACAAATCGGTTCTCAACTGCAGGGCATCACTTATATTTTAGATGAACCAAGTATTGGTTTGCACCAACGTGATAATCATCGCTTGATTGAGGCATTAAAAAATCTTCGTGATGTAGGTAACAGTGTATTAGTGGTAGAGCATGATAAAGATATCATGTTGGCGGCTGATCATTTGATCGACGTGGGACCACAAGCCGGCAAACACGGTGGCACGATTGTTTCAGCAGGCTCACCAAAAGATGTATTGCTTTCGCACAGCGATACAGCAAAATATCTCAATGGCGAAAAATCAATTCCTGTTCCAGCTGAACGCAGAAAAGGAAATGGAAAGTTTATTGAACTGAAAGGTGCAACAGGCAATAATCTCCGGAATGTAAATACAAAATTCCCATTGGGAAAACTGATCGTTGTTACCGGTGTTAGTGGTAGTGGTAAGAGTACACTGATTAATGAAACGCTCTACCCTATTCTCAGTAAACATTGCTATGATTCAAAAGCCAATCCTATGCCTTACAAAAGCATTAAAGGATTGGAACATATTGACAAGGTGATCGAAATTGATCAGTCGCCTATTGGCCGTACACCCAGAAGTAACCCTGCAACCTATTGCGGTTTCTTTACAGAGATCAGAACATTGTTTTCTGCAGTACCTGAAGCAAAGATCAGGGGTTATAATGCCGGTCGTTTTTCATTCAATGTAAAAACAGGGCGTTGTGATGTGTGCGAAGGTGGTGGTATGCGTGTAATTGAGATGAATTTTCTTCCGGATGTATATGTGCATTGTGAAAAGTGTAATGGCAAACGTTACAACCGTGAAACACTGGAAATTCGTTACAAAGGAAAATCGATTGCCGATGTATTGGATATGACCGTGGAAGAAGCTGTTGAATTTTTCCAACCTGTTCCATATCTCTATCGCAAAATAAAAGTGCTGGAAGATGTGGGGCTTGGTTATATCACACTTGGACAAAGTGCTGTTACACTAAGTGGTGGCGAAGCACAACGTGTAAAATTATCAACCGAACTTGCAAAAAAAGATACCGGTAAAACATTCTACATTCTGGATGAACCAACAACTGGTTTACACTTCCAGGATATTCAGCATTTACTTGATGTATTGAATAAACTTGCCGACAGAGGCAATACGGTATTGGTAATTGAACACAACATGGATGTAATTAAAGTGGCCGATCACATTATTGATCTTGGGCCCGAAGGCGGTGATGGTGGCGGACAAATTTTATTTGAGGGCACACCTGAAGGACTTCTTACCTGTAAAGAAAGTTACACCGGACAATTTCTAAAAGCAGAGCTATGATCGCTACAAAAAAATAGCCCCCCGACCAAGGGGGGCAACAGGATAGAGTACGGACCAAGAGAAACACAGCAATGCATGGTAAAATAAATATCGGCCTCTGGTATCAAGCTCTCTTCCAAACAAGAAAGCTTTTGTGTTGGTACGGACTAACATTTACTGCATACGTTGCCAAAATCATAATTGATACGTCTTGGTTTACACATGGAAAAAAATGAACAAAGCATGGTGAAATAAATATTGATCATTGGTTCTCTTTTTCGCTTTTCCCAATATTAGAAAACATCAGAAAAAGGGGTACGGATTAACGTTTATTGCATGCTTTGTTCAAAGAGTTGAATAGTATTATCTGTTTGTAAAAAAAGCAAAGCATGGTGAAATAAATATCGGTCACTGATTCTCTTATTAGATTTTCACAGGATTGGAAAATTATGAGAAAGGGTACGGACTAACATTTACTGCATACTTTGCTTATAAGTTTACATGTATAATTTTTTCTTGAAAATATAAAGGACTACGTAGAGGGATATTAAGCCAATACGAAGCAACCAGATTGTGGTTTCCGGATTGGACAATACTTTGTCCCTTGATTTTGGGATTTCGGTTTTCATGTTTGGGTTTGGGGTATGGATAAAAAATATATTCTAAAAATACTGCGGACACTTCATTGAATTCTTATTTCTGAACCAATCAGCATACACATCACCAATCTTCCACGTTAATCTGAATGTACTGGAAAAATAAGAATCATTTCGCTCCGGATTTCCTCTCTTTTTACCGGCACTGTAAGGTGTATATGCAGGGTTAGAGTTAGGATAAAAAGAGCTTGGATTTGCAAGGTACTTTGCCATCACTGCCTGACCAGGTGTAAGATATTGATCAAACAAAGCCTGATCAATAAACTTATTACTTACATCATCAATATAATCGGTTCCGGTTTTGCGATGGATCAGCTCAATTGCAAACGTAATTCGTTCAGTAACATCATACTTAATACCAACACCCAAAGGAACGTTATAACTGATCAAACTATATTCAGGTATACCTGTTTCAACCATGCCTTGTCCTTCGAGACGTAATGGTTTTAAATCAACCCATGATTCATTCCCACCCGGATCTTTGTATAAACCTTGCGGTTTAAATTTGAAGACGCCTATACCAACGATTCCGTAAGGGCGAAAACGAGGTAAGCCAGAACCATTTTTTAAACTGATAAATGCTGTGGGAAAAATTTCAAGTCCGGCATACGCTTCATACAAAGGAGAACGGAATGTGATGTTCCTGTATTTTCTTGAGCCTTCGTAGGTATCCGCCGGTTGCTTTTGCTTAATTAGACGATCATCGCCTTCCATTTGGCCAAAGTTACCTGCCAACCGAAAACCAATCCATTCAGATGGATAATAGGTTGCAGAAATACCTGCAATCATGTTTGTAACCGGGATATTATTATCCTTGGGGCCATAACTTCCTCTGCCACGATTGCCACCCAAGTCGCCAAGGAAATTCATGGGACCTACGTTCAATCCAATTTCAAAACGGGAATTCGCTGTAGATAAACCAACCTGTGCACTCAGTTGCTGAGGTAAGGTTGTTATAAGCAATAATGCGTACAGGGAAAAAAGCAGTGTACGTACTTTCATAGAATTGGATATTTGGTTTTTCTTGTATTGGATAAGACATGACAATATTAGATAACAAATTTTGAACTTCAAAATTTTTTCGTGTACTAATATGATGAAACCCTTTACCAGCATAGGTTTTAAGGATTTTTACTTACGGTGTTTCGTAAATCTACCTATTAATTTTCGGAAAAACGAATCATTTCAATATGTTTTATATTGTCCTCGAGATAAACGTCGCTGCTTTGTACAAAACCAAGTGAAGTATAGAAGTTTAGCAAATAGTATTGTGCGCCGATTTTGATATTTTTTTCTCCAAATAAGATTCCACATTGTTTAATTGCCTGCTGCATTAATTCCCGTCCTGCGCCAGTACCTCTTGCCGCAGGGCTTGTCACAACCCGGCCAATAGATGGCTCGTTATAGGAAACACCGGGCGGCAATAAACGTACATAAGCAATTAGTTTATCTTCTTCATCAAGGCCCATTAAATGCCAGCCTTTCTGATCTTTATAATCAGCATCCTGATACACACAGTTTTGCTCTACAACAAACACTTCATTACGCAACCATATAATGTTATACAACTCGTATGGCGTTAATGCTTCAAATTTTTTTACGATCCAATTCAGTTTCATTATCGTCCGGGTGTTGGTACAACAGGTAAACTTTCATTTCCGTTTTCATTTACCGATTGTACAGCGAAAAAATAATTGTCTTTTGAGTAAGGCAATTTCACATTTGTTTCAGTGGTGAAAATTTTCTTTTGCCAAACAGCACTTGTTGTTTCACGTAGCAACACATAATATCCCTTCACTTTTCCAACAGCAGGTTGCTTCCAGTTGATGAGTGAATAGTTCGTCAAACTTCTTGTTTCAATCTTTACTTCCGATGGCATTGATGGAGCTTTCGCAAGATTCGCTAACGAAGCAAGATTAATCCCTGTGTTCTTTGCCAAATAAACAAAGTCCATAAACTCGGGTAGGTCACCATACTGAATTCCTTTGTCTGTTCGCAGATCCTGATGCTGATGATGAAAGTTTTCATTCATCTCGGTAATACGTACAGCTGCAAAACCCTTTTGAATGAACGATGTATGATCACCACCACGTAAAAAACGATCGTTACGATACACCATCACCACTTCCAGATTATCAACATAACGTTCGCCGATCTCTTTTACATACCGTGCCAGCTGTCTCGACTTGCCATCATTTTCCAAACCAAGATTACGGATGTTTACAGCAGCTTTATCTAATTCATAAGCCGGCAATCCTTCACTGAACACACGCACTTTTGTATTGTTGATGATGTTTGTTTCATTGCTGTTGTTTGAACCCATGATATCGTTATTCAACACCGCTTCAATGATCCAGTTTTGATCTTTTGCTTTTCCTGCTAAAAAATTTGCACCTAACAATCCCTGCTCTTCACCACTCACTGCAACAAAAATGATGGTTGCAGAAAATTCATACTTACTCATGATGCGTGCACACTCAAGTACTGCAGCCACACCACTTGCATCATCGTTTGCACCGGGTGCCTCACTTGTTGCATTCATTACATCTGTAACACGGCTATCTAAATGGCCGCTGATTACAAAGATGCGTTGATCAGCAGGATTCGTTCCTTTCAGTATTGCCATTGCATTACCAAGGTTCACCGGTTTGCTGATACGTCTTCCATCGGGCTGCAATGTTGTTGTATCAACAAAAGCAGTCATTCGTCCATTTGATTGTTTGGCAAACTCTTTAAACTTTGCTACTACCCATTCACGTGCTGCACCAATACCTTGCTTTTGATCAGTAACCGTACTCATGGTATGACGTGTACCAAAACTTACCATTTTCAAAATGTAAGCTTTGAGTGAATCGGGAGAAATAGCGGTGACCATCTTTTCAATTTCAGGATCACGCTGAATAGTAGTTTGGGCATTGATTCCTTGTAACAGGAAGAAGCAAACAAAAACGAACAAAGAAACTTGTTTCATAAAATTGAGTGATTAATAATTATATTTTTCTTTCCAGAGTTGTTTCAGAAATCTTCTCAACTCCTCTTCTCTTATATTTTTACCGGGTTCATAAAATTTTGTTCCAACGATCTTCTCCGGCAAATATTCCTGCGAAGAAAAATTGTTTTCATAACTGTGCGAATACTGATAACCTTTTCCATAGTCCATATTCTTCATCAGCTTTGTTGGCGCATTACGGATATGTAGCGGAACAGACAAATCGCCAAATTGTTTAACCGCAGCCATTGCATTTCCAATAGCAACTGTTGCAGTATTACTTTTTGCACTGGAGGCGAGATAGATGACACATTGTGATAAAATAAGCTGCGACTCAGGATATCCAATTTTATTCACTGCATCAAACGTAGCGTTGGCGAGTAACAATGCATTTGGATTTGCATTGCCTATATCTTCACTTGCAAGAATCAATAACCGACGGGCAATGAATTTTACATCTTCTCCACCTTCGATCATTCTTGCCAACCAATACACAGCCGCATTGGGATCGCTGCCACGAATGGATTTGATGAAAGCAGAAATGATATCATAATGTTGTTCGCCACTTTTATCATAAAGCGCCATTTTTTGTTGAACAGTTTGTAATACCGATTCATCAGTGACCACTAATGCATCAGAGTCAGTGGAAGCGTCGGACACGATCTCTAATAAATTCAACAGCTTTCTTGCATCACCCCCACTTAAGCGAATGAGTGCTTCTGTTTCTTTTAATTCGATCTTCTTTTCTTTCAACACAACATCATCCGTAATTGCTTTTTGCAATAACTGAACAAGATCATTTTCATCCAATGCTTTTAATACAAATACCTGGCAACGACTAAGCAAGGCACTATTCACTTCAAACGAAGGATTTTCTGTTGTAGCACCAATGAGTGTGATGATCCCTTTTTCAACAGCACCTAACAACGCATCCTGCTGACCTTTATTGAAACGATGGATCTCATCAATAAATAAAATGGCTTTTGTTTCCTGCTTTGCCTGTTCAATAACTTCCCGTACATCTTTTACACCACTGCTGATGGCACTCAACTGATAATAGGTAGCACTTACAATGTGTGCAATGATATTGGCGATGGTTGTTTTACCAACACCGGGAGGCCCCCATAAGATCATGCTGGGTATGTTGCCACTGGCAATGGCTTTTTGCAGAATACCACCCTGCCCCGTGAGGTGTTGCTGACCAACAAGGTCGTGCAATTGTTGTGGACGTAACCGTTCTGCCAATGGAGCCTGCATGCAGGCAAGTTAGATCAAATATGGAAATTTCCCGACAGGAAATGAGCAGTGGTAAACGTATGAATTTTACTTTTTATGGATGATGAATTTTCAAAAAAGTATCCAGTTTATTAAAGGCATCATGATAGGTAGCTGCATCCCAATCACCATGTCCGCCAACGGGATAGAACACAAATTGATTCGTAACTCCAACTGTATTCAACTTGTTTTGTAAGATCGTTGATTGCGAAGGGGCAACCACTATATCAAGACCACCATGCAGCAACAATGTTGGTGCGCTTGTGTTGGTTACAAAATTAAAGGGCGAGGATTGCTGATAGATGCCGGGACTTGAACTTGGTGTTCCGCCGGTTACAGAAGTTAACAGCAATGGAATTAATGGATTGGGTGGGTTGTTATACATCTGCACCAATTCTGTGGGACCAAAAAACGAAATAACCGCTTTTACTTTTACCGGTGTAGTGTATTTGTAAGTATGCAACAAAGCCAGATGTGCGCCGGCACTTGCTCCCATCATAGCAAAGCGATTTGATATTTTGTATTCGTCCCGTTTACTCAAAATAAATTCAACGGCAGCTTTTACATCCATCTCTTGTGATGGAAAAAGATTTTGACCGTTTGCTGCCAACCGGTAACTGATGTTAAAAATGGCATATTGCGGAGCACGACGTTTGAGTGTATCAACAAATGCATTGAGATCGGTTCTGTTTCCTTCTATCCAGCCACCACCATGAATAAGAATTAAGACCGGTGTTGATGCAGCACTTCGACCAGACGGAAGATACACATCCATCGACTGCTTTACATCAGCACCGTATTTCACGTTCAACAATGTTTGTGCTGGAACTGCATCTTTGTCTTTTTTCTTGCAGGAAAAGAAACTAATCGTAGAAAGAAGGCAAATAAAAACAATACGCATAGGCTTCGTTTGTATAAAGAAACGAAGAAGCAGGAAATGAATTGTGTTAAAATGGATTGTTAGAGGTAGGATTGGGCTTATCGCCAAACAGATTTGCATATTCTTTCAGATAGCGGAAGGTCATTACAATATGTGCTCCTAATACCAATGCATAGAAAAGAAGAAACCAAACCACCGCCTTCATGACGTTCATCATCAGCGTTGTTGATAATGGCGATTTTGTTTGCTGCATTGTTGATACTTGCTTTACAGCATCGGCAAATACAGTGGGATCTTGCAGTACGGCAATCGACTGTACCAGATTCATCACTACAAATACAATGGATACGTATGCATTCACTTTGATCCAATCACGCAACTTTGTTTGCTGTTGACGTTTGCCATCAATTCCGTTGAGCAGAAACAAAAAACTGGCTACACTGTAAATGACCACTGCAACAATTACAAACACACTCAGCAATAATGTAGGGTTTGACAATGCAATTAATAATGCGAATAGTGAAGCAATGCCGAGTATTACAGCGATGACCAGAAGAAAATAAGAGAAGATGCGGTAAATAGTAAAGTTCAATTCATTGTAATTATTCTTCCTCAAAACAATCTGAATCAATTTTTTTAATTTCCTAGCTATTTTGAATTGCGACGCCAAGATTTAATCATTCATATATTGTGCAATTCTTTCCCCGTCATCACTACGACTTTTGTATCCATTTGCGATGCGTAGTCATTGCCTCTTTGGTAAAATAAGAAGTTGTAATAAATACTCCTTTCTTCGCCCGTTGCCCAGCCAGCGCGCCGACAAATTTTTGAACTTCTGGTCGCCCTACTACTCCTTGCCATCTTTTCGCTTGAATATAAGTAACATCAAGCCCCAATTTATCTTCTTTGATGATCCCATCAATTCCTTCATCACCACTTCTGCCAATTGCTTTCCCTGCATCTTGAATAGAACCTCCGTAACCCATTTTTACAAGAAGCTCAACAACAATACGCTCAAAGAAATAAGGATCAACAGTTTTCAACTTAGATAGAAGCTCTTGTTCTATCGACCCTAATATTTTGATAGCCGCTTTCTATTTGTTCTTCTGGAGTTTCTCTAATTTCAATGTCTTTATCATAATTGAAGTGATTACTGTATCACCTTTTTTCTTATAGCGAAAGCTTTTAATTTTTTCATCATAATCAGGGAAAAGTGACATAAAAATTTTATGTTTATTTCTTCTGGATTTTGCGAAAGAATTTGCCTACCTCGATCTGTTATTCTAAAGACACCTTTTGTAAGGTTTTCAATTGCACCTGACATTTTAAATGCGATTTCGCCCAACTGATTCTATTAGCAAAAATCTTTTGCTGACCACTGGGTACAAATTCACTCAACTCATCGTCTGATAAATTAAATCCCTTGAAAAAATTAATCAGGCTCTAAATAATGGTTTGACCGTCATTAAAAATTTCAGCAAAGGCAACATTATTGATTGATAATCCTGGTATCATTTAATTCGGTTAGATGTTTCATTATTTCAAATCCAGCTTTATCTGCAACTCATCAAACTGTTTTGCATCAATGGCACTTGGTGCATCCAGCATTACATCTCTTCCTGAATTATTTTTCGGGAAAGCAATAAAATCACGGATGCTTTCACTTCCACCAAGAATGGCACACAAACGATCGAAACCAAAGGCAATACCACCATGCGGCGGTGCACCATATTCAAATGCACCGAGTAAGAAACCAAATTTGTGTTGTTGTTCTTCCGCATCCATACCCAATGCTGCAAACATTTTTTCCTGCAGTTCACGTTGGTAAATACGGATGGAACCACCACCAATTTCATTTCCGTTCAACACCATATCATATGCATTGGCTTTGATGCCGGCATACGGATGCTTCAGATATTTATCCAGATCATCAACTTTCGGACTGTTGTTGATCATGGTTTCAATATGCGATGGCTTGGGACTTGTAAACGGATGATGTCTTGCTACCCAACGGCCGGCTCCGCCTCCATCCTGATCTTCCAGTGCAAACTCAAACAACGGAAAGTCGAGCACCCACAATAATTTAAAATCATCTGCTTTTCGTAAGCCAAGCTTATCCGCCATGTACATACGCAGATCGCTGATGGCTTTACGTGTACGTTCTTCTGCACCAGCTAGTATTAAAATCAAATCACCGGCTTTTGCATTGCTTGCTTCAGCAATGGCTTTCAATTTTTCTTCGCTGTAAAATTTATCGACACTGCTTTTGTAAGTTCCATCTGAATTGCATTTGATGAATACCAAACCTTTCATACCAATTTGTGGACGCTTCACCCACTCTGTCAATTCATCAGTTTGCTTACGTGTATATTCACTGCAACCCGGAGCTGCAATGGCAACTACTGTTTCTGCTTCATCAAATACTTTAAAATCTGCACCACCGATCAAAGCCGATTGACTTTGCTTTGTTGGGAATGTATGTGCAGGAAATTTGAGATTGCAGATTTTCATTTCAAAACGAATATCAGGCTTGTCATTTCCGTATTGCCACATCGCTTCTTCCCAAGTCATACGTTCAACTGCTTCCGTATAGTCGATATTCTTTACATCTTTGAAGATCGACTTGATCATTCCTTCAAACATGTTGAGAATATCTTCCTGTTCCACAAATGCCATTTCACAGTCGATCTGTGTAAACTCCGGCTGACGATCGGCACGCAGATCTTCATCACGAAAACATTTTACCACCTGATAGTAACGATCATAACCGCTCACCATCAACAATTGCTTGAATGTTTGCGGACTTTGCGGCAATGCATAAAACTGTCCGGGGTTCATTCTGCTCGGCACCACAAAATCTCTTGCACCTTCCGGTGTTGATTTAATGAGGAAAGGAGTTTCAATATCCATGAAGCCATTGCCGTGCAGATAATTTCTTGCAGCACGGTTTACCGCATAACGCAATTCAATATTTCGTTTTACTGCATTTCGACGCAGATCAAGGAAACGGTATTTCATCCGCAGATCATCACCACCATCTGTATCGTCCTGAATAGTAAAAGGAGGAACGGCTGATTTATTCAGCACCTTAAATTCTGTGATGAGAATTTCAACATCGCCTGTTGCAATATTGGGGTTCTTGTTACTACGCTCACTAACGGTTCCGGTTGCCTGCAATACAAACTCACGACCCAATGGATTTTCATCCAGTACTTTATTCAGTTCTTCACCAAATAACAACTGCGTAATGCCATAACGGTCACGCAGATCAACAAACGTGATGCTGCCGAACTTACGAACGGTTTGCACCCAGCCGGCCAGGGTTACAGTATTGCCAACATGATTACTTCTTAATTCGCCACAGGTATGAGAACGATACATAGTAAAGTTTAAAGTTGAAAGTTGAAAGTGAAAAGAGGACATTTATCCAAACTTAACAGCTTCAACAGAAAGGTTTGCTAAGGAGCGCAAAGATAACTATTGAGCAGTAACCAGCCGAAGTGAAGTCAGACTGATTTTGCGTCGTTTTGATTGGTCAATTCTTCGGCAACTACTTCTTCGGATTGGCGGGTGACTTTATCCCGAAATCGCCGACTGGTATAATACATACCATAATATCCAAACAGGATCAGCAGTCCGATTCCAAACGGGATCAATGCCATGTGCCGCATACCGTATTTGCCTTCATCCCAACCATAAAACTCACCGATCATCCAGGTACAGTTGGCGAAGATCCAGAACACCACTGCCAGATTATGTACCAGCTCCGAAATGATTTTGCGGGTTTGCCATGTAATAATCAATGCGGCCAATACAGTTGGAATGATCATGATTAATCCGGGAATACGCAGGTTCAACGCCCAAAACGCATCTTTAATTAACCAAAACAGAATATGGAGGTTTTCAATACGGCGAAACCTTGCCGGGATGGAATAGATTACTTGATTACGCATGCATGTCGATTGATTGGGAAAACGTAAAAATAAGGAATCAATGGGTCGTAAAATCCTGAGCGAAGTCGAAGGGTTGTTTTTGTCAAATCGAGCGAAAGTCGAGATTGACATCAGGCAATACCTACTCTCCTTCAGGCTAGTGCGTCTGACCGGGCCACAAAAAAGTGGCGAGTTAATCACTCGCCACTAACTATTTTCCACTTGCCGATACTTAGCTAAACATTTCTTTCACCCGCTCAAAGAATCCTTTGTCGCCCTTTTCAGGTTTGGGTTGAAAGTTCTGGGCCTGCTGCATTTTTTCCAGCATCGCTTTTTCGTCGGATGTAAGATGTTGGGGTGTCCACACATTTACATAGATCAACTGATCTCCTTTTTCATAACTCTGCAACGCCGGGAATCCTTTTCCTTTCAAGCGGAACACTTTTCCACTTTGCGTACCTGGCGGGATTTTGATCTTCGCACGACCATCGATGGTTGGCACTTCGGCCTGGATTCCAAACACAGCATCCGGGAATGAGATATGCAGATCATACGCCACATTCAATCCATCTCTGTGCAATTGCGGATGCGCTTCTTCTTCGATCAGCACAATTAAATCACCCGGTGATCCGCCACGCTCACCCATATTTCCTTTACCCGACACACTTAACTGCATGCCTTCCTGTACTCCCGCCGGAATATCGATGGTAATATTTTCTTCGCCATACACTCTGCCTTCACCTTTACAGGAAGCACATTTATGAGCAATGGTTGTTCCCTCTCCGTTACATGCCGGGCAAGTTGTTACAGTCTGCATCTGGCCAAGAAATGTATTTTGTACCCGCCGCACCTGTCCGCTACCGCCACAGGTTCCGCAGGTTTGCATACTGGCTTTATCTTTTGCTCCACTGCCACCGCAAGTGTTACAGCTGACATGTTTTTTTACTTTGATGGTTTTGCTGGCACCTTTTGCAATTTCTTCGTAATTGAGTTTGATACGTACACGCAGATTGCTGCCTCTTACACCTCTGCTTCTTCCACCTCCACCGCCTCTGCGTTGGCCGCCGCCAAAGAAACTTCCGAACACATCATCGCCAAAAATATCTCCAAACTGGCTGAAGATATCATCCATGTTCATGTTCTGTCCGCCACCATATCCACCACGGCCGTTACCACTTACACCCGCATGTCCATAACGATCATACTGTGCTTTTTTATCAGCATCGCTTAACACCTCGTAGGCTTCAGCAGCTTCCTTAAATTTTTCTTCGGCTTCTTTATTTCCGGGGTTACGGTCGGGGTGAAATTGCATAGCAACCTTACGGTACGCTTTTTTAATTTCGTCCGCAGATGCAGTTTTGCTTACGCCCAGTATTTCGTAAAAATCTCTCTTCATAATAATGTGCTGATATGCTAATGTGCCAATTAGCCAATGCGATGTACTTCCATCAGCACATTATCACATCAGCTAATCAGCTAATTATTTACCTACTACCACTTTTGCAAAGCGGATGATCTTGTCGTTGAGTAAATATCCTTTTTCAATTTCATCGATCACCTTTCCTTTCAATTCATCTGTTGGGGCAGGAATTTCAGTGATCGCTTCGTGCTTGTCTGCATCGAAAAACTGACCTTTTGTTTCCATTGGTTTTAATCCACGGCCTTGCATCAGCGTACGGAGTTTATGAAACACCAGTTTCACACCTTCATCCACTGCACCTGCTTTCGCCAGTTCAGCTTCTGCCCGGTCGGCATCATCCAATACTTCCAGTAAAGAAATGATCACTTCTTTCCCGGCAGTCTGCATTTGCTCCACTCGTTCTTTGGCTGTGCGGCGGCGGTAATTATCAAACTCCGCCATCAGGTAGAGATATTTCTTCTTTTCTTCTTCCACGGCTTCCTTCAGCTTTTCCAACTCACTTTCTTCAGCGATCTGTTCGTTGAGGTGATTTATCCCCGCAATATTTTCATCGGTGTTGATGTCGGCGCTGAAAGCGGTATTGTTTACTTCGTTTGCGTTTTGTTCTGTCATTTCGTTCGTCTTTTGTGCTGTAAAACGTAAAATTGTCGGCAAAGGTAAGCTGGTCAAGAATATTGCCAATGGCTGAATTGGGACAAATTGTCCTGCTTCTCAAAATCAACTGCTAAAAACAAAAAAGCACCCGTTTCCGGATGCCTTACCTAAACATAAACATAAAAACTTAATCGATCACTTTGATGTTCCATTGGAGGGGTGGCGTTTCCATAAAACCCATGCATACAGCACAACTGGTTTCAATAGGCTCGTCGATGATCATTGCGTTGAATGTATCTCCAACCTTCAACCCAGCCTTTCCGAAATCGCAATGATTTTTTACAGTAAAAACGTTCTTGAGTTGTTTTCCCGAAGGATCGGTCCAATCCATACCTTTTCCCTTTCCGTCAGCATCTGTAATCTGCACAATTTGAAAAGCACAGAACGAAGCAACCAGCTTTGCTTTAAAACTTCCTTGCGGCGGATAAGGCTTGCTGCATGCGGAAAGCAAAGCCAATGCAAAAAAGAATAGAAGATGATAAGGTTTCATACGTGTTTTTGTTTGATTGACCTTTACACATTTGATTTCGTTGCACGAAACTCGCTTTTTAAAAATACCTTTGCCGGCTATGACAAAAGTGACGCTCAACAGAAAGATATCGCAACGTGTTGCAAACGGGCATCCGTGGGTATTTGCAAATGAAGTAAACCGTGTAGAAGGAAATGCTGAAGCAGGTGCCATAGTAGATGTGCATACCCATGATGATAAATTTTTGGGGAGGGGTTACTCCAACCCCAAATCGCAGATATTGGCCCGTATTCTTACAAGGAATAAAAACGAAGAGATTAACGAAGCGTTTTTTCTGAAAAAATTGAGCGAAGCCTGGAAGCAACGGCAACAAATGGGTTACTCCGAAAATTGCCGTTTGATATTTGGTGAAGCAGATGGATTACCACAATTGATCATTGATAAATTCAACGATTATTTTGTATTACAGACACTGGCTCTTGGTATTGATGTTTGGAAAGATGCCATCGTAAAAGCGATCAATCAAATTTTTCAACCCAAAGGAATTTATGAACGCAACGATGTGCCGATCCGTGAGCTGGAAGGTATGGAACAGAAGAAAGGATTTTTGAGTGAACCGTTCGACACCAATATCATCATCAACGAAAACGGATTGCAATTTCATGTTGATATTGCCAACGGGCAAAAGACCGGTTACTTCCTCGATCAGCAGGATAACCGCCGTGCGATTCAGCATATTGTAAAAGGTGCTGATGTATTAGGTGCATTTACCTACACCGGTACCTTTGAAATTCATGCGGCGAAGTATGGTGCAAAGAGTGTTCACGGACTAGATATTTCTGAAAGTGCAATTGAGATGTGTAATAAGAACGCAGAATTGAATAATGTAAGCGATATCTGCAAATTTGAATGTGTGAATGCATTTGATGTGCTGAAAACATGGGTAAAAGATGGCCGGCAGTATGATGTGGTGATGCTTGACCCTCCTTCTTTTTCAAAGTCAAGAGCCACTATTCAGAAAGCGATCACTGGTTATAAAGAGATCAACTTACGTGGCATGAAACTGGTAAAGCCGGGTGGATTTTTAGTTACCTCTTCCTGTACCAACCTTGTACAACCGCAATTGTTTCTTGAGATCATTCAAATGGCGGCAAAAGATGCGAGAAGACAGTTACGACAAGTAACGTTTCAAACACAAAGCTCCGACCACCCGATCATTTGGGGTTGGGAAAATACACATTACTTGAAGTTTTTGATTGTGCAGGTGCTTTGATGATGTATGAGGTGCGAAGTTGGAAGTACGCAACCCTGACGGCGGTTGAGGATGAAAGAACCGAATGCCATCAGGAAGTTGTATAAATAAAAAAGACTCTCTCGAGCCTCAACATTTTGTAAAACAAATAGGGAAATTATTTAACTACCTGAAACTTACCGCTTTCAACAATTTTACCATTGCGGTCGGTTAGCTGGAAAATATAAACACCACGAAAATAATCATTGAGATTTACAACAGTACGTGGAGTGAGGTTATTGATCTCTAAAACCTTCTTACCAATAAAGTTGAATACTTTAAAGGAATACTCAGAAAGTGTAATGTCTTTGAATTCAAAATTGATAAAGGAAGAAGCTGGATTGGGGAAAAAACGAACTACTTTAACCACATTTTCAGCATTTCCAGCCGGAGTTCTGTTAGACTGGGCGGTTGTTGCTGTGGCTATCAAAAGGATACAGGCGATTATGGTAAAAATCCGTTTCAACGAAACAAACTTAGTTTTATTATCTGCAATTTACAAGCTTTTTCTCACATTTCTTAAAAATGAACGGGCAGAATCAAGAAATTCCACCCGTTCAATTAATCTGACATAAACTTAGTTCAACTCGGCCAAACGCTTGTTAATTGCCTCAAAATCAGGTATACCGTCTTTGCTCTCCACTAATTCTGTGTATTGAACAACCCCTTCTTTATCAATAATGAAGGCACTTCGTTTGGAAACTCCCTTCATATCAAATATCCAGTTTTCAAATAATGAATCATATGCACGTGACACTTCCTTATTAAAATCACTTAGCAAAGGGAAATTATAGCCCTGCTCATCTTTATAACGCTTTAAGGTAAACACAGAATCGACACTTATTCCAAGGACCACCGCATTAGCGCTGTTGTAGCGGGCAATGTCATCCCTCACCGTACACAGTTCTTCTGTACAGGTACTGGAAAATGCCTGCGGATAAAACAGGATCAACACATTCTTTCCTTTAAAATCTGCGAGATTTACTTTGTTTCGTTCACTATCGTACAATGAAAATTCGGGAGCTGTTTGTCCAACTTTAATTTGCATAGAAAAGATTATTTAAATGTTCAGTTTGCAATTAAACAAAACAATCTGAAAAAGGTTAAAGAGTTTTTGAAATGATTTAAACAGCTATGTTGTAGTATTCATCTGAATAAAAAAGCGCTTTGTGTTAAAGCGCTTTTCAGTTTATCAGCAGTTGTTCAAATTATTTCTTACGTAACTCCAGTATCACAAGCTTTCCATCAATGGTTTGTTCTGCTTTTACCCATGTCCAGTTACTGTCTTTTAATTTCCACACACCATTTAAACGCTGCAGGGTTAAAGTGGCCGAGGAAGGATAATTAGCAGCAATTGCAAAATTAACTTTGTCTTCATTCCATGTTCCGGTTGATTCGACAGATGAATTTTTAACAGCATCAACATTTCGATCAGTTTTAAACTGAAACTCGTATCCATCAAACTCCGGCTTATAATCGTTGGTTCCTTCTTTGTAAACGCTCACCAGCCAACGCCCGTCAGTAATTGCTTTTACGATCAGGGTTTCAGCAATTTGTTCCTGCGTTTGTTTGATTGCTTTTTTGCAGCCCGTAAGCAACAGGAGAGAAAAAATAAGAATAAGTAACTGTTTCATAGATTTGAATTAACGGATATAAAATTACAATTTGTTTTGCGAATGGCTAACAGTAGAAGTACGTAACAACCAATAAGCAGATTTTCAGGCACTTAAGTTCTTCTATAAACGCTTCCTGTTGAATTATCTTATTTTTACTCTATGCAAATTGCTGATATTATTCGTTTTTTTGAAACGCTTGCCCCCACTTACCTTCAGGAAGGGTACGACAATGCAGGGTTGCTCACCGGTTCTGCAAGTTGGGAATGCACCGGAGTGCTGGTAAGTCTGGATGCTACAGAGGAAGTGGTGCTGGAGGCAAAAGCAAAGGGATTGAACCTAATTGTAGCTCATCATCCCATTGTTTTCAGCGGACTCAAGCGAGTTACAGGGAAAAACTATGTAGAACGGGCCGTAATCGCTTCCATAAAAAACGATATTGCCATTTACGCTATCCATACCAATTTAGATAACGTACTTACGGGTGTAAACGGGCGAATGGCCGAGAAGTTAGGGTTAACCAATTGTCGCATTTTGCAACCAAAAACAGGTTTACTCAAAAAACTGTTCAGCTTTGTACCCGTTACACATGCTGAATTTGTGCGAGTCGCTATTTTTGAGGCAGGCGGCGGGCACATTGGCCAATACAGCGAATGTAGTTTTAACGCAAGTGGTAAAGGAACATTCAAAGCATCTGAAGGAACCAATCCATTTGTAGGTGAAATTGGCAGGAGGCACGAAGAAGAAGAAATAAAGATCGAAGTGATCTTTCCGGCCTGGCTGGAGCAAGGGATTCTTTCAGCCATGATCAAGGCTCATCCCTACGAGGAAGTGGCTTACGACGTGGTGCGACTTGATAATAATTACCAATCAACGGGAGCTGGTTTGATCGGCGATCTGCCATCCAGCATCTCCCCTTCCGAATTTTTACAATTACTTCAAAGCCAGTTCCGTTTAGAGGTAATACGGTACACAAAAAGAGAAAAACCAATTCACAAAGTGGCGCTTTGCGGTGGTGCCGGTAGTTTTTTAACCAAGGCGGCATTGGCAGCCGGGGCCGATGCCTATGTTACTGCCGATGTAAAGTACCATGAATTCTTTGATGCTGAAAACGGGTTGCTGCTGGCCGACATCGGGCATTGGGAAAGTGAACAGTTTACAATCGATTTATTGGCGGAACAATTGAGCGGGAAATTCCCTACCTTTGCCGTCCTCAAAACTGGTGTGAAAACGAACCCTGTCGAGTATTTTAGATGATTCATGTGACGGACGTACAAGTGAGTGACACAACCAATGCTGAGTAAGGCTTTACCGCCGGTATCAAAAACAAAAACTTCAAACACATATATGGCTACTACAAAAGAGTATTCTGTAGAAGAAAAACTGAAGGCACTGATTCGTGTGCAGAAAATTGAAAGTAAGTTGGATGAAATTCAAATCCTGAAAGGTGAATTACCAATGGAAGTAAAAGACCTGGAAGATGAAATTGAGGGATTGAATGCACGGAAGAACCGTATTGAAGAAGAGATCAACGGTATCCAGGAATTTGTTGAAAGCAAAAAAGAAGCGATCAAAGAAGCTCAGGCGCTGGAGAAGAAATACGAGAAGCAAAGTGAGAACGTAAAGAATAACCGTGAGTTTGAAGCAATCAACAAAGAAATTGAAATGCAGGGGTTGGAAATCAAACTTGCTGAAAAGCATATTAAAGATGCCAACGAAGAGTTGATTGAAAAAAGCGAAGTGCTTGAAAAAGCAAAGAAGGCTATTGGTGTAAAAGAAAAGAACCTTGAGCATAAGAAAGGCGAATTGGATAAGATTGTTGCCGATACTGAAAAAGAAGAAACACAATTACGTGGCTTGGTTGATACTGCCAGAGAAGCAGTGGAAGATCGCCTGTTAGCAAGTTTCGATCGTATTCGCAGCAGCTACCGTAACGGTTTATCAGTAGTTCCTATTGAGCGGGAAAGCTGTGGTGGTTGTTTCAATACAATTCCTCCGCAACGCCAAAGCGAGATCAAACAACACAAAAAAATCATTGTATGTGAAAACTGTGGTCGCATTCTTGTTGATGCTGATCTGAACGATACAGTTGAACCATAATTGACTTGATCGATATTGAGAAGGGCGCTTTCAGCGCCCTTTTTTATTGTTGATTTTTTTCAACGGCTTCTTTCTTTATCCTTCATTTGATTTAGTTTTGAAACTCTGAATGCTGCAACAATTATCCATACAAAACTTTGCCATTATTGACGAGCTGAAAGTTGAATTCCAGCCTCAGCTCAATACCATTACCGGCGAAACCGGTGCAGGTAAATCAATCTTATTGGGTGCACTGGGATTGGTATTGGGCAACCGTGCCGACAGCAGCAGTTTGCAAAACAGTGAGAAGAAATGTATTGTTGAAGCAGTGTTTTCAACAGCCACGCATAAAAAAGTAAATGCCTGGTTGAAAGAGAATGAAATTGATGACGAACCGGAACTCATTTTAAGAAGAGAGATCACTACTAATGGAAAATCACGGGCATTTGTCAATGATACGCCTGTTAACTTAACGCAACTGAAAGTATTGACCTCGATGCTCGTTGACCTGCATCAACAATTCGATACACTTGAATTGGGTGATGAAGATTTTCAACGTGAAGTACTGGATGCGTTGGCTGGTTGTGATAAAGAGGTAGAACAATACCGCCAGCGTTACCTGCAATTTGCCAGACTGCAAAAAGAACTGCAACAGTTAAAAGACAAACAACAACAACTGCAACGTGAACAGGATTACAAATTGTTTTTGCTGGATGAACTCGAGCAGGCTTCGTTGAAAGAAAATGAACTGGAAGAGCTGGATCAGGAATTGCAACTGCTTAGTAATGCCGGTTCTATAGCAACCGTTCTTACAGATGCTGTTCAGCTATTGAAAGATGGTGAAACACCGCTTGTTCAACAATTAAAATCTTTGTTGCAGCGGCTGCAGCAATTCAAAAATGTACATGCCGATCTTACAAGTATTACGGAGCGTTTACAATCAACACAAATAGAGTTAGCCGATATTGCCGCTGATCTTGATCATTTGCAAAGCAGCATCAGTATTGATGAAGCAAGGATGCAACTCATCAACGACCGGCTGGAGATCGGTTATAAATTACAGAAAAAACACAATGTACAATCAACTAATGAACTGCTGCAACTACAGCAACAACTGGAAGAGCAGGTACAGGTGGTGTTGAACATGGAACAATCCATTTCAACAAAAGAAAAAGAAAAAACACAATTACAACAGCAACTGGAAGAGGAAGCTGAACTGATCCATACAAAACGAATGAAACAATCGGGCAGTTTTACCAAGCAGGTAAATGTGTTACTGCAACAAATTGGCATGCCCAATGCCCGTTTACAAGTTGAACTTACGGCAACATCGCTCAATCAATTCGGGAAAGATGAAATCAGCTTTTTGTTTGATGCCAACAAGAGTAATCGCTTTGAGCCCATCAGCAAAGTAGCCAGTGGCGGTGAACTAAGTCGATTGATGTTATGTATTAAATCGTTGGTTGCAAAAAGTATTGCATTGCCAACGATGTTATTTGATGAGATCGATACGGGCATTAGCGGCGAAGCGGCGAAACAGGTTGGTATCTTGCTCAAGGAACTTTCAGCAAAGCATCAAGTGATCACCATTACCCATCTGCCGCAAATAGCTGCCAAAGCATCGGCACATTATTTTGTTTACAAACAGGAAGACAAATCAGGAATTAAAACACGCATTCGCCTGTTGAGTAAAGAAGAACAGGTTGAAACCATTGCACGCATGCTGAGTGGCGAAAAACCTTCCGACTCCTCATTAGTTACTGCAAGAGAAATGATCACAGGATAAATTTCGTTTCCAACTTATTATTTACGGTTGCAAAAGCGCACTGCCAAACAAATGATCAAATTTCTGGCAATGGATGAGTGCATACTTGTACTGCGAAAAATCAGGAGCACCCGAAATGCTGTACAATTGGTTGCCACTTGTTGAACGCAGTTTACCCAAGTCAATAAAGTTGATCGGCTGTACTTCCTTTGATAAATACACATGCAGATCAGGACCGCTCGAAATATTCATATTTTGTAACGCTAATGTTAAGGCTCCATTTGCAGAACGTAAAATTCTGGCTTGTCCGCTTACTGTACCCCAAGGCCCGTTGCTAAATGTTCCCGTCAATAAAATTGTTTGTCCAACTGTATCAATTGTATCCATTCCGGGAATGGCGGATGTTTCGTTTTCCTTTTTACAGGAAGCGAGTAACAAAATTGTGGTAATAAGAATTGTAAGCGATTTCATATTATTCCTGTTTTAAAAATGATAAGCTACACCAATACCTGCATTGTTTGCTTTGTTGCGGAAACGTTCAACGATTGTGCCATCGGGAGCTGTTTGCTTTACATTGGTTGTTTTATATTCAACAAACATAAATTGGTATACCGCCTTCAAACTCCATTTATTGTTCAGATTGTAGTACATAAACAACTCTGAATTAAGCGATCCAAGATCAAGGTCGCCGGTAAGTAATAAATTGAAGTTAACTGGTTTGGCAGCCGGTTCAGTGGTGGTAGTTCCGTTGCTTGTAAATACAGCGCTGCCGGTGCGACCAACAGTAAAACCGATAAGATCAATATTAAAACCGGCATACCAACGATTGCTGAGATGATAACCGAAATTAGCTGATACGTTAAGTGAATTGGTAAAAGGTCGCTGAACAGTAAGTGTATCCCAGTTCTCTGTTTTTTGTCCGGATACAACTACCAGAAATGGAATACTGGAAGTACGGGCCACATTTGCCGGTGCTGTCCAGAAATCTTTTTTAATGCCGAAGTAAGCTGTATTTCGAAGCCCCAGTCCCAATTCAAATTTCCGTTTCTTCCCTACCCGCCAATTATATACATACGAAGCAGCCAATGTTTGCTGTGAAGCACCAATGGTGGTAGAAAAATCAGCAAACCGATGTACACGTGGCAGTTCTTTTTTTTCCTGTGCCTGTACAACAGTAACACACAGTACGGTAACAATTAATGATATCCATTTCATAGCTGATTCGTTTAGTATCACACAAAACTATTCGCCTCCACATAAGCTTTTTGTCCTTAATGCGACATTGATGCCGAAACTGCGTTAAAATTTCTCTAACAAATCTTATTGTAAGCAATCAACGGAACAGTATGAATGTTTATACTTCCCCTTTATGTAAGTGATTTTTTAGAATTGAGATGGTATAGAAAACAAGGAGAAGAAATTGCAAGGATATTTATCTATAAAAAAAGAGTGAAGCTTTCACTTCACTCTTTGCTCTGTCGGGAAGACAGGATTCGAACCTGCGACCCCCTGGTCCCAAACCAGGTGCGCTACCGGCCTGCGCTACTTCCCGATCCTGATTGCCATGCGACAATTTCCCTATTGGGGTTGCAAAAATAGTTGTCTGTAGCTAAAGTGCCAAAAAAACAAATCCCGGATTTCAAAATTGAATCCGGGATCAAGTATTTTTTTGAATTTCTTTATTACATGGCGGCTAATTGCACTTTCTGCTGGAGCTCCAACACACTTTCTTTGAACATACTGTCAGTATCCATCAAATCCTTTACCGTTTGGCAGGAATGGATAACAGTTGTATGATCACGACCTCCAAAATGCTCACCAATGGTTTTGAGTGAATTCTTCGTAAATGTTTTGGCGAGATACATTGTGATCTGGCGGGCCTGTACAATTTCACGCTTGCGTGTTTTTTGCAACAGCTTCTCGTATGGCACGTCAAAATAATCGCACACCATTTTCTGAATGGCATCGATGGTAATTTCTTTAGACGATGTTTTGACGAAGTTCTTCAACACTTTTTTAGCAAGATCCAGATCGATCTCCTTTTTATTAAGCGAGGATTGTGCCAATAATGAGATGAGGGCTCCTTCCAGCTCACGAATATTCGTATTAATGTTGTAAGCGATGTACTTTACCACATCTTTGTGCATCTCCAATCCATCATTCTTCATTTTCTTTTCAAGGATCTCAATACGGGTTTCGTAATCCGGCATTTGAAGATCAGCACTCAATCCCCAACGGAAACGGCTTAGCAAACGCTCCTGTACTCCTTCGAGATCTTTTGGTGGCTTATCAGATGAAAGAATCAACTGCTTTCCACTTTGGTGCAGGTGATTAAAAATGGCAAAGAATGCATCCTGCGATTTTTCTGCACGATTGAAGAACTGTACATCATCAATGATCAACACATCTACCAATTGGTAAAAATGAATAAAATCGTTGATGGCATTGTTCCGGCTATGATCAACAAACTGGTTGATGAATTTTTCAGAGCTCACATACAACACCACTTTGTTTGGATGCTGACGCTTTACCTCGTTCCCTACTGCTTGTGCAAGATGCGTTTTACCCAATCCTACTCCACCATAAATAACCAAAGGATTAAAAGAAGTAGCACCTGGTTTATCAGCAACTGTTTTGCCGGCTCTTCGTGCAACCCGGTTACAATCGCCTTCAATAAAAGAATCAAATGTATAATTTGGATTCAGCTGCGGATCGATCTGCACCTTCTTCAAGCCCGGTATTACAAACGGGTTCTTGACGGGGTTACTTATTACCAGCGGAAAATCCATTTCGTTATTTGTATATGTTTTATAACCATGACCCGGAACATCCATGGTAATGGGTTGATTATTATTATTACCGCTATCCATCATAATGCGGTATTCCAGATTTGCATCTTTTCCTAATTCACGTTTCAATGTTTTAGCAAGCAGTGTTACGTAATGTTCTTCCAGGTATTCAAAAAAGAATTGGCTCGGCACTTGAATGGTAAGAATCTTATTCTTTAATTCCACAGGTTTGATTGGTTCAAACCATGTTTTAAAATGTTGCCATTCTACTATATCCTTAATGATGGTTAAACAACTTTTCCATACTTGATCAGCCGTTTTCGTCATTGTTCCAAAAGCAGTTTATATAATGAGTTAATAATGTTCCTGTTTTATCTCTCTGGTAATTTTCTATAATGAGATTCATAATAGAAAATCTTAGTGGGGAGAGCGAATATCAACACTTTTTGTGGAAAAAAAAATTTTTTATTCCCCTGTTTTTTTATCTACTAAAAGCGATTTCGAACCCAACAGATTATTCTGCTTATATCGTAAAAATTCGTAATCCAATCGGCCTAACTGAATACCACCCCAACCCACTTGATTGATCAGCACATCTTCGCCGTTTTTATTTTTCACTAACACTGGTTCATTTAAGAACGTATGTGTATGACCACCAATGATCAAATCAACATATTCTGTTTCTTTTGCAAGGATAAGATCACAAATGCGGTTTGCATTTTCACGGTATTGATACCCCAAATGCGACAAACAGATTACCATATCACAGTTCTTTTCACGCTTCAGTTTAGACGCTGTTTGATTCAATTGCTGTATCGGGTCAAGATATTTTGTGTTTCCAAACAAATTGTCTGGCACTAATCCTTTCATTTCAATACCTACACCAGTAACGCCAATTTTCAATTTCCCTTTCTTAAATATTTTATAAGGAAGCGATTTATTTTCCATAGCCGTACCTGTAAAGTCGTAATTACACAATAAAACCGGAAATGAAGTCTTGGACAATTGTGTTGCAAAATTTTCAAGCCCGGCATCAAAATCATGATTCCCCATAGTGCAGGCATCATAACCCATCTCTTGCATGGCTTTCATTTCAGGCTCGCCTTTATATAAATTAAAATAAGGTGTTCCCTGAAAAATATCACCTGCATCCAACAAGAGTACGTGTTGCTCATTTGCCCGGATATCATTAATAAGTTTTGCTCTGGCTGCCACACCACCTAAGCCTTGGTTCCGGCTGCCATCCATTGGAAACGGATCGAGACGACTATGTACATCATTCGTATGTAATATTACCAACCGCTGAACGGCTGCCTCTTCGGCTGAAACATAGTTGCCTGCAACCAATGCAGCGGTTGTAAAAACCGTTTGTTGTAAAAATGTTCTTCTATTGAGCATTCGTCACTCTGTTTTGAATCGTCATTGAAATTGGTTTACCCTCTTTTCCAAACATTGTGAAATATTCAATGATTGCATCCCTGAACAGGAATCCTTTATTCAACTGCGGAATTGTTCGCAACATTTCACAATCGTCCCCTCCATTCGCTACATAATCAGAGTTGGCAATGGTATAAACTGCATTCATATCCAACGCTTTTCCGCCAATCATAATGTTCTCAGCTTTTTTATTTTTGATCTTCATTGTAATACCCGATACAGGCCAGCCACCCCTTCCGGCTACATGGTCAAGAAATTCTTTCAGCACAGTGCCTTTCAGTTTTTGCAACACAATTATATTATCAAAGGGCATCATCTCAAATACCTTGCCCCGGGTAATTGCACCCGCTTTAACAGATGGAATGCGAATACCACCATAATTCACAAACGAAGCATCAATTGTTGTTTGGTAATACTTCTCTCCTATCAGCTTCATGGCATCAGCCATCAGGTTACCCAATGTACTTTCGGGTTGACGTTTGTCAACATCAACCGCTAACTGAGCAATCACAGCATTCATGCTGCTGTTTACACTGTCAGCATAAGGCTGTAAGAGTAACTGAAGAGAAGAATCTTTTTGAAAATTGCTTACCGGATAATCTTTATACTGCACCGATGAAGCACGGTAGACAGGATTACAGGCTAAAAACGTTGCAACAATAATTGCAAAAATAGAATGGGTAGTTTTTTTGTTCATGTACAGGAAGTAACTATCGGAAGGTAACTGTTTTTGAATGCACAAAAAAAATGTTTTTAGTGATGAAATACATAATTTATTGATCACTACTTTGGGAGTTATCTTTGACAACCAATCAATGGTTTTTAGGTTAACTGCCTGACACACATGCAACAACAAATTACACTCCGTCTTCTGCCCT
The DNA here is from genome assembly GCA_963830845.1 of uncultured Bacteroidota bacterium. GTDB lineage: Bacteria > Bacteroidota > Bacteroidia > Chitinophagales > Chitinophagaceae > Lacibacter. The sequence goes on along the minus strand of CAWHOR010000041.1, from coordinate 28,036 downwards.
CTGAGGCAACAGATTCCACCACTATTTCTGAGAAAATTGCAGCTATCTGCCGCTGTTCCTGTTACAACCGTAAACGGATTTCATATACTCAAACAATCCATTGATGCACGAAGCAGGCAACCATGGGTAAACCTTACTGTAAAAGCGTTTCTCAACGAACCGGTTGAAGAAAGAGAAACAACTTCTTTTACATTTAAAGATGTACATGCGGCCTCAAAGCAAGTGATAGTCGTTGGTGCCGGACCCGCCGGTTTGTTTGCAGCCTTGCGTTTACTTGAGCTGGGAATAAAACCCATTATAATTGAGCGGGGCAAAAGATGTACGGGCAAGACGTAGAGACTTAGCTGTTTTGAATAAAGTAGGTGAAGTAAATCCTGAAAGTAATTATTGTTTTGGCGAAGGTGGTGCCGGAACGTATAGCGACGGAAAGCTGTATACACGTAGCAGTAAACGTGGAAGCATTGATCGTATTCTTCAATTGTTTGTTCATTTTGGGGCAGAAGAAAAAATTCTGTACCAAAGTCATCCACATATTGGCACCAATAAACTGCCACATATCATTACCGCCATGCGGGAATTTATTTTGAGTTGTGGTGGCGAAATTCATTTCGAAACAAAGCTGACCAATTTCATTGTTGAAAAGGATGTATTAAAAGGCATAGAAGTGAATTCCGGCTCTGTAATAAAAGCAGATGCGGTGATCCTCGCAACCGGTCATAGTGCAAGAGATATTTTTGAACTTCTGCATCAAAATAAGATATTGATAGAAGCTAAATCATTTGCCTTGGGTGTGCGGATCGAGCATCCGCAAGCATTGATCGATTCTATTCAATACCGCTGCCCGGTGCGTGATGAATTCCTTCCCCCTGCTTCTTATAGTTTAGTAGAGCAGGTACAGGGAAGAGGTGTGTTTAGTTTTTGCATGTGCCCTGGTGGTATTATTGCACCTGCTGCCACTTCTCCCGGCGAATTAGTGGTAAATGGGTGGAGCCCATCCAAACGAAACAATACCTTCGCCAATAGTGGTATGGTGGTTACAGTTGATGTGAAAGATGCGTTTTACTACTTTAAAAAACATCCCGGCAATCCGCCGATCCAACCGGATGAAAATGATCCGTTATTACTGATGAAGTTTCAACAGGCCATTGAGCAAAAATCATTTCAAGCTGGAGGAGGTAAATTTGTGGCACCGGCGCAGCGGATGGTGGATCTATATGACAAAAAAAACATCGTCTACCCTACCCGACTGCTCCTATCTTCCTGGAATTACCAGCAGTTCGATGGCGGATATTTTACCCGGCTTTATCGCAGAGGATCTGCGTTTAGCATTTCATGCATTTGGAAAGAAAATGCGGGGTTATTTTACCAACGAAGCAATTGCGGTGGCAACGGAGTCAAGAACTTCTTCGCCGGTTCGAATACCCCGTGATCCAGAAAGTTTACAGCATCCACAAATCAAGGGTCTTTATCCCTGTGGTGAAGGAGCGGGTTATGCCGGGGGCATTGTAAGTGCGGCGATGGATGGAGAACGTGTGGCCAATTTGATTGCTGTGCAACTCACCGTTCAGCCCTAATTCATGCATGATAAATTTTCAATCACTATCTTGTAACAAATCAACATTTCAGCACTCTAATACTGCGTATGAGTACAATCTTGGAAGTTCAGAACCTGAAGAAATACTTCTCTTCACAAAAAGCTGTTGATGATATCAGCTTCAGCATTCAGCAAGGATCCATCTTTGGTTTATTAGGACCAAACGGTGCAGGTAAAACCACACTGATCAGAATGATCACCGGAATTTTTTATCCTGATGCAGGAACAATTCAACTGAATGGCAGAAAATTCAATCCGGTAGATGATGTGATCAACATCGGTTATATGCCGGAAGAACGTGGGCTCTATAAAAAAATGAAAGTGGGCGAACAGGCCATGTACCTGGCACAGTTAAAAGGCATGAGCAAACAGGATGCTTTTGTAAAAGTGAAGGAGTGGTTCGAAAAATTTGAAATGGGTAGTTGGTGGAACAAAAAGGTAGAAGACCTCTCGAAAGGGATGGGACAAAAACTTCAGTTTGTTACCACTGTTTTGCACGAACCCAAGCTGGTGATCCTTGATGAACCCTTCAGTGGTTTAGACCCGGTGAACAGTAATCTTATTAAAGATGAAATTTTTAATCTGGCGCAAAAAGGAACTACGATCATCTTCAGTACTCACCGTATGGAACAGGTGGAAGAAATCTGCGATCATATTGTACTGGTAAATAAAGGCGAGAAAATTCTTGATGGAAGTGTAAAGGAAATCAAACAACAATTCAAACAACACATCTTCAAAGCAGAAGTAGAACAACTACCAGCCAATCTGCAACACCCATCGTTTTCTATTGCAGAGCAAAAAGGAAATAATCTTACACTAAAAATCAACGAAGGTTATCAGTCAAACGATATTCTGTTGCACTTCATTAATCAAAAAAGTGTAATCGTTGCCTACCATGAAATTCTTCCATCATTGAATGAAATATTTATTCGTCTGGTAGAAGGAACCCCAACTGCACGTCAATTTCAAACTGTTACTGCTTAATACCATATTATATGAACAAGATCTGGATCATCATTAAACGGGAATATATTACCAGGGTGCGCAACAAAACATTTTTGCTGTCCACTTTTCTGTTTCCCCTGCTCATTTTTGCACTCATCTTTGGGGGTGCATTTATTGGCGCAAACGGAACCGAACAACGCAAAATTGCAGTGAACGATGAGAGTGGGCTGTATAAAAATAATTTTAAAGAAGGTTCTGCTGTTACATTCGGTTATGCCGATGATGTAACAAGGATGAATTATAAAGACAAAGGTTTTGAAGGAATTCTGGTTGTTTATTCTGCTGACAAGAAAGCACCTGATTCCGTTCGTCTTTATACCGAGAAACAACTCGGATTGGCAACAGATGAAGCCATCAAAAATCAAATACAAAAGATCAATGAAGACCGGTTGCTAATGGAGAAAGGTGTTACAAGAAACACATTGGATTCCATTAAAGAGCAAAGCAAAAATTCGTCCTCACTCAACTATCGCTCTTACCAGGTAAAAGGCGAAGAGATAAAAGAAGATAATAAAATGCTTGCTCTGGCCATAGGTTATGCAAGTGGTTTCATCATCTACATTGTTCTGTTCATTTACGGCGCAGCCGTAATGCGTGGTGTAATGGAAGAAAAAACCAACCGTATTGCCGAAGTAATGGTAAGCAGTGTAAAACCATTCCAGTTGATGCTCGGTAAGATCATTGGCATTGCAGCGGTTGGATTAACACAACTTTTTTTATGGATCATTCTCATTTTTATTCTGTCATCTTTAAGCAGTGTACTTATTGGACCTGAAGCATTGGAACAGGCGCAGAAGATGAATGAATCAATGCCCGGCATGGCGCAGAATAATACCATGGCGTTGAAAATTTTGCAGGCAAAAACAACGGTGTTTAGTGCAAACTGGGCACTCATTATTCCTTGCTTTATTTTCTACTTCCTGTTTGGTTATTTATTCTATGCATCATTATTTGCTGCGGTAGGTAGCGTGGTAAATGAAGATCCGCAGGAAGCACAGTCGTTGATGTTACCGATCACAATGCCGATTATTCTTGGAATATTCATTATGATGAATGCAGTGCAGAATCCATCCGGCTCACTGGCAGTATGGGGAAGCATTATACCTTTTACCTCTCCTATTGTAATGATGGCTCGTATTCCTTTTGGAGTTCCCTGGTGGCAGTTAGGCATATCCATGATATCGCTCATCATTGGATTTTTATTTACAACGTGGATGAGTGCAAAAATTTACCGCACAGGTATTTTACTCTATGGCAAAAAAGTTACATTGAAGGAAATGGCAAAATGGGCCTTCCGGAAATCATAAGTAAAAAATATAAAGGCAAAAAAATACCCCGAATAAATTCGGGGTATTTTTTTATACATCGAACTTTAGAAAGAATGAATCGTAATAGGAGTTATAAACGGCTGATGAATTTCATCTTCTGCAGGAATTACTTCAAACTCGATCTTTAAAATAATGCCTTCTTTTACCAGTATCGCTTCTTTTTTCGTAGCACGATACCCAACTTTATCAATCACAATTGTATGTTCCCCGATCGGAACATTATTCAATTTAAACCCGCCATTGGCGTCGGTCACAATATCTTTTGAGAAAGATGCTTTTTTAATGGATGCACTAAAAGTAGCATTGGCTACAGGTTTTTTTGTTTCCGCATCAAGAATAACACCTTGAACAGAGCCTGTTTCGGTTCCTTTATCTGCACTGGCATAAGCACCAACTGAAACACCTGTCATGAACAGCGAAGCGAGAATTAGTTTCTTCATAACAATTGTTTTACGATGATAAGATATTAAAGTTACAGAACTATAACAGTTTGTTTGTAAGTTTTATGACAACCAACCCTGTTAAATTGTTCTGAAATAAGGTTCTCATTTCAAATCTACGAATTAAATCGTAACATAAACAAGAAAAAATTCTATACTAAAGTATTATTTCCAAGCGGATTGTTGCACGCTTCCAGAAATTCTTTCCAAAGATTTTCAGTAATGGTAGCAGCCGGTAAAATTTCGTCAAGCAAGGCACTTACCTGTCCGATCTCCAGTTCACCTTCTTGCATGTTTCCTTCAAACATTCCTCGTTTTGCCCGGGCTCTTCCTAATAACTGCTGCATTTCTTCTTTGGTAGCACCACGTTGTTCCGCCTCCTGTATTTGTTTATAGAACTCGTTTTTTATCAACCGAACGGGTGCAAGTTGTTTCAGCGTAAGTACTGTATCACCTTCTTTGGTATTGATCACTGTCTGTTTAAAATTGAGATGGCTGCTGGCTTCATCGCTTGCAACATATCGGCTGCCCACCTGCACCGCTTCCGCACCCAATACCATTGCCGCCAACATTTGTCGCCCGGTTGCAATACCACCAGCCGCAATTAATGGAATATGAATTGCTTTTTTCACTGCCGGTATCAACACCATGCTCGTAGTTTCTTCCCGTCCGTTGTGTCCGCCTGCTTCAAAACCTTCTGCCACTACTGCATCGCATCCTGCTTCCTGTGCTTTTAATGCAAACTTGCTGCTGCTTACTACATGCACAACGGTTATTCCATGTTCTTTCAACTTCGATGTCCATGTTTTAGGATTACCGGCGCTGGTGAAAACAATTTTTACGCCTTCCTGTATAATAATGTCGATCAATTGATCAATGTCAGGATACAATAACGGCACATTCACAGCAAACGGATTTGCTGTGGCAGCTTTGCATTTTTGAATATGTTCCCGTAATACATCGGGGTACATACTTCCACTACCAATCATTCCCAAACCACCTGCATTGCTTACGGCACTGGCTAAGCGCCATCCGCTTGCCCAGATCATACCGGCCTGGATGATCGGCTTTTCTATACCGAACAATTGAGTAATGCGGTTGGTGAATATGGAAGCCATGTATTATTTTTAATTGTGTAAATTATACAAAAATGGAAAGTATCGATCGCCTGCTTGAGCAAATATTACTATTGACACCTGAAGAACGAAAAAAAATTCTGTCAATCGTTGAAGCCAGTCTCGAAAATTCCGACGAAGGCCACTACTTCACTATTGCTGATTTTTCAGAAGCACAAGTAGAAGTAATTAAAAGCAGGATCACCGATATTGAAAACGAAAGAGAATGCCTGATTGAATTCGACGATCATCTTTTAGCAATAAAATAATTGCCAATGCTTTACATACATGAAAAATGCACCGGAGACGTTCAGGTAATCGTGGATACATTAAGAAAAAAAGATCCTGAACGGGCTAAGGAGTTTCTCATTTCACTTGTTCAAACTTATCAGAACATATACGGGAAGGATTTTAATCATGATGTAGTTTGGGACTTCATGTCAGCATCACAAAAACCTTTACGCTTCAACATTTGCCCGATAGAACATTTTCCTTATGCAGTATTGTTTCTGAACTTGTATGAGGGAAAAACAATCGTTCTATCGATTCAGTACAACAGGAAATCAATGACAGGTTTCGCTTAAACCATTATCCCAAATCAATTTCTGTATTGTCACCAATATTCAAACTTCTTGTTTCGCCTTTTACTTCGGTGTCGCTGCCAATAAGCGATTCTTCCAATACAATATCGTACAGATCAGCATACGAACCAATAATGGATCCTTTGATGATGGAATAGTTGATGGTAGTATTATCGCCAACAGAAACGTTGGGACCGATGATCGAATTTCTGATCTCACAGTTTTTACCAATACTTACCGGCTCCACCACAATCACATTTTCAAACCGATGATCGGGAGAAATAGACGTGCCGAATTTCTTCAGCAACGTAGCATTCGATTCAAGCAATGAATCTTTATTTCCGCAATCAAACCAGTTCAAAACTTTAAACGACTGGAATGGCGCACCTTTTTCAATCATGCATTGAAGTGCATCGGTTAAACTATACTCATCCCTGTTCTTTACGCCTTCCCTGAAATTTATTTCAAGGCAATCAAACATCATGTTGGTATCACAAATCTTATAGATTCCTACAAGAGCCATATTACTCTTTGGAATTTGTGGCTTTTCCACAACCTTCAACACTTTTCCGTCTTCATCTATTTCAGCCACACCAAAATTACGTGGATCATCAACTTTTTTAACTGCCAGCATGGAATGACTGCTGTCGAGCACTTCTTTAATATTGTATTCGCAAATGGTATCACCCAGCACAATAATCACATCATCACCATTTACCTGCTCTTTCGAAAGTAAAATGGCATGTCCCAACCCCTGACGCTCACTCTGGTTTACAAATGTGCTGCTGATTGTTGGAAAAGAATCTCTGATATAATCCTGAATTTTTTCGCCGAGATACCCGGTTATAAAAATAAACTCCCGTACGCCTGCATCCTGTAGCTGTTCAATAATAATACTTAACACGGTTTTACCGGCTATGGGAATGAGTGCTTTGGGCTGTGTATATGTATGTGGCCGCAGCTTGGTACCTGCACCTGCCACTGGAATAATTGCTTTCATATTCAGAACGTGGTCTAAAATCGAAGCGGCTAAAGTAGGACTTTTTCAATTAACCCCCGTTGTAACATCTTTAAACTCTGTTCATAAAAATACGAACCGAAGTTCCCTTCACAACTCTTGTCGGCTTATTTTTGCACCTCATTTGAGAATTGAATAAAATAAGATGGCCGGCAGCCGCTCGTTTATCGGCTTCTGTTGTGTCAATCTCTTGTACATTCAGTTCTTTATGCAACATTTACACATTAAACTTAGCAACCACTCATGCAACGGGACACGACCATTTTCAACCTCATCAACCAGGAATTAGAACGTCAGCGCCACGGTATTGAACTCATCGCTTCAGAAAACTTTACTTCACTGCAGGTAATGCAGGCCATGGGCAGTGTATTAACCAATAAATATGCGGAAGGTTATCCCGGTCGCCGTTATTATGGTGGTTGCGAAATTGTAGATCAAACTGAACAGTTGGCCATCGATCGTTTGAAAGAGATTTTTGGTTGCGAATATGCTAACGTGCAGCCGCACAGTGGTGCACAGGCAAATGCGTCTGTTACGCAAGCCATCTTAAAGCCGGGCGACATTACATTGGGTCTCGATCTGAGCATGGGCGGCCATCTTACGCATGGATCACCTGTAAACTACAGTGGCAAATTATACGAAGCACATTTTTATGGTGTGGTAAAAGAAACCGGTTTGATTGATTACGAAACACTGGAAGAAAAAACAAGAACACTGAAACCGAAATTAATTTATTGCGGTGCCAGTGCTTACAGTCGTGATTGGGATTATGCACGCATTCGCAAAGTAGCGGATGAAGTAGGTGCATTTGTATTATGCGATATGGCACATCCGGCCGGCTTAATTGCAAAAGGATTGTTGAGTTCGCCATTTGAACATTGTCATTTTGTTACTTCAACCACTCATAAAACATTACGTGGACCAAGAGGCGGCATCATCCTCATGCATAAAGATTTTGAAAACCCGTTTGGTTTAAAAGATGTAAAAGGTAATACACGTATGATGAGTAACCTGATCGATATGGGTGTATTTCCCGGTCAGCAAGGCGGGCCATTGGAACATGTGATCGCTGCAAAAGCAGTTGCGTTTGGTGAAATTCTTACCGATGAGTTTACAACGTATGCAAAACAAGTTCAATTAAATGCGCAGGCAATGGCAACAGCATTTGTAAACAGAGATTATAAACTGATATCGGATGGAACAGACAATCATTTAATGTTGATCGATCTGCGCAACAAAAACATCAGTGGTAAAAAAGCAGAGCAGGTATTGGGCAAAGCGGAGATCACTACCAACAAAAACATGGTTCCGTTTGATGATAAGAGTGCATTTGTAACAAGTGGTATCCGCACAGGTGTGGCAGCTATTACCACACGTGGTATGAAAGAAGAGCATATGGAATTTGTAGTGGATGTAATCGATCGCAGTTTGATGAATGCAGATGACGAAACCATTCTTGCAGCCATACGCAAAGAAGTAAATGCATTTATGGATCAGTTTCCATTGTACCCGGAGTTAGGTTAATTATTAAACTATTGAACCGTTTTATATGATTCAGCGCATACAAACTATTTGGCTCCTGCTTGCTGTTACAGCAGCACTTGTAACATTAGAGCTTTCGTTTTACAGCGGCAACAAAGACAATAATCTGTTTGAAAATTTGAATGGTAGCAGTAATTTTTTTCTCCTCATCCTTACAGTAGCTGTGGCAGTAACAGGGTTAGTTACCATTTTCCTGTTTAAGAACCGCAAACTGCAAATGCGATTAACCTGGCTTGGATTATTGTTGCAATTGATTGTGCTTGCTTTGTATTTTCAACAAACAAAACAGTTTGTTCAGGGAAACTACACATTAACCTCTGCCATCAGTTTTGTAATTCCTGTGTTTTTTATTCTTGCATGGATGGGTATTCGCAAGGATGAAAAGCTGATCAAAAGTATAGACAGGCTACGATAATAATTAAACTTGAAAAGATAAAAAAGGATTGTGCTTTCACAAGCACAATCCTTTTTTATTTGATTTATTGCTTCACAAAAGTTTTAGCCTGTTCAGTTGACTGATCAAAGTATTTAAGAACATATACAGCAGCCGGTAATTGGGAGATGGATATACTTGTTTGAATGATATTCGACGGAATTGTTCCTCTTACATACACCCTTCCGGTTAAATCAGTGATCAGGTAGCCAGACGGAGTAGATGAAGCCGGATGACGAAACACTAAACTTTCCCGTACAGGATTTTGCAGCAATACTATTCCGGCAGTTATTGGACGGGTTATATTCACTACATGGCTGTAAGTTACGTTGTTGAATATATCCCACATTTTGAGTCGATAATACTTCACACGTTCCTTCACCAGTTTGTCAGTAAAATTGTAATTTGTTTGCTGACCTGCTATATTGACTTCGGCAGCTTTACGAAAACCCAAGCCATCTGTACTCTCTTCCAATTCAAAACGGTTGTATGATGCCGGATCGGCCACTTCCCATTTTAACAGGTTGTCAGTTGCGTTGGTTGAACCGGAAAACGATACCAGCCTTCCCGGCAAAATAAAAATGTTTGCAATGATGTAAGCATAACCAGTTCCTGCTGTACCAAAACTTGTTATAGCGCCGGCTGTGGAAGAAAAATTCAGGATATTATCGTTTGTATAAGCACCAGGAGGTGTAAGTATCCAGTTACCAGCCTGATAACGCCAGATTCCAATCTGCGTATTAGGTGTAGCGCTGAACCCTGCCCCTTCCAGTAAATTCGATCCCCAATCAAACCGCACTGTAGCATTAGCTGATCCATTGGGTCTGTCAATTTGCCAAACAGCGTCCACTTGCATATTGCGGCTTCCAAATGCAGTACCAGCAGGCAAGCCGTTTGTCGTTGTTCCACGAAATACAGATAGCGAAAAATCCGAACCTGTTGAAGCAGGTGTAATGGTTACCGGAAGATAAGATGTTGATGAACCAATCGGAAAAATTCGTGCAGTAGCAGCCAACCCATTTTGACGTATGCGCCCATTGGTATTAGAAGTGGGGTTCAGGATAAAATAGGATGTATTGCCAGCATTTGAAACGGAGCCTGTATTTGCAATTGTAAGTGAGTGTTGCCCGATACTTAAATAATTACCGGATGTGCTGAAATTAAATACACGGTTTACTGTTGTATTTCCTTCGAGTATTTTTGTATTACCTCCCAGTATTGTTAAGTTTTCGTAACTGTCAAAAGGAGCGGTAGCTCCTGAAAGCGAAGAAACAACCTGATTCGCAGCCCCGTAATAAATAATTGTTGAGTTTGGTTGCGACTGAAGATAAAACCCGTTCGCATTACTTATTGAACGATTCGTTTGTCCATTTGTCCAAAGACCTTCAGCACGAGAAGTTCTGACTGTACCTGTATTACTGAGATATGCACCTGCAGTACTTTCACTCAACGTGTAATGCTGAAGATCCAACACTGTTGAAGTTGAGCTGATAACAAACTTTGGACCTGTTAATCCACTGCCTAACGCAAAATTTGAACCCAGCGTTATTGTTTTGGCACCCGTTAAATAGTATGCCACCCTTACTCTGCTGCCACCGGGGAAACTCCAGTTTGCCGAAGACGTACCATAAGTCCATATATAACCGTATGAACTTGCTGAACTTGCTGTGATAGTACCATTACTGTGGTTCACATTCCCATTCACATTAATGTATCCAACACTGTTATTTCCACTTGAAAAATTGAGTGTATTGCTACCAGCCCCCGTACTGTTCATGGTAAAATTTCCAGCAATGTATACATCGGGTAGTGCATTATTATTCTGCGTAAAACGAAAATCTCCTACAGCATTGATTGTAAAATTTCCTGCAGTAAAATAGGTAGCGGTTGGATACGAAGGCCATGCCTGGTTCCAGTTACCGCTTGCTGCCCAATTAACGATCAGATTACCATAATAATAATCATTTGCATCTACAAGAGATGGTACATTTTGCGTAAGCGCCGCAGGTGTTATAGACGTTCCTGCCGACTGCCAACGATTAATCTGAAAAGTACTCTGTCTTGAAAACACTTCGGTACCGTTGAAAATTGTATTGGACACATTGGCCGTATTATCATGAATGTAGATGCCGCCATCTTCAATCACAAATTGAGCAGATCCACCTCCAAATGTAATTGGATGATTTCCGGTTACAGTTCCCCCTTCTTCTATTGTTAATCGGTTAATGGAAGCTGCTGCCGAGGTATTTTTTACATGACCATCCTGCACTACAAGTCGCCGTGAATTATTCAGATTGGGAGGATTAGTCCCGGTTCCATCCCTGTTGGTTGCCCAGCCGCTGAGTGTATTAAAATTAGTCGTGGTATTCCTTGAATAATACGTTGTTTGAGCAGACAGCGTTGCCCCGATGGTACAAAGTAGAAGGATGCAGAGTAAATAGCTCTTCATACAATACAGGATTGGTTTTTAAAGGATTCAGTTCTTACACATACTTACCAGCCATCTTTACACCTATCAGTTATAATAGTAAATATGTAGTTGACTACAAATATACCCTTAGCAGAAAATAAAAAAAGCCGTTTAACTGATTTAATTTGATATAAGTCAGTTAAACGGCCATAATTCAGTAATTCTTCGAATGAAAATTGCAGAATTTACGGTTTCAACATTAAATATAACTAGCAGTGCGACTCTCCTTTACTTTCGAAAGATTTGTGGGAATGCCGGCGTATACGAGCGTACCGCCACCATCACCAGCTTCGGGGCCAAGATCGATTACCCAATCTGCACGTTTAATCACATCTGTATTATGTTCGATCACAAGTACGGAGTGCCCTTTTTCAATCAGTGCATGAAAACTTTTCAATAATTTGTTGATGTCGTGAAAATGCAAACCGGTTGTTGGTTCATCAAAGATGAATAAGATATTACCTTGTCCGTTACCTCTTCCAAGAAACGACGCCAGCTTTACACGCTGGGCTTCACCACCGCTTAATGTATCACTGCTTTGACCAAGTTTGATATATCCTAACCCTACATCACTGAGCGGCGATAATTTTTTTACGAGATCTTTTTCAAAGCGGAAAAAATCCAATGCTTCATCTACACTCATTTCCAACACATCATAAATGCTTTTATCGTTGTACTTCACTTCCAGTACTTCTTCTTTAAACCGCTTGCCGCCACATACTTCGCAGGTAAGATGTACATCAGCAAGAAATTGCATTTCAACAACCTGTTCGCCTTCACCTTTACAGGCATCGCACCGTCCACCATCAACGTTAAACGAAAAATGCTTCGGCATAAATCCTCTGATCTTACTCAATGGTTGCTGTGAATACACATCCCTTATTTCATCGTATGCTTTAATATAAGTTACAGGGTTACTACGGCTGCTTTTACCAATGGGATTTTGATCGACCATTTCAATCTGTGCAATAGTATCAACATCGCCGGTTAATTGTTTGTGCATGCCTGCTTTGTCGCCAAACTCTCCTTTCAATTTACTCAGTGCAGGATATAAAATATTTTTAACCAATGTTGTTTTACCGCTTCCGCTTACACCACTCACCACACACAACACATTCAATGGAAACTCAACAGTTATGTTTTTTAAATTATGTTGCCTTGCACCTTCCACTTTAATGCTGCGGTTCCATTTACGGGGCTTTCCAAAATCATCAATGATTAACGCACCACTTAAGTATTTTCCGGTTAAACTTTTTTTATTGCTGATGATGGCATCATAATTTCCTTCTGCAATTACTTCACCACCTAAATGACTTGCAAGCGGCCCCATATCGATAATGTAATCTGCTTCACGCATCATCATTTCATCGTGCTCCACCACCACCACGGTATTTCCCAAATCACGCAATTCTTTTAACACGGAGATGAGATTGGCCGTATCTCTCGGGTGCAGGCCGATGGATGGTTCATCGAGAATATAAAGTGAGTCGGTTAAATTACTACCCAATGAACGGGTGAGTTGTATACGCTGACTTTCACCCCCACTTAAACTATTTGCAAGCCGGTTTAATGTAAGATAGCCTAAGCCAACATGCAGCAAGGTTTGAACACGATTGTTGATCTCAAATAAAATACGTTTGGCTACTTCAAGATCATACTTGCTCAACTTCAATTCATCAAACCAACCTTTCAGATCTCTTACAGGCATTTCACAAAGTTCACCAATATGCTTTCCGGCTACTTTTACATACAATGCTTCTTTCCGCAACCGGTAACCTTCGCACACGGTACAAAGTGTACGTCCACGATAGCGGCTCAATAAAACCCGGTATTGTACTTTATACAAATTCTGTTCTACTTCTTTAAAAAAATCATCTATACCTAATGCCGTGCCAACACCTTTCCACAATTGCTGATATTGCTCTTTTGTAAGATCCATCACAGCCTTGTGCACTGGAAATCCGGTTTTAGCTGTTGCTTTAATGAATTGCTCTCTCCACCAACCCAACTTCTCCCCCTTCCAGGGAGCAACCGCACCTTCGTACACACTTAAACTTTTATCGGGTATCACCAGATCTTCATCAATTCCCAAGACCTGGCTAAAGCCTTCACAAACCGGACATGCACCATACGGATTATTAAATGAAAATAAATTCGGTACCGGCTCTTCGAATTTGATTCCATCCAGTTCAAACCGATTTGAAAAATGAACGAGCTCTTTCCCATCAACTTCCAAATACACTTCACCTTCACCTTCATAAAACCCCGTACCGGCACTGTCGCCAATACGATGCAGCTCATCTTCATCAAATTCTTTTGCAATCAGTCGATCGATCAAAACATAAATTGTAAAATCGGCACTAAACTCTTTTTTTAATGCAGCATCAGTTTGTTCAAGCAAATCTTCAATATGCATCAGTTCACCTTCGGCTTGTTTCTTTGCTTTCGGTTGCGGACGTTTATAAACACGTGTCAATCCCTTTTGCAGGAGAATATGTAATTCTTCCCGAATACTTCGTTTTGCATGCAACGGAAAAGTGACCAGCAATAATAATTTTGTTCCTTTTTTTTGCTGCTGAATGGCTTTCATCACATCAGCTACATCATCTTTCTTTACTTCTCTTCCACTAACGGGTGAAATGGTTTTACCTGCTCTTGCAAACAACAAGCGCATGTAATCGTAGATCTCCGTCATACTGCCCACTGTACTACGTGGCGTACGGGTAATCACTTTTTGCTCGATTGCAATAGCCGGGCACAAACCTTTGATGAAATCGACATCCGGTTTATTCATACGGTTGAGGAACTGACGTGCATACGCACTTAAACTTTCGGCATAACGTCGCTGCCCTTCTGCATACAAAGTATCGATGGTAAGTGAAGATTTACCGCTGCCGGATACACCGGTAACTACTATTAATTTATTACGTGGAATGTGAACCGATACATCTTTGAGATTGTGTACCCGTGCACCTTTTATGAAAATGTCGTCCTTTTTGATTGTTGCAGAGAGATCAAGCTGCTTCTTTTTTACCGCTGTAGCCATAGAAAAACAAATTTAACTGATAATCAATTCAGTTCAGAATCCATGTAGCAAGGAAACGCTGTTCGTGAATATCTTTCTTAAACATTAGTACATCAAGCGATATCGTTAACATACTACAGGCAGCGGAAAATACGATTAGTGAAACAGGGGGTAATACGTTAAATAATCCTGAATGTTGGAAAGTTGAGATATTTCGTTTAGTTTTATTCCGAAATTCAATTTTAGAATCAGAAACATAAATTCCTTCTGCCTATAGCATCAAACTTCTACACAATTTTTCAGTTTTACTTATTAAGCTGAAACCCTTTCTTGAAAAACCATCAATTGTAGAAGTGTATGCATCTGTATCAACAATTTACCGATCAACAACTCGTCCACCTGTTTAAGGATGGAAACGCTGAAGCCATGGAAACATTAGTGCTGCGTCATAAAGACAAACTCTATACCTCCATTTTCCTGTTGGTGAAAGATAAATATCTTGCTGAAGATCTATTTCAGGATATGTTTATCAAAGTAATTGACACGGTTCGAGGCAACCGCTATACCGAAGAAGGCAAGTTCCTTCCATGGGCTATGCGTATTGCTCACAATTTATGCGTAGACCATTTCCGCAGGGTAAAACGTACACCCACCATTAAAACAAGTGATAACCACGATATTTTCGAAGTACTGAATTTCAGCACTGAAAATGCTGAGGAAAAGATGATGAAAAACCAGAGTTACGACCGCATCCGCCAGATGCTTGATCTGTTACCTGAAGAACAACGTGAAGTAATCATTCTGCGCCACTACGCTGATCTGAGTTTTAAAGAAATTGCATCGCTTACCAACTGCAGCATTAATACTGCATTAGGCCGCATGCGCTACGGACTCATCAACATGCGTAAAATGATGACAGAAAAACAAATTGCTCTGTAAAAATCATTCCTACACGAGAACCTGACAAAACCAAAGCCCTCCGTTAAACGGAGGGCTTTATTTTTACTGTTTATGTAATAGGATAGAAAACTAATTTGGCTTTTTCCCAAATGCATCCAACCCACATTCAAGCCACAACTTAAATTCAGCTGCACTTGGTGTATAGCCTTTTGTTTTTGTAAGAGCAGTTTCATCCAAACCAACAATAGCATACTGTGGTTGAGCAACTGCATTGAAGTTTTCACTTTGGAATGTAGCCCACTTATCTCCTACTGTAATGATCTGTTTTGTTCCTCCATTCTTTGTTGTAAAGGTTTGTTGTTGTGCAGATGGTAATACTTTACGCTCATCCACATACAATGACACGACAACAAATTTATTCTTCATCAGATCAAGTACTTCCGGATTGGTCCATACATTTTCTTCCATACGCCTGCAGTTTACACAAGCCCAACCGGTGAAGTCGATCAACAATGGTTTATTCTGTTGTTTGGCTAACTCCAATGCTTCTTCATAATCACGCAAAGGCTCTAATGAAGTTTCACAATTCACAGGATGCTCATACACGCTGTAACAAAGCGGTGGCGGAAAACCACTGATGAGTGTAAGGTTGGCCCACTTTGTATTTGTAACACCGGGAGCAATGTAAATAGCGGCAGCAGCAAACAATACAATAAACGTCCAGCGGATGCCACCAATTTTTACTTTTTTATCATCGTGCGGAAAGCGAATCAATCCCAACAAATACAGCACAAGCAATATTGCGATCACCAACCAAATGCCGAGAAACACTTCACGTGGTAAAAGATGCCATTGTTTTACCAGGTCTGCATTGCTTAAAAACTTTACAGCCATGGCCAGTTCCAAAAAGCCCAAAACCACTTTCACCGTATTCAACCAGCCACCGCTTTTTGGTAACGATTGTAACCAGTTGGGGAACATCGCAAACAATGCAAAAGGCAGAGCCAATCCCAATCCAAAACCACCCATACCAAAACTTAACTGCATGGCGCCACCATCTTTGGTTAAAGCACCTGCCAGTAACGAACCGAGAATTGGACCTGTACAGGAGAATGATACAATCGCCAGTGTTAACGCCATGAAGAAGATACCAAGTGTACTGCCAACACTTGATTTTGAATCGGCCCGGTTGGCGATATTGCCCGGCAGGCTAATCTCAAAATAACCGAAGAATGAAATGGCAAACACTACGAAGATGATAAAGAAGATAATATTGAGCCAAACATTGGTAGAGATGTTATTCAATATCTCAGGATCGGTTTGATCAAGCAAATGAAACGGAAGACTCAATAAAATATAAATGAGAAAAATAAAGAACCCATAGATCATTGCATTGCGAATTCCTTTCGCTCTGCTTCCACTTCGCTTTGTAAAAAACGAAACGGTGAGGGGGATCAATGGAAATACACAAGGAGTAAGTAATGCAATAAATCCTCCTACTAAGCCTAATAAGAAAATACCCCACAAGCTTTTCCCTTCTGTTCCTTCATCGCCGCAATCATTAACAGTATTGTTCAAATCAATTGAACTGATTTTTATTCTTGCTGTTTGCGATACGCCGCCTTCTAATTTTACATCAAACGCAAATTCCTGCGCCGGTAAAAATTCTTCTGCTGCACCGGTTGCATACACAATTGTTCCTTTTAACTGCGCCGGTACAACGCCGCCAATCTTTATTTTTTGTGTAAGAATTACTTCCTGTTTCGCAATCCATACATTCTTACTATCAAAAATGGGATCGGTAAAGGAACTGCCACCCAGCTTCATTTGTACCGCACTGTCTTTTACGATAGCACTATCTGTAAATTGAATGGAGATGGAATCAAGACCTTCCGCATCTTGTGTATACAAATAAAGATGTTTCCCGACTTGCACTTTACCAGTCAATTGCAATTCATATTCGCCGGCAGAAAGTTTCTTGCTGCTCACCTGCCATTGAACCACAGTTGAATCCTGTGCGAACGTACTAATTGAAAGAAAGCAGATGATTGTAACAAAAGCAGTGCGTAACAGTAATCTCATTCCAAATTAATTTTAAAAATCCCGCCTTTTGGAAAGACGGGATCAAATTTTTTATCCTTCTAACTTAACGCTGAATTTGGCTTTGTCGGGAGGCAAACACTGCTTATCATCGCACACCATAAATTCAACATCACCGGTGAGCGAAGTTTTTACAGTTGACTTAACGGTTACCACTTGTACAAACTCTACTTTGTTTGAATAAAAACGTGAGCGTGATTGTGTGGCTTTATCAAATGCATCTGTTACCTTACCTACTTCTTTGGGTTTACCGGTTACCAGCAACAGAGGGTTTTTAGCGAAGTTGATCGTAGTGGGCAATGCGATCGCATCGGCACTTTGGGTTTGGCTATACAAATGCCAGCCGGGTTGAATATTGGCGATCATCCGCACCTCATATTTCTTATCACCGATTTTTTTAACGGCATAATCCCATTTTACTTTTGTTCCGCTTTGTGCAAAAACTGCAACTGAAACAAATAATAAAATAAACGCACTGAAGAATTTTTCCATGGATCCGAGTATTTTCTGATTGTATTACAAAGATGCTTCCAAATCGTTTACCGAAATGTCAGCTAAGTCACAAAAGAGAACTTTATCAAATCATTTACGTTTGAAAAACCCTTATCAGATTGCTATGGCAGCATTGATTAACAAAGTATTGAGAATTTTTCGTCCATCCGTATTTCCAAGGATGGAACTGGTAGCCCTTTCAGGATGCGGCATCATTCCAAACACATTTCCCTCTTTGTTTACAATGCCGGCAATATTACGGATGGCGCCATTAGGATTGGCTTCTGCAGTAATCAGTCCGTTCTCATCGCAATAACGATAGATCACCTGGCCGTTTGCTTCCAGCTCGTCCAACGTTTTCTCGTCGGCAAAATAACGTCCTTCCCCGTGTGCAATCGGAATTTTTAAAGCTGTTCCGCCAATTCCGTCAAGGTAAATATTTTTACAAATGAATTTTTGATTGGCATTACGCAACAACGCTCCGGGGAGGAGGTGACTTTCACACAAAATCTGAAACCCATTACAAACACCCAGCACTTTACCACCTCTATTAGCAAAAGCGATTACACTTTCCATCATGGGGCTGAAACGGGCAATAGCACCGCAACGCAGGTAATCGCCATAAGAAAATCCGCCGGGCAATACAATACAATCGTCGGTTGAAAACATGCTCAGGTCTTTGTCTTTATGCCAAAGCATTACCACTTCCTGGTTCATATCATTTTGCAGGGAATCCTGCATGTCTCTGTCGCAATTACTGCCGGGGAAAACAACGATACCAAATTTCACGTGCTGATTATTTTTGATTTTGGTTCTGAATTATTCGCTAAAAAAAGTATCGGGTGAGGCCATGGTGGATTACCGGATATTTTTCAGCTCATTTCATATCTAAAAAAGAAAACGCAAAGGTAAGGATTGGGGCCGATTAGCTGTTCAACAGTGCATAATTTGCAACGATCCAAATAAGGCTGAGCCAGAAAATTAATTCAGGGAAGCGTTTGTTTTTGGGATAAAAGTAAAAAGCAGCCTGAAAAAGACTGATGGGCACTACCGCCAATATCCAATGCGTTAGCCCTTGAAAGCTGTTGACAAATGGAATGAACAAGGCAATGATGAGGTAAAAGATCATAAAATTCCAGCTCTTTCGTATTTGCACCAACAGGCGTGACGAATACCGGGAACTCATCAATAAACCGATGAACAGCGGAAAAACAACCAGTCCGAACGTAACCCAAAACTGCCAATCGAACAATACATCCGGCAGGCGAAGATATTGGGCCGGCACAACCGCCTCAACCATATGCCACCGATCCCATACAAAAAAGTAAACCAGTAAAAAGTAAAACGGTGTAAGAATACCCAGAATCGCCACCACCCATTCTGTAAAATAAAACGGGCGGAACAAGATCAATGCTACAATCAACAACAACAACAGGTATACTGACGGAAAATAGAAGAATGAACAAATACCAAACCCAAAACCAATATTAAACAATACTGTTTTGGGCCTGGGGTGATTGTATAAGCCAACCATTCTTGGCCATGCCCACACCAAAATTGTATTGATGATGAGTGCCGGGGACAATACATTCCATTCGGGAACCACACTCGTAATAACTAAATACGATAAAGCCAGTAAATAATTGGGAGATGAAAATAATTTTTGATCGTTCACCAGTCCATTGAAAGTAATAGCCTGCGTAAACAACAGTACAAATGAAATGATAGGATAGATAATGGGAGCCGCTGTTCCGGTTGTTTGCAATGCTTTTAATAATTCGATGTACAGAAACCCATCTGTTACATTCGTTTGCGGAATAACGGGCGTAATAAAATAAGGCAACTTAATGAGCAGCCCGATAAAAAAAAGAATAACAACATTCAGCGGATTATTGCCGGAGAAAAAACGAATCACGGTGATAATTAAATTCAGCCACAAACATTCCGAAAGAAATTCATTTCACCAAATAAAATACCGGAAGCAGGCGCTTCCGGTATTCACTACATTGTTTATTCGTAAGTTTAAAACTCAATCCTGGCAAAACTGAACGAGTTACGATACAAGCATGGCACGATCATTTCCCGGGCACTTACCTGTTTTCCAAAACGGATCATAAACTCGTAGCCTTTGTCAAGACTTTTCAATGGCGGCTCTTTACTTACACGACCGGTAGGCTCCAGCGATTGTGCATTTAACATTGGTGCACGCCGGTTCCATTCGTTGTACATAAATAACAACTCTGCCCCACTGTTCATGATCTGGTAG
Organism: uncultured Bacteroidota bacterium; assembly: GCA_963830845.1. Classification (GTDB taxonomy): domain Bacteria; phylum Bacteroidota; class Bacteroidia; order Chitinophagales; family Chitinophagaceae; genus Lacibacter. The sequence continues at coordinate 7,727 of CAWHOR010000041.1, read as the reverse complement.
CTGAGCATATTATCGGTATTATCATCAAACTGCGACTTTGTGATCACATTGTTCCATTGCATATTCGCATCCTTATCGAGCGAAATCACCATTACATTATCTGTATAGTATCTTGTTTGCTGACTGTTGTTAAAGCCATATGGCGACCGCCAACCACCAAAACCACCAAACCCACCTCCCCAATTATTGTAAGGGCTCCAACCCCAATAATTGCCGGGATAAAAGGAATTGCCCCACATCCACGGGTTATCCCAACGGTTGAATCCACCGCCTCTAGAATTGCCGTAGGTATTTTCACCGGTTATGAGTACCCCACCATCTTTTTTTACAATCAAATGTTTGAGAAAATAATCGTTGAATGCTAACCTGGCCGAATTGTCGCCTTTCGCCAATGCACGGAACTCATCGTTAAATTCAATCGCACGTTCAATATCTGTTCCGGTAAGATCTTTGTTTACAATTGCCGTAAACAATCCATCAATATTCCCTCTTCGTGTTTTTGAATAGAGTGAGGTGAGAATATAACGGCCATTCAGGTTATCTACTTTAATACGTAGTTCGTCGAGCAATACTTTATCCAATGTAAGATCAAAGGATTTTACCTCATCGGAATAAGCAGGCAATACAACCAGCTTGGCTTTGTTGATATATTCACGTTGCGCAGGACGTGCAACATGACTGAACAGGAAATTGCCTTCATTGTCAAGATAAAAATCTGCAATTGCTTCTTTTGAATTTTCAAGATGATAGTTGAACGATGATTTACGGATCGGCATCAGGTTATGACTGAGCAAAAGCGTTTGAATATTGAAATCATCACGCTGTCGGTTCTTCATTTTAAACACCATCAGTTTTTGCTTGTCATCGCTGATGATGGTGCTGTAAATTTTATTATCGCTGAAAATGCTTAACTGTGTTGTATCTAACTCCAATGGTTCACCGATTTTTTTACCGGCACCATCGATCATAACCCCCATACAATACACAATATTCTTTTTCTGGAATTGATAAATGATCATGGAATGGTCAGGATGCGTAAACACATCCACATTAATAGCCCGGTCTGGAATAAAATCAAGTTCTATTTTATCCTTTTGTTTCATGGCAGCATCATACACCGAAACAAAATGCCGTGACCGGATGTTCTTATACACGAGATAGTTTTCACCGTACTTACCCAACACTTCAAATTTGAGTGAGCGAAGGTCATCCCGGTCAGGTTCTGAGTAATAAATACGTTGTGCGGTTGCAGGCAAAACACCCAGCATCAACACAATTGAAAAAACTATGGCTTTGATCATCTTCATTTCTGTTCGTTGATTGATGTTTAAAATTACGTTGAAAGCAAACATTTCGTATACAAGATGCGGTTAAAAATTAAATTGCATACATATTACTAAAAAGAGGAAACAATTCATGGCAACTATTTGTATAACAGGCGGCACAGGTTTAATCGGCAATGCACTCTCCCAGTATTTATCGGCCAAAGGTCATGCCATTATCATTCTCAGTCGTTCAGCCAAAGCAAATTCTAACAATTCTATTACATATAAACAATGGGATCCCTCAAAAGGAACCATTGACAAGGATGCCATTGCACAAAGCGACTTTATTTTCCATCTTGCCGGTGCAGGTGTTGCCGATAAACGCTGGACAAAAGAACGAAAAGAAGAGATCAAAAAAAGCCGGGTAGATGGCAGTGCATTGCTGATAAAAGCTTTGACTGAAATTCCCAATAAAGTGCAGGCCGTGATCAGTGCATCAGCCATTGGTTGGTATGGCCCGGATAAAGGAAAGGCATTTACAGAAACGGATCCTGCTCATACAGATTTTCTCGGAAGCACTTGTGCCGAATGGGAAAGCAGCATTGAACCAGTAACGGCTTTGGGTAAACGTTTGATAAAACTCCGTACAGGAATTGTTTTGAGCAATGATGGTGGTGCTTTTGTTGAATTTAAAAAAACGCTGAAGTTTGGATTAGCATCCATTTTAGGGAGTGGCAAACAGATCGTTAGCTGGGTGCATATACTTGATATGGTGCGGCTTTATGAATATGCAATGGAGAATGACCAACTGAATGGCGTGTTTAATGCAGTGGCACCCAATCCCGTTTCAAACAAAGACCTGACAGTTGCTATTGCAAAAAAAATGAGAGGAACGGCATTTATTACACTCCCTGTTCCTTCGTTTGTATTACAATTGGTGCTGGGCGAAATGAGTATCGAAGTGTTGAAAAGTGCTACTGTAAGTGCTGCAAAAATTCAGCACGCCGGTTTTCAGTTTTCGTATCCAACAATTGAAGCTGCCGTAAATGAATTAGTTGCTTAATTGATTTTCTACTGCCCATTGGGTTTCATAACAGGCTGCTTTGGCGCAGGTATAACCAGGTCGGGACTTAATTCGGGCAGTTTTGCTTTTGCATCTTTTTGACGGAATAAGTTTGATTCAACAAAGTACCAGGTTTTTCCATCGTTCGACAATGCAACCAACACCGATTCAATTTCAATAGATCCCATCATTGCTTCAACCGTAGTTGTTTGAGGAATGGTACACTGCATCACATTCTTATACGTGATTACAGTTGATGGATTACCAATTAATATCTGCTTTACTTTAATTCCAAATTGCTCCCGATATTTTTCAATAGAATCGATGCCTTGTTTTAACCGTTGTTTTGATGACGCTTCATTCATTAATGTTGGATACATGAACTTACTGTACGCTTCCAAGTCCATCACCGAAAGTGCTTTCGCCATTTTGAGTGCTTCCGTTTTAATAACGGTATTGATATTCTGTGCCTGCAGGGATGCTGCACAGAGTACAAATGCGACAAGTAGAGTTGTAATTTTTTTCATCTTTATTAAAGGTCACGCTTTTTATAGATCCAGAAAACCAATCCCCAAAAAATAAACAGATACCCAATGGTGATAAACACCTGTTGATTGATCAGGCTAAGTGCATGATCATAGACTTTTGGGTCGAGCCTGCCAAGGAAAGCAGGTACAGGTGTTAACATATCTGATGATTCAGTTGGTAAAAAACGGCCTGTATCGGCATGTACATATCTGTTCAATAATTGAGCACCAATGTTTTCAACAATAATTTTATAAAAGATAAATACACCCAGTGCAATAAATGCCCGCTTAATCACGAGACCCAACAGAAACGCAAACGATAATTGAGCAAATACCTGCAAACTATAAAGAGCGGTGTAATGTGCCAGTTGAAATTTATCTTTTACATCAGCGCCGGTTGTACTGAAACCAATGGAAAGTGTAACGATGATGTAAAGTGCAATTACAATGAGTGAAATAATAACTACATTTAAAAATTTTGCAATTAAAAACTCGTTCCTGCTCCAGCCATCAATTACATTCTGGCGATTCGTTTTATACGTGTACTCATTCGTAATAAGCATAATCACAAGAATGGCCGGTATTAATACAAACAAGGAAGAAGCAAACGCAGTTGTACGAAATACTTCCGGAAATTCGAATGGATTACCGATGAGCATCTTCAGCATTTGTGCTGCACTTTTCGAATTAGCGGTGTTTTCTTTATAAATAAAATAAAACATCCCATTGATGCCGGGATACGACAATACTGTAATGGCCATGATCCACCAAAAGCCCGGGATAATTTTTTATTTTAAGCCACTCTGTTCTGAATAAGTTAAGCATAGATAGAATAATTGATGGATAAGGTTAATTACTGGTAAGTTCAAAGAATCGTAGTCGTTGGAAATTCGCATGCAGCCGCGCTGAAAAGTGCTCTTGCGGTCGATGACGGCGTTGCCGGATCCCATGTCGACTTCTTCGTCATGCCGGGCGGGCTGGGGCCGCACATTCACGCCGAAGGCGGTCGCCTGTTTGCCGATCTGCCCCGGAAGGACAAGGTCTTCTCCACGATTCCTGGCGCTGTCGTGGAAGGACTTCGACCCCGGAAAATTCGACGCGGTGCTGTTTTGCGCGGCGGGTCTTCCGTCCCATCGCAATAGTGATCACGAACACATTCTCAACCAGATCGCGCTCGGATCACTGGTGCAGGAACTGAGTTCAAATCGCCAGCCGGTCTCCGAAGCAGTCATGACGAGCGTGATGGAGAAGGTGCTGTATGCCTCTGCCAACCTCGAGGCGATCCGGGTGATCCGATCCGCATTTTCGGGCCGGATCGTCATACAGGTCTGTCCACTGCCGAGCCGCGCACTCGTTGCCTATCGGCCAGAGAGTGAGAAGGGCAGCGACCTTGGCTTGCAGTACGGCGATCGCGTCTGGTCCTTCCTCAGCTGGTATTATCGCCAGCAGATCAGCATCATCAGCGCCTTTGCGGGTTCGCTTGGCGCGCGCGTGATTTTGCCCGCCGACAGCTTTGTTGAAGCTGGCTTCTCGCCAAACAAGTACAAGACCCCCGATCCCTGGCACATGAACACGGCCTACGGGCGGCTGACGCTGAAGCAGGCGTTGGCCGAGCTCGGCGTGCTTCAGCGTTAGGTCCGCGCGCTACTTCTTCGGCTTGAACGCGATCATCACATTGCCCGGCGCCTGGCCGAACATGCCGTAACCGGAGTTCATGATCAGCATGCCGTGCGTCGCGATGATCGAGGCCGCATCGATCGAGCCGCCATTGCCCTCGACGCCATTGACGCCCTGATAGGTCTGCGCGGTGTCGTACTTCCACTTCAGCGCGCCTGTCTTGCGATCCAGCACGTAGAGCATGCCATCAAGACCGCCCGCGACGACATACTCACCGATCACGCTTGGCGCGGCGGAGATGCCGGTCAGCCGCTGGCATCCCGGCAGGCGCGCCTTGCGCTCGGCCGAGCAATCCGTCTCCGAGTAGAACGACCAGGCGATCGACCCATCATTAAGGTTGAGCGCGTAGAGGCCGGGCTTGATCATGCTGGCGTCATAGGCCGGATCAGTCGGCACAGCTCGCCCGACATTCGAGATCGGCGCGTAGACATGCGTCTCATCCGCCGCGATGCCCCAGTGAACGCCGCCCATCGCCGTGCCGTGGCCCAGCGCCGTGCGCCACACCACATCGCCCGTCTCCGGGTTCATCGCCCACATCGAACCGGACTTCTGTCCCGCCAGCACAAGCTCCTTGCCGTTCGGCGCCTTGGTGAAGATGGTCGACGCGCCGAAGTCCACGTCGCGATAGACGGTCGGCCCCGAGCAGTTCTTGTTGGTCTCGCGGCCGGGCATGCAGCCCGCATTGTAGACGTCGTTCTCCGTCGCCTGATGGCTCCACACGATCTTGCCGGTGTCGAGGTCGAAGGCGAGCAGGGCGTCGGTGTTCGGGTGCGCCGGACCGGAGTTGGCCTCGCCCGTGCCGACGAACAGGCGGTTGCGCTTGAGGTCCAGCGAGGGCGAGTTCCAGATCGGTCGCGCCGGAAGGTCCCCAGATGAACTGGCCGTCGCCGCGATCCTTGATCGGCTGGGCTTCCGGCATCGTCGCCTGCGCCCAGATCTTCTCGCCGGTCTTCGCGTTGATCGCCGTCACACCGCCGCGCGCCTTGCAGCACACATAGGCATCGGCCATCGCGCTCGCGAGTTCGTACTGCGAGACAGGCGCGAACACGCGGTCCTTGTAGAGAACCGGCGTCGACGTCACCATCTGGTTCTTGAAGAACGAGACGTTGGTGACCCAGAGCTTCTTGCCGGTCTTTGCATCGATGGCGTGCACGAAGCCGCCCATGTCGCCGACCATGATGATCTTCTGGCCGTTCGACATCTCGCCATAGCCGGCCGACGTGCGCAGCGCGCGTCCGCCGTCATAGCTCCACTGCACGCACGGCTTGTCGCCGGAGATATCGAGCGCGAAGACGCGGTTGTTGTCCGCCACCGGCAGGAACATCGTGTCGCCGACGATCGCCGCCTGTCCGCGCATGGTGCCGACCTGCGGGAAGGCCATCGTCCAGGCGACTTCCATGTTGTCGAGATCGCCCGGCTTCAGTCCCGTCTGCGCGTCGGACAGTTGCCGCTTGTTCGAATAGTCATAGCCAAACCCGGACATCGTCGCCTTCACGTCCAGCTTCGGCGTGCGGCGATTGGCGGGGCAGGCGTTCGGCGCGAGCCAGCCCGTCGCATCCGCTTCGCCGCCGGACAGATAGTCGGACACGTTGGACACTTCGATGGCCGACAGCGGCGCGCCCTGCGCCACCATCTTGCCCATGATCAGCGCGTTGGTGACGTACGAGCGCCGACACCCGCTTCAGCGCATCGCGCCCCGGCGCCTTTGGTGGCTTCCGGATTGTCGTGGCACGCCGCGCAATGCTGCTTGTAGATCTCCTCGCCGGCTGCTTTCGATGCGGCTGTCGCGTCGCCACTGTGCGCCGCTGTCACCAGCGGATCGTCTCGCCGCCGTCTGCGTGTCGGCTGGCGTCGTGCATGAACTCATCGCCAGCGCCGCCGCGAGAGCAACGCCCGATGCGAGTCGTCCTGAACATGGTCATCTCTCCCGTCGAGCCTCTTCGGCCTCTAGCTCTTCGGCTTAGCTCTTCGGCTTGTAGGCAATCATCACGTTCCCCGCGCCCTGGCCGAACAGGCCATAGCCGGAGTTCATGATCAGCAGTCCGTTGGCGGCGATGATCGAGGCATTGTCGACCGATGCGCCGTTGCCCTCGACGCCGTTGATCGTCTCGAAGGTCCGCGCCGTATCCCACTGCGCCGCCAGCTTGCCGGTCTTGCGCTCGACCACATAGACGCGGCCATCGAGCCCGCCTGTCACGACATAATCGCCAATGACGGTCGGCGCGCCCGAGAGGCCGAACAACGCAGTTGCAGCGCGGCACGAACTTCTTGCGCGCATCCGTGCAGTCGGGCTTCACCTCCATCTTCCAGTCGATCGTCCCGTCCTGCAGGTTCACCGCATAGAGGCCCGGCTTGAGGTCCGCCGGCACGACCTGATCCGGGGATCGAACGTCCCGGATAGCTGATCGGCGCATAGACGTGCGTGTCGTCCACCGCGATGCCCCAATGGATGCCGCCATTCGGACCGCCCGTGCCGATGTGCGTGCGCCAGACAACCTCGCCAGTGTCCGGGTTCATCGCCCACACCGTGCCGGATTTCTGTCCGGCGACGACGATGTCCTTTCCATCGGGTTTGGTGGTCGAGAATGGTCGAGGCGCCGAAGTCGACATCTCGGAACACCGTCTTGGTGGAGCAGTTCTTGCCGCCGCCATTCGGCCCGCAGCCGACGTTGAACACGTCATCCGCCGTCGCCTGGTACGACCACAGGATCTTGCCGCTGGTGAGATCGAACGCCAGCAGAGCGTCCGTGTTCGGGTGCGCCGTCTCCGAGTTCGCCTCGCCCGTGCCGACATAGAGCCGGTTGCGCTTCACGTCGATCGATGGCGAGTTCCAGATCGGCGCGCCGGCCGGTCCCCACAGCATCTGCCCATCGCCGCGATCGCGGATCGGCTTGGCGTCTTCCATCGTGCCGGTTTGCCAGACGATCTTGCCCGTCATGGCATCCACAGCCGACACGCCGCCATGCAGCTTGCAGCACACATGATGGTCCTGCGCCGCCATCATGATCTCGTACTGCGAGGACGGCGCGAACACCTTGTCGCCGACCAGCACTGGCGTCGCCGTCGAGGTCGAGGCGTCGAACAGGCCGGTCTTCGTCATCCACAGCCTCTTGCCGTTGCGCGCGTCGATCGCCTTCGTCCAGCCGCCCATGTCGCCGACCAAAGCAATACGCAACTGAACGCGTGCAGAACATG